>NZ_CP053085.1:0-647386 GCF_013004105.1 Gemmatimonas groenlandica
GATCGACGTTCGTGGTCGTTGCGCCGCTCCACGTGAGCCTGGCCGTATTCTGCGTCTTCGTGACCTGCTTGGCGATCGAGAGCTTGATCACCGGGGTCGGCGTCGGCGTGACGACCGTGGTCGTGTCGGGCGGCGGCGTCACGGTGGTGTCGGGCGGAGGCGTCACGGATGCCGCGAACATGTTGGTGAGCAACACGTTCGGCGAACCGGTGCCGGGGCCGACCACGATATTCGCGGTGCCGCCGGCCAGCATGGCGCTGCGGACCTGCGCCGGCGAGTAGGACGGGTAGCTGCCGAGGATCAAGGCGGCTACTCCGGCCACGTGCGGCGACGCCATCGACGTGCCACTCAGGCTTGCATAGGAGCTGGAGGAGCCGATATACGACGAGTAGATGCCACTGCCCGGGGCGAAGATGTCGAGGCAGCTGCCGTAGTTGGAGTAGCTGGCGCGGTAGTCGTTCGACTCCGTCGCACCGACGGTCAGCGCGTTCGGCGTGCTGGCCGGCGACGAGGTGCAGGCGTCGGCGCCGCTGTTACCGGCGGCAACCGCGAAGGTGACGCCGGCGCTGATCGCCTTCGTGACGGCATCGTTGACCGAGGCGCTGTACCCGCCGCCGAGGCTCATGTTGGCGGCCATCGGGATCGACTTGTTGGCCGTCTTCTGGCCCGTCACCCAATCGATGCCGGCGATGACGCCGCTCCAGGATCCGCTGCCGCTACAATCGAGGACGCGAACCGGCACCACGTTGACGCCGCGTGCCACACCGGTCGAGCTGCCACCGATCGTGCCGGCGACGTGCGTACCGTGTCCGTTGCAGTCTTCCGGGTTGTTGTCGCCGAAGGCCGAGTACCCGGCCAGCGCACGGCCCGCGAACTGTTCATGCGAGGTCAGGATGCCGGTGTCGACGATGTAGACGCGGACGCCCGCGCCGTTGCCGGCGAAGCTGTACGAGCCATCGAGCGGCAGCGGGCGCTGGTCGAGGCGATCGAGTCCCCACGACGCCGCCGCGACGGTTTCGGTGATGAACACCTTGCCGTCCTGTTCGACGCGGAAAATGCCGTCGGCCGATTCCAGTCGCTTGGCAGCGGCCGGCGTGAGCGTGGCCGAGAAGCCCTTGAGCGCGAACTTGAACTCACGCTTGAGCTTTCCCTTCTGCTGCGCGAGCAGCGCCCGGGCGCGACCGGTGGGGTCGGCTTCCGAGCTATCAAACGTCACGATGTAATCGATCTGCGTACTGTCGTCGTCGGCAGCGCTGGAGGAAGCGGCCGCAGCCAGGCGGGCGGCTGCGGGCACGGCGGGACTCGTCACATCAGTGGCATCGGAGCAGGCCGCCAGAGAAACGGCGGCGAGCAGCACAGAGCCAGTGGAGACGCGCGAAAAGAGTGACATCGATGGGTACGGTTCAAAATGTTATGACCGCCCTCGGCGCCTCGTGCGTCGTGCAGTCGAGGTAGTGACGGATGACTCCGCTCGATCGGCACAACGAAAAGCGCAGTTTGTGTGACACAGGTCCCAACTTGTGACAGTCTTCATCCTCTCGACATGAAACGCGGGCTCAGCCATCCCGATCCGGCCCCCAAAGGCGGCATTTGTGACGCCGTCTTCACCCTCGCGATCCGCAGATTCGAGCCGCATGTTCCCTCATGGACCGCCGACTCTTCGTTTCCGCCGTGGCCGGGGCGACCGCCCTGCCCAGCCTCGCCGCCGCGCTCGCGCCGCGATTTTCGCCGCACGCGATCCGGCGCCTGATCGATGCCGCCGATGTCGCCAAGGATCGCGGCGTGGCCTTGTTCGATCCGGCTGCCCCCGCCTGGCGCGGTGACGCGGCACAGGCGGACGCGTTTGCCGCCGACGAAGATTTCTGGGAACCGATTCAACGTGCGTTCGATCTCGACCGCACGTGGATCAACTTGAACAACGGCGGCTGCTCACCGGCCCCGTCGCACGTGATGGCACAGCTCGAACGCGACCTGCGCTTTTCGAATGAGCTGCCCGTGATCCAGATGTGGCAGACGCTGGAGCCGCGCATCGAGATCGTACGTCGCGAACTCGCGCTGGAGTTCGGCTGCGGCACCAACGAGATGGCCATTACGCGGAATGCATCGGAAGCGCTCGAGACACTGATCTTCGGCATCGATCTCAAGCGCGGCGATGAAGTGGTGGTGAGCAACCAGAATTACGGGCGCATGATCAACGCGTGGAAGCAGCGCGCGCGCCGCGATGGCATCGTGCTGAAGGAAGTGTCGTTCCCGGTGCCGTGCACGGAGCCGCAGCAGATCGTGGACGCGTTCGCCGCCGCGATCACGCCACGCACGCGGGTGATGGAGATCACGCACATCACGAACCTGACCGGGCAGATTCTGCCCGTGAAAGAGTTGATCGCGATGGCGCGCGCGAAGGGTGTGGTGACGTTCGTGGACGGCGCGCACGCCTTCGCGCAGTTCCCGTTCACGCGCGATGAACTCGACGTGGACTACTACGGCACCAGCCTGCACAAATGGCTGCTGGCGCCGATCGGCACGGGCTTCCTGTATGTGCGCCAAGACAAGATCGAGTCGATGTGGCCGCTGATGGCGGGCAACCCGGGGCAGGAAGCCGACATTCGCAAGTACGAAGAGATCGGCACGCATCCGGCGGCGAATCACAACGCGATTTCGGTGTCGCTGGCATTTCACCGCGCGATCGGCGCGGCGCGTAAGCAGGCGCGTCTCAAGTTCCTGCGCGACCGTTGGGCCAAGCGACTGCTGGCCGACGGAAAGGGGCGCGTGAAGGTGCTCACGCCGCTCGACTCCAAGTGGGGCGGCGGTATCGGCTTCTTCAACGTGGACGGCCTCGACCCGGTGAAGCTCGGCAGCTGGTTGGTGTCGCAGCACCGTGTGGTGCAGACGCCGATCGTGCACGCCGAATTCAGCGGGATCCGAGTCACCCCCAACGTGTATACCACGTTGGATGAGATCGACCGGTTCTCCGAGCTTGTGCTCAAAGCGATGCGAAACGGCATCGCCTGATGTCTTTTACCCGAGTGTGCTGATGTCTCGCGTGTTCTCCGTACCCCTTACTGTGGCGTTCTTCCTGGCGGTCGTGCCCGATGTGCTCCTGGCTCAACCGTTTGAAGGCGCGGTGACGATGCGCATGACGGGCAAGGGTGCGGGTAGTGTGCAGCAGCAGGAGATCGAGTATCTCGTGCGCAACGGGAAAGTGCGTGTGTCGACTGGCGGGCCCGGCGGAGCCATGGCGCTGATCTCGGTTCCCCAGGAGCAGAAAGTGTACGTGTTGCTGGCCGCCCAGAACACGTACATGGAGATGCCCATCGCTGAGGCTGCGTCGAGCGTGGCGGCCAAGACCCCGGCGGATGCGAAGATCACGCGCACGGGGCGCATGGAAACGGTGGCCGGCTATACCTGCGAGCACGTCACTGTGGCGAGCGCGTCACAGACAGTGGACATCTGCATGGCGAAGGGGCTTGGCGGCTACGTGAATCCACTGGCGTCGATGCAGCGCGGCAGCGAGCCGGCGTGGCAGAAGATGCTGACGGCCGACGGTGGCTTCCCGCTCAAAGTCACGATGCCCGACGGGAGCGTGCCGATCGAAGTGATCAAGATCGAGAAGAAAAAGCTAGCGATCGACGTGTTCTCGGTGCCGCTCAACTACACGAAGATGGAGATGCCACGGCGTCGTTGAGGCCGCACCACCATGGTCGCGACCGTGGCAGATTGACACGACGGGACGGAGCTGAAACCTCCGTCCCGTCGTCGCGTTAGGGAGGACAGCGGGAAGCGGTAGCACGACGCCCAGGGCTCTGTGACGCGCTCCGTTCCCGAATACTCAGGAGGTTTTCGTGTTCTTTCTCATCTCGTTTGCGATCGCCAGCATCCTGGCCATCGTGCTCCACGGCACCACCCGTCGGTTCGTCCGCAACCGACTGCGTTACGTCGATTCCGTGCAGAAGGGCATCGCGCCGTGGGCCGCCGGTGGGGCGGCATTTCTGCTGGGCGCGGTGTTGGTGCCATTCCTTCCGCTCGTGGGGCTCGGCACGGCGTTGACCGCGGGCTTGGCGGTGGGCTCGGGCGTGGCCGCCGGTGCTCGTGACATCAAGCAGGGCACCTCTCCGATCGTCTACGGCCCGTGATCGCCTGAGCGGGCTCTGGGGGGCCACAGCGGGCCGTCCGGCGATACAATTGGTGCATGTCAGAACTATCATTGACCCGGCAGTACCCGTCGCTCCCATGGATCGCGCCGTTCGCGGTGTTCATGATCTTGTTGGCGGTCGGTCCCTCCCTGCCCATCCCGCAGCCGTGGGAGTCGATTCTCCGCGTCGGCGTGCTGGTCGCGGTGATGCTCACGATTTCGAAGGACGTAGTGCTGTCGCTTCGCGTGCGCCACGTGGTGCCGAGCGTGCTGCTCGGGCTGGCGGTGTGCGCCATGTGGGTGGCGCCCGATCAGCTGTTTCCCGGATGGCGCGAGCACTGGCTGTTCCAGAACAGCATCACCGGCACGGTAAAGACCTCGATCGCGCCGTCGGAACTGGCCGACCCGCTGGTCGTCATGCTGCGGGTGGTCCGCGCGGCGCTGCTGGTGCCCATTCTCGAGGAGCTGTTCTGGCGCGGCTGGCTGCCCCGCTGGATCGTGAACAACGACTGGCAGAAGGTGCCGCTGGGCACGTACAACGTGATGGCCTTCGTGGTCACCGCCGTCCTGTTCGCGAGCGAGCATGGCCCCTTCTGGGAAGTCGGGCTGCTCTGCGGTTTCATCTACAACTGGTGGATGTGGAAGACGAAGTCGCTGGGGGACATCGTACTGGTCCACGCGGTCACGAATGCGGCGTTGTCGGGATTCGTGATGGTGACGAAGCAGTACGCTTACTGGATGTAACGCTCGGGATGCTCGACTTCGCGTACGAGCATCGCCTGCGGGCCGCCGAAGTCGAGCAGGAGTACGTCGCCGACACCGTGTTCGATCCGGACGCTCATGCTGTGTGGCGCGGCGGGATTGTCGGTGTGCAGCATCTCCCCGTCCACGCGATAGACGAGATCGACCACCTGGTCCTGACCGCCGACGTCCACGTGATAGCGAAGCACGCCGTCTACGAGAAACTCCATGCGTACACCCGGGGCGAAGTCGAGTGACGCGTCGGCGCGCATGAGGCGCCAGATGCCCAACAACCAGTTCGTGCTCATCGCCATACTATACACGATGTCATTCTCGCTGCGCAGGGTCTCGGATGTCGCACGCCGCTCGGCACTGGCGGTACTGTTCGCTGCGCCGCCACTGGCGGCTCAGCCTACGGCTCGGCCGGCGGCTCCACCAGCGGTCGCCCCGCGGGCGGCTCGTGTCGCGATCGACCACTCGGCCTTCGACAGTCTGTTGCGCGCGCACGTCACCGACGGTCTCGTGGACTACGATGCCTTTCGCGATGCCGCCACGTTTCGCCGCTACCTCACCTCGCTCGAGCGGGTGTCGCTGGCCGGTCTCGACGACGAGGAGCGACTGGCGTTCTGGCTCAACGCGTACAACGCGTACACCATCCAGCTGATCGTCACGCACGCGGAGCGGGAAAGCATTCGCAACATCGACCGGACGCTCGGTGTGCTGCGACTCAAAGGGCCGTGGAGCGAGCCGATCGTGCGCGCGGCGGGACGCACGCTGTCGCTCGACGAAGTGGAACACCGGATCATCCGCAAGGATTTCAAGGATCCCCGCATTCACTTCGCGCTGGTGTCGGCGGCCAAGGGGAGCCCGCCGCTGCGGTCGGAGGCATACACTGGCGCCGAGCTAGATCGTCAGCTGTTCGACCAGGGCAGGCGGTTCCTGAAGGACACCACCAAGAACCAGATCGAGACGCCGTTCCCGCGACTGAGCCCCATTTTCACCTACTACCGGTCCGACTTCGGGAATTCACGTTCGGATCTTGGCAGCTATCTGGCTACCTGGTTCGACGGCGAGACCAAGAAGAAGCTCGAATCCGGCCGCTTCGGGATGCGGGAAATCCCCTTTGACTGGTCGCTCAACGGGAAGGCTGTTACGCCGAGGTAGGCTCCGGCGTCGGAAAGCACATGCCCTTTCTCCGGAGCCGCCCATGCACCGTCCCGTTCCCCCGCATCTCACGCGCGCCCGTTCGATCCGCTTCGACATGCAGTCGCTCGCGCAGGGCGGACTCGCGTTCCTGATTGCCTACGCGATCGCGTACGCATTCAACGCATTCTGAGCATACCGCGCGGCACACTGCACGGCATGCCCACGGCGGCCCGGCTCAACGCCAGGCCGCCGTTGCCATTCCTGCCGCATCGCGGTGGAACGGCACCCACACCAGCGCCACCAGCTGGACGTGCACGTCGCCACTCTTCGCCTTGATCGGGATCGCCTCGAGCACGTCTTGCTGCGCGTCGTAGGTCGCCCCCAACGCGTCGATGTCCTGCTGCAGCGCCGCTTCCAGATCGGTGTACTGCAGCTGCAGCGCCTGCACACTCTCATTGGCGCGTGTCACGTCTCCCTGCTGCTGCGCGGCGCGTCCAGCACCACGCGCCGCGGTGCCGACTTTGCCGATGGCGCCAGCGGAAATCTTGCCGCGGCCAAAGATCGCGCCGAGGATGGCGCCGCCGACGGAGATCGCGGTGTCCATCTTCGCCTGCGACGCCTGGGCCTGCTCGCGCTGCACGGCCTGTTCGGCGCGACGCAACCGCTCCTGCAAGGACGCGAGTTTGGTGGCGTATTTGCCGCGCAGCGTTTCGATCTGATTGTCCCGCGCTTCCCGCGCCATCAACTGCAGTCGAATGCGGAAATCACGCTCCGACTCGCCCGGGTGTGAGGTCTGCTTGAAGGCGGCGCTGCGCAGCAACGACACACTTTCGTTGGTGACGATCCACTTCTGAAAGGCTTTGCTCCAGGCGGGGTAGCTCTTCGCGTTGGTCGCAGCCTTGGGCAGCGCTCCATACGCCGCCCCGTTGGTCGGTCCGCGCTCGAGCGCCGACGGATCGAGTTCGATACGCTCCGCGTTGTCCCACTCGAGCGTGATCGGACCGTCGTCCATTGTCGCCAACAGCGCGACGCGACGTTGCTCGGTCACACCGTGCTTCGCGCTGGCGAACGACACGTCGGCGACACCGAGCACCGCCGGGTGATAGGTGATGGGACCGCCGTCGGTGTGCACCGGCAGGAAGTACTGCGGCACATCCGCCGTCAATACGGGAGCCTGCGCCGACGCCGACGGGTCGAGCGACGACATGCTGCCACTGCCGCTCGCGATGGCATTCGCGCTCGCGGGCTTCGGGGCGGTGCCGGCTGACACCGCGCCGCTCGCGCGCGCGCTGACTGTTTTGATCTGCTCGCGGGTCATCGGGCCGGCGAGATACGACATGGTCCAGCGTGTCTCGAACGTGATCGGCGCCGACTCGTGCACGCTGTGCATGAGAAACACGCGCTTGCCGAGGCCGGCAATCGTCTGCTCCATCGCGGCCTTGTCGAACGGCTGTCCACCGGAGGCGCCTTCGAGTCCCTCCATCACGCGCATCTTGTCGCGTTCGGTCTGCAAGCGTCCGATGAACCACGTGCCGGTGTTCGACAGTCCGCGGTAGTCCAGATCCACCGGATTCTGGGTGGCCAAGACGACGCCGAGTCCGTAGGCGCGCGCCTGCTTGAGCAGTGTGAGCAGCAGCACCCTCGACGGTGGATTCGCCACCGGCGGCATGTAACCGAACAACTCGTCGATATACAGAACGGCGCGTAGCGAGCCGGTGCCCGGCTGCGTACGCACCCACGCCAGAATGTCGGCGAGCAGCAGCGTCATGAAGAACATGCGCTCGGCGTCGCCGAGATGCGCGATGGAGACAATCGAACCCTTGGGCTTCCCGCTGGGGTCGTACAACAGCGTGGCCGTGTCGAGCGGCTCGCCCTGCATCCACGTCTGGAATCCCGGCGCGGCCAACAGGTTGTTGAGCTTCATCGCGAGCTCGGTGCGATCCTTCGGCGGGAATACGGTGTCGAGTGGCATCACGCCGACGGTCGTGAACGGCGGCGACTGAATGCCGCCGATCAAACCGGCGAGATCGAGATCACGTCCGTCACTCCAGGCGGCGTGCAGCAGATTCGCGAGTAGGATGTGTTCGCGGCTCGAGATCGGATCGCCGTCGATCCCGAGCAAGGCGAGCACGCTGGTGGCGGTGGCATCGACGCGCTCCTGCATGGCTTCGGTGTCGTCGCGAATCACCGGCGGCGGCGCGACGAACGCCTTGAGCAGCGAGAGGGGGCGTCCGGCGGTGCTGCCCGGTGTGTAGATGGTGACATCGGCCGCGTCGACCAGACGCTGAATCCGCGCGCCGTCTTCCCCCCAGCCGGCGAGTCCGTCCTTCCAGAGCGCCGCCTGCTTTTCCGCGAATTGGTCGGCGGAGAGACCGGCATTCGTCGCTTGCTGCGGGTCGACCCACGGGCGGAAATCGGCCGCGGCGAGCGACGGGAATCGCAACGCGAGATTGCCAAGATCGCCTTTGGGATCGATCGCGATCACGGGAATGTGATCGATCAGCGCTTCTTCGATGAGCCCGACGCCGAGACCCGTTTTACCGCTGCCCGTCATGCCGATGATCACGGCATGCGTCGTGAGATCCTTCGCGTCGTACAATACGAAGTCGTCCTGCCGCGTGCGGGCGGCGAGGTCGTAGCGCTTGCCGAGGTAGAAGGCGCCCAGCGTCTCGAAGTCGGTCATCGTCAGCGTTCGGTGCGAGGAGCAGTGTAGGTCATGGGCACGCGCGCGAAGATCTCTCGCTCATGCTTGCGCATGTTCTCGATCTCGTAGGGCTGCACGGTCTTCTTCACGAAGTCGACCTGCTTGGCGGCGGAGTCGACCTTGTCGCCGGTGAGGTAGATGTTCATGAGCGAATGCAATGTCTTCGGCGTACTGTTGCTCGAGGCGGCGGTGAGCGCGCGATGCTCGAAAAGGCGCGTCGGTTTGAAGTCGGCGCTGTAGAAGTACGCGCGCTCGGAGCGCGTTCGGTCGGCGAGCAACATCTGCTCTTCGATGACGACGAGCTTACCGTTGACGTACTCCGCCAAATAGCCGGATTCAGCGGTGACGCTGTCCGACCAGATGCCTTGCACCTTCATGGTGTCGGTCGACGATGCCGTGGACATTGCGGCGGTGCTATCGGCGGTTGGTGCCGCCTTCTTGTCTGCGCACGCGGAGAGGGCGAAGGCGGCCGCGCACGTGAGCGTGGCCACGAGCAGAGATTTTGAGCGAGTCATGTGAAATCGGGTTCGGGATCTCCGGGCAGCGCGAGAGGCGCCCATCCCGCAATCTCACACCGGCGTTGGCTCCGACGCGAGTCGCGCCGCGGGGGTGATCGGCGCCACCGCCGCGCGGCGGACGAGTACCTGTTCGACATCGCGGACCGCATCGACCCGGCGCTGCAGATCGCGCACGACCTCGAGCTGCTCGGTGAGGCTGCCTGGCAACGTGCTACCTGTGTCGATGCGGAGCAGGTCGAGTCGGATGGCCTCGAGGGCGGCGATGGTGGCGCCCAGGCGCCCGTGCACGGCTTCGCGCTCGCGATCGAGGGCTTCGGTGGCCTGCCGCTGCTCGCGTGGCATATCGGGCCGCGTCGCGGCGCGCCGGACTCGTTGTTCTCCCGAGATCTCGAGCGCGCGTCGACGGAGGATGATGGCATCCTGGGCCAGGGCCGCGGCCGCGGCGGGAAGTGCCTGCAGATCCCGACGGGCGGCCTCCGGCAAGCGCGCGAAGATCTCCTCGGCCGCCTGGCCTAGCAGGATCTCGGTGGGCGCGTCGGCCGGGATCGGCCGCCAGGCGCGGGATGCGCTCTTGCCACCGAGCCAGCTCACGAGGCGCGTGGCGATCGGTTTCCGCACAAAGCTGTAGAACCAGGCGCTGAAGCCGCCGGTCTGCCGCGTGGCCGTGAGACTGCGCTTGATCATGACGGGCGGCAGGAGCCACGTCATGAGACTCAGGATGGTTTCAATCGCCGAGGGCAGCCCCCACTGGTCCACGTGCCCCTGAGCGATGGCCAGCAGGAACGCGGAAGCGAGGACGGCGGCGCTCTTGGTCGGCCCCATGGGCTGTCGGAGCGCAGACGGTCCAGGGGCGAGTGCGTCGGCCACATCCTGCGGGGACACGCCGTGGGTGAGGGCGCGTCGGGCGGCCAGAAGCGTCTCGCCACTGCGCAACGCGATGCCGGCAGCGGCCAGCATCGAAACGGCCTGCAGCATGCCCACGAGGAGTCCGCGCCCGAGCGACCCCGCGCGCTCACCGACGACCAGGAAGAACCCGGCGAAGGCGATCGCGATCGACCATTCCACCAGCGTCATGGTGCCCGACGCGCCGAGGCGTACTTCGCGGGCCTCGACCGGCAGTTCGCCGCCATCAGGCGTGCGCTCGATGGCGGCGACGAAGCGGGCGGCCGTATCGAACCGATCGACCACGTTGGTCGCGAGGCACTGATCGATCGCGTCCGCCAGTGATTCGGGAAGTTGTGGCGCGAGCGTGCGCACCGACGGGGCGCGGGCGACCGACTGCTGGGCGATGATGGCGAACGCGCTGTTGCCGTCGTACGGATATCGACCGGCGGCCGCGAGATAAAGGGTCACCCCCAGCGCGTACAGGTCGGCGCGACCGTCCACCGGCTCGCCGAGGGCCTGCTCCGGCGCCATGAACCGTGCGGTGCCGGCGACTTCGCCGGACGACGAGGTGCCGACCCGCGTCGCTGCTGCCGCGTCCTCGTGAAAGGCGATACCGAAATCGGCGATGAGGGCGCGATCGGTGCCGTGCTCGAGGAGGATGTTTTCGGGCTTCACATCGCGGTGCACGACGCCGCGCTCGTGCGCGTACGACAAGGCCCAGCCAATCTCGCGGCCGATGCGGCGAATGCTCTCGGCGGGAAGACGTCCCACCCGGCGTAGGCGATCGGCCAAGGTTTCGCCCGGCACGTAGGCCATGACGAACCACGCCAGATCGCCCGACTCCTCAACCCCGTGAATGGGGACGATGTTCGGATGAAAACACTGGGCCGCGATGCGCGCTTCACGCAGGAAACGGCGCCGTACATCGGTGCGCGCGGCGATGGCTGGCGCCAACAACTTGATCGCGACCGGACGTTCGAGAATCACGTCGCGCGCGAGATAGACGATGCCCATGCCACCGCGGCCGATCTCGCTTTCGAGTGAGAATCGGCCAGCCAAGGCGGTCTGCAGTGCGACGAAGGCCGGATCAGGAGCGGTACTCATGGTGCCACCCTACGGCATCAGAACTCGCGGCGCTTCATTTCCTTGAAAATTCCTTCCGCTTCGGAGCCTTCGAGGGGTTCGCTCTTTCCACGCGTGGCTTCGAGCGTGGGGTCGAACAGGCTGCGGGAGGGCTTCTTCTGCTGCGACGCCTTGGCGGCCGTCTTCTTGAGCAAGGCCTTGAGCTGCGAATCCTTCATGAGCACTCCGGTTGGGGGCTCCTTGATGTTGCCGGTAGCGGAGGCCCCTGTAAAGGCCGATCAGGAAGACCGTGTCACGCAAGCGGCCGTGATTCCGGCCACCCCGGTACAGCCCGCCAGCCCCATGGTGAGGTCGAATTCGGCGTGCACGTTGCGCAACACCTCGGCCACCCCCTCCTCGCCCGCCAGCGCGAGCCCGTACGCATACGGTCGTCCCAGCAGCACGGCCGAGGCACCGAGGGCGAGAGCCTTGAACACATCGGCGCCACCGCGAATCCCCGAGTCGAGCAGGAGCGGGCACTGCCCGCGCACTTCCGCGGCGATCGCCGGGAGCGCGTCGAGACTGGCGATCTCGCCGTCGATCTGTCGGCCGCCATGGTTCGACACGATGATGGCGTCGACGCCGTGCTCGACCGCGAGGCGCGCGTCGAGGGGGTGCAGGATGCCTTTGAGCAGGATCGGGAGCGACGTCATCGTGCGCAGCCGCGCAAGATCGCTCCATTGCAAGCTTGGTCGCGAGTACGTGGCCACGAATCGCCGCACCGCTTTGCGGGGCCAGTCGGTGCGCAGCTTTTCGGCCAGCGGTCCCGGCGTGCGACGCAGCAGATCACGCAACACGGTGAGGGCCTGCCACGTGAGGCGTGTGGTCGGCGCGTTGCCAGCGGCACCAGCGAGCGGCAGATCGAGTTCGCGGCGGAAGACGGGATCGGACGTGTACTGCGCGATCCCCATGCCGCGCAGGAACGGCAGGTTGGCCAGATCGAGATCGCGCGGACGCCAGCCGAGCATCGATGTGTCGAGGGTGAGCACGATGCCGCGGCAGCCGCAGCGTTCGGCACGTTCGACAAAGCTGCGGACCAGATCGTCGGAGCGCGACCAGTACAGCTGGAACAGCCGCGGGGTGTCGCCCAGCGCTTCGGCACACGCTTCCATCGGCACCGATGCCTGGTTCGAAAAGATCATCGGAATGCGTGCACGGCCGGCGGCGCGTGCCACGGCGAGGTCGGCATCGGGGTGCGCCATCTCTAGCACGCCGATCGGTGCGGTGAGCATCGGCATCGGCAAGGGCATGCCGAGGAGCGTGTTGCTCGTGTCGCGATGCTCGACGTTACGCAACACGCGCGGCACGATTTTCCACG
This sequence comes from Gemmatimonas groenlandica, assembly GCF_013004105.1. NCBI lineage: Bacteria > Pseudomonadati > Gemmatimonadota > Gemmatimonadia > Gemmatimonadales > Gemmatimonadaceae > Gemmatimonas > Gemmatimonas groenlandica. The sequence goes on from NZ_CP053085.1 coordinate 12,564, forward strand.
CGCGGAAGGCGGCGAGGTTGTCGTGCATCGTGTCCTCGCGACCAGCACCCCCGGCGATGTAGCCACCGGCTTCGGGGGACATGGCCTGCATCGCCTGCGCTTCGAGTTCTCGCATCGCAGTGGGGACGCGCGGCCGGGTACCGGCGACGCCCGCGCTGTAGATCGCGCCCTGTGTCTGCGGCCCGAACATGCTCAGTGCTTGTCTGAGGGCAGGCCGAGCATGTCGCGAATCGCGTCGATCACGGCGCGGCCGGCGGCCTTGTATGGTGTCATCGCTTCGAAGTGTCCGTCACCCACAATCGTGATCACTCGTGCGTTGTCGCCCCGGGCTGTGGCGGCGGTCGCATAGGCCTCACGTACGGCGACAGGCGCGATGAAATCGCGATCGCCGGCGATGTGCACGGAAGGCACGCCCAGCGGCAGGCGCTCGATCGGCGACGCGTCACGCAGGCGAGCGGGTACGCTATCCGGCACGCCGCCGAGCAAGGATTCCACGGCGGGATTGCCGCAGGTGTTGCGCTCGCGGCCATAGAACTCGCGCAAATCGGCGATACCCCCCACGGACACGACACCACGCACGGGCATCGGTGTGCCGCCGAAGAGCGGGCTGGATCGGTCGAGTGCGCGGCGGGAAGCCAGCCAGAGGGCGAGATGGCCGCCAGCGGAATGCCCGGTGAGCACGATACGGGTGGTGTCGATGGGATACAGCTTGGCGAGCGTGCGGAGGTAGTCGGCCCCGTCGGCGACATCGCGGAAGGTGCCGGTCCAGCCGCCCCCGGCGTTGTTGTAGCGCCGATACTCGACGTTCCAGGTGGCTACCCCGGCCTGCGCGAGGGCGTCGGCCAACGGCGCGCTATTCCGAACGGAGGCATAGGGCGAGTACCAGCAGCCGCCATGGATGACGATGGCAATCGGTGCCCGATTGCTGTTCGTCGCGCCGTTGGGGAGTCGGAGGTCACCGAACTGCAACGAGTCGCGACCGTAGGCGATGCGCACACCGGCATTACGGAGCGGCACCGTGTCCACATCGCCCGCCCGCATGAGGCGCGGCGCGGGACTCGCCGGCGCCGCGCCGCCTTGCGCTGTCGCCGTCACGGGGGCGATGGACGCCGGCGCCGTGAGGATCAGCGCGATGCTGGCGCGCAGGAATGCGGAGCGGAGGGGCGTCTGGTGGCGCGTGGGAATCGGCATGGCGTGAAGCTGGGGGGCCGGGCGACGGGCGTCCAGCCGGAGTGTCATGAGAGCGGAATCCTCGGGGGAAAAATGCTGTTGACACTCCGCAAAGACGACGCTACCGTGTGGGGCATTCGAAACACGATAGCCGCGCCACGGTGCGGGAAACGCGCAGCAGGCGACTTCGGGGACCTGGCGAGATGCGGGTCCCTTTTCTGTGGACGGTCGTCGCGAATCGGATGCTGAGACGATGTCGCGTGACATCGTCGACCCACGCGGGGGTCTGGTCCGCGAATTACACGAGTGCTCGGTGCGTACGGCAGGGCCGGACTCCGAACACACAGCAACGGGAGCAGTGCCATGCGTACGACCGGCAAGGTGAAGTGGTTCAACGACGCCAAGGGCTTTGGATTCATCACGCCCGACGACGGCTCGAAGGATTGCTTCGTTCACCACTCGGCGATTCAGGGCGGCGGATTCCGCACCTTGGCTGAGGGCGAGCGTGTCGAATTCGACATCGTGCAGGGGCAGAAGGGTCCGGCGGCCGAACAGGTCGTCAAGGTCCACTAAGACCGCGCTGGTCGTCATGGAATACACGAAGGGCCACCAGCATCGCGCTGGTGGCCCTTCGTGTATCGTGGCGCGACGGACGCCGTCAGTGCGGCCCGATTCGCAATGATCGCATGGCCAGCTGAATTTCCCGTAAAAAGCTGACGAGGCCGGCAATCAGCGCCGCCATGGACAGCACGAAGCAGGTGGCCACCACGCGCGAAATGTCGGCGGTGAAGAACGCGCTGATGAACAGGATGGCGATCATCAGGCAGACCAGCAGGGCGGCGATCGTACACAGGCTGATCGCGTGATTGATGTGCCGGGCGCGCCGGGCAAGCATGTTCAGGTCGGAGCCCATCACATGCTTGTGCTCGCCAGTAACATCCATGAGTCGGTCCTCGAGCGCGCGCGCGCGGTCGATGATCCGTCCCAGCCGGTTCGTGAGCACGCCGAGCAGCGAGCCGATACCGGTGAGCATGAAGACCGGTGCAATCGCCAGCTGAATGACGTGAGCGATGGCGGAAATTCTGACATCTGGCTGCATGCGTGAAAGATGACACCGCGGAGGCTCCTACGGGATCGGCGAAGCGTCCGCAGATTATCGAAGCCTCCATGCCGCGTGTCGGCACCTCATATCCATCCCACCAGCCATGCAGACGGACCGCTCGGATTGTGCAATCTGCGGAAAGATCATTCCTGCGTGGCGCGGCGCCACCTCGGTGGTGTGCGAATCGCCGAACTGTGCCTTTCGCTTTGCAGCGATTCCCGCGCACGAAAAGTGTCTGATTTGCACACGGCCGGTGCCGCCGCTGCTACGCGCCGAGCGGCACTGCGGCGGCGCGCGATGCCGGCAGGTGCTGCTGGTGGAGCGCCCGACCGCGGCGTTGCGCGAGGCGCGGGCGACCATTCTCGCGACGGCGCCGTCGTATCAGGACCAGGCGGCGGCCGAGCACGGACTGACCGCCGCCGAAGGCCGCAGCTACGCGTTGTCGGTGATTCCGAAAAACCCGGACCGCGTGACGCGCTTGCCGGCGCGCCGCCGCCGCGAATTCGAAGCGCACCTGCGCAAGAAGCTTGCTGGTGCACGGCAGCGACTGTCGGTGGGGGCCGCGCCGTCGCTCGCGGCCCTGACACTGCCGGAGGAGGAGCCGCTCACGCCGCGGCGTCGGGCTGAGTTGGCGATCCTGGGAGCCGGATGTGGCGCATGCCGCGGCAACTGCTGCCGTGGCGGTGGTGATCACGCGTATCACGGCGAGGACTCCATGGCGCGGTATCTGCTTCGACACCCCGGTCGCGAGGACGACGCGGTGATCGCCGACTATCTCGGTCATGTCCCTGCTCGCACGATGTCCACCGGATGCATCTACCAAGAGTCTGGCGGCTGCTCGCTTCCGAGGGATATGCGGGCCGACATCTGCAATCAGTTCTTCTGTGACGGGCTGAATGAGATTCGATTCCTGTACGGCGACGGTCGCCCGGTGCGCGCGTTCTTCGTGCACTATGACGGGACGATGCTGCACGGCGGGCAGTTCGTCGAGATCCCCGAAGTCGCCGACTGAGCAAACGCGCGCAGTCGGCGACTCCGGTGTGTCTTACTTGATCTCGCCGTTACCGCGGTAGTAATCGCCCAGCAGATGCTCGGCGAAATACTCCATCAGCATGCGCTGGTTGTACGGGCCCGTGCCGCGATACCCGTGTGGCTCACCCGGATAGATGAAGAAGTCGAAGCGCTTGTTGGCCTTGATCAGCGCATTCGCCAAGCGGATGGTACCGCCCGGGTGCACGTTGTTGTCGAGATCACCGGTCGCGAGGGCGAGGTTGCCCTTGAGGTTGCCGGCGAGTTCGTCGTTGGTAGGCACGCGGATGTCGAACTTGATCTTGTCGGCGTTCGTGGAGTCCTGCACCACTTCGCGCGCAGCGGCGTTCGCTGCCGGTCCACCGCGCCGCGCCGCGCCGGTACCACCGGCACGCACCGCACCGGCGGCGCTATCGGCCTTGGCGATGACCTTCACGCCGTGGTTCCACTCGCTCCAGTTCTGGTTGTAGATGTTGTTGTCGTGATTGCCCGATTCCGACCAGCCCACCTTGAAGAATTCGTTGTACGGCGGGAGGAGCAGGGCGGCGGCCGTCATGAAGCCACCACCGGAGTGGCCGAAGATGCCGACCTTGTCGAGATCGATGAACTTGTGGCGCGCACCGAGCTGCTCGATCGCGTACTTCTTGTCGGCCAGCGCATAGTCGCGCATGTTGCCGTAGCCGTAGCGATGGTAGGCGAGCGAGCGGAGCGGGCTGCCGCCGCGATGACCAACTTCGATCACGATGAAGCCGAGCTGCGCGAGCTGCATGAGCGGGCCACGCACGCTGAAGCCCGTGGTCATGCCTTCGGTCTGCGGGCCCGGGTACACGTAGGTGATGATCGGATACTTCTTCGTGCTGTCGAAGTCGAACGGCTTCCACATGTTGCCGTACAGTTCTGTGACGCCGTCAGCGGCTTTCACCGAAAACGTCTCGGCGTTCTTGAAGCCGAGTTCCTTCAGCTTCGTGAGATCCATCTCCTCGAGCGTGCTGAGGATACGGCCCGTGGCCCCGTCACGCAGCACCGACTTGAACGGCATGTCCATGCGCGAGAACGAGTCGTAGATGTAGCGCTTGGTGGGCGACACCACACTGGGCGTGCCGTTCTCACCGAGGGTCGTGGCATGGTGCGCATTGCCCGCGTCGAGCAGCGTGAAGCCGGTGCCGTCGCCGTTCACGCGATAGAGGTGCGTCTGGTAGAGCTGTTCACCCGCTTCACGGCCCTGGCCCGACACCCACACCTGCTGCGTCGTGGAATCGATCTTGACGATGCTGTTGGCGTTCCACTGTCCCGTGGTGAGCGGGCGCTTCTCGCCGCCGTCGAAGCCGTACACGTAGTACATGCCCCAGCCGGTCTTCTGCGACCACCAGAGGAAATCACCGCCCTGCTTGAGGTAGGCGATGTTCTTGGGCTCGAGCGCGGCGCCTTCGATGGCATCGGCGAGCAATGACTTGATGGCGCCGGTGGCGACGTCCACTTCGATGAAGTCGACGGCGCGCTGCGGACGGTCGCGACGCACGACGCGCACTTTATCACCGTTCACGGGCCAGTGCACATTCATGAGCGACTGGTCCTTCCACTTCGCCACGTTGATCTGCTTCACGGCCTTGTCGCCGCGACGGTACGTCCAGAGTTCACTACGCGTGACGTCTTCTTCGCCCGGCATCGTGTACTTGTAGTGGATCAGCACTGGACGCGGCTGCGCGAGCACGTTCACGAGGAACAGCTCCTTCACCTTGCGCTGATCGCGGCGCACGAAGGCGAAGGACTTGCCGTCCGGCGACCACGAGACATTCGGGCGGATGCGCTGATCGCGGTTGTTGGCGTCGTCGGTGTCGTCCTGCTCCCCGTCGGTCTGCTGTCCGCCGCCGGCGAGGGCGGCGAGCTGGCGCGCGTTCTCCGTGGTGTCACGGTAGCCGAACGAGTAGTCCATGGCGCCGTCGGTGCTGATCTGCACCGTGTCGTTGCTGCTTTTCTCCACGATGTAGAGATTGTGCATGCGCGCGAACACGAACGCCGAGCTGTCCTTGTTGTAGTTGCGGAACTCGCCGCGGGCCCCGCCGCCGCCCGGGCCACCACCGCCCTGCGTGTTGACCTCTTCGTCAACCGGCGTCGGCGCGTTGCGCACCACGCGGCCGTTCGACTTGAGCGTCTCCGTGGCCAGCGTCCACTCGTAGCGCACGGTGTCCACCGTGAAGCGGAACGCCTTGTGGCTCTTGAGGAACGTGATGGTCTGGAAGGGCAGATTGGTGGCATCATACGGCTTCTTGCTGAGCATCGTGAGCTGTTCGGCCAGCTTGGCCGGATCGAACAGCAGACGCTTGGTGCCGCCCGTCGGCGACGGCACGAAGAGCATGAAGCGATTGCCGTTCCGGTCCTTCCAGTTGTAGTACATCGAGTCAGTCTGCCCGAGGAAGCGGGGCTGGACGGCCTGGGTGTACGAGATGGCGCGGAGCGCGGCGGTGCTGAAGCGATTGGCGAGTGTCCAGTTGCCCTTATTGGCGCGACCTTCGTCGGCCTGGGTCGACTGGGGGCCAAGCTGCGCCTGCGCGACACTTCCGCTGGCGGCGCTGGCGGCAGCCAAAGCCAAGAGAGTGGCGGTCCATCGACCGAAACGGCGCACTGCGTGAACCATGTCCTGCTTCCTCCGGAGGGCGAGAATGGCAGTTCCACGAATCGGACTGCCAACGAGAGATTTACTCTCCGGAAGCGATCGCCGTTGAGCCCGCAGCCGAAAAATCGTGGATGGCAGGCGCTTCGGGTGGGACGAGCGCCGGGTTACGGCGCCGCGCGCTCCCGGTATCGGGTGGTGAAGACCGGCTGGATCCAGGCCGTCGCGCCACTGGAATCGACCACGCGCGCCCGCACGTACGTCTCGGTGCCCCGGAGGCGGTAGGAGGGCGTGAGTGACTTGTCGGTGGCGAGGATCTCGCCGTTCGCGCCCACGAACTGCGTGGTGTACTTGAAGTCGCCGGTCCGGGCGATGGTGATCGACAAGGCAGATTCGGTCACCGTGATGGCGTCGACCACCGGTCCGGCGCTCGCGTAAAAGCGGCCGTCGTCGAGGGCGGTCACGATCTCCCGTGCGTCGCGCGAGCGGGCCCGTACCACGACCCAGCCGCGCCCGGGGTTGGCGCGTGCCTTCGCGAACTCGCCCTGGAAGTGGTGCGCGTCGTCGACCGCGATCCCGTAGATCCTCTTGCCGCGGGTGAGCAGCGCGTCCCACGCGTCTTCCATGCCGGGCCAGTCTCCACCGCCGATGTTGTGCACGGTGGGGTGCCCGTTGAAGATCTCGAGCAGCCGGTCGTTTTTCACGCGGAAGAGCGTGGCCGTGTCGATGCTCCAGAGAAAATTCGGATGGTTGATGTGCGGCACGGCGCCCTCGGCGCGAATGGCGTCGACGGCTTTCTGCACGGTGCCGAAGAGCGTGCTGTCGCGCGGCGCGGCGATGACGCGAGTAATGCCCAACGCATTCACATGGACCGCCGCCTTCTGAAAGCCGGTCGTGACTTCTTCGCCGGGGATCAGCAGAAACGTCGAGTCCATCAACGACGTCAGCGTGGCCGGATCGGTGAAGACATTGTGATCGGAGAGCACGAGAAAGTCGTACTTCCGGTTCTTGTACCAACGAGCGACTTCCTCAGGCGCCGTATCACCGTCGGAGTTGGTGGTGTGCGTATGGGTGTTGCCTTTGAGCCAGCGTGTCCCGGGGGCCGCCGCCGGGACGAGAAAGCGCGCCGGCTGCGCGGCGGCCGCGCGCGCGAGGCCGGAGAGTACGAGCGCGAGCGCGATCGCGCGCCGCATCGGGAATGAAGTCATGTCTCACATACTGCCACGTAATGCCTGCGCCCGCGAGCCGGTTACGGCTTCGTGACGGCGACGTGGGGGGATGGTGACACCGCTGTCGGACGTTGACCGTTTCGCTGTCCCTTCCCTATTCGAGCCCGTTCCCATGTCCGCTCTCCATCGCCTGCGGCGCGCCATCGCGCCGCTGATCGTCGCGTTCGGCGTTGCTGCCTGCACCGATCCCAGCGAACCGCCGCAGCTCACACAGATGACGCTGTCGATGCCGTCCACGACGGTGGTGACCGGTCAAGCGGTCGCGGTCACGCCGCTGCCGATCGATCAGTTCGGGGTGAGCATGCCACCGGCGACCATTGACTGGAGTTCGACGGCACCCTCCATCGCGACGGTGTCGGCGGCTGGCGTCGTGACCGGTGTCGCGCCTGGATCGGCCGCCGTGGTCGCGACGTCGGGTGGGCTCACGACGCAGCTCACGATCACCGTGGTCGGCGCCACGTTGTCGTCGCTCACCATTACGATCCCATCGCTCACCTTGATGCAGGGACAGACGGCGGCCGCCACCGCGAACGGACTCGACCAGCTGAGTCGCCCGCTGGCCAGCGGGCGGGTAACGTGGGTGAGTGGGTCGCCCACCGTCGCCACCGTGGACAGCCTCGGCAATGTCCGCGCAGTCGCGCCCGGCACGTCGACGCTCACGGCAACGGTCGGCACCATTTCGGCGCAGCGCACGATCACGGTGACGGCGCTGCCAGCGATCCGCATTACGGAAGTCGAATCGAACGGCGGTACACCCGGCGATTGGACGGAGCTGTTCAATCCCACGGCCACGGCCGTTGACATCTCCGGCTGGAGCTTCAAAGACAACGACAACACGCGGACGTTCGCGTTTCCCGCAGGCACCCTGATTCCGGCGGGCGGCTACTACGTCGTGGAGGAAGCAGCGTTCGGCTTCGGACTCGGCGCCGCCGACGAAGCGCGGCTGTTCAGCCAGTACGGCGTGTTGGTGGACAGCTACGCGTGGACCGCGCACGCCGCCACCACGTACGGACGCTGCCCGAGCGTGACCGGTGCGGTCGTGACGACCGCCGAGTCGACGAAGGGCGCAGCGAACGATTGCCGCGTGTTGGTGGTCGTGAATGAAGTCGAGTCGAACGGCGGCACGCCGGGCGACTGGATCGAGTTGTACAATCGCGGTACCACCGTCGTGAACCTTTCCGGGTTCGTGGTCAAGGACAACGACGATTCGCGCACGACCACACTGCCCGCCGGCACGACCATCGCCGCTGGCGGATTCCTGGTCATCGAAGAAGCGCAACTCGGCTTCGGACTCGGTGCGGCCGACGCGGCGCGTCTCTTCGATCCGTCAGGTACGCTGGTGGACTCGTACACGTGGACGGCACACGCCACGACCACGTTCGGCCGTTGCCCGGACGGTACCGGCCCGTTCTCAACGACGGCCTTCGCCACTAAGTCGGCGGCAAACGACTGTCGGTCGGCCGTCCGTATCAACGAAGTGGAATCGAACGGCGGCACGCCGGGTGACTGGATCGAGTTGTACAACGCTGGCAGCACGGCGGTCGACCTGTCGAACTTCCTCGTGAAGGACAACGACGACACGCGCACCACGCGACTCCCCGCCGGCGCGACGATCGCGCCGGGCGGATACTACGTAATCGAGGAAGACGTACTCGGCTTCGGGCTCGGCGCGGGTGACGCGGCGCGCATCTTCGACGCCAACGGCACGCTGCTCGATTCGTACACGTGGACGGCGCACGCGACAATCACCTACGGTCGCTGTCCGAATGGCACGGGCGACTTCGCCGACGCGACGGCATCCACCAAGGGCGCTGCCAACAGCTGCACGCCGGTGACGGGGCCCACCACCTCGCCGTGGCCGGGAAGCGATGACGTGCAGACCGTGGATGGAACCGCAGTGTTCGGCGGCAATCTGAGTGGACTCACGTACGAGGCTGCCGGCGGCGGTCAGCCCGCCGTGCTATGGGCCGCCCGCAACGGACCGGGATCGATCTTCCGACTCGTGTTCAGCGGCGGGATCTGGACGCCGGATGCCACGAATGGTTGGAGCGCCGGCAAGCTGCTGCGCTATCCCGACGGACTTGGAGAGCCCGACGCCGAAGGGATTACGCTCGTGGCGGGTGCCGCTGGCGGTGGCGTGTACGTGGCGTCTGAGCGCAACAACAGCGCGAATTCGGTGAGTCGGAACAGCATTCTGCGATTCGATGCGACGGCCGCGGGCAGCACGCTCACGGCGACGCACGAATGGAACCTCACGGCCGATCTGCCGGCCGTCGGCGCGAACCTCGGTATTGAGGCGATCACCTGGATTCCCGACAGCATGCTGGTGGCCAACGGCTTCTACGACGAATCGAAAGCGCGCGCGTACGCACCCGCGGACTACGCGAGTCACGGTACCGGCCTCTTCTTCGTGGGCGTCGAGGCCAACGGCACGATCTACGCTTATGCGCTGAACCACGCCACGAACAGTGCCACACGCGTGGCGACGATCGTGACCGGCTTCCCCGGCGTCATGGGTATGGAGTACGATCGCGACACCGGCTATCTGTGGGCGACCTGCGATGACGGTTGTGGCAACACCACCGGCGTGCTGCAGATCGACGTGAGCGTCGCATCACCCACTCGTGGACGTTTCCTCGCGCCGCGGCGCTATGCCCGTCCGTCGACGCTGCCGAACATCAACAACGAAGGTTTCGCCTTCGCGCCGCAGTCGTCATGTGTCGCGGGACGGAAGTCGGTCTTCTGGGCCGACGACAGCGAAACGGCTGGCCATTCGATTCGCAGCGCCACGATCCCGTGCGCGACCTTCCCGCGCGCCCCGATTAACTTCATGCGGACGCGTGGCCCAATGCCCTGACCTCGACGACTGATGTGATGATTTCTCGACGCGCATTCCTGGTGACCGCCGGTGGCATGGCGGTCACCATGGCGGGCACCGTCGGCTACACCTTCGAGGTGGAGCCGGAGTGGCTCGAGGTCACGACGGCGGCGCTGCCGATTCGTCGATTGCCGTCGTCGTTGGTGGGGAAGCGACTCGCGCAGCTTTCCGACATCCACATCGGGCCGAACGTCGCCGACCGCTACGTGAGACGCACGTTCGACACGGTTCGCGCCCTGCAGCCCGACATCGTCGTCGTGAGCGGCGATCTGATCTCGCTGCATCCGACGCAACAAAAGCATGCCGAGGCGATCTACGCGGAACTCCCGCGTGGATCGCTCGGCACCTTCGTGACGTTCGGCAACCACGACTACGGTCGCAATTGGGCACAGCCAAGCGTCGCGGCCGGCCTGCGCGGTGCACTCGAGAATCTCGGCATCACCGTACTCGTGAACGAGGTGGGCGTGGCCGGCGGGCTGCAGCTGGTGGGGCTCGGCGATCTCTGGGCGGGACAGTTCCGCCCGGAAGAGGCCTTTGCACGAGTCGACCCGGCCATCGCGCAGCTGGCGGTGAGTCACAACCCGGACACCGTCGATCTGCCGGGATGGGGTAACTACGACGGCTGGATCCTCGCCGGGCACACCCACGGTGGACAGTGCAAGCCGCCGTTCTTGCCGCCGCCGATCCTTCCCGTGCAGAATCGGCGCTACACCAGCGGCGCTTTCGAACTCTCCCGCGGACGGCACATGTACATCAGCCGAGGAGTGGGAACGTTTCTTCCGGTGCGATTCAATGTCCGGCCGGAAGTCACCGTGTTCTCGCTACAGAGCGCGGACTAGCGAAGCCGCGTACGTCAGCGGGTCACGGTCCGCAACAATCCGTCCAGCGATTTTCCGCGGGCAAGCTCGCTCACGCGCGACTCGACGCGCGGGAATATGGTGACGGCGTCCGCGCGAAACTTCGTGAAGAGCGCCTTGAGATCCGTTGACGACAGCGAGCGCCCCTGCGCGTAGTACTGGTCGGCGGCATGCCCGAGCGCATAGGTGCTGGCGAAAGTCACCGCGGCGCCACTGGCGATACCGGCGCCTCCGCCCAACAGCCCGCCAAGCAGGCCACCGGCGATGCCGCCGAAGGCGCGACGCACCACCTTTTCGAGTACCTGCGCCGCAGCACCCAATCCGAAGGTCGCCACGAGATCCGTCACCTGCTGCGTGTCGAGCTGCTGCCCGTGACGCTGACCGATGTGATGCACCAAGCGGAGCTGCAGCGGCAGAATGCCGAGATTGGCCAGGCGATCCGGAAGAAGTTCGAGCGATGCCGTGAGCAATGCCTGATCGAGGATGTGCTCGTCGAGTTGCGCCGCCGCCGCCGCGACGGTCGCGGTATCTGATGTAGCATCCGGGATGACCGGCACGCCCAGCGATGGCGTGGCCGACAGCACCGGGTGATCACCGACCGCGCGATTGATGTCGGCGATCACGTCGTCGTTGGCCGATGTGTCGAGCTGCAGGGCGTCGGCGAGATCGTGCAGAAACTTTCCCTCGCTCGGATTGATCCAGCCGTTGGCGTGGCACACCGCGGTCGCCGTGTCATGGGCCAGGCGTTTCGCCTCTGGCGACTCCAGTCGAGCGGCCAGTGTGGTAATCGTGAGCGCACCGCTCATCGCCTGCGCGATCACTGTTTCGGGGGCGAGCAGACCGAGGCTCCGTGCCACCTCGACGACGCGGGCCTGTTCTGCCTCGTCCTGTAGTCCATCGGAGATGGAGGCCAGCGTGGCCAGAGCGATGATGGTTTCGAGTTCTTCGGTCGTCACGGATTCTCCTTGTTTCATGACTTGCATACAGCCTGCCTACATCAAGATGCTGTCGAAACGGGTTCGCGGGGGCACGATCGGTGTATCGATTCTCGATATCCGGTGTGCAGGCTGCGTGCCGGATTCATGTATATCGCGGATCGACTCTCTTCGGAGGAACAATGCGGCACCTCACCCTGATCGCCCTTCTGCTCTCGTCCCTGGCTCTGTCAGGGTGCAGTGACGGTAATAGCGTGCAACCGGGACCGGTGGGTGGCGGCTCTTCCCCGACCCTCCACGTGGTGAATGGCACGGCCGCCACCGTCGAAGTGCGCGTGGACGGGGCCGTCCGTCAGGCCGCGCTGGCGCCATACTCGATTTCGCCGTCGATCTCGACCACCGTCGGCAGTCGCACCGTGCAGTTGGTTGCCACCGGGGCGTTTGCCGGCACGGCACAGGTGGTTGTGCAGACGGAAAGCGGTGCGCGCGAAACCGTGGCGGCATTGCCCGGCTCGGGCCTGCCGCTGCTCGCGGTGACGCTCCCCGACACCGGCTATCAGGTGGGCGCCAACCGGAGCAAGCTGCGCGTCGTGCATCTGGCGGCGGCGAGCCCACCCCTCACCATCTGGCGTACGCAACCCGACTTCCAGACCCCGATCTCGATCATGACGCCGTATGCCTATCTGGCCACGGCCATCGTGGAGAGCTCGGCGGGTGAATGGAACGTTCGCGTCTGGCCCACGGGCAACGGCTCGTGGACGGCGGCGGCCGGCGCGATCGCACTCACAATCCCCGCTGGACAGCTGCGTACCGTGGCCACCATGGATGCGCCGGGCGGAGGGGTGCAGCTCAAAGTCGTCGAACCCTGACCGTGTCGTTGACGGTGGCCTGTTGACGATTGCCCTGCGACACGTGTTCGTATGGCACACAGGCACACGACCTTTTCAGGAGTCACGATGGGATTGTTTGACGGAGCGTTGGGCGACATGGCTGGTTCGCTGCTGGGCGGCAAGGCTGGTGGCGTTGAGCAAATCCTCGGCGGACTGCTGGGAAACACGACGGCGCCGGGCGGCACGTCCTCGACGGCGCTGTTGAAAATGGCGATGACGCTCGTGCAGCAGAACGGTGGTGTCGGTGGACTCGTGCAGAAGCTGCAGAGCGGTGGGTTGGGCGAGATCGTATCCTCGTGGGTGAGTACGGGGACGAACCGTTCCGTTACGCCGGCGCAGCTCGAACAGGCGCTCGGTGGTGCCGCCGTCACGCAGGCCGCCGCGACGGCGGGCGTCGATCCGTCGCAGGCGATGGGCGGGCTCGCCGCCATGCTGCCGCAGTTGGTCGATAAGCTCACGCCCGACGGCGACGTCACGCCCGGCAGCAACGCGATGCTCACGCAGGTGATGGGTATGCTGCAGGGGAAATAACCGCGTCGACCGCGCTATATTTGGCTGTAATGCTTCACAACCAATCCACGGCGCGGTCGCCACGGCAATGCCCCATGTGACAAACGTACGAATCGGTGTGATCGGCTGCGGTGCCATCGCCACGGCGGTGCACCTGCCCACCCTTGTGGGCTTGCGCGGGGTTTCGGTGGTGAGCGTCGCCGATCCCGCGCTCGCGGCCCGGGAGGCGGCACAGCGCATTGTCGTTGGTGCGCGCGCCTTCGACTCGGCGCAGGAGTTGCTCGACGCGGGCGGACTGGACGCGGTCGTGCTGGCGATGCCGTCACCGTTGCATGCCTCGACGGCCATCGCGGCGTTCGCGGCCGGATATCACGTGTATGTCGAGAAGCCAGTAGCCACCACCGTTGCCGACGCGCAGGCCCTGCTCGCCAGCTGGCAGCGCGCGCAGCGCGTGGGCGTGGTGGGGTTCAACTACCGGCAGCATCCGCTCGTGCAGCAAGCGCACGCGCTGCTGCGTACGGACGCGATCGGCGAGGTGGTGGCGCTGCAGACCAACTTCACGTCACGTCCCGACACGGTCCCCGTGTGGAAGCAGCAGTCGAGCGGCGGTGCGCTCTTCGACAAGGGGGCGCATCACATCGACATCGCGGCCTACCTACTCGGCGCCTATCCCGAGGCCGTGTCGTCGCGCGTCATGTCGCGCCGCACGGCGGGTGATACCGCAACGCTCGAGTGTCTGTTTCCGAACGGCGTCACAATGCAGAGCACGTTCTCGTTCGATGCGACGGCAGACGACCGCGTCACGGTGGTCGGTCGCGACGGCCGTCTCTCGTTTGATCGGCTCGCAGGACTGTCGGTGGAACGCTCACGTAGCGCGGCCGAGCGCAGCGCCGTCTCCCGTGCGCGGACCGCGGTGTCGTCACTGCTGCGCGAACCATTTGCGCGCTCGCGTTTGCTGCGCGCCGACGCGGAACCATCGTTTCGTCGCGCGCTGTGTGCATTCTCGGAGGCGGTGCGCGCGTGGCCCACGCCCGTGACGACGTTGCCGACGCTGGCCGACGGTGTGCGTTGCGTGGCGGTATTGCTGGCGGCCGCCGAGGCGGCGGAGCAGGGCACTCGGGTTCCGGTGCGTGATCTCGTGCGCGACAGTGTGCGCGAGAGTGTGCGCGATGCCTGATCCACTCCGCATCCTGCTGGTGCACGACTACGCGCCCCTGTTCGGTGGCGCGGAAGTCGTGAACGACGCCTTGGTGCACGGACTGCGACAGCGTGGACACGAAGTGCGACGCTTTACGAGTACGGCCGGTCTCGATGCATTGCCGCAGGACTCGCCGCTGCGTCCCGAATACGTCTGTCGCGGCACGCTGTCGCGATGGCGGACGGCGCTGCAGTCGGCGAACCCGTGGGCACCTGTGGCGCTCCGACAGGCGATCGAAGACTTCAAGCCCGACCTCGTGCACGTCGGCATCTTCAGCACACAGTTGTCGCCGCTCATTCTACCGGTACTTCGTCACGTGCCGTCGGTGTTTCATGCGGCCTGGTATCGCGCGGTCTGCCCGACGGGAACGAAGCTCATGCCGAACGGCACGGCGTGCTCACGGCGCGCGGGGGCGGTGTGTTTTACGGCGGGCTGCGTGCCAGCGCGCGACTGGATACCGCTGATGGGGCAGATGCAGCTGCTGCGTCGGTGGCGCCACGTGTTTCCTGCAACGATCGCCAATAGTGAAGCGACGGCACGTGTCCTCGCGGCCGACGGCGTGGGCGATCTCGTCGTCGTACCGAACGGGGTGCCAGACGCGCCAGCGCGGGAAGCGATGGTGGATACCCCGTCGGCCGTCTTCGCGGGGCGCCTTGTGCACGAGAAAGGCGTGGATACGTTGCTCCACGCCTTCGCCGCCGTGC
This sequence comes from Gemmatimonas groenlandica, assembly GCF_013004105.1. Classification (NCBI taxonomy): domain Bacteria; kingdom Pseudomonadati; phylum Gemmatimonadota; class Gemmatimonadia; order Gemmatimonadales; family Gemmatimonadaceae; genus Gemmatimonas; species Gemmatimonas groenlandica. The sequence goes on from NZ_CP053085.1 coordinate 27,677, forward strand.
ATGCGCAGATCCCGCACGCGACGCTGGATATCGTCGGCGATGGCGTCGAGCGGCCAGCGCTCGAGGCGTTGAGCCGGTCGTTGAACGTGGAGGAGGTTGTGCGTTTTCACGGGTTCCAGTCGCGCCAGCAGACCGAGAGCATCGCGCGCTCGGCGTGGGTGCAGGTCGTACCGTCGCGATGGGCAGAGCCGTTTGGACTCGTCGCGGCCGAGGCCATGATGCGGGGCACCGCCGTGGTGGCGTCGGCCGCTGGCGGGCTGGCCGAGGTGGTGCGCAACGAGGACACCGGGCTGCTCGTGCGACCCGACCACGTGCCGCCGCTGGCTGAGGCGTTGCATCGCGTATTGGCCAATCGAGCCCTCGCTGAGCAGTGGGGACGCAAGGGACGCGAGGTGGCGCAGGCTGAGTACAGTCATGCGCGATTCGTTGATCGGATTCTCGCCGTCTATGCGAACGTGATCGACACGCCGGTGAGGTCGCCATGACCGGCGCGCGTCCCACGCCGCTGCTGGTGTTCGGCATCGATGCCGGTGATCCCGATCTGCTCGAATCGTGGATCGCCGACGGTTCGCTGCCACACCTCGCGGCGCTCGTGCGCGACGGCTCGCACGCACGTACCGGCGGTGATGAGCTGTCGATGGAGCATGGAGCATGGATCGCCCTCATGAGCGGCGTTCCGCGCGCGCGGCACGGCTATCACTACTACCGGCAACTGGTGCCCTGCAGCTACCGCCTCGCACTCACCACAGGTCCGGAGCCGATGGTGACTCCGTTCTGGTCGGCGCTGCGTGACCGGCGCGTGGTGATTGTCGACGTGCCGGACTTCGATCCGATCGCAGGACTGGCCGGCGTGCAGCTGTTCGATCTGGCGGTGCACAACCGCGAACGTGATGGCGCGTCGCTGCCGGCGCAGGCACTGCAACACGCGCTGCGCGTCGTCGGCGACGTGCGCGACATTCCCGAGGCGTTCCGTAGCGCCGAGAGCGTTGACCGCCAGATTCTCGCGCGACTGCTTACGCGAGTGGAACGGAAGGGGCAGGTTGTTCGAGAGCTGGTGGCCGACACCGCGCCGGACGTGAGTGTGATCGTGTTCGGCGAAGGACATACGGCGGGGCATCAGTTCTGGCGACACCACCATGGTGGTGGCACGGATGCAGCGCTGCGCGAGGGCATTCGTACGGTGTATCAGGCAATCGACGCAGAGCTGGGTGCGTTACGCGCGTTGTTGCCCGAATCGCACAACGTCGCCGTTGTCTCGTCGGTGGGACTGCGCTCGCTCTTTCCGGGCGGTGGGGTCGGCGAGGCCATGCTGCGCGCCCTCGGCTACCAGCACGCCCCGCGTCCAGCGGCGTCCGCCAGCGGGTTCCCTGGACCGCTTACGATCGCGCGTGCGTTGTTACCCACCTCGGTACGGGAATGGCTGTCGCGACTGCTGTTGTCGCGCGATGCGCGCGAGCGCCTGTTAGCCGACGGATTTGCCAATGGGACTGATTGGTCGCGCACACGCGCGTTCGCGATTCCGAGCGCATTTCAGAGTTTTATTCGCGTAAACCTGCGGGGCCGAGAGCCGCAGGGTATCGTGGCGTCCGGTGCGGAGTACGCCGCACTGTTGGACGAGCTGGAAGCCGATCTGCGTGCACTACGTGATGCCGAGACGGGCCGTACTTTGGCCACGTACGTCACGCGGATGACGTCGGCGAATGGTGAGGCGCCGCACACGTTACCGGATCTGATCGTAGATTGGGACTTCAGCGAGCGCTTCATCACCGCGATCGATCATCCGCGTGCCCGCATCACGATCAGTGAGCCCGAGTTCTTTCGCGACAGCGAGCATACCAGGCAGGGCTTTCTGGCGATGGCGGGTCCTGACGTTCCCACGCTCGACGCGACGAGTCCGTTCGATGCCGGGGGAGTTGCGCCTCTCCTGCATCGCTTGGCGGCGGACGTGCCGGCCGGTGAGGGCGCGTGAGCGATAGCTCGGCGCATCGTCCGTGGCGAGGCTCGGCCTGGATCTTCGCGGCGGAGCTGCTGATCCTGCCCACGGGATTGGTGACCGCGGGATTCCTGACCCGACGACTCGGTCCCGAGGGCTATGGCTTGCTCACACTCGCGGCCACGGCGATGGCATGGCTGCAGTGGACGGCGAGTTCGATGTTGGCGCGCGCGTCGAATCGCGCGATTGCCGCCGTCGGTGACTGGCGGCCGGTTGCCGCCGAGGTAATGCATCTGCATCTGCTCGCTGGTGGCGGCCTTGGGTTGGTGGTGTTGCTGGTGGCGCCGTGGCTATCGGCGTTTCTCGGCCACCCTGTGCTGACGCCGACGTTGCGATTGCTCGCGGTGGAGCTGCCGATACTCGTGCTCGTGCAGGGGTATCGCGGTGCGCTCATCGCGAATGGCGATCACACGTGGGTCTCGCTGATATCGGCCGTCCGATGGATCGTGCGCATGCTGGCGGTGCTGGGTCTGGTGAGTCTGGGCTGGTCGATCGACGGCGCGGTCGCCGGCATGGTGCTCTCGAGTGTCGCGGCGTTGCTGCTGTCGCGCTGGCGTATCGGGCCACTCCGTCGTGCGGAGCCGTCCGAGCGTAGGGCGGTGCGGCTCGGCCTGCTCACGATGGCTGCGCCGATCGCGATGGCGGCGGTCGGCGCCCGCCTCTTTGAACGCGCCGACCTGTTCCTGTTGGCGACGCTCGGCAGCACAGCCACCAGTCTCGGGCACTATGGCGCGGCGCAGAATCTGACGATCGTGCTGTCACTGCTCACGGGTGCCGTGTCACCGGTGGTGCTGGCGACGGTCACGCGAATGCGGCGTGATGGTAGTGACGCCGATGTGCGCATGCTTCAGGTGGATGTACTGCGTCTGCCGTTTCTGCTGTTGCCGTTCGCTGCGCTGGCGGCGGGCGCCGCGCCCGAGATCATGCGCGTGATTTATGGGGCCGCGTTTCTGGATGCGGCGGTGCCGTTTGCCCTGCTCATTCTCGGTGCGACGGCGCTGATCGCCGTCTCGGTGTCGACGGTGCTGCTGGTGGCGTCCAATCGCGCGTGGCACGTTGTGGGTCTGACCGCGCCGATGCTGGTCGCACTGGTCGTGTGTACGCTGCTCCTGGTGCCTCGCTACGGGTCGACGGGGGCCGCGCTTGCCTCGGTACTGGTGTCGACGGGAGCGGCCGCGGCAGGACAGCTGTTGATCGCGCGCTTCGAGAGCGTTCATGTGCCGCTGCGCACGGTGGTCGTGGGAGTCGGGCTCGCGTTTGCGGCGTACGCCGTCGGTGCGGAGTGGCACGTGTCGACCACCGTGGGCACGGTGGCGAAGCTGACCGCGATCTGCGTCCTGCTGGTATCGGCGCTGCTGCTGCTTCGCGAGATTCCGACGCATCTGCTCCCCTTCGTGGCCGCGCCCGTCGAGCCCGCGAAGTCGGCACCATCAGCCTCATGACGTCCCCGCGCTTCTCCGTCATCGTTCCCACCCGCGCCCGTCTGCCACAGCTGCGTCGGTGCCTCACGGCACTCGCGGCGCAGACGGTGGCGCGCGATGACTTCGAAGTGGTGATCGTGAATGACGGCTCGCCGCCGCTGCCCGACGTGGAGCTCGACGCCTTCCGCGAGCGGCTCACCATCCGGTCGATTCACCAGGAGTGGGGCGGTCCCGCGTCGGCGCGCAACACCGGCATTCGGGAAGCGCACGGCGCGTTTCTGGCGTTCACCGATGACGATTGCGCACCGACGCCGCAGTGGCTGGCCACCCTCGACGAGGCATTGCGCGCCACACCAAATGCGCTGGTCGGTGGACACGTGCGCAATGCGCTCGACGACAACGTGTTTTCCGAAGCGAGTCAGCTACTGATCGATTTTCTGTACGATCGCTTCGACTCGGCGGCCACGCGTGGTCCGCGCTTCTTCACCTCGAACAATTTCGCCGGGGCCACCGCATCGTTCCGGGAGATCGGCGGCTTCGACACCACGTTCCGGCTCCCGGCCGGTGAAGACCGCGATCTCACCGATCGCTGGCAGGCGGCCGGTTGGCCGCACGTGTACGCGCGCGAGGCGCTCGTGCAGCATCATCACGTGATGAGCTTTCGCAGTTACACGCGCCAGCATCTGAATTACGGGCGTGGCGCGTGGACCTTTCACCAGGCGCGCGCGAGACGGCAGACCGGCGTACGGGAAACCGAATCACCGGGGTTCTACGCAGCGCTACTGGGCTATCCGCTGCAGCGAGGGCGCACGCGCCGACCTGTTGTGCAGGTGGCGCTGCTGGCCTGGTCGCAGGGGGCGAATGCGCTGGGATACTTTCTCGAGAAGTTGCGCTCCTGATCTCGCCGCGTTGACATTCTGTGTCAGTATGACCATAGTCATGACTATGGTAACAGTGTCGAAGAGCGCCTTAAAAGCACGCATGCTCGAGTATTTCCGCGAAGTGGAGCGGACGGGCGAGGAACTGGTGGTCACCAGCGATGGTGTGCCCGTGCTGAAAGTGGTGCCGTTCAGCCAGGCACGGTCCGTCGGGGACGCGTTTGCCGACGTGCGTGGGCAGCTCACGTGGACGGGTGACATCGACGCCCCGACAGACGCCGAGTGGCCGGCGTCATGAGAACGTCGTGAGTCGCGTGGTGCTCGATACGTCGGCGCTGTTGTTCTGGACCTTGGCGCCCGAGCGGCTGTCGGAACGGGCCCGTGCGGCAATTGATGCAGCCGCACCGTTCGGCTGGATGGCCAGCGCGATCTCACTCTGGGAGATCGGCCTCAAGGAGCAGCGCGGTCAACTCTCGCTCGGCGTCACGTTCACGGAGTACGTGCAAAGGCTGCAACTCGTGGATGGCCTCGTGCTGGCACCGGTGGATGTCCGCACGTGGTTGCGCACGTTGGACTTGGACTGGGCGCACCGCGATCCGGCCGACCGCGTGATCGTGGCGACCGCGGAGTTGCACTCGCTGCCGTTGATCACGTCGGATGCGGAGATGGGCCGGTACTACCCGGACGTGGTGTGGTGACAAGTAACGCGCAATCGTTATCGTCTTTGCATGAATAATCCGATCGTCGGCTTGCTCATGCTGATCGGCGCCGCGGCGATCGCCCTACCCGCTGCCGCCAGCGCCCAGCAGCTGCGCGGAGCTATCCGTGATTCATTGGCACGGCCACTCGCGGGTGCCGAGGTGATCCTGTCATCCACTGGGGATCGTGTGCGCAGCGACTCATTAGGGCGCTTTGTGTTGGCGGTCCCGCCTCGCACCGTCGATACCCTCCGTGTGCGGTTGGTCGGCTATCGACCCGCTGAACAACGCATTTCAACCGCGGACGTTGCGAGCGCTTTGGTCGTCGTGTTGCGTCGTTATCCGCAGATGCTGGATACGTTGCGCGCGCGGACTGATCAGGATCGATGCATTCGCGACGCATTGGTTGGGTTCGAATGTCGCCGAGCGGCAGGGCGTGGTCTGTTTCGCGATGCCGGGCAGCTCCGTGCGCTCCGTCCGCAGACGTGGGCGGACATGTTCGACGGAATGCCCGGCTTGCGTCGCGTGCCGCGATATGGCCCGAGTGGCTATGAGGTGCGCGTGGGGGTCGCGCCGAGTCGTTGCCTCGTTGAGCTGTGGAACGGACAGCTCCCCATGACGAAGTCTCTGGACACGCCGTTCGCCCCCGACGAGGCGTGGAGCCCGAACGATGTGATCGCCCTCGAGATGTACGCTGAATACCGCGACGTGCCTGGGCCGTACCGCGGGGCGGCGTGGCCCGTGGACTCTTCTCAGCCATGCGCCTTGGTGATCTACTGGCTGCGTGGCGCCGCTCGCCGTTAATCACGCCGGCCACGCCTGCATCGTGCTCTCCACAATCTTGAGCAGCTTGTCCCGCGACGCTCCGTCGCGGGCGAGCGTCGACATGCCCTGAATCACAGCCATCGTCAGGGCGGCGAGCGCGGTCGCGTCGGCGTGGTCTGGCAAGATGCCGTGGTCGATATCGTGGGCGATCTTTTTCCTGAGTCGCTGCTCGATGCCGCGACGGATGGTGGCCAGCTGTTCCTTCACATCCGTCGCGGCGTCGGAGCAGCTGATGGCCGAACTCGCCAGCAGACACCCGGGTGGCGTGTGTTTGCCGGTAAATCCTCGTGCGGACACGCGAAGTAAGTCGTGGGCTGCCTCACGCGCGGTGGCCGCGTCGGCAATGATCGACGTCGACGTGACCGGCCCCGACAGATAGCGATCGAGCGCCTCGAAGAAGAGCGCCTTCTTGTCGCCGAACGCGCCGTACAAGCTGGGCGGCGTAATCCCCATGGCGGCGGTCAGTTCACTCAACGACGTGGACTCGAAGCCGTGCCGCCAGAACAACAACATGGCCTGGTCAAGGGCCGCGTCACGGTCGAACGACCGGGGCCGGCCGGGGCGTGGCAGGGAGGCGCGCTCAGGTTCCATAGTGTTCACTAATAAACGCGCTTGACGGGCGCCGGCAAGTGGTCTATGGTTTCATAGTGCTCACTATAAAACCAACAGGAGTCGCATGTCGCTGACCAATGTTCGTACGCTGGGCCGTTCGGGGCTGGTCGTCAGCCCGCTGGCACTGGGCACGATGACGTTCGGCGCGGATCGCTGGGGATCGGCGGAGCAGGGCTCGCGCGCGGTGTTCGACGCCTACGTGGACGCGGGCGGAAACTTCATCGATACCGCCGATGTGTACTCGGGTGGCCGCAGCGAAGAGATGGTGGGTCGGTTCATCGAGGAGCGCGGACTTCGCGAGCAGCTCGTGCTGGCCACCAAGGCCGGCTTCTCGCGGGCGCGCGGCAATGTGAATGCCGGCGGCAACGGCGCCAAGAACCTGTATGCGGCGCTGGATCGTTCGCTGTCGCGCCTGCGCACCGACTACATCGATCTGTACTGGATCCACATCTGGGACATGGTCACTCCCGCGGAAGAAGTGCTGCACACCATGGACGCGCTGGTCACGTCGGGGAAGGTGCGCTACTTCGGCATCTCGAATGCACCGGCGTGGTACGTCGCGCAGCTGGCGGTACTGGCGGCCGAACGCGATCGTGCGGTGCCGATTGCGCTGCAGTACGAATACTCGTTGGTGGAGCGTCACGTCGAGCACGAGGTGTTGCCGGCGGCGCGGGCCCTTGGCATGGGACTGCTGGCGTGGAGTCCACTGGGTGGTGGCCTGCTCACGGGCAAGTATCGCCGCGAGGTGGTCGCCGCACAGCGGGGCGTGGGCTTTGCGCTGCCGGATACGTCGGCGAGCGCGTCGGCCGCTCCGTCGGTGGACAGTGACGGTCGCTTGAATGGCGCCAATCCGTTTGGCGATACCAAGTTCTCCGAACGCAACTGGGCGATACTTGAGGTCGTGGCCGCCGTGGCGCAGGAGCTCGAATGCACGCCGGCGTCGGTGGCGTTGCGTTGGTCGTCGCAGCAGCCCACCGTGGCGGGGCTCATCGTCGGCGCGAGCCGTGTGTCGCAGCTGCAAGAGAACATGGCCGCGCTCAACATCGCGCTCAGCGCTGATCAGCTCGCGCGGCTCGACGCGGCGAGTGCGATCGTGCCCACCTATCCCGCCACGGTGGCGTCACCGGCCATCAACCGCATGCTGTTTGGCGGGCACGCGGTGGCCGCGTGGGACGCCTATCGGTAGTTGTGCCCCTTTACAAAGTGACTCCCGCCAGCTGGACAGAACGGGGTAATGGTTTGACCTTCGAAACAGCCCCTTGAAGGATGTATGACCAGGATGAACCGACGGTTCAGCACCGAGTTCAAGCGCGGGGGCGTGGAGGCGTACCGCAAATGAAGACACACATCGAGCAAAGGAGCGGTCACATGCACATAGGTATGGTGGGACTTGGGCGAATGGGCGCCAACATGGTTCGCCGCTTGATGCGGGGCGGCCATCAGGCGGTGGCCTTTGATCGGTCGCCCGACGCGGTCGCAGCGCTCGTGAAGGACGGCGCCGATGGCGCGATTTCCTTCGCCGATCTGGCCCGCCAACTCGACACACCACGTGTGGTATGGCTGATGGTGCCTGCCGGGGTGGTCGACGCGACCATCGCCGATCTGCTCCCGCATCTCTCCCCGAACGACACGATCGTCGATGGTGGGAACTCTTACTACGTGGATGACATCCGGCGCGCCAAGGAGCTTGCCGCCGCCGGCGTGCACTACGTCGACGTCGGCGTGAGTGGCGGCGTGTTCGGACTCGAGCGCGGCTACTGCCAAATGATTGGTGGCGAGAGCGACATCGTCGCGCATCTGGAGCCGATCTTCGCGACCCTTGCGCCGCCGACCGAAGCGGCCGCACCAACACCGGGTCGAGCACATCGCGTTGGCACGGCCGACCGTGGGTATCTGCACTGTGGAAACGTCGGCGCGGGACACTTTGTAAAGATGGTGCACAACGGCATCGAGTACGGAATGATGGCGGCGTACGCCGAGGGGTTGGGCATATTACGACACGCCAACATCGGGCGCGCCGACCAGGAGCATGACGCGGAAACGACACCGCTTGGCAACCCGCAGCATTATCAGTATGACTTTGCGCTTGACGAGATCACGGAGCTGTGGCGCCGAGGCAGTGTGATCACGTCGTGGCTGCTCGATTTGACGGCGGAGGCGCTGCTGCAGTCGCCCGACCTCTCAGCGTATGCTGGTCGCGTCTCCGATTCCGGGGAGGGTCGATGGACGATCAAGGCGGCCATCGACGAAGCCGTGCCGGTTCCGGTGCTGACCGCTGCACTCTTCTCCCGCTTTGCCTCACGGGGTGAGGCCGACTATTCGAACCGCGTGCTCTCGGCGATGCGCGCAGGGTTCGGCGGTCACTCGGAAAAGAAATGAGACCGACACCATCAGGCGCGTTGGTCTTTTACGGCGCCACCGGAGACCTCGCCTTCAAGAAGATCTTCCCGGCCATGCAACGCATGGTGAAGGCTGGCGTCCTGTACGTACCAGTAGTCGGGATGGCGCGCGGGGCTGGCTCACTGGAAGCACTGCAGAAGCGTGCGGAAGAGAGCGTCATCAAGTATGGCGGCGGTGTGGATCCGGTGGCGTTTCCGAAACTCATGCAGTTGATGCGATACGTGGAAGGCGAGTACACCGCACCGGACACGTTCGACCGACTGAAAGAGACCCTCGGAGACGTGAACAATCCGCTGCATTACCTCGCCGTACCCCAGACTTTGTTCGAGACCGTCGTATCGCAGTTGAGCCGCAGCGGCGACCCAGCTAACACCCGCCTCATGCTGGAGAAACCGTTCGGCACCGACTTGGCGTCTGCCCGCCGCCTCAACATGATTCTTCACGCATCATTCGGTGAACATCAAATCTTCCGGATCGATCACTACCTCGGAAAGGAGGCCGTGCAGAACCTCGTCTTCTTCCGCTTCGCCAACACGTTTCTCGAGCCGATCTGGAATCGACAGTTCGTCGAGAGCGTACAAATCACGATGGCGGAACCGTTCGGTATTTCGGGACGGGGCGCGTTCTACGACGCAACCGGGGCAATCCGCGACGTCGTGCAGAATCATCTCCTGCAGGTGCTATCCAACATCGCGATGGAACCGCCGCCGAGCAGTCGGGACACGGAAACGCTGCGCGACGAAAAGGTGAAGGTGCTGAAGGCAATTGCCCCGCTCGACCGGAGACAGGTGGTTCGCGGACAGTTCCGCGGATACCTCGACGAGTCGGGCGTGGCCGCTCGTTCGCGCACCGAGACGTTTGTCGCGCTCAAGCTGGCAGTGGATTCATGGCGTTGGCACGGCGTTCCATTCTATATCCGCGCCGGAAAACAGATGCCCGAACTGCGGACCGAGGTGGTGGTCAAGCTCCACCGCCCACCGCCGATTGGCGGGATGCGTCTGCACTCCAATTATGTGCGCTTCCAGCTCGGCCCGAAGTTCGAGCTCGCGCTGGGCGCCACGGTGCGTGAGGCAGGCGTTGCCAGCGGTCATCGACTGGAGCTGGCAACACGTCACGAACATGAAGGCGCTGAAACCGATGCCTATGCTGAACTGCTTGGCGATGCGATGCATGGCGAGACGTTTCGCTTTGCACGTCAAGACTACGTGGAGGAGGCCTGGCGCATTGTCGATCCGATTCTGGAGGACGGCGTCCCCATCCTTTACGAACCCGGCACTTGGGGACCCGAGGAATCCGACGAACTCATACCCGGCGGGTGGTATGAGGTCGACCGATGACAACATTGCAGGAATGGGACTACGGCGAGTTCGAAGGTAAGACCACGCTTGAAATCCGGCGCGCACATCCGGGGTGGAGTGTCTGGGTGCACGGCGGTCCGGGCGGTGAATCGCCTGCGGAGGTTGCACGCCGCGCGGATCAGGTGATCGAACGGGCACTTGCACTGGCCAGTGACGTCGCGGTTTCCGCGCATGGTCACCTGCTCCGGGTGCTCGCGGCGCGATGGCTCGGACATCCGCCAAGCGCCGGCGCCGGACTGCTGCTGGACACCGCCTCTCTCAGCGTGCTGGGCACCTACCTCGATGATCGGGTCATCCGCCAATGGCACGAGATCTGTCATCTCGGCGGACACTGAAGACATGCGCGAGGAAATCCTTGCCGACGTGCACGCCGTGGCCAGACGGGGGGCCGACGTCATCGCCGACGCGGCGCGCGAGGCGGTGACCGCGCGTGGACGGTTCTTGCTCGCGATCAGCGGCGGCACCACGCCGTGGTTGATGCTACGCCATCTGGCCGACTTGCACGTGCAGTGGTCCGCCGTCGAACTCTTCCAGACCGATGAACGGATCGCGCCTGCCGGTCACATCGAGCGCAATCTGACCCACCTGACGCACGCACTGCTCGACCGTGTGCCTGAACCACCAGCTGCGGTTCATGCCATGCCTGTGGAAATGCCCGACTACGCAGACGCAGCGCGTCGCTACGCCGACAGCATTCGCGCCGTTGCCGGTGACCCTCCAGTGTTCGACCTCGTGCATCTCGGCCTCGGCGAGGATGGACACACCGCGTCCCTCGTCCCGAACGACCCGGTGCTCGACGAGGCAGCGACCGCAGTCGCCGTCACCGGCGAATACGGCGGCCGCCGGCGCATGACGCTCACGTACCCGGTGCTCGCTCACGCCCGACGCATCCTCTGGGTCGTGACTGGCGCCGGCAAAGCCCCCATGCTCAACCGACTGCGGGCTGGAGACCAGACGATTCCAGCCGGTCGGGTTCGCTCCGACCGCGCGCTGCTGCTGGCCGATCGCGCGGCCGGCCATCTTTCGCAGCCCTGAACCGGACTCAACGCGTGCTGAGGTCGGCCGACCCCAACGTGCTCCCCATCACGACAACGCGTATGGAGAGCGGTTTCGACGACGTGGAAGTCACGGCCTACCCTCCGAGGGGAACTCACGGCGGCGGGGCGTCAGTATCCCCAAGCGTTCCATCCGGGAGCGGAGCGTCGTGGGGTTGACCTTCAATAGCGCGGCAGCACCGCCGGGACCGTGGATGACACCGTCGGTTCTCTGAAGCGCCTCGCGAATGTGCGTACGTTCTGCGTCTTCGAGTGACGCAAATACTGTGTGCTCGGGGGCTTGGACCATCGCGCCCGTGTTCGGGTCCGGCACGTCCACAATCGGGCCGCGCGCCAGTACCGCGGCGCGTTCAAGCACGTTTTGCAACTCGCGCACGTTTCCAGGCCAGGTATACCGCTCGAGTCTGGTCATGCTCTCTGCGGTGATCGCGCGGAGCGGCTTTGCGAGTTTGCGCTGCAAGTGCATGAGCAGGTGCTGCACGAGAAGCGGCACGTCGCCCCGTCGTTCGCGAAGCGCAGGTACGCGCATGGGAAATACGTGCAGGCGATAGTACAGATCTGCGCGGAAGCGCCCGGTCTTTACTTCATCCGCGAGATCGCGGTTTGTCGCGGCTACGACACGCACGTCCACGCGGATGGATCGCGCACCTCCCACGCGCTCGAACTCCTGTTCTTGCAACACGCGCAAGAGCTTCACCTGCGCGTCGGCGGGGAGTTCGCCAACCTCGTCGAGAAAGAGCGTACCTTTGTCCGCCAGCTCGAATCGGCCAATGCGTTGCTGTAGCGCACCAGTGAACGCGCCCTTTTCGTGCCCGAACAATTCGCTCTCGACAAGTCCAGCGGGAAAGGCGCCGCAGTTCACTTTTACAAGGGTGTGGGCCGAGCGCCGACTCATTCGATGAATGGCGCGGGCAATCAGCTCTTTTCCGGTACCTGTCTCGCCGGTGAGCAGAACCGTCGCGTCGGTCCTGGCAACTTGTTCGATCTCGTGCAACACCGCACGAAGTGCCGGACTGTCCCCGACAATGTCCTCAAAGCCTCCCTCCTCGCGTATCTCCTGCTGCAGATAGGCGTTCTCCAGAGCCAGTCGGCCATTCAGGTGTGCGATCTCGGCGAAAAGCTGCGCATTCCTGATTGCCGTCGCTGCCTGATCCGCAAAGATCTGTAGGTCCTGGAAATCGTGCTCTGAGATGGCGCCGGTCGAGAAGATTCCGATAACGCCGAGTAGTTCGTCACGAAAGATCAGTGGGTAGCCCGCGAAAGCGCGGATGGCCTGCGCCTCAATCCATTGCTTATCCACGAATCGATCGTCGTCGAAGACATTGTTGCAGAACACCGGTGTGCGCGATGCTGCGATCTGACCGATCTTCAATGCGCCGACGCGAATCCGATGATAATGCCCAGCGAGATTCGTGTGCGACCCGTGACTCGCACGCAGGTGGAGCGCCGCCGTTACGGGGCCTTCGTCCGCCCCCCTCGCCGGAACGGGCCCGTGCGCGCTGCACACCGGGCATTCTATGTCCGTGCTCAACAGCCAGATGCGTGCGAGCACAGCGTCGCAACTCTCCACCAACCCGCGTGTAATGCTCGCCAGTACGTCGTCGAGGTCACGCGTGGCCGTTATCCGCGCGGTGATGTCGCGCAACGCGTCAAGGTGCCGCCGCGATGCGGGTTCGATTGGAGTCGGAGTGCCAGCAGTCATCAAACGCGTGAAGAGAGTCAACGTGTCCAAGCGTCAAGCTACGACTAATCGTAACGTTACGAAATACCGTTGTCGGCGACTGTTGCGCGCGAAGTCGCGGACGCTCTCGAACCGCATATCACGCAACAACTTGCCCATCACTGCTCGGCACCCCAGTGAGTGGCCCCGGAATTGCCCATGACCTGTTCCGAAGCTCCACTACTAAGAGGTCGTATGCAAGCAGGGCATGGCAAACACACCGGAATGGAGACGGAGGCGGGCTTAGAGCTTGCGTCCGTGGGGCGGGCCCTTCGTTTGTTTACGCGCGCGCTGCGGTTGCACTGTCCCCATTGTGGGCGGGGGCCTGTGCTCGATCATCTGATTACTCTGCGCGTGAAATGCGGCACCTGTGGGCTCCGGCTGCAGCGCGGCGAACATGACGCGTTCACGGGGTCAATGTTCGTGTTGTTTACGTTGGTCGGATTGGTGAACTACGCGTTCCTGGCGATCACGCTCTTGGTCACGGACGTGGTGCCGTGGGATCTGCTGGAGTACGGGCTGCCAACACTCACGCTGGCGTTGGTTGTCGTCGGATTCCCGTTCTCGAAGCTCCTATGGCTCGCGTTCGACTTAATGCTCCGGCCCGTTACTGCTGCTGAGCTGACGTGGCATCAGGCGGCCGAGGTTGAATTCGAAGTTGATCTCCTCGGTTCGCGTCGTGAGTCAATAGACAGACTAGCCATGCCGCACGTCGCAGGGGATGCACGGACGGAGACGGCACGAAAGGACACAGCCCGATGAGTAGTCGGCCGGACCGCGAGGTTGGTGTTGCTGTGGACATAGCGGAACGACAGTTGATGGAATCGCGACTGCGCCAAACGCAGAAGATGGAGGCGATGGGGCGCCTCGCCGGCGGTATCGCGCATGACTTCAACAACTTGCTGACGGTGATTGGCTCCAGCGCGATGTTTTTGCAACAATGCCTGCCGCCAGAGATGTACGCGGCGCTTGATGATGCCCGTCAGATCGAAGTGGCCGTGGAACGCGCAGCGCTGCTGACACGGCAGCTGTTGCGCTTCAGTCGTGAACAACTCCCCCTCTCCGAGCTCGTTGTCATCGACGCTCTCGTTGAGAATACGGAGCCGCTACTAAGGCGACTCGTTGGCAGTCACATCGAAGTCGCAGCGCTGGCTGGAGCGCCGGGAGTAGGCGTGCTCGCGGATCAGGGGCAACTCGTGCAGGTCCTCTTGAACCTTGCAGCGAATGCGCGCGACGCGATGCCGGAGGGCGGAGTGTTGACGCTCGAGACGGCAATACGCGCCGTCGACGGTGCGATGGCGGATCGGATGCAACTTCCAAGGGCGGGCGAGTACGTCGAGCTCTCGGTGAGCGATACGGGTATGGGGATGGACGACGCCACGTTGGCGCGCGCCTTCGACGCCTTCTACACCACGAAGGCAGCTGAACGTGGAACCGGCCTGGGTCTCGCGACAGTACGCAGCATCGTGACCGGAATGCACGGCGCTGTTACTGCGGTCAGCCGCAAGGGGATTGGCTCGATCTTCAAAGCGCTCTTACCCGCGCAGTCAGGTCGCATCAGCGCGGACACCGGCACACCAAGTCCGGTGCGGGGACAGGGCGAAACCATCGTGGTTGTGGAGGACGAGGGGTATGCACGAGTCGCTCTCAGCCGCATGCTGACGCACCTCGGATACGTCGTGCTATCGGCCAGACACGGGCGGGATGCCGTGCGAATCTGGGAGGACGCAGGCGGTCCTGCGGGACGTGTGGATCTCGTCGTGACAGACGTCGTGATGCCGGAGCTCACGGGGCCGGCGCTGGCCGATGAGTTACGTGCGCGTCATCCACATCAGGCGCTGCTGTTCGTCACCGGCTATACCGGCCGTGAAATGGATGAAGCGCACGACCATCGCGACATCCGCACGTTAAGCAAGCCTCTCTCTGTCGGGACGCTGTCGCAGGCCGTTCGACGCGAGATACGTCGCATGAATGCGGCAGCGTAACCCTCCGGCGACTCCCGACGCCAAATCCCCGAGAATGGCAGAGAAATTTGGTGGACGTTCTGCACCGGCGAAATCATCCATGGCGCTGGGCAGTATGCGCATTCACCCCGTGTCCCAGGGCAGAACGATGAAAATTCAATCGCTCGATGTATCGAACGGCCTTTCATTGCGGGAATGGAAGGACTTCTACGAGAGCGCAGTGCCGCCGAGGAGCAGATTCAGCAAGGGTTTCAGCAACTCATGAGGGCCTTTGTCTATGAGCAGAAGGGTACGATGGTCGATCGTCGAAGCAAGTGAGTCTTCACGTTGGTCGAGTCCTCAGCGTCAGTAGCGTAGCGGGAACGTATGGATCTGACACTTGCAGGCAAACGCGCGCTGGTGACCGGCAGTA
Source organism: Gemmatimonas groenlandica (assembly GCF_013004105.1). Taxonomy (NCBI): domain Bacteria; kingdom Pseudomonadati; phylum Gemmatimonadota; class Gemmatimonadia; order Gemmatimonadales; family Gemmatimonadaceae; genus Gemmatimonas; species Gemmatimonas groenlandica. The sequence goes on from NZ_CP053085.1 coordinate 43,013, forward strand.
GCTCGGGCATCGGTGCAGAGATTGCAAGGATGTTGGCGTACGAAGGTGTGAAGGTCGTGATTCACGGCCGAGACGTGGGGCGCGCAGGCCGTTTGTTGGAAGAGATCCGCGCAACGGATGGCGATGCTGAGCTCGCGCTGGGGGACCTCACCACGGATGACGGCACATTGTCCGTGATTGCCTGCGTAGATCTGGGGGGCGGGCGGGAGCGTAGCCGGGAGTTGTTCACGGGAGCGACCGGTTCGCCGGTCTGAGCGCACACCGCGTGATCACCGATCGACGAGCGCGCGTGCGCTGCGACGTGAGGGAACTTCATGCGCCCCACAGAAGCCGCGGCGGCCGTGACCAGTCGATCATCCGATCGAGGTACCGAAAGACCGGGCGGATGGAGGATTCGCGGCGCCGGGGGGAGTGGCATTCTCCGTCGACTGCTTCCTCCCCGAACTGGAGCCTGATGTGTCGAACGCGAATGGTCGTCGTGCACTCACCGAGAAAGGCCTGCTTACCCCGCAGAACTCGGTGGTTGCCATCATCGATATTCAGCCTCAGATGGTTTTCGGAGTCGCCAGTGCGGACCGCCAGTCCATCATCGATGCGAACCTGGTTTTTGCAAAGGCCGCACGCGCCTTTGGTGTGCCCACGGTGCTTTCGGGCGTGGAGAGTTCAAGCTTCAGTGGTGCCCTCCTGCCGCAGCTGCAGGCCGTGTTCCCGGACCATACGCCGATCGAGCGTAGTTCCATGAATGCGTGGGACGATGCGGACTTTCAACGCGCGATACTCGCAACCGGCCGGCGCAATCTTGTACTGGCCGGACTCTGGACGGAAACGTGTGTCGCCCTGCCAACCGTCCAGGCGCTGCACGATGGCTTCAACGTGTTCGTGGTCGAGGATGCATGCGGCGACGTGAGTGAACTGGCGCACCGCAATGCGATGCAGCGCGTCGTTCAGGCCGGCGCAAAGCCGGTCACGGCGCTCTCGGTCATGCTTGAATGGCAGCGTGACTGGGCTATCCGAGAGACATACGATGCAGTCGTCGACATCGTGAAGACCCACTGTGGTGCCTACGGCGTGGGTCTTGAATATGCGACCACGATGGTCCATGGCGGCGCGACGACGCCGTGGCCTCCGTATACGCCTCGCCTTGTTGCTGGCGTACCGACATGACCGTCGCCAGCCTGCTGCTGACCAACGCTCGCATCCACACGATGGATTCGCAGCGGCCGAACGGCGCTGCACTCGCCGCGCACAACGGTCGTGTGCTGGCAGTCGGCTCAGCGCGAGAAATCGAACCGTATCGCGGTGCAGGGACGCTCGAGATCGATGCTGCGGGCCGCACCGTCATTCCGGGGCTCATCGATTCGCACATCCACAGTATCCGCGGAGGCCTTAACTACAATCTCGAGCTGCGGTGGGACGGCGTTCCAGCGCTCGCAGACGCCCTGCGGATGCTGCGGGCACAGGCTGCGCGCACGCCGCCCGGCCACTGGGTGCGCGTCATTGGCGGCTGGAACGAGTTCCAGTTCGCCGAGCGGCGGTTGCCGACTCTCGACGAGATCAATGCGGCCGCCCCCGAAACACCGGTGTTCATCCTCTACCTCTACGGCTTCGCGCTGTTGAATCGCGCTGCGCTGGCCGCCGTAGGCTACACGCGCGACACGCCGGATCCACCAGGCGGGGAGATCCAGCGGAATAAGGCAGGGCATCCAACCGGGCTGCTCCTGGCGAAGCCCAATGCGAGCATCCTCTACTCGACGCTCGCCAAGGGACCGCGCCTGTCGTTCGACGACCAGGTCAATTCGTCGCGCCACTTCAATCGGGAGCTGAACCGGCTGGGGGTCACCAGTGTGATCGACGCGGGTGGCGGCTTTCAGAACTACCCGGAGGATTACCGGGTCGTCGAGGCACTGCACGCGAGCGGTGAGCTGACGGTGCGCATCGCGTACAACCTTTTCACGCAGAAGCCGGGTGGAGAGTTGTCCGACTTCCAGCGCTGGGCCGGTCTGGTACGGCCAGGCGATGGCGACGCCTTCTACCGCATGAATGGCGCGGGCGAAATGTTGGTCTTCTCTGCGGCCGACTTCGAAAACTTCCTCGAACCACGGCCGGACCTGTCTCCGACCCTCGAGTCGGACCTCGAGGCGGTGGTACGTCACCTCGTGGCGCAGCGGTGGCCGTTTCGACTGCATGCTACCTATGATGAATCGATCGCGCGATTCCTCGACGTGTTTGAGCGGGTGGAGCGCGATGTGCCCTTCAACGGACTTCGTTGGTGGTTCGACCACGCCGAGACGATTTCACCGCGCAGCCTCGAGCGTACCGCTGCGCTTGGCGGTGGCGTAGCCATCCAGCACCGCATGGCCTTTCAGGGCGAACACTTCGTGGCACGTCACGGCGCAGCAGCGGCCGAGGCCGCACCGCCAGTGCGGCGGATGCTCGAGATGGGACTGCGCGTGGGGGCGGGGACGGACGCGACGCGTGTTGCCAGTTACAACCCGTGGGTCGGCCTCTACTGGCTCGTGAGCGGACGTACGGTGGGAGGCACCGCCATTCATCCTCGGCGCAACCGATTGAGCCGTCTCGAAGCGCTGCGCCTCTTTACGCACGGCAGTGCGTGGTTCTCAGGTGAGGACGCGGACAAGGGAACACTCGCGCCCGGTATGCTCGCGGATTTCGCGATGCTGTCGAGCGACTTCTTCAGCGTGCCCGAGGACGAAATCAAGCGGATCGACTCGCTGCTGACGGTAGTGAATGGACGGGTTGTGCATGCTGCCGGCCCCTATGCGCAACTCGCCCCACCGATCCCACCGGTGCGGCCCGACTGGTCACCTGTCGCGCACCGAGAGGATACCCCCGTTGGGGCCCCTTCCGGCCATGCGTGCCATGGCCCGCCCAACGCGGGCATGCGTCGACACTCGAATCATGCACACGGGGGCCATGGGCTCGGCGCCGTCGGCTTCGCCGGCAGCGGCTGCGACTGCTTCGTGTTCTAGCGCGGTACGAGATCTTGAATTCATACGCGTAAACTCGAGAGGTATCCGATGAGTGGTACTCGAAACGGTACGGCGATAGGGTTACACGATGAGCGCATGACACCCACTACCGATCACCCGCGCGGTGCGTCGGTGTCACCGCCCGCCAAGCTCGTGATCGAGAGACGCGTGCGACCCGGTAGGGAGCGCGAGTTCGAGGTCTGGGTGCGTGCCTTGATCCACAGCGCGTCGGCGGCCAACGCGCACGAGGGCTCGAGTGTGCTGGACGCTGGCGGCGGCGAATACTTCGTGCTCGTGCGCTTCGCGAGTCCGGAAGCACTCGACCGCTGGCGCGAGTCCGACGAGGTCGTCGCCTTGAGCGCGGACGGAGATACGCTTTCAACCGCGGTAGACTGGCCAATCGTTCGCAGCGGCCTCGAAACCTGGTTTACGGCGCCTGGGCACCGATCGCGTGTCGCGCCACGGTGGAAGATGGCGTTGGTGACGTGGTGCGCGTTGATGCCGCAGGTGCTCCTGCTCAGCGTTGTCATGCCTGAGGGTATTCCACTCGTGCTCGGCGTCGGACTGACCACTGCGATCTCGGTCTCTATGCTCACCTGGGTCGTGATGCCGCGCCTGACCGCGCTCCTCGCCGGATGGTTGTTCAGCCCCGATCAGGAAGGCGCGCGCGCGGTTCGGGCGTGACGGCCCTACCGCGCTAGTGACATCGGTTGCACTTCGCCCGTTCGGGAGCCCCGCCTTCCGAGTGCTGTGGGTCGCTACCGTGGTGAGCACGACGGGCACGTGGATTCACGACGTAGGTGCCACGTGGCTGATGACGGGGCTCACGCCGTCACCGATCATGGTGTCGCTCGTTCAGACAGCCACAACGATGCCGGTGCTTGCGCTCGCGTTGCCCGCGGGTGTCCTGGCGGACGTGCTCGACCGACGACGCGTGCTGATCGCTGCACAGTTGTGGATGACGATCGCGGCGCTTGTGCTGGGTTTGCTCACGCTCTCCGGTAGGACGACACCGGCGACACTGTTGGTCATGACGTTCGTGCTCGGCATCGGTGCGGCGCTCACCGCGCCGGCATGGCAGGCGATCGTGCCCGAACTCGTGGCGACCGTCGATGTTCCGGCAGCGATCACCCTTAATAGCGCCGGCGTGAACGTGGCGCGCGCCATCGGTCCCGCCGTCGGTGGCCTGCTCATCGCGGCGAACGGTCCGGCCCCTGCGTTCCTGATCAACGCGGTCACATTTATGGGAGTAACCGCTGCCTTGGTCTGGTGGAGACGCTCAGTGCCACCGAGCGTGCTGCCGCCCGAACCCCTCGTGGCGGCGCTCGGCGTCGGGCTGCGCTACGTGCGAAACACGCCCCCGCTCATCACGGTACTCGTGCGGACGCTGGCGTTTATTGCCTTCGGGAGTGCGCTGTGGGCCCTGTTGCCGCTGGTTGCCCGCGTACGATTGGGCGCGAGCGTCGCTGGCTACGGACTGCTGCTCGGAGCCATCGGTATTGGTGCGCTGAGTGCGACGGTGCTGCTGCCGGTTCTCCGGCGCCGGTATTCGATTGAACGCCTCGTCGTCGTCGCGACACTTGCCTACGCAGTCGTGCTGCTGGTCCTCGCGACGAGCAACAGTTACTTCGTGGTGTTCGTTACGTTGCTGCTCGCGGGCTCGGCATGGCTCACGCTGCTCTCCACGCTCCAGACGAGCGCGCAGGCGACCGTCCCGTCCTGGGTGAGGGGGCGCGCACTCGCGGTGTACCTGATGGTGTTCTTCGGCGGTCAGGCAGGAGGCAGCATCGTGTGGGGCGCCGTTGCTGAACTCCTGGGAAGCTCGGCGTCACTCGTCATCGCCGCTTGCGGCCTTGTGCTCGGCCTCACGACCGCCCGCAGGTACCCGTTGCATACGGCCGGCCATTCCGACCAGTCGCCGTCGCACCACTGGCCGATGCCCGAATCGTCACCCGGCGGTGCGCCCGAACGCGGCACGCGCGTTGTCGTAGTGATGACCGAATACCTGATCGATCCCGGGTCGAGCGTCGCATTCTCCGCCGCGATGCGTGAGATGCGTGCCGCGCGAATGCGAAGCGGGGCGGTGCGTTGGCAACTCGCCAATGACCTCTCGCGTCCGGAGCGGTTCGTCGAGCAGTTCACGGTGCCGACCTGGGATGAGCATCTGCGGCAGCACGCGCGTGTCAGCATTGCCGATGAGGACGTGCAGCGGAAGGTGCGTGCGTTTCATCGCGGAGTCGATCCTCCAGCCGTTACGCATCTCATCGCCGTGTATTGACGCAGCGTTTTCACTTCGACCAATTTCGACGCGGCGCACATCAGATCGCGTATGTGTGGGCGACGGACTCGGCGTGAGCTTGCTAGAACCGATACGCAGCATATCCGCCGAGGTACGTGATGTTGCGACGCGCGCTCGCCGGCGCTGTCTCCCGCACGTACGGGCCCACCACGAATGCGCCCGCTGTCGCCAGCAGGGTGACACGCCGGTTGACCTCCCATTCCAGCTCCACGCCGGGCTGATGGCCGACGAAGCGTGCCGACGTTCGTGCCCCCGTGCGAAGTGGCACGCCCACCGGATTGTAAACGCCGTCGGCGGCGCTATCCCGCCAGTATACGAGCCACTCGACGGAGAGTGACGCCCCCCGCCAGGGCTCCACTTCCAGTCGCGGGTGCAGGTCGCGGACATTCGCGGGGCCGACGGGTGAGAGGAGACCAAAGTAGTCGCCGCGCGGATACAGTGGATGAAACGTTTGCAGGTCCGCGTTGTCGCGATCGCGGTCACCGCTTGCGACGTCCGCCCGCAGTGAGATTCGTGGTGACAACGGCGTGTGCGGCCAGCGCACACCAGTCTCTGTGGCCAGGGTCCACGCACGTATGCGGCCCGCCGCGGGGCCATCGCCGAATGCTCCGAACTGCAGCATCGGCTCCCAGTTGTAGTCGATAACCGTTCCGTTGAGCGCGACGGCTCCCCACAACCGCGTGCCCAGGGTGTGGCGAAGTTCACGCCGTGGCGGGCCGCTCGCATTCTGATCGAACCGTGCCCCGCGTCGCCAATGTCCGATGTAGTAGCCGTCGACGCGAAGACCTGCTTTCTTCGTCGCGCCGGGCACCCTGAGACCTGCGGCGTACGCCCCCCACAGCGTGCGTGTGCGGTCGATCCCGTCGTCGAAGACGCCGCGCCGCGTCATCGCCGGCGAGGCGACGAAGATGTCCACGCGCGCCTGGTCTTGCCGCGGTGAGCGCGGTCCCGCCCAGCCGCTGACGGACAAGCGCACCGCGTCGAAGCTCTGTCTCACGTTCTCGCCTTCGCGGAAGTTGATCAGGCGTGCGGACCCATAAAACAACTCTTGTCGACCGAGGCGCAGGGCAACACGGCGCCGTCGCGCTGCGCCTCCGACTTCGACGTAGGCCTGATGCACGTCCAACCGGTCCACGTCTGCCGGCCGCGCACTGCCCTCACGTCCGCTCGCCAGCCCGCTCTTCAACTGCAGAAATGCTGCTGGCGCGAGCCAGATCGTTGGACGACTGAGGCGGGCGTGCAGCATGTAGCGCTGCAGAAGGTATGCATCACGAGGAATCGCGTCGACGCCGAAGTCTTCCCATCCATAGCGTTCCATGAACAAGCGCACCTCGCCGCCCAACTCGATCGCTCCCAATGATGGGGATTGCGCAGCAGCGGCCGGAGCACGCAGGCTCGCGGTGGCGACAGCGATCCCGAGCAGTATCACCGAGCTGATGCCGAATCGTCGGCACGATCGGAGAGCGGCGCGCGCGTGCCGGGCGAACCATTCCCATGCAGGTTGCTCGAGTCGCGTATCCATCGCGACCGCACCGGCGCCGGTGAGCGTGAGGGCTCCCGCGATCACGATGTACGTGAGCGCTGGCTCCAGCGCCAGAAATCCGAGCGGCCATTTGTCGATGACGGCCACGACCATGGTGCTCGCAAGTGCGACGGCGGCCGGTCGCGTCGCGAGCCCGAGCAGCAGGCATAGGCCAGCGCCAAGCTGAGCCCCAACGGCGAGCGCCGCGAAGGCAGCAGGCGCAGGGAAGCCCAATGCAGCGACCGTTTCAACGAACGCGCGGTTGCCGACAATCAGCTCCTGCGCCTTGTGTCGTCCGTGGAAGCCAAGGAACGTGGCCGCCACATACCAGCGGAGCAGGGTCGGCCCCCAACGGGCGATGGCTGCACCGCGCGCGGACGGCCTGTCGTCGGCAGAGCGGGTCATGGATGTTCCTCAGTTGCTCGTGACGGTCCGACGCTGTGTCGTCGGTCCGTGGCATCTACGTGAGCGTCGAGTCTCGCCGAACGCTGTTGACGAGTACCGCATCGGGACACCTGGAGCCGCATCGGCTCGCAGTGGCTGCGCCCGCACGCGCACAGGCATGATGACGCGCGCACACCCCGCCGCGCGTCGGGCGTTCGGCGAGTCCTGCAGTATGTCACTCGGAGCGGTCGCACCTACCCCCTACGGGTACTCGGCGCTGAGTGCGCGGGCGGCTCCTGCGCCCTCGCCATACCCCATTCGGCGTACGCGACGGCTTCACAAAAGGTGAAGTCGATGACCTCCCGCACGGGCGACGCGCGCGTCGGTAGTCCGCGGCAATGATTACCGCGAGGCCACGCAGGGTGCGCGGCCGTCAATGGGCCTGCGCCCGCATCAACGACCCGGAGGAGTGCCATGCACAGCGTGGACGACATTCAGCGTGTGACCGATCCCACCGAGACCACCAATGAGTTCAATCCGATGCAGAGCCGGCGAGACGCGCTGAAGGTCGCCGCTGCAATCACGGCACTGCCGATCGTGTCGGCAATCGTGCCCGCACAGGCGTCGGCTTCGACGCCCGTGTCACTCACCCCTCTGCCTCCCGCCCCCATGCGACTCGAACCCGTCACCCAGAAATTCATCGCCGGACTCGCCGGTGCACCATCGCTCTCGACGCTCACGCCGGAGCGCGCGCACGCCGTGCTCACCGACCTGCAGTCAAAGCCGGTGCCGCTCCGTCCCGCTGATATCGAGGACACCACGTGGCCGGTAGGCCCGACGGGGACGACGCGCATCCGGATCGTCCGTCCACGTGGCGTGAAGGACACACTGCCACTGCTGATGTATTTCCACGGCGGTGGCTGGGTGCTGGGCGACAAGGTCACGCACGACCGGCTTGTGCGCGAACTCGCCGAGGGCGTTCGCGCCACGGTGGTATTCGTGGACTACATCAACTCGCCCGAGGCCAAGTACCCGACTCAAAACGAGCAGGCCTACGCGGCGATGCTGTACGCCGTCGAGCACGCGAAGGAGCTCAACGTGGACCCCTCTCGGCTTGCGATCGCTGGCGACAGCGTCGGTGGCAATATGTCTGCAGTCGTGACGCTGATGGCCAAGGAGCGAAGAGGGCCAAAGATCGCCTATCAAGTGCTGTTCTACCCGCTGGTCGACTACCTGGGTGCAACCGAGTCGTACAAGAAGTACGCGGATGGCCCGTGGCTCACCCGACAGACGATGAAGTGGATGTTCGACTTACAGGGGCTCGACGGCACGGAGGATTATCATGCGTTCCCGCTACGCGCAACCGTCGAGCAGCTGAGCGGGTTGCCGGACGCACTCCTCATCACGGACGACGACATCCTGCAGGACGAGGGCGAAACGTACGCGCACAAGCTCGCACAGGGCGGGGCACGCGTCACCACCGTGCGCTACAACGGCACGGTGCACGATTTCGCCATGCTCAACCCGCTGTCAGACACGCCGGCCGCGCGGGGCGCCATCCAGCAGGCCATCACGGCTCTCAAGACCGCACTCCGCTCTTGAGTCTTGCGCCTCGTTGACAGCACGCCGGGGGCCGGGTGGTGCTGTCATCGAGTGTCGGACAGCAGCGTCATTCATGAGACGCTGAGCGTCAGTGAGCGCACGAATCCAGCTCAGTACGTCAAGGCGCGGTCTGCTCCCGGCGAAGAGGCACTTCAATGCTGATCTTGGTTCCGCGTCCCGGTGCGCTCGACGTCGAAAACGCTGCCCCGATTGTCGCGGCTCGCTCGCGCATACCGACAAGTCCGAAGTGACGTGCGCGTTCTCTCGATTCGCCAGGCACCGACAGGCCACAGCCGTCGTCGCGAAGTGAAAGGCGTAGATGCGTTTCACCAAACGCGACGGATAGCCTGATGGTCCCCGCTCGCGCGTGCTTCACCACATTGGTCATCGCCTCCGCGACTATCGACACCGCGGCGTCTCGGACGTGCTCCGGGACGAGTCGCGGCTGCCCGGATACCCGCATATGCAGCGCGAGCTCCGCCGGTGCGGACAAGCGCTGCGCCGCGTCGTGTACGGCCGCGACCAGATCTGCATACGCGCGATGGCTGCGCATCCCGTGTAGCGCCAAGCGCGCCTTGCGGCCGACGTGCTGCGTCATCTGCAAAAGTTCCTGAAAGCGGGCAGACAGCGTTGGCACCGCACGTGCGTGCAGAGCCAGAGCTTCGAGTTGCAGTGCAACACCGGTGAAGTCCTGAAGCAGTCCGTCGTGCAAGTCGCGCGCGATTCGGGTGCGCTCCGCGATCACTGCCTCGTAGCGAGCCTTTCTCGAGCGGCGGAGACGGCGATCGGCGACGCGACGCTCGGTGACATCCACTACGGTCCCGACGAATTCTACGAGTCTCCCGTCTTCGTCGCGCACGGGGTGACCATAGGTCTCCACCCACTTCATCCGTTCGCCGGGAACGAGGATGCGCGTGAGCAGCCGGAGCTCTGTGCCTGCGGAGAACGCGAGAAGTAATGCCTGGTGTACGATTGAGGCGTCGTCAGGGTGCGCGCGCCCAAGTACTGCCTCGTAAGACGGCGTTCCGTCTGCCGGATCGAATCCGTAAATGCAAAACATCTCTCGCGACCAGAAGATCTCCCTTCCAGGGATCTTCCATGCCCAGCTTCCCGTGTGGCTCAGTCGCTGCGCTTCGGCGAGGTATGCCTCGCTCCGTCGCAATTCCTCCTGAGCATGTCGTTCCGCCGTGACGTCCATGGTCGTGCCGATGTACTCGTCCCCGCTTACCTGCCCACCCTCGCTGCGTAAGTGCTTTACGGACCCATCGCGCAGCAGGAGCCGGTATTCCAGCGACAGCGGAGTCATGTCGCGGATGGCGAGGCCGATGGCATCTTCAACGAGTGCGCGGTCCGCGGGATGTACACGATCACGGAAGATCTCTCGCACGGCGTCTGCCGACCAAGGGCGTGTGGACGCGGGCTCGACCTCGAAGATCCGGTAGTGCTCGTCGGACCAGGTCACTGCCCCCGTTAGCCGGTTTCGGCTCCAGCTGCCGGTCCGGGTGATACGCTGTCCTACAGCCAGAAATGCCTCACTGCGTCGGAATGCGTCTTCCGCCTGTCGCCGTTCGGTGACATCTCGCGTGATGCCGAGCAGAAACTGCATCGTGCCATCGCGACTCCATTCTGGCACGAAGCGTGACTCGAAATGCCTCGGCCCGGAGGGCGAGGCGAAGGTAAATTCCATAGATCCTGCTATGCCGGTGCGGAGAACATCGGCAAGGCCCTGCTCCCACTCGCGAACGTTCTGCTCGGATAGACCAAGCTGGCCAACGCGTCGGCCCAGGAGCATCGCTGGCGAGAGGCCAGTGTACTGCTCCACAATGCGATTCACGTAGCGGATACGCAGCTCCCGATCGAACCGGATAATGACATCGGGGGCGTTGTCCGTGAGTGCGCGGAGTTCGTGATCGTGTCGGGTGGCTTCAGCACGACGGTGCCAAGCGGCCGCCGCGACCACGCCGCCAAATCCGGCGGGCTCGCCGGTGCGGGACAGCCGAGTGCGCAACGGAGGCACGGCGATGTTCGGCACCGACATCGGCACTTTCGAGCGTGCGTAAGACTGATCCATCGGTGGCTAAGTCCGCGTTGAGTTCTGGAGACCTCGGCAGCAAGTGAGGGGTCGCTAAAACTGTGCAAAGCGCGGTTTCGTGATGGTGAGTCGAATCCGGGCTGGTCCGATTCAATCCGAAATCCGGCTTTTTATATGATTCATCGTCACGGCTTGCGCGTCAAATCCTTTGTGTCGGAGCGCCAGCGTGCTAAGCGAGGACATCCGTATGCGGTATGTCCCGCGCAGTTGCGCCACCGCTTCCGTAGACCGGCGGGCTGCGCCGTTCTGTCTGATGACGTTTCGCGCGTCAGCTACCGCCGCCGCAGGCGCCCACGCTCGGCACGAGTACCGGCATCGGCAATACGCGCGACGTACAACATCACCGATTGAGGCGCGGTAAACGCTGGGAGCATGAATACTCAGACGTCTGGTGCAATGGGTCGAACTGCTCTCGCACATTCGTCCCTCAACAGATCGCCCACATTCCGCTGTGATGCGGCGAGCGCCGTCCGATGAGGCGCAGAAGATGTGCGCGTGCGATGAGCGCGTGCCGTAACCACTCGTTTTGATTCCCGACGTAGCACCTCCCCGCTTGATCGTCGACGCGCCGATCGCAGAACCCTCATGTCGAGGGCCGTTCTCACTCAAAACCGCAAAGAGCACCTGCAAGTTGTGCTGGCTTTCGGTGTCGGTGCGTTAAGCGTCTCGCCCCGAATCGGGCAGGTGCATATCACCGTCGACGACTTGCCGTGCAGTTTGTCGGCGCGAGCGGCGAGGCCGCTTCTCTGGTCGGCCGGCCGCGAGGTCCGTACAAGGTGCTCTTCGCACGCGCGGACGCTATCCACCACGTTATCATCACGCAAACGGTTCACTTCGTAGTTGCAGTGTCTGCGCCGCCGACCAGTTTCCGGCCGGGTGTCAAGTCTTGTTCGTCGCAGTGATCGCAGCGTGGGTCCTCACTGGCGCTCGGCCTTGCTGTAGAATCGTCGTCGAAATGCTTATCGTGACGGAGATAGCCCAGCGGGAGAGCCAAGGTGACGGCTTCGGTCTAGTCTTCTACTCCAATCGTTTTGCGGTGGACCTTCACCGTCCTGGTGGTTCGCGCGCTGAGCCGCGCCACCTGTACGTTCAAAAGGCCTTTCGCGACGAGCCGGCGCATCCTTCACATCGCGTGTGGTCAGCCAAGCGCGCAGCGTGAACTCGCGGAGCGCGCGCGACGGCAGTGAGTCGAGCGCGTCGATCCGCGGCGGGGTTTCGGCTCGCCTGAAGCACTTCCGGCGTGGGCACCCTCCCGAGGGCGCGTCCAATGGAGCCGGCGACCACTGCGCGATCGATATCGACATCTCCGACGTAAATCAGGAGAACGACGATCTTGCCATGTTCGCTCGCGCGCCGTGACGCCGCACGTTGCGGCCATGACATCTAAACCGAGAATGCGAAGATCCATCTACATGGCGTCGGGAGTGAGGGCGGCGAACTTCTCGACGGCCTCGCAACGGTCGCGCGCTTCGCAGACAACTCCAATGCTCGGCTCAGCCCCGACGCGTGAAGCGAGCCCCTCCCGCACCAGCAAGTGGTCGTCCGCAGTCAGGATGCGAGTTGCCATGTGGGCGAAAGCGCGACCAGGAGGCGTGTCGGCAATTTGCCATTGGGCATTTTACCCAGGGGGCGCAGTGGGGATAGCCAGCTGGACCCGTACGCCCCGCCCAGGCGCGCTCTCGATGGTAAGCCGTGCGCCGATTGCGCCCGCGCGCTCGCGCATGCCGACAAGCCCGAAGTGGCCGTTTGCCGCCGCCTGTTTCACGTCGAACCCCTGCCCGTCGTCACTCACCTCCAGAAGCAGCGCGCGCCTGCTATACGCGCACTTCACCTCCACGCAACCACACGCCGCGTGGTTGCGCGCATTGGTCAGTGCCTCGAGGCCAATCTGCAGCGCCTCAACCTCGAGGCTCACTGGGTATCGGCGTCGCGCGCCCGTCCAGCTCACGCGCACGTCCACTTCCGAAGCCGCAAAGACCCGACGAGCAGCCTTGGCCAGCTGCTCGTCGATCGGCTGCGCCTCTTCCACTGACGTTCGCATCTCTACCACCGCTTGCCGCGCGTTCACCAGCACGTGACTCGTCTGATCGCGGATCGCTGCGAGGGTAGGGCCTATCCCCGTCGACCCGGCGGTCCTCACGACCGCGTCCAGCTGCATCCGGACACCGGCGACTTCGGAGAGCAAGGTGTCGTGCAACTCGCGGGCGACGCGCGTGCGTTCGGCGAGCGTAGCGTCAAATCGCGCACGCATTCCGGCTGCTAGTCGCCGCTGGCGCCACAGAATCAGGAGCCAGACCGCGCCGACAGTCGCCACGGCGCAGAGCCCCTTGAACGCAGTGGTCTCTGCGAACGCCGGCGGGATCAGAACGTCCATGGCTGCGGGCGTCACGCTCCACAGACCGTCGTCGTTCGCCGCGGTCACCTCGAAACGGTACGCGCCTGGCCTCAGGTTCGTGTAAAACGCTTCGCGCCGCGGCCCGGCGTCCTGCCACATCGTGTCGAGACCAACGAGCCGATAACGGAACTGCACGCGCTCCGGCACTGCCATCGACAGCGCGGTGTAGGAGATGCTGAGCGCGCTCGTGCGCTCGGGGAGTTTCACGCGGCTCGAATTAGTGTACGTCCGTCCACCGGCCGCTAGCGCGCGCACCATGACGGGCGGGGGCACGACATTGCGACGGATATTCGCCGGATCAATGAAGCCGAAGCCGCCCATCCACGAGAACCAGATTCGCCCATCCGTCCCGAGGATCGCTGTCGGCGCGACGCCGAAAAAAGATCCGCGATCGACTCCGTCCCGCGCGTCGAAATGCTCGGCGCGCATTGCGTAACCGGGCTCTCGTAGCACGCGGCGCACCTCGTCCGGGCTCAGCCGAACAACACCATCGGCTCCGCTCAGCCAGACTGCAGTAGCAGTCGGTACGATGCCACTGACGCCACGAAAGGCTCCCTCGCGTGTCACGATCGGTGAGAACCGGGCGCGTACGTTGGCGAAATCATCCAGCAGGGCAGCGCCGAGCTCGCCGCCGGCCCAGACGCGCCGGCCCTGAACGACAAGTGTGCGTACGCCGCCGACGCCCACGTCAGCGGGGCCATACTCCCTCTCGCCGCCCTCTCCGACGCGCACGACGCGACCATCGGCACATCCGAGCCAGACCTGGCCGGAGCTATCGGCCTGGATGGTGGCGACGATCCGCTCCGACGGACCATAGCGCTCCCAACCTGTTACGGTCGTCCTGAAAAGACCACGGCGCTCAGCCAACGCCCAGATCGTCCCGCTCGTGTCGCGGACCACGTCGAGGATCGTGGCGCCCTTGAGTCCGTCGGCCAACATGAGCGGGGCCAGCGATCCATCGCCCCCGTGCCACAATCGCGAGAAGCCAGCGACCCAGAGACTGCCTCTGAGGTCACGACGCAGCCTCATGATTCCGCGCGGGGCCACCTCTGTCGCTCCACCGGAACCATCGACTCGCGTGAGCAAACTGGACCGACTGCCCACCCAGAGTGCGCCGGAGTCTGCAGCGGCGATCGTCGGTATCTCTGATGACGAAGGCCATGACGTGGGTGTCACTTTAGGAACGCGAAACTGGTCCAGTCCTCCTTCTGTCGCGACCCAGATGGTTCCCTCCCGGTCTTCCAGCACCGAGAACACGTAACTCCCGCTGGTTCCGCTCAGCGGTGAAAACGCGAGGGTATCCGATACCGCAGCGACACTCGGCGCGCGGTCGACATCGGCAAGCGACACGCGAACGAGGCGACCCGTTGTGAAGAACCCCCACGCACGCGCCTGCCTGTCGATGAGCATTGAAGACCAACCGCGCGCGGCTCCGCGGTCGCGAGAAAAGTACGGCGCGTCATTCACCGCCCTCCCGGCTGTGTCGGCTATCCGCGAGATGCCCCGCATTTGCGACACCACCCATACTTCGCCGTTCGGCGCAGCGCGCACTCCACCAGTCCCGACTTCGCTCTCGCTTGCGGCGAGTGGTGGCGCGCGCCACGCGAACCGCGTCGTTCCACGCGGAAGCACAAAAACGCCCGCCGACCCGTCTACCCACAAATCACCACGACGATCGACAGTCAGGTCATTGGTGAAGCCACCCGCGTAGCCAATTTGTTCACCAGCAACTTGCCACGTTGCACCAATGAGTCGCGCAAGCCCCCGACTTGTCGACGCCCACATTGTGCGTGTCGAATCGTATGCGAAGGCGGTGACTGTGCCTCCGGGAAGTCCGTCGCGAATGCTGTACGACGCGATGCGCCCGTCTCGGATGACGCTGATACCACCGTAGGTATATCCAATCCAGAGCGCGCCGTCGGGCGAAGCGTATAGTATGTTCACCGCATTAGACGGCATCGTCTGACCGGTCGGCGGCGCATACCTTTCGAAGCGGATGCCATCGAAGCGAAAGAGCCCGCCCCCACCTCCGAGCCAGAGAAATCCATCGCGCGTCTGCACAAGTGCGGTTGTGCCCGTCGGCGCACCGTCTCGCGCGGTCCACGTGCGGTGAGAGAGCTGCGAAAGATTGGGTTGAAGTGCCTGTGCGTGCGTCGCGATGCCTGGGAGCGCGCTGCTGGTACCGAGCAGCAAAAGCGCCACGCGCCAACGTATCTTGAACGGACAGTGCATAAAGAATTCCAAGCCGCTCTGAGCGCGGATCATTGGCATGGTCGCATCGGGAGATGATCTCGCGATAATCGATCGCTGCGCGCGAAGTATGCAGACGGCTTTTGCGGACTATCCAGATCGAGCTCGCACGTGCCAGAGGCAATATTGCGAAGATCGAGCAATTCCGGTTCCAGGTCAAGCGACGCCTCACCCATGAGAACCTCTTGGCGGGCGCAACAAGAATTCAGTGACGCCGAAGCGCTTATTGGACGCCTCGCATCATTGGGACGCGCCGGATGCATATTCGGTTAGGCCGAGAATGCACTGCACGATTGCATATGTCCGACCAGGCGACGAAACGCACGCAATCACACGACTTCGCAGACGAAGCCCAATACAACCGCGGCGTTCCGTACGAATCCGCGTGCCGTTGTCCGACCATCCAACACGGCTTGCGCACCCAGCGACTGGCTTCGGTTTGGAAAGTGGAATCCGTGCCAAGCGGTCTTTCCTTGGCGCCCCGCACGGCTGAAGCCATGCTTCGAAACGGCCACTATTCGTTCGAGTCCACCCGCGCTCGGTCGACTTCATCACTTCGATATCGCGCTACGGAACGGAGAAGGAAGTACACGTCACGCTGAAACCCCTACCGCCCCCGCACGCCGCACGGTGTGCGAGCTCCTCGATGCCCGAGAGGCACACCCATTGGTCCGGCCATGAAGGCAAAGTCGTCGCATTGGACGGCACGCGGGTCTGCCTTCAGCGAGTGGTATGAGTTGTTGGTTCCCGTGTTGGACTCGGTCTGAGCGAATGTCGACGTGCTGGCCGAACGCGTCGTGCAGCCGCACGTCGCGCACAGCGCCGAAGCTGGCAACCGTGGTCACGGCGAACTCAGCCGACGAGTACGCCAAAGGAGGTATTGCCGCCGATCCTTGGGTGATACCTCTTTGTAGCATGACGATTCGAGTGTTGACCGTGGACGACCACGCCGTGGTGAGAGCCGGCGTCGATGCCATACTCGCGACCGAAGCCGATCTCGAGGTCGTGGGTGGTGCCCGCGACGGAAATGAAGCACTCGCTCGCTACCTCGAGCTCCGGCCCGACGTAGTCCTCATGGATCTCCGCATGCCGAACCTGGACGGTGTTGCGGCGATCCGCGCCATTCGTTCCGAGGACCCGACGGCGCGGATCATTGCGCTGACGATGTACGAGGGTGACATGGACATCCATCGGGCGCTCAGCGCAGGAGCGTGTGGCTATCTGCTGAAGGGCGCTCCCGCCACCGAATTGGTCGGAGCAATTCGAACCGCCGCTGCCGGCCGACGCGTGCTCTCGGGTGACGTCGCTCGCGCGCTCGCTGAATTCACGCCGCGCAGGGACCTGAGTGCGCGTGAGGTGGAGGTACTTCGACTCGTCGCCAAGGGCCTTCGCAACGACGACATTGCCCGCGTTATCGGGCGGACCACTGGCACAGTGAAGGTCCACGTCAAGAACATCTTCGCGAAACTAACGGTCGACGACCGCACGGAAGCCGTGACGCTCGCGCTGCAGCGCGGCATCATCCATCTCGACGACTGACAATGTGAGGCTGTTCGTTCCACTTCGCTCCTGTGCGACCGGCGCGTGGTGCGAGGAAATCGTCCAATGGAGGTACGCGGAGTTCATCCATCTTGGGGAGGCGCGCGGTGGCATGCGAGGCGTACGATGCAGTACACCTCTACCACTCATGCCTGGAGTTCGCAGCGATGCCAAACGTTCGACTCGCCATTGTCTACTACAGCACCTACGGCACCAATCATCGCATGGCGGAAGTGGCGTCAAACGCCGCCCGTGATGCCGGTGCAGACGTGCGACTTCGGAAGGCGCCGGAGACAGCGCCGGATGCGATCGTGAATGGGCAGGATGCGTGGCGCGCTCACGCCGAGCGCACGGCACATGTGCAGCCCGCAACGCTCGATGACCTCGAGTGGGCGAACGCGTACATGATCAGTGGACCGACGCGCTACGGTGCGGTCGCCAGTCAACTGCGCGCATTCCTCGACCAGACCGGCCCGCTGTGGGCAGCGGGAAAGCTGGCGAACAAGGCAGCCTCCGCGATGGCGAGCGCGCAGAACGTGCACGGCGGCCAGGAAATGACCGTGCAATCGTTGAACGCCACCTTCGCACACTGGGGCTGCGTGATTGTGCCGCCTGGCTACACCGACCCCTCCACCTATGCGGCCGGCGGCAACCCATACGGCGTCACGGTCACGGCGAACGGACAAGCAATCCCCGATGCCGTGCAGGAGGCCATTCGGCATCAGACGCGGCGGCTCGTGCACTTCGCCGCGCGCATCGCAGAGGAATGAAGTATCCCGTACGCCGGCGCAGTCACTTCATCGGTGTGGGTAAAGCAACGCTGGGATACGGCTTGTCGATCCGCGCGCTCGGACGTGATGGCGGTTCGCGCGCCCGGTGAAAGCGGCGGCGCGGTGAGCGCGCCGGGCATCGGGCGGTCTTCCTTCACTCCTCCGGCGCCTGATGCGCCACCTGCCTTCGCCGTGGGTGTTCGTGCATGACCGCAGCGTCGGCCCACGTGGCGCGGCTTGGCGCGATTGAGCAGATCGCTGCCCGGACCCCAGCGAGTTTCTTTGCCGTTGCTCTCGGCGTGGCAGGCCTGGGCGGTGATTGGCGCGCGGCGTCCGAACTCTGGGGGCTGCCGTCATTCGTCGGTGAGGCGATCATGGCCGCCGCCGTGCTCGTCTGGCTGATGATCGCAGCGCTCTACGCGGGCAAGTGGATCGTCGCGCGAGATGCCGCACTCACCGAGTGGCGACATCCCGTGCAATGCTGTTTCATCGCGCTTGGACCGGTCGCGACGATGCTCGTCGCACTCGCCGTTCGCCCGTACAACGACGTTGTCGCGCGCGTGCTGTTCGCGGTGGGCGCCGTGAGTCAGGTTGGCTTTGCGGTTTGGCGTACCGGCGGGTTATGGGACGGAGGGCGTGATCCGCTGGCCACCACACCGGTCCTCTATCTTCCGACGGTGGCCGGGAGCCTCGTGCTGGGCACAGTCGCCGGCACGCTCGGGCACACGACACTTGCCGCGCTGGCGCTCGGCGCTGGCTTTTTTTCCTGGCTCGCGCTCGAGTCGATCATCCTGCATCGGCTACTCGTTCACGAGCCGCTTTCGCCTGCGCTGCTGCCTACGCTGGGGATTCAGCTCGCGCCACCCACGGTGGGATGCGTCGCGTATCTCGGCATCACTCGTGGACCACCAGATCTGTTTGCACTGGCGCTCCTTGGCTACGGCCTGCTGCAAGCTGGTGTGCTGTTGAGGATCGCCGCGCGGCTTCGTACGCAACCCTTCACGCTTGGATTCTGGGCGTTCAGTTTCGGTGTGACGGCGTTGGCACAGGGGGCTATCCGCGTCGTGGCACGCGGCGCGGTGGAACTCGAAGTGTTGTCCATCGCACTCTTCACAGTCGCGAATATTGTCATCGCAGCGCTTGCACTTCGAACATTGCTGCAAGTGTCGCGCGGTCGCTTGCTCCCGCCGGCGAGCTAGGTCGCTGAGGCGCGTGCTGGTGTCTCGGGTATCTGGCTGGGCGACTGCGATCTACATCCTTGGAGGTAGCCGTTGATCATCAGGACGGGTCATGCGATTGGCGCCGTCCTGCGCGATGATTCACCGTCCGTCACACCACGCGTCCACGTGAACCCGAGCGCAAGACTGCCATGCTACTGCTCTCATCGCCTGTTCCCAACGTGGGAGCGTCCGCCCCGGACTTCGAGCTGCGGATGACACCGCAGCGTAGTCTACGACTATCGAGTCTCCGCGGTCGTCCAGTGGTGTTGGTGTTCTACCCAGCGGACTGGAGCCCGGTGTGCGGAGACCAGCTCACTCTGCTGAACGAAGTACTTCCGGAATTCGAGCAACTCGGGACCGTACTGCTCGGCGTCTCCGTCGATGGTGCATGGTGCCACGGAGCGTATGCGGGTGAGCGTCGCATCCGATTTCCACTGCTGGCTGACTTTGAGCCGAAGGGTGAAGTCGCGCGAGCATACGGAGTGTTTCGCGCAGAGGACGGCACCAGTGAGCGCGCGCTGTTCGTGATCGACGCTGCGGGTGAGGTTCGCTGGCGTCATGTCGCCCCGGTCAACGAAAATCCTGGCGCCGACGGAATTCTCACCGCGCTCGAGCAGATCGTGGCGCGGATCCCGCTGATGCCAGCCGAGACCGATCGGCACGTGCGGGAGGCGATCGTATGAGCCTCACACCGCTCGTCACTTCACGTGACCATCAGCTCGGAGTGGCCGACGCGCTCGTCACGCTCGTCGAGTATGGCGACTACGAATGTCCGCACTGCGCGCGGGCACACCCTGTCGTCAAGGAGATGCAGCGTCGTTTCGGAGAGCACTTGCGGGTCGTGTTCCGGAACTTCCCGTTGGCGCAGGTCCACCCCTTCGCACTGCACGCGGCGGAAGCGGCGGAGTGTGTGGCGGTCCACGGTGGCGAGGATGCATTTTGGCGAATGCACGACGCACTGTTCGAGCACCAGCAGGATTCCCCAACCTCCCTCGCCGACGAGCGTCTCGCGGCGTATGCCGAGGCGGTTGGGGTCGATGGTGCACTTGTTGTCCGAGACCTCGCGAACCAAGCACACCTGGATCGTGTACGTGAGGACTTCAGGGGCGGAGTGCGGAGCGGCGTGAACGGAACACCGTCGTTCTTCGTGAACGGAGAGCGTTACGACGGCGACTGGACCGATGCAGAGCACTTCGCATCCGTGCTCGGACGTGCAGCCAAAGAGCGTGGGCGATCGATGACCGGCATGCGCTGAATGAACCGACGGCGTAGAATCAGGCGTACGCCGGCGTGAACGTGCATTACCAAGTGGCGCGCGTTCGTGCGGGTCACAGGCCCTTGCAGGAGGCGAAATGAGCGGTCCACCCGCGAGGCGCGCGGCATTGCTGCTGTGCCTGAGCCTCGTGCCAGCACGGGCGCATGCGCAAGTCGACAGCGAGCGTCGCATGCCACTGTCGACGCCGGGTTTCTGGCATGCCCATCATACCGTCTGGCGGCTCGGTCCTGACGTCCCCGTCAGCGATCTGGCGCGCTTTGCCCGAACGTCGGATGGGTATCTCTGGATTTCAGCAGACACCGCTCTCGTCCGCTTCGACGGGGTACGCTTCGCCATGCTCAACGGGCAGCACGTGCCTGCATTGCGGAACAGTGAGCGTGGGGACGGGGCGTTCGTTCCGAAGTTCGTGGATCGTGCCGGTCGTCTCTGGATCATGCGCCCGGACGGCGGTGTCGTCACCTACGCCGACGGCGTCTTTCGCGAAGTGCTGACGTCGCCCCCACCCATCCGATATCGCCTGCTGTTCCAGGATGGTGCCGGGACGATATGGGTTCGTCGGGACTCCGCCCGTCGCCAGGAGATGATGCAGTGGGATGGCCGCCGATTAGTCGCTGGTCGTTGGCCTGTCGGGGTCCCGGACACCGGGATCTTCAACGTCATCGCAGATACCGGCAGCGGCATGTGGGTGGGTACGCGTCGCCAAGGACTGTGGCACGTCACGCCTGCCGGCATCCGCGAATATCCCCCGCCTACGCTCACACCGCAAAGTCCGCCGTCGAGCAATCTCTTTCCGTACTTGCAGACCCGCGATGGCACCGTGTGGGTGCAAGCGTCCGCAGGACAATCCGGCCTGTATTTGCTGCGAGACGGTCTATGGTCTCCGGGGGGCGTCAAGAACGGAGGGCCGCCCGTCGGAATATCGGATGTCGTCGCGCTGCCTGCGGATGAGCGCCTGACCCAGGGCGACGTGTACGTCGGCACGCGCGGCCGCGGCGTGCTGCGATGGCGTGGAGGTCGATGGGAAACCAGGGCGGGGACGGGAGGAGACCCCGCTGGATCGGTGGCGCACGACCTTCACGTGGATCCAGATGGCACGCTGTGGGCCTCGACCGACCTCGGTATCGAGCGGTTCCGACGTTCGGCCTTCGTGACGCTTGGGCCGCGCGACGGGCTGCCGTTGGATGTGCCGTACGAGATCGGTGCGGACGCGTCAGGCGCGATCTGGGTGAGTAGTAGGGACGACGATCTTTTCCGACTCTCGGGCGGCGCGGTGTCCAATCTACCCGGGCCGATGAAGGCCCAACGTATTTCGCTGCCGCGCGGCATGCAGCTGCAGCTGCTGCGCATCGGCCGTGATGCGGCCTACGTCGCACCGGCCGACGGCGGACTTATACGCGGCAACCCGCAGCGCGTACGCACATACGGTGTATCCGATGGCATGCCGGCGATTCGCCTTTGGAGCGCCGCCGAGGATGCCACTGGCGCCGTCTGGGTAGGCGTCAACGGCAAGGGCGGAGGGCGTCTCGACGGGACGGGTTATCACGCCGTTTCGGCACCGGATGGGAAGCCGCTGGTGTCTGCCCGATTTCTGGCCGGCGAAGGAGGTCGCTTCGTGGCGATGGCCGACCCTGAACGACCGACCGCGTTCTCCGCGCGTGCCGATGGAAGCCTGCAACCGCTGGACGCACTCACGCCGCTTCAGCGGCCCCTGGACACATTCGCGGTTGAGGGGGTCGATTCGCTGTGGGGTGTCGTCCGCACAGCCCCCCCGGCTCTGATCAGGGTCGCGGCCGGCCACGCGACGGAAGTACCGCTGGGTACATTGCCGGCCGGTTTGAGTGGGCACGACGCCGAGATGCTGGTCTCCGGTGGTGCGTTGTGGTTCGGCAGCGGAACGGGCGTGGGTCGTTTTCCCTTGGCGGCACTGCATGCCGCCGCCGATCACCATGGCTCGGCGCCACGCCCGCAAATGTTCGGGGTGCCAGACGGTCTCGTGGCCCCGCAGCTGCCGCCGTACGGGCGAATGCTCATGGCGCGTGCGCCCGACGGACGTATTTGGGTGAGCACACCGGCGGGACTCGCCGTGGTCGATCCACGGCACGTGCCCACGAACAGCGCGCCACCGCCTGTTCACGTCGAGGAAGTCGAGATCGACGGTCGCGTCGTCCCCCGCGGCGATTTGCTCAGACTCGCGGCGAATCCGCACCGACTCACGATCCATTTCACGGCGGCGACCCTGCGCATGCCCGAGCGTGTTCGCGTGCAATATCGTCTCGACGGCGCGGACAGCGGATGGGTAGAGGGCAGTCTGCCGCGTGAGGCGACTTACACGCAACTGCGCCCCAATCACTACCGGTTTCGCGTCCGTGCATGGAACGAGGATGGCGTGCCCAGCGCGAAGGAGGCGACACTCGAGATGCGGGTGTTGCCCGCGTGGTATCAGACGTGGTGGGCGGCGGCGTTGTGGGCGACCGGCATTGCGGGCGCAGGTGCGTGGGCAGCGGTATCGGTTGGGCGCGTACGGCGCCGGCGCGCCGAGATGACGTCACAGGCGGTCATCGCCGAGCGCGTGCGCGTGGCGCGCGAACTGCACGACACGTTGCTGAGCGACATGGCTGGTATTGCCATGCGCCTCGACGCGGTCACGGCGCAGGCCGTCACGTCACCGCAGCTCGCCACTGCCGTCCTCCCGGAGCTTCGCGATCAGGCGCACCGCACACTCGACGAAACACGGGAAGCGGTGACGGCGATGCGCGTGACGGCCGGCGACGTAGTCCCGTTGTGGTCGTATCTGGCGAACGTAGCCCAGCGCCTATTTGCCGACGTAGCGGTGCGCGTCGAGGCGCGACACACCGGTACACCAGTACGATACGCGCCCGAGGTGGAGACCGAGATCATTCGTATCGCATCCGAAGCGTTGAACAACGCGCGGAACCATTCCGGATGTCGTAACCTGACGTTGAGCTGCGCGTATTCGCGCAATGGCCTCGTCGTTACTGTACACGACAACGGAGCTGGGTTCGACGCGCGCGATGACCGCGATGACGGAGATAGAAGACGACACTGGGGCTTGGTGGGTATGCGCGAGCGCGCATTAGCGATTGGCGCCACGCTCAGCATCGCAAGCTCACCGGGTGCGGGGACGACGATTCGGCTTCATGTCCGTGCGTAACGCCCCGCGCTGAGCGGCCGAGCCGCGGAGAGCGCACGAAGCTATGGCCGAAGAGGTATTGCCTGTGCGAATTGGAATCGGCAACTATCTGCGCACGGCGCTTTGTCAGACTACATGCGTGATGCAAGGAATCCCTGGAAGGAGTGGCCCACATGGTGTTGCATGTCGCCGGTATCTGGCGTTATCCGGTGAAGACGTTGGCTGGCGAGTCGCTGCACACCACCCACGTGAGCTCTGACGGTATTCCCGGCGACCGTGTGATCCAGGTCTATGGGCCGGAGGGCGTGAGGACCGCGCGACGTCAGTACAAGCTCCTCGGTCTGCACGGGTCACTCGATGCCGACGGTCGGCCACGCATTGACGGCAACCCGTGGAACAGCGCGGCGGCGCTTGCGGCGGTGCAAGAGGTCGCAGGAAGTGATGCGGAACTGGTAGAGTATCACGGCATCGACCGCTTCGACATCTTGCCACTCCTCGTCGCTACTGACGGAGCCGTCGCCGCATTCGGGCGTGACGTGCGTCGACTGCGCCCCAACATCCTGATCGGTGGCGTCACGGGGTTGGCGGAGCGGACCTGGGAAGGCGCCGAACTGCAGATCGGCGACGTGATCATCGAGCTCGACTCCCTCCGCGCGCGCTGCCCGATCACCACGGTCGACCCCGATACGATCACGCGCGATCCCGAGGTACTGCGGGATATCGGGCGGCGATTCGGGGGGCGTATTGCCCTCAATGCGCGAGTCTTGCGGCCCGGCAACATACGCGTTGGTGATCGCGTGACCCTGGAATTGTGAACCGCGCCGTGACGCTACGACGTTTGAGGTTTGAACACCAACGCAGCGTCTCATTCAGACCGGCATCCAATCACAGATAGGAGATTCAACGTGACTGACACGACCAGCAGCATCGGTGCACTCGCCGAACAGTTCCTGCAGTGTGTAGGAAATCGTGACGCCGAAGGCGCGGGCGCGCTCTTCGCCGATCGTGTCGACTGGTATGTTGGCGGCAATCCCGCGCTTGCCTGGACCGGCAGGCGCTCACGCGGCTCGGATGTCACCGCGTTTCTGAACACCATGTGGCCTCACTTCAGGGCTGGTGCAAGTACGGCGACGCTCGAGCAGTCGATCATCAACGGCGACGACGCTGTGATCTTCGCGTCTTT
The DNA here is from genome assembly GCF_013004105.1 of Gemmatimonas groenlandica. Classification (NCBI taxonomy): domain Bacteria; kingdom Pseudomonadati; phylum Gemmatimonadota; class Gemmatimonadia; order Gemmatimonadales; family Gemmatimonadaceae; genus Gemmatimonas; species Gemmatimonas groenlandica. The sequence continues at coordinate 67,686 of NZ_CP053085.1, forward strand.
TGTCCACACCGCCGATAATACCGGACGTCGGTTCGAGACGCCGGTGGCGATTCACCTGCGGGCAAGTGCCGGTCGCCTGGTGCTCATGCATCTTTACGAAGACACTTGGGCGGTGTCTCACGCCTTTTTCGACTAAGTTCGGTCAGCCCGTGACGCTGAGCGCCGGTGACAAGATTGCCTACAGGGAGATGTCGAGGTGGCCGGAGAGTGCGTTATCGAAGTTCTGGATGCGCAGTGCTGTCGTGCTTCTCGGCAGTCGGCAGGAACACCGTCGGCGGCGCGGAAACGGGAACGGTGAACGACACCGTTTTGCTGGTGATGACGCGATGCGTCGGATCGGCGAGTTCGAACAGCACCCGGTGCGGGCCGGGTAGCAGGCCGACGAGGATGACCGTCTCACCGCTCGCATCTACGAAATGCCACGGCAGGTCATCGACGGTGATGTGCACGTGCGCGACGCGCGGCGAAACGTCGAGCGCACCGGCGCCGAACACCGGCACGATGCGCGCGTGTTCCGCACGGTACTGGATGAATACCAGCCCACGCTTGAGTTGCGCGGAGAGCGGCGGATCAACGATCAGCTTCGGCGCCGGTTCGTTGGTGATCGCGACGAGCGGGGACGGGCCCTTGATGTCACGGGCGCTTGCCGCCTGCGCCGAAGACAGACTCGGGGTGGCGCCTATTGAAACAGTCATGGCCATGGCGGTGAGAAGGCGAAGAGGTCGGTGCATGATGCGTCCAGAAAAAGTGAGGGTGGTTGGCGTCCCAATGGCCATCAGCGATACACGGACGCGATGTCCCACACGGCTGCGGCGAAGTCGTCCGGGGCTTCTTCCGGCAGGTTGTGGCCGACGCCGCGCACGACGCGGTGCCATCGCCGACCGGTGAAGTGCTTCGCCTGCGCGGAGCCGTCGGTCGCCGGCACGACCCCGTCAGCGTCGCCATCCATGGTGATCGTCGGTACGGAAATCTGCGGAAGCGACGTGAGCTGCTTCTCGAGACTTGCGTACGCCGAATAGCCGTCAGCCAGTCCAAGACGGTGACGGTATGAGTGGATCACAACATCCACGTAGTCCGGATTTTCGAACGCCGCGGCATGCCTGTCGAGTGTCTTGTCGCTGAACACCCAGGTGGGTGAATTGCGGCGCCACAGTGTTTCCGCGAGTGCTCGGCGATTCGCCTGAAGTCCGGCCCGTCCGCGCGGAGTCGTGAAGTAGAACTGGTACCACAGACTCGATTCGACCGTCGGCGACAGTGGAGCCGCTGCTCCGGCGATATCCTGAATGAGATAGCCATTCACGGAAACAAGCCCCGTCACTCGACGCGGGAATAGCGCTGCCGCGACACACGCCGCGCGACCACCCCAATCAAAACCGGCGAGGACAGCGCGATCGATGCGCAACGCGTCCAGCAGCTCTGTCACATCAGCCCCGATGGCCGCCTGCTGCCCGGAGCGTGGTATGCTCGCTGCGAGGAACCGCGTCTCACCGTGGCCCCGCAGCTCCGGTACGATCACTCGACAGCCGCGCTCCGCCAACCGCGCCGCGACCACCTGAAAGCTCGCGGTGGAGTAGGGAAACCCGTGCAGCAAAATGACAGGAATGCCGTCGGGCGGGCCGGACTCCTCAAAGGCGACATCGAGCACGGTAGTCCTGACGCGTTGCAGAGTCGGTGCGGCGTCGCGTGTACTGCGCTCGACGGAGGCGAATGACTCCGACGAGTGTGCAGATTCCGCCGCGACGACTCCCGCGACAGCTGTCACGATGAACTGACGACGGTCGCATGCAATTTCTGGTGACACGACTTCTCCCCGGTATCAACGGCTCAGGTTCGCCGCGACCGTGCGTCGACTCGCGTTAGCAGCCGCGTCCAGAATCACATCGGCCACTCGCTGTGGCTGCGACAACATCGGCACGTGGCCGGACTTGAGCTTCGTCGTCTTGGCCTGCATGCGCCGCGCCGCGTCGCGCTGGTGCTGCGGCGGGACCATGCGATCATCCGGGATGATGACCCACGACGGCTTCGTCCTCCACGCGGCGGCGGTCACCTTCTCGTTGAGAAATCCCGAGTACCAGTCGCCCTGCGTTTCGTACACGAGTTCGCGCTCCGCCATCGGGATGTCCGGAACGAAGTCCTCGATGACACCCTGATGCGTGATTGTAAGATATCCTGAAGCATCCTTGGGTTGCTGCGCCCCGCCCGGCGTGGGCGGGTATCCGCTGATCGCATCGAGGGCAGACTGTCCGGCGTCGGGGATGATCGCGGAGATGTATACCAGACCCACCACCTTGGGGTCGGCACCAGCCTGCGTGATGACGACGCCAGCAGACGAGTGCCCGACGAGAATCACGGGCCCATCCTGCCGCGCGATGGCACGCCGCGTCGCGGCCACGTCGTTGGCGAGAGACGTCAAAGGGTTCTGCACGGCCGTGACCCGAAGCCCGCGTGCACGCAGCAACGGAATCACCTTGGCGTAGCTCGAGCCATCGGCGTAGGCGCCGTGAACGAGGATGATGTTCCGGATGGCGGAGGTTCCAGTTTTCGCGCGTGTGGCCTGAGGCACCTGCGCCTGCGCGCCTGCCAGAGCAAGACAAGCGCAGGCGAACTGGGCGACGAGCGGGTGGAGTAGTCGGGTACGCATGGTCAGTTCCTCGCGGGAAGTCAGGTATGTGGATAGAGCGCGTCGCGCAGCGTCGCGACGACCAGGCGGACGACGCTGCGCGTCGCCGGCGTGTCTGCGAGCGGATTGAGCATGGCGAAGTCGTGCACCGTCTGGTTGTAGCGCACCGAGGTCACCCGCACGCCGGCCGCGCCGAGCTTCGACGCATATGCCTCACCCTCATCCTGGAGGATGTCGTCGTCGGTGACGATCAGCGCCTCCGGCAAACCGCGCAGCTGGTCCACCGTCGCACGCAGCGGATAGGCGTGGTGATCCTCGGTCCCGTCCATGTCCATCAGGTCGAACATCCACCGCATGGTCTTCGCAATGAGCCAGGGACCCTCGCCGAACTTCTGGTACGAGCTGTCATACGACAGGTAGTCCAGCAGCGGATACAGCAGCACCTGCTGCGAGATCGTCGGACCGCCCCGCTCCTTGGCGAGTAGCGTGATCACGGCGGACATGTTGCCGCCCACGCTATCACCGGCCACCGCCAGCCGCGACGCGTCAAGCTTCAACTCCTGCGCGTGCTCCACGGCGTACACCATCGCCGCGTATGCCTGCTCATTCTGCGTCGGATACTTCGCTGCCGGAGAATTGATGTAGTCCACGAACACGACCGCCGCCTGTACCCCTTCGGCCAGCTCGCGCACGAGGCGGTCATGCGAAACCGTGTCGCCCAGCACCCAGCCTCCACCGTGGAAGTACATGAGAACGGGCAGCGTCGTCGTTACGCCCGCGGGGCGCACGATGCGTACGCGCGTCGATCCGGTGGGACCGACCGGCCATTCCATGTCGGTGATATCCGCTGGACGCAGTGGAATGGGCTGTGATTGCAGATCGGTGAGCGCCTGATGCGCGGCTTGCGGACTCAGCGTGTAAAGCGGCGGCACTCCTACGAGGCCATCGATGAATCGCTGCGTCGCAGGCTCGAGACGACTCGGTGCTTCGGGGATGTCGGACTTGCGCGGTGCGGCGATGCTGCCTTTGGTCGGGGCGCGCGGTGCGTCGAGCTCATTCATCGGGCTCCTCCTGAAGCGGAAGGCGGGCCATTGCCCGCCGCGATACGTCGCCACACCTCGTGCGCGGCGACCAGGCAACGATCGTCCGTGCGCGCCAGCCTCGCCTTCCCCCATTGAGGCAGTCCTTGCCTACACTCCGGGTGGTGCCGTGCCGTAGGCCGATGGAGGTACGCACGCCGCGTGTAGTGCGGCGCGCGCGCGACGGCGTACCTCCTAAGTGCTATCGCGCATCGACGCACGGTGTCGCGACTCCGGGCTACCACATTCGGGCGACCGAAAGAGTAGCCTCGCGGCAGACGCCTCATTCCTTCGCCGAAGGCAGGATACCGGTGCGGGTCGCATCGGACACTCAATGACGACGAACACCGCATCACTTCAACCGGAGAACTCCACAATGTCGACTCATTCAACACTCCTCGTCCAGATGCCCGTGTTTGCCCGCGTGCAGCGCGTACGATGGATCTCGCTGCTCCTTGCGGCCACCTACGCCTCGGCCGCACACGCGCAGCAGTCGTCATCCGCGGCGTCACATGGCGATTTCGCGGTCCGCCCGATCATCGGCGCATATCTCCCGACCGGTGATCAGCGTGACGTTGTCAGCGACGCATTCCACCTCGGGATTCAGGGGTCGTACGACATTGTCCCGAAGTTGACGGTCGTTGGGACGTTCGCCTGGTCGGCGAGCGAGGCGGAAGGCCTGACGAGCGCACCGAAGATCGATCTCTTTCACTACGACGCCGGTCTGGAAGGACGCACAGGCGGCGTGTCGACGAGCAGCGGATGGAGCGTCGCGCCCTTTGCCGGGGTCGGTCTCGGTGCGCGGACGTACCGGGTCCGGTCCGGAAGCGAGGGCAATGAGAGCAAGTTCGCCGGGTATGGTGCGATTGGCGCCGAGGCCAGCATACGGCGTGTGGGCGTGCGGATCGAGGCGCGCGACTACTTGTCGGAGGCGGGCCCGACGCGCGCACTCGTCGGCTCTGGTACGCGGAATGATATCACCGTCACTGCGGGACTGGCGATGCGCTTTTGAGCGGATAGTCGATCTCGTCGGTGAGCCCCGCGAGCACGCGCCATGTACCCATCGCTGCGACTCTGCTCGCGGGCCAATCCCTCGTTCGACTGCGCTGATCCGGTCAATGGAGACACTCGTCCATTCGACGGCTTTAGCGCGTAGCTCTCCTCCTCATGCTGAGCGTTCGATGCAACACATCTTTCCAACCATCGCACAAGTGCCGCTCTTGTTGCTCGCGGCGTGTCGTTCCGATGGCGATCCCATGCCGGAGCCGCCACCGGCCACCGTTGTCGTGACGACCGTGACCCCGCAGACCACCGAAGAGCTTTTGGACTTCGTCGGACAGGTGGAGGCATCGCGCACCGTCCACGTGCGCGCCCAGGCCTCGGGCGTCACCACCGCACGGCCGTTTCGTGAAGGTACTCAGTGCGCGCCGGTGACGTGCTCTACCGCATTGACGCGACGAAGCACGACGCCGACCTGCGCGGTGCCCGTGCCCGCGTGGCCGAGGCAGATTCGCGGGTGCAGAACCCACCGTCAACGCCGCGCGGCTCCGCGAGAGTGAGCTGAGGCGGCTGCCCGGCGTGGGCAATGCGTCGTTTTTCGGGTCGCTCGATTTCTCGATGCTGCTCAGCCCATCCCCGGAGCGCACTGCGCGGCTGGGCATTACCGTCGATGATGTGGCAGCCGCGGTGCAGAAGCAGAACGCCACGAAGCTCGGTGGGCGGCTCGGCCACGATCGACGCGTGGCGTGACGCTCCATCGGTCGCGGAGTTGATCGAGCGCGGCGATACTGTATCATCGACCACCGACGCGCCAATAGTGCGGAATGGATTGGATACACGGTTCATTCCGCCGGGTCAATCTCAGCGCACGTCGCGCCCAAGTGGAAGATGGCAATCGTGACATGGAGCGCGTTGCTTACGGCAATCTCGGTATCAATGCTGACGTGGGTCGTCATGCCGCGTCTCACTCGCCTGCTCGCAAGATGGCTCTACACTGGTGTCCATGCTCCTGCAGGTCGCGCTGCAACATCTTCACGCTAGCGGGCAGCGGCCTGTCGTCGATCGCGAAACAAACCGCCGGCCGCGAATATTCGGGGCCGGCGGTTTGCAATGCTCCTCATTACGTGTCGAACGCCAGTCCGCATCGCATCAGACGAATCGTCGGACAAACTGTAGCGCGGTCTCCGCGACCTCACGCCAGCCATGGTCAATCGTTAACGAATGCCCACGGCCCGGCATCTCCGTGATCTCGGTGATACCGGTGTTGCGTTCCTGAAGGTGAAACGAGGCGTTCGCGATCGACCACGGCACCGTGTTGTCGTTCTCGCCCGAGATCACGAGGAGCGGCCCACGGTCGGGATGCTCCGTGTCCACCTTCACCTCGGTCCACGGATTGAGGTTTGCCGCCGCCGCTTGAAACAAGGGTGCGCCCGGCGCGGGCACGGCGAATCGCGCGTACAATTCCTGCGCTTCATCTTCGTTCAACGCGTTGGCGAAACTGAAGCGAAATTGCTCGAAGCTGAGCGGCACGGCCCGATGTCGATTGGCAAGGTTCCCAAGCACGGGCCATGCAGCTTTGAGTGCGGAGATCGGGAGCGGCAGCACGCCACGAAATGGCGCAGGATCGATGGCGACGGTGGCTGAGGCCAGACCGCGGCCGGCAAGCATCTGCGCCAGCAGTCCGCCGAACGAATGTCCGACGATGACAGGCTTTCGCGTCAGGCCGCGCACGAGCGTGTCGAGGTGTTCACTCACCTGACCGACCGTCTTGTCGGCGAACACCTCCGGGTGCGCATTTGCCTCTGCCACGGTCTCTGGATCATCCGGCCATCCCGGCGTAACGGCGATGTACCCCGCGTTTTCGAAGAATCTCGCCCACCGCTCCCAACTGCTCGGCAAGAGCCACAGGCCGTGCACGAAGACCACTGGCTGCAGCCCGCTCGCATTCGCGCGCGCGACCTGCTCGGATTCGTGCATGGTGATCGTTTCGTGTGGAGCATTCTCGCTCGTGGATGATGGGCTGCTCAAGGCGGTCATGGTCGGTATGCTCGGGTTGAATGGAAGGTGGGTGTGGACATCGTGCGCTCTGCTGCGTCAATCGATCCTGAGACTCTGCTCCATGGCATAGCACTGATCCCAGATGTACACATCAAACGCCGCGAGCCGACGCTTCCATTTGGGCGTCAACGCGTTCACGCAGCTCGCTGCGACCCGATCGATGTAGGTGTCATACACGGCCCAGGGATTGCCAAGATCGAGCGGATTGACTTCGGCACCGACTTTCACCGTCTGCAATGCTTTGAGTGCGGCCGCCTTGAGATCCGCCATGAACTCCGCCTGCACCACGACATCTTCTCTGCTGCCCACCCGTGCGACGTGCCCTCCGACGAATTTCGCAAAGTCGTAGGACTTGACGGCTTCGACCGCGTCGAAATACGCCGGCACGTCTTCGGCGAGGCCGAATCGTCGCCACATCATCCATCCTGGATACACGACGTCGACGTGCATGAGCGCCTTCTGGGCTGGCGCGTAAATGAACAGGTTGCCCGGTTGGTGTGCGGCGCGCCGGCTTTGAAGCTCGAGCACCTGGCTCCCGACCTTGAGCTGGTAGCCGTCGGTGAACGTGACCGTCGGCAACGGCCGATTACGATCGTTTGAACGCGCGAGCAGACGCTTCGTCTCCGCGTGCGCCACGATGATCGGACGGCCGCCCAGCATCGCGGCACCTCCGATGTGATCGGCGTGCGCGTGGCTGTAGACGAGGTGGGTGATGGGCTTGCCCGTCACCTCCGCGATGGCGGTCTTGATGTGCGCCGCATACGACGGTGGCGCATCGACTACCACCACTCCCGACTCGTATACAAGAAACATGGACTGATATGCGTTGTCAGTGACCATGTAGAGCCCCGCGCCAAGTCGTTCCGTGCGATACCCTTTACCCGCGGGGATTGCCGGACCCTTCGCAGCGTCAGGCACGTCGAGGTACTTGGCGATGCGTGCACCGATAGGCGGAACTTCTGGCATGTTGCTGAAGCTCGCGCCAGTGCCCGCAAGGTCATGTGGTGCGCGCGCGGCCTGTTGAGCGAGCGAGGCTTGGGCGACAACCAGCGAAGCGAGTGCGGCGCTTAAGACTGCTGCGGTGTGTGGCAAGTGTGATCGCGAAGATCGTTGCATGTTCATCATTCTCCTGATTGGGACGGCATCGTCACCGTCGTGAGTGCGCGAGCTTGCAAGGGTTAAAAACGGTATGTTGCGGTCACCGTGGCGTATTCGGTGTCCTTCTTCCAGCCACTTGCGCGCAGGTAGGGTCCAGGCATGAAGCGCGTAACGCACGCGCCGAGGCTGGTCTGCGTGCTGAGGACATAGTCGAGGTGAATGCCGGGCCGGTGGCCGATGAAACGCTCACTGCGATTGCCTGGAACGCCGATCGGTATCCCGGCAATGTTGTACACGCCGTCGCGGGTACTCTCACGCCACGAGATGAACCAGTCTCCAAACAGCAGTGCTTTGCTCGTGAGCGTGGCTTCGAGCTTCGGATGCAACGACATGAAGTTCACTGCACCCAGCGGGCTTCCGAGTGCCATGTGCCCGCCCGTTGCATACAGCGGGTGGTACGTGCCGCGTGTCGCGGCGCTCGGTCCGCGATCACCGCTCGACGCGTCGAAGCCGAGCGACAGTCGCGGCTTGGCCGGCATGGACGACCAGCGCCAGCCAGTGACGCCTGACGCGGACCACGCGCGGATTGCATCGTCTGCCAAATGGCCGAATTGCAGCATTGGCTCGAGCTCAACGTCCATGACACCCGCGCCGGCTGAGCGCCGAACGAAGACACGCGCGCCGAGCGTGTGACGCGTCTCGCGTCCCGCCACGAGATGCGTTGCGGCGCGGTCGCGATGATGGCCGACGTAGTACAGATCCATCGCGCCGCCCAGAGTCGAGCGCAAGCTGCGCGTTGCGTATGCGCCCCAGAGCGACTTAGAGCGATCGGTGGCGTCGTCGAACACTCCGGTTCGCGTCGTGACGGGGCGGCCGCCAAACACGTCGACCTGCCACGGCTTCGTACCACCCGCATGCAGCATGACGCGGGCAAGGTCGAACGTCTGCCGCACATTCGGGAAGTCGCGCAACCCGATGAGTCGCTGGCTTCCGTACACGAGTTCCTGTCGACCGACGCGCAGGGAAACCGATCGGTCGGACGGCGAAGCCCTGGACAGCTCGGCGAATGCTTGCTGAATGTCCAAGGTGTCCGTGTCCGGTACCCGGGCTCCCACGGACCGACCGCCAACCAGTCCGCTCTTGAGCTGCGCAAATAGCCGTGCCGTGAACCTCGCAGAGTCCGCGACGGTGCGCAGGTCCGCATGCACCATGTACCGCTGAATCAGCGAGTGATCGAGTCCGAGGCTCGTCCGCCCGAAGTCTTCGCTGCGGTACCGCTCTTCGATCAGTCGTACATCTGCACCCAGCGACAGGTACGCATGCCCACCCAACGCGTGCACCTTCGCGCCATCGAGTCGCCCGGTACGATTCGACGAATCACGCAGCGTTCCCCAGTCTTCGTCCGCGCGCGATGCACGATACGCAGGCCTGGACGCTGTCGTCGGGTGGATGCCCGCGGATGCTTGTGCGGACATCGCGACCGGCACCGTGACGAGCAGCGCCACAATCCGCACGGACATCTCGCTACTTCCCCGCGCGCGATGAACTGCGCTCGGCGCCTGCTGCCTGAAGGATGATCCGCGCGACCGCTTCAGGATGCGAGAGGAACGGCACGTGGCTCGACTTGATCTCGGTGGTCTGCGCCCCGATGCGCTTCGCGTAAAACCGCTGATGCGCGGCGGAAATGGCTTGATCGTTTTCGGTGACCAGATACCAGCTCGGGATGGACTTCCACGCTGCTACGGCCACAGGGGCGCCGAACGCTGCACCGTTGATGGGCTTCTGCGTCGCGGCCATCACGCGCGTATCGGCGAGGGGGACGTCGGCAGCGAACACCGATCGAAACTGGGCGCGATCGAGATAGAGGTATCCGGCGGCATCCGGTCTAAGCGCGCCACCCAGCGCGGATGGATATTTGTCATTCAACGCGGCAATTGGCTCGCCGGCATCCGGAGCGAACGCCGCGATGTACACGAGTGACTTGACGGCGCCATTGCCTGCGGCTGCTCCGGTGATCACGGCGCCGCCATACGAGTGTCCGACCACCACCACGGGACCCTTCTGTCCATCGACCACGCGTTTCGTCGTGGCAATGTCCGCTTCCAGTGAGGCGAGTGAATTCTGTACCGCAATCACGGAGTATCCCGCCTGCTCGAGCATTGGAATAACCTTGCGCCAGCTGGATGCGTCGGCGAATGCGCCGTGCACCAGGACGATCGACGGCTTGATCGAATCGGTCGACTCCGCCGGCGCCGATTCTGGGCCGCTGTCCTTCGACGTCGCGTCGGAAGACGCTCCTACGCGCGGTGCGGCGTCACCGATGAACTTTCGCACGATTGCGATTGTCGCAGTCGGATTTTCCTCCATGATCCAGTGTCCGGAGCCCGGAACAATTGCTTCGGTGACGTCGGTTGCAACGAAGCGCATCACTGTAGCCATGACGGCTCCGAACGACTTCTCGCCACCGACTGCCAGCACCGGCATCGTGAGCTTTCCGCGCTGGAGGAATGCCTTGTTGTCGATCGCATCCTGATCGAATGCCCTGAACTGCTCGAAACCGGCATGCATTGCGCCCGGCTGTGCATAGAGCGCCGCATAGTGTGCACGAGACGTCTCGGTGAAGCGCGCGGGCACGGCCGAGAACTCGTTCCAGAAGCGATCGAGGTAGATGCGTTCGCGGCCCGCAACCAAGCGCTCCGCGTCGGGACCCCAGAAGGAGAAGTGCCAGAGCTGGTGACTGCGAATAAGGTCATCCCACGGCCCCACACCAGGAAGCGGGGCGTCGATCAGGGCGAAGCGGCGGACGCGCGCCGGTTGCTGCGCGGCAAAGGCGTAGCCCACCATGTTACCGATGTCGTGCGTGACGAGGTCGACCTGCGTGATGTGCAGTGCGTCGAGCATCCCAGCGATGTCCGTGCCTTGCGTCTTCTTGTCGTACCCGCTTGCCGGGCGCGCCGAATGTCCCATGCCGCGCAGGTCGGGCACGATGACGGTGTGGTTTGTGACGAGTTCCGCGGCGAGCGGAGACCACATGTCTCCTGTTTCCCCGTAGCCGTGCAACAGCAGGACGGCCGGCCCCGAGCCGCCGACGCGTACATGCAGCATGGTGCTATTTGTGGCGATCCGTTCGACGCGGAATGCCGGTGGAAACGCTGGTGGCTGCGCGGCGGATGGAGTGCTCGCGAGCGCCAGGAGCGACCCGAAGGTCAGCGCGGTGGTGAGATGGCGTATTGTCATGGCGCTACAGTACAGAAGTCATTGGCGCGGCGAATCGGTCGTGCGGTTCGACTTCCGCTACCCCGAACGGCTAACTGCCAGATTGCCCATTCTTTGCTGCCGTGCGGTACGGACGGTAGGCACACTATGCGCCGTTGTGCGACTCTGCTCCCGACGACCGGCTCGGCCAGAGCATCCGCGCGATCAGTGAGCTCCACCATCTCAGCCGGTATGAAATCGAAGCGCGTCCAATTGCTCGAGTGCCTGAATGTTCGAAGAACGGCCATGGCCCGAACTGCGGGCGATCGCTAGGAGGGGTCTCTCGTGCAGTCGCGCTCGACCGTGTATAGGGCCATCGGTCGAGGATACTCCTGGCGTCTCCGACGATCAGGTCCGATGAGTAGCCCAAAGGAGGATTGCCAAACGCCTGCCCGCGCGAGAGCATAACTAGCATGACACTCCCCGCCTCGGGCGCCCGCAGACATGACGGCGTCGACAGCGTTATCCGTGTGATGACGGTCGACGACCATCCGATTTACCGCGATGGATTAGCCGCGCTTCTTTCCGTGTACCCTGACCTGCACCTGGTCGCCGAAGCAGAGGACGGCGCGAAAGGGGTCGAACTTTATAGGCAGCATAAGCCCGACGTGACGCTCATGGACATGAGCATGCCTATCATGCAGGGTGTCGAGGCGATTCGCGCGATCCGTTCGGAGTTTGTGGACGCACGCATCATCGCACTGAGTACTTACGAGGGCGACAGCGATATCCATCGGGCGCTCGAAGCTGGCGCCAGCGGCTATCTGCTGAAGGGTGCGCTCCGGTCAGAGGTGGCTGACGCAATTCGTCTTGTGCATCGCGGGGTTCGCGTTGTTCCAAGCATCGTTGCGCAACGACTTGCCGAGTTCACGCCGCGCATTGAACTGACAGAGCGTGAGCGTGAGGTACTGGCGTTGATGGCCAAGGGCATGCGAAACAAGGAGATTGCGACTATAATCGGTCGCACCGAGGCCACCGTGAAGGCGCACGTCATTCACATTCTTGACAAGCTTGGCGCCGATGATCGCACCGCGGCGGTTACGCTCGCGCTGAAACGGGGCATTATTCACCTAGGTGAGTAGGGTTCGGCGTGCTCGAGCGCCGCATGCTCGGCACTAGGCGCCGAGTAGCTGTAATACTCCGCTTGGCGAGCGTTAAATGCGTCGCGCCTCGGATCCGGTGAGCGGACCTCTGGCATAGCGCACCTGAAGCGAGACGGCCGTGCCGGCTTCCGGTCGACTGCGCAGCGAGAGTTGCCCACCCATCCTGCTCGCGCGCTCACGCATACCGAGCACGCCCCAGTGCCCCGATGGTTGTTGCAACGCGCCCAGGTCTCCGCCGATTCCATTATCACGTATGGTCACGTGCAAACCCCGCCATTGGTAGTCGAATTCCATGACCACCTCGGAGGCCGCTGCGTGCTTCCGGACATTTGTGAGTGCCTCTTCAACGATACGGAGCGATTCCGCATGCGTAACCGGAGAGAGTCGACGCGTTCGGCCGCGTAGGACCACACGGAACTCCGTCCCGCTATTCGCCAGGATTCGTTCCGCAGCACCATTGCATGCCTTGACAAAGTCTTCCTGTACAACTGAAGGATGGCGAATGTCAAAGACGCTGTCGCGGGCCTGCGCGAGGGTCTGGTCGATTAAAGACAGGATGCGATCGAGCAGCGGCTGCTGAGCGCCGGACAGTGCCAATCGTGTCGACGCAGCTTGCAACTGCAATGCAATGCCACTGAACCCCTGAAGCAGCGAGTCGTGAATCTCACGTGCCATGCGTGAGCGCTCCTCGCGGATTGCGACGGAGCGCGTATAGAGCACCGAGCGGTGAGCCCCGAATAACGCGATGGCGAGCGCAACGCCTGCCGCGACGAGGAACCATGGTCGCCGATAAAGCGGCGCGAGCACCTCGAAGTCCGCAACTGCTTCCGCGGTGCTCCATCCGCCGTTGCTCGCGCGTCCAGTCACACGAAATCGATAGTTCCCCGCCGCAAGACGGGTATATGACGCAACGCGCTGCGCGCCTGCATCAACCCACGTCGTATCGTATCCATCGAGGCGGAAGCGAAAAAGCACGCCCGGTCCATTCGAGAGGTCTACCCCAGTATATCGCAGCTCAAGTCGGCGCGCGGCCGGATCGAGCGTGAACGCTCCTGACGGCACTGTAGAGCCGTCCACGAGAATCTGTTCGATGTGCATGAGTGGCAGCCCGCGCGTTTGGCCATCTCCCGCCACACGCATGGGGTCGACGCGGACGATACCGTGCCCGGTCGCGAACCAGATCGTGCCGGCAGCGTCCTTGAAGGACGCCGGGTGAGGCCATGCCGTCGGATCTCCGCCGGCGAGGCCCTCGCGCAGAGGATAGCTAATGGCGCTACCCAGTGTGGTCGTCCGGCCGTCGGCGGCGGCAACGAGTTCGCTCAGGCGGATACGCGTCAAGCCACCCAGCTGCCCGAGCCAAACGTTCCCGACCGAATCCAGCTCCGCGGCTCCGATCCAGTTCTCAGGCAGTCCGTGAGCGGTAGTGAGCAGCGCGGGCCGCCCACCACTCACTCGCGTGAGTCCGTCTGCGGAGCCTGCCCAGAGGGTGCCAACAGGAGCCTCGAACAGCACGACCGTCCGCCGAGCGCCGTTCGCGGGGATCGCCACTTCGCTGAACCCGACCTCGTCGACCTTGCCTCGCACGATCCCGCTCTGCGTTGCCACCCACAGCGTTCCGGCGACGTCACGCACGATTCGATGGATAGCGTCGTCCAAGAGCCCGTCGCTAACGGTGACCGGACGCACTTGCCCGTTGCGCCACCTGTACAGGCCATGCCAAGTGCCGATCCACAACGTGCCGTCCGGGTCCTCGAGTATATCGGTGACGGGGGGGAGGCCCGCCATGATCGGAGGACCTACATTCGTGCGGTCTCTCTCGAAGCGCGTGACGGAGCCACCGAGATGGCCTGCCCACACGCTGCCGTCGCGTGCCCGAGCGAGTGCAGTGACCCGATCGGATCTACGTACGGATTCCGCTTGTGCGAAGCGTGCCGCGTTGGCGTCAACGGTGCCACGAAAAAGGCCCCCGGTCGGCGGTGCAAGCCACGTGCGGCCGGTACCGTCGAGTAGGATGCCGCCTGGGAGCTCGGTCGGGAGACCGGATCGTGCTGTAATGATGCTGAATGGGATTGGCCGAAGGCGATTGAGACCATCACGCGTGGCGACCCAAACATTGTGGTCGTGATCGATCATAATGTCGATCACTCGATCGTCGGATAGGCCCTCCTCGCGTGACACGTGTTCGAAGGAGCGACCGTCGAACCGATACAGTCCCGCGCCTTCCGTGCCGACCCACAGCGAGCCGTCCGCACCGACAGCGAAGCACGATACCGCTCCCATCGCTGGTTGTCGCGGTAAGGGAAAGCGCCGAATGTGTCCTTGGCGCCACTGCACGACCTCGGTTGCGGTACCGAACCACACAGAGCTGTCACGTGTCGCCACTATGCGCGTGACTTCGTCAATGCCCAGGTCGCTCAGAAAGGTTACAGCAGACATGGAGTCACCGCGTAGCCGGTGCACACCCTGCCGACCCGCGGCAATCCATATGTCACCGACCGCATCGACGGTCATGCTGCTGCCGAGCGATCGGGCTGCCACACCGGGCACAGCGCGGAGTCCGTTGTCCAGATCCACGTGGAACAGACGCCCAAGTCGCGTGATGGCCCAGACACGACCCGATGAATCCATCACAGCCGCGTTCACCAAGTCGGTCGCGAACGACGGATCCGTCGCACGTGACGGGAGCATGCCGCCCCGGTACGCCATCAATCCGATGTCGGTTCCGACCCAGAGAACGTGCTCTGCGTCCTCAAGGAGCGGATAGGTCTGAAGCCGAGGACGACCACGAAGCGCTGGCGTGTTCGCACCATCGATCACGGTGAATCTGGCCCCGTCGAATCGCGTGAGCCCCGCCTGCGACGAGAGCCAGAGATAGCCGTCGCTCGTCTGCACCAGATTCGATGTAAACGCGAGGCGAACGCCGTCTTGCGCCCGCCAGACGTCTAACTGGTACTTTCCGAGTACCGGCGTCAGTCCCTGACCCGCAACTGGACTCGAGGAAAGGGTCAGCGACATCGCGAGGAGCGAGCGTAGTCCACGCCTCGCACCTCCGACATTGCCGATCAAGATAGCCGCATTGTGCCACCGATCCGAATTCACTTGCGGATATTGCCGCGCTATGATCAAGAGCGCAAGCGCGCCATTCTTACGTGTGTGGTCGGACGCCAGATCATGAGTCCGAATCGACAGCAGTCCCGAGCCCGCGAGCTGGTCGAGTGATTCGCTCCGACCCGCCAGACGGAAGGCGCCTAGATAGGCCGGAAACGAAAGAACGCCGAGGGAACGGAGCTGTCACCGTCGCTTGCTCCAGACGAGTTCGGTTCGCTTTGCTCTTCAAAAAGAGCACAGATTCAACAGCTCATGAGATATTGCGAACGACTTTGGCCGAATTGCGAGAGATTGACCGGTCGAATTCTGAGAGAGCATCCAACCGGGCAGGCGCGATGGGCTCTTGAGCCGCGGCAGTCGCCGCTCGCCGTTCGCCTGACTTCGGGGGCAACTGGTGTCACCGTCGGGTTGAGGCCGATGCTACGTGCCCCGCGTGTCGAAGGAGCGCGATCGCGGGAAATCCTCGGCATTCCCGGTGAGGAGTCGGGAGTGCTCGGCCGCACGACGGCGACCTCCTCGCGCACGAATTTGTGCGGCTGCAGTTGAATACTACCCCGACCGACGATGGCTGCCCCCGCGATTCCGAGGGAGTGCGACGCGACGATGTTCGCCCGATAGGCTTCACCACCGATTGTGGGGGAGCGGGTTGGACGCCACGGCATGTGCGCGTGTACCCGACAGTGGTACGCGATGATATACCGTTTTGGTGACGCCAGGCCAGCGGAAAACGCTTACGGTCAAAAGACGTTTTCGAGCGAGGCGAGCGCCGGGCAGCCTATTCGCGCACGACGCGGGCACAAGCCGGTCGGGACGCGATGAATGCCCCTTGCTGACTGGCTACACGTCGAAGCGTATCAACTACCCCCATGCTCGCCGAGGGAGGCGACACAATGCAGATATTCACCGCCGGGCGCGCGTGCTGCTGCGCCATCGCACTGTACGCGCTCGTCCCTAACGCGAATGTCGGTGGGCAATCCCTCGACGCTGGGCTACGCACCGTACCAATAGACTCCCCGACCAAAGAACGCCGCTGCATAGCGGCCGGGCCGCGCGTGTCTGACTCGCATGCGGCTAGAGCGATCACTCGGAAAGCGTTTGTAACGTCGCTGCAGCCGTGCATGGCCAGCATGCACAGCGGAATGCACACCGCACTGATGCGCGTCTCGAATAGCGAGGACAGTACGTTCGTCGAAGCGATGATCGCACACCATCGGGGCGCGATCGACATGGCGCGGCAGCTCCTCGTGTACAGTCGGGATTCCGCCCTCCGCGTGTTCGCGCTGGGCATCGTGGCCGAGCAGCAGGTCGAGGTCACGCAGCTCGAACACTGGTCGGCGGCGGGTGCTCGGGCGGCGCGCTCTTCGGCAGCGCTCGACAGGCGAGTCACCACCGAGCTGCCGATTCGCGCATCGTCCAGCGCCGCGCATCGCGCAGATTATCAACGCGACCGTGTGTACACCGCTGATCAGGTCTCGAACACCGTATCAGTGATCGACCCGTCGACGAACCGACTGCTCGGGCAGCTGCGCTTGGGAAGCGAACGCCTATCGCCACTGCCCGCCGCCGGCTTCATGCTGAGTGCGCTGTACGGCGGTGAAATCAATGTGCACGGCCTTGGATTCTCGCCGGATCACCGATGGCTCTCGGTGGTGTCGACGGCTACCAATGCCGTGACCATTGTCGAGACAACGACGAACCGCGTGAAGGGCACCGTCTATGTCGGTCGGAATCCGCACGAGGGATTCTTCAGCCCCGACGGGCGCGAATTGTGGGTGAGCGTACGAGGAGCGAACTACGTGTCGGTCATCGACCCGGTCCGGATGCGTGAGGTACGCCGCGTCGTAACGGCGAAGGGGCCGAGCATGATCGTATTCCGACCCGACGGCCGAGTTGCGTTCGTGAACCACTCTTTCACGCCGGAGCTGGACGTTATAGACGTCCCGTCCGGGCGCGTGCTCGCGCGAGTGCCCGTGGTCAGTCCGTTTTCCCCGGACCTTGTGATTACGCAGGATGGTGCGCAAGTCTGGATGACGCACAAGGACGTCGGCAAGGTGACCGTGGTGAATGCGCGCACGTACGTCGTCGAGGGCGTGATCGAGACGGGTCCGATCACGAATCATGTCACGATGGCGGGGCCAGGCGGTGGTACGCGCGTCGGTGGCGCGAGCGCTGGTGACTATGCCTACGTCACCGTGTGTACGGAGAACGTGGTCAAGGTGTACCGTCGCGACCGTACGCTGGTCACGTCGATTCCGGTCGGCGCGTGTCCGCACGGCATCTGGGCCTCCGGCGACGGGTCGCGCGTTTATGTCGGGCTTCAGCAGGGTGACGGTGTCGTCGTGATCGATACGCGGACGAATTCGGTCGTTGCGCAGATACCGATGGGGCAGTCGCCTCAGGCGCTCGTGTACGTCCCTGACGCCGTGCCGACTGGGGACGGTACGCAAAACCTCACTCAACCAGCAGTCGCACGACGGCCGGTCGAGATTTCACTCTCGGCGCCCGACGGACGTGCATCGTCATGGGGCCGTGTCTATATGCGCTCGCTGGGTCCGATCGATGGCATCGACGTGAGCGTTCGCGGATTGTCTCCGGCAACGACCTACACGTTGTATCTCATGGATGAGGACAGTGCCTACGTCTCTTCGAGCCTTCCACTCGCGACCGTCGTGACCGATGCCAACGGTGGCGCTGCGCTCGTGGAGGCGGTCACCGCGGCGCCGCTGCCGGAAATCTCCGAGACGTCGGGGCGACGACTGGTGCTCGTCGAAGGGGTCGCACCCAATGGACCTACCGCGTTGACTTCACGCGTGCCTCGTGGGCGCTGAACGACGGTAGCACACCATTCGTGCGGCAACGGTGCCGCGTGTGCAAAGCTCAAGACGGCAGGGGCGAGGAAACGAAAGCGGTGCGTTGCTCGCGTTGCGCTATGCCACCGCGTGAAGGCACAGCTCGTGAATGATCTGCAAGCCCGCAGCTTGCGAATCGGGTAGCGCGTATCGGTCCTGAAGCTCGGCTGGATCGACGTAGCTCAGCCACACGTTGGCGTCAGCATCGGTCCACGCGAGCGCACGCAAGGGCAGCTCGAGTCCGGCCAGCGGGGCCGCCGCGAGTACCGGCGTGCCACCGCGCGGGTGACCGAATACCAGTTGCGCCATAGGGGAGAGCGTGAGGCCGGCTGCGGTAGCGTCGTGCGAGAACTCGATGCGCGCGAACACAACCAGCTCGCGGGCCACCACGAGTGCGGAAAGCCGGTCCAGCAAATCGGGAACCGCGTACGGGCTCGGCAATGTCACGATCACTGAAGTCCTCGAATTGTCAGGAAGGAGTTGGAAGATGCGGCCTAAACGGCGCGATGCACCGCGGCATGACTCAGCTTCCCGGATCATTCAGCCGCGCGGCGGCGTGCATATCCAGCCGTTCAGCGCCGGTTTCCGCCAGGCTTGTGCGCGCGCGACGCACATCCGCACCGGGTCCGTGGGCGACGAGCAGGTGTCGATCGGCGTGTACCGCCGTCTCATACCGCATCGCCGAATGCTTCGGGATGCCGATTCCATGGAGCGCAACGCCAAGTGCAGTGAGACCGCCAGTGAACGCCGGTCCCGCCGCGCCGTTCGCGAGCGCGCCGACGAGCGGCCCGAGGACGATGATGTGGCATAGGAGAGGCACGAACAGCAGTGCGGAGTCGAAGAGGATGCCGTTGAGCGTCCCCCAAGACGCCCCCTGCTTTCCTCCAAACGTGACGTGATCTCCGGTGTTGTAGTAGCCGAGCACCTGCTCGTCGGTGTGGTCGCCACGGCCGACCATCGAGAGACGTCGCATGTCAAACCCGTCTCGTGCAAGCGTCCGCACCGCACGCTCAGCGCTGCCTTGCGTTCCGTAGATTGCAACAACAGCATCGTGTGCAGCGATGCTGAATGCGGGTGTACTGGTTCCGCTTGCGGCCGCCGCCGTCTCCTGCATGTGCCTCCCCGCTGCATTGCGTAGACCGTTATGCGATCGCGATAGCGCCGTCGTGCCCCGTGCCCTGGGACGGAATCATGCGTTCGGGCGCATCGATATCGCGTCCGCTGAAGGGGCAGTCATTGCGTATGTCGTTCGGATGATTGCGCAGGCGAAGCCGATCTCGATGCCAGACGACATTCGCATGCGGCAGATGGCCAAGGCAAGCAGTCTCCGGTTGCCGCGGTAGCCCTGTAACGAATGTTCGGCTCTCGTTGTGTTGACGGTACGAAGTGCATCAACGCGGCGAATGGTTCACTCCGCTACTGGCGGCGCGGTCGGGAAGCGGAGTCTTGCACGATATCACCCAAACGTCGCACTCTTTAGCGATGCGCAATCGTGTCGGTTGTCTGTGCGCTCGTGCGCTCCGGCGGGTGTTGGTGGTGGCAACGTGCGCCGCCGGCGCGCTCTCGCTACCACGGACCGCAGATGCGCAGGCGCCTCCGCTACGCCGCTACCATCATACGGTCTGGCCTTTTGGTGAAGCGCCGCTCAGCGCGACACCGTCGATCAGGCGTTCGCCCGATGGCTACCTCTGGGGGAGCGCACACAATGGGCTGGTGCGATTCGATGGTGTGCGTTTCATGGTGATCGACGGGACGCGCGAGCCGGCGCTACGCCTCACGGGGCGCGCTGGTCGCTCATTCACGCCCCGGCACGTCGATCGCGAACATCGCCTGTGGATCGTGCGGCCCGACGGCGGACTCGTCACCTATCGCAACGGTGTGTTTCGTGTTGCTTTCGATCCGGTTGTCGGCCACGCCCGTTACACCGACGTCTACGAGGACGGCGCCGGTGGAATTTGGGTCGAAGCGGATTCGGCCGGCCGTCAGTGGATCCGGCGCCTGCAAGGTGAGCACCTTGTGCCTGGAAGTTGGCCCGCAGGCGTGCCCGACTCCGGCGTGACCGTCACGCGGCCGGATACCGCTGACGGCCTGTGGGTCGGCACACGCACACAGGGGATCTGGCACATCACGCCGCGCGGGATCCGGCACTTCGACCCGCCGCCGGCATCGTCGGGACTTGCAAAACCAGAACGCTCGGTCTACCCGGAGCTTCAGGCCGCCGATGGCACGCTGTGGGTTTCCGCGGCCGCAGGCCGTGGTGGGCTGCAGCACCTGCGGGCGGGCGTGTGGACGCCAGTGCATCTCGACGACGATCCGCGCGCGCTGTCCATCGGCATGGTGACGCAGTCCCCCGACGGCACCGTGTACATCGCGAGTCGCTCGGCCGGCGTCCTCGTCTGGCGTGATGGCCACCTCGAGCGCCGGCCGCCGGGGGATGGTGCAGCCGGCATGGTAGTGCAGGATATCGTCGCCGACGCCGATGGAACGATCTGGGCCACAACGGACCTCGGGCTCGAACGATTCCGTCGTGCCGCGTTCATGACGCTCGGTCGGCGCGACGGTGTGCCTTTCGATGCGCCGTACGAAATGGCCGGCGACGCGACTGGCAGCATCTGGGTCCGCGATCGTTCCGACAACGTCTACCGTCTCCATGAGTCTGGAGCGCGCGCGGCGCCGGATTCACTGACGGGTCAGCGGATGCCGTTGCCGCCTGCTTTGCGATTCCAGCTACTCGCAGCGTCGCGAGGTAGCGTCTGGCTTGGGCTGACGGGAGGAGGCCTCGCGAGGGTGGACGGGAGCGGAACCACCCGTGTTTTTCGTGGTACCGATCTTCCCCCAAAGCGCATCTGGGCCGGCGTCGAGGATGCCGACGGAGCGCTCTGGTTGAGTACCGCCCCGCGCGGCTTGGGCGTGCTGCGCAACGGACGGTACGCTCCCGTTCTGCTGCCCGGTCTCGGCGACAATGCGAAGGCGATCTTCGTCGCGGCAGATTCCCAACGCCGCGTGATTGCCGCCGATGAGCAGATGCCCGTCGCCTATGCTGTCTCGTCGTCGCGCGCACCGATGCGTCTCGATTCGCTTACGCCGCTCAGAAAGCCACTCGAAGCGGTGGCTATCGAGGCAAGTGACACGCTCTGGGGCGTCGTGTTGCCGAAGGGAGGCGGACCGGATGCGCCACCGACGCTGGTCCGGCTGGCAGGCGGCAGGGCGGTGGAGGTCCCGCTCCCTGGTCCGGTGCCCGGTCTCACCGGCTTCAACGTGATACTCTCGGTAGCGCACGACGCACTGTGGTTTGCCAGTGGTGGCGGCGTCGGGCGCTTTCCGCTCCCGGCGCTGCACGCGGCAGCCAACCGCGGGCTCGTCGCGCCAGCACCGCAGACGTTCGGGCCGCCGGATGGCCTCGTGTCACCACATCTCACGCTGTACGGTGTCGCGCGTATGTTCCGCGCGACGGACGGGCGGCTCTGGCTTGCCACACCTGGCGGGCTTTCCGTGGTCGACCCAGCGGCCGTGCCGGTCAACGACACGCCACCGCCCGTGCATGTGGAGGAGGTCGTCGTCGGCGCACATGAACTGGCGGCGAGCGAGTTGTGGCGCATCGCACCCAACCCCGACCGCATCGAGATCCACTACACGGCAGCAAGCCCGCGCATGCCCGAACGAGTGCGCGTGCAGTACCGCCTAGACGGCGTGGACCGAGACTGGGTAGATGGTAGCGTGCCACGCACGGCGACGTATACACAGCTTCGGCCCGGCGCGTACCGTTTCCGCGTGCGTGCGTGGAATGAGGATGGCGTGCCGAGCACAGGAGAGGCTGTGCTCGCTTTCACCGTGCTGCCCGCCTGGTACCAGACGCGCTGGGCGCTTGCACTCGCCGTACTCGCCGCGGGTGCTGTCGGCGCGGCGGGCATGGGTGCTGTAGCCCGAACGCGGCGGCGCCGCGCGGAGGCGGAGTTGCGCGGCAGGCTCGCCGAGCGCGTTCGCCTGGCGCGCGAGCTGCACGATACGCTGCTCAGTGGCATGACGGGCATCTCGATGCGTCTCGACGCCGCGGCCATCCGAGCCAGCGGTCCGCTCGGCCTGGACGCCTCCGTGCTCGGGGAGATGCGGACTTTGGCGCGGAACACGCTGGTCGAAGCCCGCGATGCCGTGACGGCGATGCGGAACTCTGCAGACGATCTGGTGCCACTCTGGGACCAACTCGCCGACGCCGCGCGGCGCACGTTTGCCGACACCGAGGTCGACGTGCGCCTTGAGCGCGAAGGCACGACGCGCGCCTATCCGCGCGACGTCGAGGCGGAGGTCGTACGAATCGCGACCGAGGCGCTGGTCAACGCGCGCAAGCACTCGGCGTGCCGCAGCGTGAAGGTGCGGTGGGTGGATGACCGTCGCGGCCTGCGTGTCAGCGTGACGGATGACGGCTCTGGGTTCGACCAGCGAGACGCTTCGCTCAACGGGCATTGGGGGCTGCAAGGAATGCGCGAGCGGGCGGCGGCGGTCGGTGCAACCCTCACGATCGACAGCCATGTAGGGCGCGGCACCGATGTCGTCGTTTCAATTCGGGCGCCGGGATAAGGAACGCCGTGTGTGTCGTCACCGTGTGTGTCGCCACCGTGGGGCTGGCGAGGTCGCGGCGGGCGCCGCGTCGCTCTGTCCGCTGAAAATCGCGAAGGCTCCACCAAAATGGATGGCAAAAGATCACCCGTCCGAGGGATGCGCCCCCGACGCCGTCCAAACACCCTTTCACCGCAGAAAGAAGTGCACGGGGGGAAGCGCGTTAGTCAACGACTGCACGGACGGGGAATACGATGAACAAAGTTCTGGGAATCCATCACGTGACTGCCATCGCAAGCGATCCGCAGCGTAACGTGGATTTTTACGCAGGCCTCCTGGGTCTTAGGCTGGTGAAGCGCACCGTCAACTTCGACGATCCGGAAACGTATCATCTGTACTACGGAGACGACGTCGGCTCGCCAGGTAGCATCATGACCTTCTTTCCGTGGCCCGGCGCGCGGCGGGGTCGGGTGGGTTCCGGGCAGGTTGCCATGGTTGCGTTCTCGGTGCTGCCATCGGCGATCGACTTTTGGTTGGATCGACTCACCCGTCATGGTATCGAACACTCGGGGGCGTGGGCACGGTTCGACGGCGGTGAGGCGGAACTCGTGATCTCCTTCGAAGATCATGATGGAACGATGCTCGAGATTGTCGGGCACTTTGGCGCCGCCAATCGACGGGGACGCCTCGGGGCCCCGGGGATTCCTCCCGAGGAAGCACTTCGGGGTTTCCATGGCGTGACGTTGTGGGTGAGCGCGCACGAAGGGACTGGTGCGACGCTCGTTGAAACGCTCGGGCTCACGATGATCCGCGACGATGGCGAGACGCGGCGTTACCTCACCGCCGGCGAAGCGGGGCAATTTGTAACCGTGCACGCGCGAAGCGGAGGTCGAGCCGGAATGTCAGGCGCCGGCACCGTTCACCACGTCGCGTGGGCGGTAGAGAGTGACTCCGTGGAGCTGGAAGTGAGGGAGCGAGTGGAACGGGCCGGACTATCGCCCACTTCGGTCATCGATCGCACCTACTTTCGCTCGGTGTACTTTCGCGAGCAGTCGGGCATCCTCTTCGAGCTGGCGACCAACCAGCCAGGATTTCTCGTGGACGAACCGATGGACACGTTGGGAGAGCAGTTGATGCTTCCGCCGCGGTATGAAAGCGCACGCGAGGCGATCGAGTCGGTATTGCCGCCGCTCCATCTCGCCCCCCCTCAAGGGACTGCGGCACTCGATGCCGCCGCTGCCGGCGGACCCGAGGACGTCAGTGCCGATGCGCTCGGCTTCGCACACCGATATCTGCCGCCCACCGCCGGCGCCGAGTCGGTTGGAGCAACTACGCTGTTGCTGCTGCACGGTACGGGAGGGGATGAGGAGGACCTCATCCCTCTCGGGCGCGAACTTCTGCCGGGCGCCGGGCTGCTCAGCCCCAGAGGTCAAGTGCTCGAGAACGGTGCTCCACGCTTTTTCCGACGACTCGCGGAGGGCGTTTTCGATCAGGAAGATCTTGCTAAAAGGACCGACGATCTCGCGGTGTTCATCCGTCAAGCGATTGTGAACTACCGACTCGAGAAAGATGGCGTGATCGCGGTTGGATTTTCCAACGGAGCAAACATCGCGGCAAGTCTGCTGCTAAAGCATCCAGGACTACTCCGCGCGGCGGTGTTGTTGAGTCCAATGATTCCATTTCGGCCGGACAAGGACGTGGACCTCAGTCGAACGCCAGTGTTCATCGGTGCCAGCCGGGCCGATCATATCGTGCCACCGGACCAAACGACCGCACTGGCGAGCATGCTCAGGGACTACGGCGCGGAAGTCATGTTGCACTGGGGGAGTGGTGGTCATGCGATTACGCAGACGGAGATAAAGGCCGCGGGCGAGTGGCTTGTGGGCCAAGTGACGCCCAGTGGGGTGTAACCCCCGTAAAGGCGGCAGAGAACTCTATCGGCGGCCGCTGTGGCGCGGCAGACGCTAACGAAAGTGCTTGACGCTCCCCCATTCGTGGTATTCGAGGACTCGTAGAAAGACGGACGCGCACGCCGAGCGGAATCGCCAACATACGAGGCACTCTTCGAGCGGTCCGCGCATTCCGACCACACAGAGGAACGTATGGCGAGCCTTGGTATCCTGAGCACTTGGGAGTCGGCGCCAGTTGGCCAAATGCGGGATGATTTTGGTGGATTCCGACAGAGCGGAGTTCCGCCGGTGGGTGGCTCTGTAGGGAGCCCTCAGGTCATCGGCCTGCTCAGCGAACGCCTACGCGACTGTATCGCATTGCAGTGGAACTGCAGTCAGGCGCGCTCTGTCATCATATCCCAGGCTTCCAATGGTTTGCGCGAATTGTCGGAGGAGGTGCACGGCGCCGTGCTCGCCTATGCGGACTTGATCGCAGAACGAGTCGAGGAGCTCGGGGGTGTTGTTGACGGCACGATCTGTGGTGTCGAGGCGCGCATCACTCCCTTTCGCTCGTCTGCCGCCGATCGGGGCGCCTCGGCGTTCTCGAGACTGATGTCTGACGTGCTCTGGGAGTTCGATCGGTCGACGCGGAGGAGTATCGTGACCCTGAATATGCTGGGTGATACCGTCTGCGTCGATTTGATGCTGGAGGTCGCCAGCGGAATTGATCAGTGGAAATCGCGCATAGCCGCGCACCATTCCTCGGGGAGTGCGGGAGTGGCGTGACCATGGCTCGGTCAGACGGGCGCGTCGTCAGCAGATGGAGCTATACGACGTCGTGCAAACCACGCCTTCTGCCGCCGCAGCGACGCTCAATGCGAACTGGCACTTCAGTTCGCGCGATTATCTCCCGCCGCGATACCTCACTGGCCGACAATCCTACTACCCCACACGGGTGAGCGAAGAAGTACCTGAATGATGGACGCGCGGCAAAGTGCGACTGCCGATCGTACATGCACGGCCGCATAGCCTCGCAGCAGCGTCGCGCGGAAGTATGCGTCATTCACCCAGGAGGAACCTATGCCGGCACAGAATAGTCGTGACCGCAACTGTGGACGCGCTGTCGGAGCGTCGGCGTGGCGAATCCCGCTTGCCGACAGAGCGATCGCACGAGGGACCGTTCAGCCGGCGCCGACGTGCAGGGCGCATCACACTCGTGCACCACGTTCAGCACACGGAGGAACGCCCAGTGAATGATATGGCATCATGCGCGGTTTCTCGACGAGACTTTCTCGTGAGGGTGGGCGCGGTTGGTGGCGCCGCATGGCTGGCCCTGCGGAGCCTGCTCGCGGCGGAGCGAATGCTCGGCGAGGCGTTGGCGCTGTCAGACGGACCTGGTCAAATCATCCGCAATGCCGCGGCGACTGATCCAATCCAAGTGCAGGCCCTTACGCGAGACTATCGCGGCAAAGCCGACGATGATGTTCGACGGGGCGTACGGCAAAGAGATCATAGGGCCGAACTTCTTCACGCGTCTCGTATACAAGGGCGTGTAGTACGATCGCACCATCCGCGTGCGCTCGCAGCAACCCATACAAGAGGATCTCACAGTGCCACTCATTCACGCGTCCCCACGGTCGCTCCGATTGGCTGTGCAGTCAGTTCTCATGCTTATCGCCACCGAGCCCTCGTTCCCCCTCGTGCAGTCGCTTCGGGCGCAGGCCGCTTCCGTTGCGAATAGCCGAACGTCTGCGGCCGCAGTCGTCAGGTATAAGACGGTCAGCATCGACGGGCTCGAAATCTTCTACCGTGAGGCTGGCCCGCCGACGGCCCCGGTGATTCTGCTTCTCCACGGTTTTCCGACGTCGTCTCAGATGTTTCGCAATCTCATACCGGCCCTGGCCGACAAGTATCGCGTGATCGCGCCCGACTACCCGGGCTACGGGCAGTCAAGTATGCCCAGCCATGAGAAATTTCGGTACACGTTCGCTAACCTCACCGACATCACGGACAAGTTTACGCAGCGGCTCGGCCTATCGCACTACGTGCTGTACGTCATGGACTACGGTGGTCCTGTAGGCTTTCGCCTGGCGTTGGCTCATCCCGATCGCGTCGACGCGTTTGTCGTTCAGAACGGGAATGCCTACGAGGAGGGGCTTCGTGACTTTTGGATTCCTTTCAAAGCATACTGGAGAGACTCAACAGCCGAGCACCGCAGTGCTCTCCGGAGTCTCCTGGCCAGTGACGCTACGAAATGGCAGTATCTCACTGGTGTCCGCGATACAGCTCGGATCAGTCCTGACAACTGGACCATCGATCAACGCCTCTTGGATCGGCCGGGCAATGACGAGATCCAGCTCGACCTCTTCTACGACTACGGCTCGAACGTTCCGCTGTATCCGCAGTTCCAGTCGTACTTTCGACACTATCAGCCGCCAATGTTGATCGTGTGGGGAAAAGACGATCCGATCTTCCCGTGGCAGGGTGCGATGCCGTATCAAAGGGATGTAGAGAACCTTGAGCTCCATCTTCTCAACACGGGACACTTCGCACTTGAGGAGAAGGGCGACGAAATTGCGGCGCGCATCCGCGCATTCCTGCCGAAGTATCTCAAAGGGAAGGCTGGCGCCAGTCGAGTGAGTAGCTCTACGGCACGATAGTGGCGATGGCATAGGGAGGTCCTTGCCGTTCGCGATCGATGACCCGCACGTTCACGTACGATGAGCAAGCGCTTCGCGTAGATCAACTTCAACTGGGAGTGCGGTATGTCGACCCATCGTTTCAGCGACACAGCCGGCGACGACGAAGAAGCGTCTCTTCGTCATCGAGTCGAAGTCGAGATCGCAGATCGATTGCGTAGCAGAGGTGTGCGTCTGGTCGGCGGCGAGTCAGCCGCGGCCCTCGCCGACCTGCTCGAAGCCGTAGAGCAGTTCGAGACAGTCGTTGAGGCGAGGGGCGGCGACCTTATGGTTGACGAGTCCATCGACGGTCGCCCTCCCATTGCCCCGGACAATCCAGCGTTCGTGTTGCCGGCGCGAGAGGTACACGAGTCTGCGGAAGCATACACGCGGCGAGTGCTCGAGCATGCAAGAGAGCTCCGGCGACACATCAAGCATTGATCGCTCAAACGACGATTCGCGGCGCAGCTACTGCCGACGTCAAGCAATTGTCCAGGTTCTCGCCGCGCCAGTCATGATAATTGAGCGGCGAGCTTCGACGACATCAGCGCGCCGCGTGTCCCCCTTCGTGCTGCTCGTGTGCCTCCACGAACCACAGCCAGCGGTCCACCCCGCGGGCCACTTCCGTAAGCACGTCCGCGCTTACGGCGTCTTCCAGCGCGTTCATTTCTTCGATGCCGATGCGAGCAGTCCGGCCGAACTGCGACAGTGAATCCGAGAGCGCTGCCACGTGTTGATGGCCGGCGGACAACGCGCCAGGATAGTCGATGAGCTCGGAGCGTTGAGCGACCTGTTTGACCGTGCCATCGGCGACCCCGCCCAACTGGACAATGCGTTCTGCGATCAGGTCGCCATAATCGAGGACCGACGCGTGAATGCGGTCGAACAGTTCGTGCAAGCTGAGAAACTTGTGCCCCTTCACGTTCCAGTGTGCGTGCTTGCAATGACTTTGAAGATCGATGCATGCGGCTAGGCGCTGACCAAGAAGGCTTACCACCTCGGATCGCGTAGACGCTGGGATGTCGAGCTTCGTGCTGAACGGGAGTAGGTCACGCTCCGACTGACCGTCGCTCGATACCATCGAGGTCTCAACGACACCACGAACGCCAGCCGCTGACACGGTTTTCTGAGACATGGATTCACCTGATGTAGTGAGGGGACGGACGTACGACGACACTTTTGGCGACGCCTGCTGACTATTTCGTGAAAGCTGTGAGTGCCGCGACGCCGGCGCATCCTCCATTCGGTGAGTATTGCACTACCTCGATCGGGTGCAGGTTGCATCCCGCGACGGTAGCGTCGCGGGCCATCAACCGCATGCTCTTCGGCGGGCACGCGGTGGCCGCGTGGGACGCCTACCGGTAGTTGTGCCCCTTTACATGCTGCTCGCCGCCACCGAGCTCCAGCGCCTTGAACTGTTTGGCGCGCACATTCACCACATGCTGTTCTACCTGCAGCGTGCCGCGAATGAGCAGCATCGGTGAGCGGGAAATGAGCAGCGCATGTTCTTCGAAGCGATCGGGGGTGATCACGATATTGATCATCCCCGTTTCGTCTTCGAGCGTGAGAAAGACGAATCCCTTGGCGGTGCCCGGGCGCTGACGACAGATCACCAGGCCGGCCACGGCCACGCGCTGTCCATCCTTGCCCTGTTCGTGCGCTTCACGGGCCGACAGCACGCCGTTGGGTGCCAGAATGGGGCGCACATGCTTCATGGGATGCCCGGCCAACGACAGCCCGGTCATGCGGTAGTCGGCTTCTGTGAGTTCGATGGGTGTATAGGCCGGCAATTGCGTGGGCACGGGCTGCGCCTCAAAAGGCGCCAGCGGCAACTCGGGACCACGGGTGGAGGCCATCACTTCCCAGAGCGCTACGCGCCGTCGCCGTTCGGCCGGTTCGTGCGCGAACATGCTGTCGAAGGCACCGGCTTCGGCCAGTCGTCGCCACGAGGTCTTGTCGAGCGACACCCGACGCACAGCGTCTTCGACACTGGTGAACGGACCGTGCACCAACGCCGCTTCGAGCGCGCGACGGGCCTTGGCGCCGAGTCCACGTACGAGTCGCACCCCCAGGCGCACGGCTACCACATCGCGCATGGGTTGCGGGTCGATCTGACGACCCCAGCGCACCACGCCATCGTTGGGCACGAGCACGCGTCCGTCGGCCATTTCGAGGGCGTGATCCCACGTACTGCGCGTGAGATCGACCGGTCGCACTTCCACACCGTGTCGCTTGGCGTCTTCGATGAGGGTGCCCGGCGCGTAGAAACCCATCGGTTGCGCGTTCAGAATGGCCGCGGTGTACTCCGGCGCGTAGTAGTGCCGGAGCCAGGCGGTGGCGTACACGATGAGCGCAAAACTGGCCGCATGACTTTCGGGGAAACCGTAGTCGGCGAAGGCGTTGATCTGGTTGTAAATGCGACGGCCGGTTTCTTCCGGGATGCCGTTCTTCGCCATGCCGGCGATCAGTTCTTCGCAGATCTGCGCCATGCGTTCACGCGAGCGCTTGTGCCCCATGGCGCGCCGCAGTTGATCGGCTTGCGTGGGCGTGAATCCTGCGGCAACGATCGCCACCTGCATGCCCTGCTCCTGAAACAGTGGCACGCCCAGCGTGCGCTTGAGCACCTTCTCGAGCATGGGATGCGGATAGGTGACCGGCTCGAGTCCGGCGCGCCGTCGCAGATACGGATGTACCATCTCGCCCTGAATGGGCCCCGGCCGGATGAGCGCGACCTCGACCACGAGATCGTAGAAGCAGCGCGGTTTCAACCGCGGCAGCGTGTTCATCTGCGCGCGACTCTCGATCTGGAAGAGCCCCACGGTATCGGCGCGACACATCACGTCGTACACCGCCTGATCGCTCATGTCGAGCTGCCCGAGATCGATCGTGGTGCCGCGCGTGTGCCGGATGTACAACAGACAATCCTGCACCACGGTGAGCATGCCGAGCCCCAGCAAGTCGATCTTGACCAAGCCGACGGGATCGAGATCGTCCTTCTCCCACTGAATCACCGTACGCCCTGGCATGGAGGCGGGCTCGATGGGCACGATGGAGCCCAGTGGCTCTTCGGTGAGAATGAACCCGCCCACGTGAATGGAGCGGTGACGTGGCAGCTGGTGCAGGCCGGCCACGACGTCAGCCAAGCGACGCACCCGTTCGTCGTTGGGGTCGAGACCGGCGCGCTCGAGTACCTCGCGGCCACTGGCGGTGTCGCGCGTGGCGGTGGTACGGTTACGGCGTTCTTCGTGACTCTCCGTTTCACTCGGGCGGCTGTTGTCACTGCCCTTGGCCAGCGGACCGAGTTGCGCGCGGGCGTCGGCCGCGATCTTCCGCTCGGCCTGCATATCGATGACCTGTGCCCACGTGCCGTCGCGGTCGGTGGGGCCCTTGGGGGCGCGCTGGGCGGAACTTTTCGTTTGTGACTTCGTTTGCGTCGACGCCACTTTGCGTGACGCCTCACGCACCACGCGGGCCTTGGTGGTGGCTTCGGTGCCGCCGATCATCTGTTGACCCAGGCGGTCGGCGTCGGTGGTGCCTGGTGCGGCAGGTGGTACGGCAGCCTCGCCTTCGGGTGACGGTGTATCGACCCGCAATGCATCAGCCGTGCTCCGCGCACTGAACCGATCACTGAGCGACGCCAGCATGTCGCCCTGCTGCACCGAGAAGCCCAGCACGCGCGCCGCGTCGCGCACGGCGCTGCGTCCCCGCCAGGTGATCTGCTCGCACACCATAGCCGCGTGTTCGCGGCCGTAGCGATTGTACACATACTGCAGCACGCGCTCGCGATCGCGGTGCGCGAAGTCGATGTCGATATCGGGCGGCTCCTTGCGTCCTTCGCTCAAGAACCGCTCGAACAACAGCTCCATGCGAATGGGATCGACCGCCGTGATGCCTAGGCAGTAGCACACGGCCGAATTGGCGGCGGAGCCACGGCCCTGGCAGAGAATCCCTTCACGTCGCGCGAAGCGGACGATGTCCCACACGGTGAGAAAGAATCCGGCGAGATCGAGCTTGCCGATCATCGCCAGTTCGTGCGCGAGTTGGGTGTCGTGCTTAGGCGTGCGCGACGTGTTCCAGCGTTCGTAAGCGCCCTGTTCCACCAAGCGCGTGAGATACTCCTGCGCGCTGATACCGGGTGGCAGGGGAAACGCCGGCATGGATGGCTTGAGCTGTTCCAGCCGGAACGCGCACCGTTCGGCGATGGCCAGCGTGGCCTTGACGCCTTCCTCCGCGCCACGCCATCGCTGATAAATGAGTGACGGCTTCTTGAGCGCCCACTCGGCGTTGGGACGCAGGCGCGTGCCCATGGTGTCGAGCGTGCGTTCGTGTCGCAGCGTGTTCAGCACATCGTGCACGATGCGCTGTTCCGGGGTGGCGTAGTGCACATCGTTGGTGACCACCCACGGCACACCGAGCTTGGCGGCGAGTGGACGCAACTGCTGCACAAGCGCGCGCTCTTCCGGCAGACGATGATCCCAACATTCCACCGCGAGATGCTCGCCGAACACGTCGCGCAACTCACCGGCCGCGGTATAGGCGTCGTCGGTACGGCCCTCGGCCAGCAATTGCGGTACCCAGCCGCGCGGGCAGCCGGTGAGGGCCATGACGCCCTCTACATGGCGCGTCACGAGCGCCCACGGCACACTGGGGGTGCCGCGATCGCTGTCCATGCGGGCCCGCGTGACCAGCGACGCGATGTTGCGGTAGCCGTCGCGCGTTTCGGCGAGCAGCACCATGTGGGTGCGTCGTTCGGCGCCCGGGTTGCCGATGTCGGGCATGCGCACGGTGAGCTCGACGCCCAGGATGCCGCCGATGCCGAGCGTTTCGCAGGCGGTGCCGAAGCGGACTACCCCCCCCATCTCATCGTGGTCGGTGATGGCGAGGGCGGGGTACCCCAGTTCGGCGGCACGCTCGGCCAGTGACTCGGGGAGCGAGGCCCCGTCGAGCAGGGAAAGTGCCGAGTGGCAATGGAGTTCGACGTACTGGTTCGGCATGGGATACCGAATATACACCGAAACAGGGGATTCCGGCGAGGACCGGAAAGCGGGCACTTCCGCCGCCGTCCTGCCGTTAGATCACGACATGCCTCAGTCCAATCGCCCCTCCCAGCGTCCCGAGCATACGGTGAACAACGTGCTCGAGAATGCCGATACGATGTCCAACGAGGAGTTGGACAAGCTGCCGTACGGCATGATTCAGCTGGACGCGACCGGGCGGATCCTGAACTACAACGCCGTGGAGTCGAAACTGGCGTCGCTGCGCAAGGAAGACGCGATCGGCAAGCAGTTTTTCACCGAGATCGCGCCGTGCACGAAGGTGCAGGAGTTCTACGGGCGCTTCAAGGAAGGCGTGATCCGTGAATCACTCGATACGAGCTTCCGTTTTCACTTTGCGTTCAAGCAGAACCCACGTGACGTGACCGTGCGGTTGCTGTACTCGCGACGGACGCGCACGGTGTGGGTGCTGATCTCGGATCATGAGGGGAAGCCGCTGGAGGGGTGATGGCGGCGCAGCCACCACTTCTCGCCCTCCACGGCGAACAGCACGACCGACGACACCGCCACACACACCGCGAGCTCCCGCCACGACAGCGGCACCGTGTGGAAGATGCGATTCATGGCCGGCACGTAGAGCGTGGCCATCTGCAGCCCGAATGCCGCCACGACGGCATAGAACAGCGCCGGATTGCCGCGTACGCCCAGCGTCCAGATCGAGATCCGCTCGGAGCGAATCGCCATCAGGTGGAACAGCTGCGAGAGCGTGAGCACGGTGAACGTCATCGTCTGCCAATGACTGTTGCCGTCGCGAATGGTGAGCGCCTGCGTGCCCAACGCCAGCGCGGCCATGAGCAGCCCCACGCGCAGCGCATGTTGCCACAGGCCACCCGCCAGTAAGCTCTCCTGAGGGGAGCGCGGTGGACGTTGCATGCTGTCCGGCTCCGCGGGCTCGGCGGCCAGCGTGATGCCGGGTAGGCCATCGGTGACGAGATTCATCCAGAGGATGTGAATCGGCAGCAACGGCAGCGGCAGGCCCAGGAACGGCGCGAGAAAGAGCGTCCATATCTCGCCCGCGTTCGTGGACAACACAAAGCGCACGAAGCGCCGGATGTTGTCGTAGATGCGACGCCCTTCGTGCACCGCCTTCACGATGGTGGCGAAGTTGTCGTCGAGCAGCACCATGTGCGCGGCCTCGCGCGCCACGTCGGTGCCGCCGCGCCCCATCGCGATACCGATGTTGGCGCGCTTGAGCGCCGGTGCGTCGTTCACCCCGTCGCCGGTCATCGCGACATACTGACCACGCGACTGCAGCGCTTTCACGATGCGCAGTTTGTCTTCGGGCGCCACGCGGGCGAACACGCGCACGTCGGTCACGCGTTGCGCGAGGTCTTCGTCGGAGAGCCCGGGGATGTCTTGCCCCGTGAGGACCACATCGTCAGCACGAGCGATGCCCAATCGCGTGGCGATCGCGAGGGCAGTAGCGGGGTGATCACCGGTAATCATGACCACGTGAATGCCGGCCGCCTGACAGGTTTCCACGGCCGCTTTCGCTTCGGCACGCGGCGGGTCGATGAGCCCGATCAGCGCCAGCAGCGTGAGCTCCTGCTCGGCGTGTTCGGCCGAATCCGGCTGCTCGGATAGCGTGCGCGTGGCGATCGCCAGCACGCGCAGCCCGGACACCGCCATCGATTCGGCCTGCTCCAGCACACGCGCCGCGTCGATCGGCACGATCGCATCGGCGCTCCGCATGGAGGTACAGCCGGCGATCACGCGTTCGGGCGCGCCTTTCGTGCACACGATGACGCGGCTCTCATGTCGATGTATCGTCGTCATGCGCGCCCGTTCCGACGAGAACGGCACTTCGCCCACGCGCGGCCAGTGCGCGTCGAGCGCGCTCTTGTTCACGCCAACGTCGGCGCCGGCGCGCACGAGGGCCGTTTCGGTGGGATCGCCCACCAGCGCGCCCTCTGCACCGACGGTGACGTCGGTGCACAACGTCATGACTTCGGACAGCGGAGTGAGATCGTGCGCCGGCGGCTGTGACAACGTCCACGCCGTGCCGTCGCCGAGCACGACGCTATCCACGTGCATGCGGTTCTCGGTGAGCGTGCCGGTCTTGTCGGTGCAGATGTACGTCACCGAGCCAAGCGTCTCCACGGCGGGCAGGCGACGAATCAAGGCCTGCTGCTTCACCATGCGCCGTGCGCCGAGGGCGAGCGAGATCGCGACGACGGCGGGAAGCGCTTCGGGAATAGCCGCCACGGCAAGGCTGAGCGCCGTCATGAACATCAGCAGCACCGGCTCGCCGCGCAGGAGACCGGCCGCGAAGATGATGGTGCAGAGCGCCACCACGGCGATGGCGAGCTTGCGCCCGAGCACGGACAGGCGCTGCTGCAGGGGCGACGGCGATTCGGGCTCGTCGCGCAGCAGGGCGGCAATGCGCCCGAGCTCGGTGCACATGCCGGTGGCGACCACGATGCCGCTGCCGCGTCCGGCGACGACCGTCGTGCCCTTGAAGCTCATGCACGTCTGATCGCCCACGGCACTGGCGTTTGCCGGACACGCGGCGGGATCCTTGCGGCTGGGCACGGACTCGCCGGTGAGCGCTGCCTCCTCGATGCTGAGATGCACTGCGTCGAGCAGACGCATATCGGCCGGCACGATGTTGCCCGCTGCAAGCAGTACGATGTCGCCCGGCACGAGCGCGGTCGATGGCACCGACACTTCCGTGCCGTCGCGCCGCACCTGCGTGAGCGGCTGGGCGAGCGCGCCGAGTGCGGCCATGGCGCGGTCGGCGCGATACTCCTGCGCGAATCCGAGCACCGCGTTCAGGATCACGATCGCGATGATGGCAATCATGTCCTCCGGCTCGCCGACAATGCCGGCAATGAGCGCGGCCACCAGCAACACCACCACCATGGTGTCGGCGAACTGGGCCAGGAGCATGCGCAGCAGGCCACGACTGCGTGCATGCTGCAGCACGTTCTCGCCGTACTCGATCGTGCGCGCCTGCACGACCTCGGCGCTCAACCCTCGCTCAGCCGAGCTCTCCAGCGTGGCCAGTGTCTGCTCGGCCGACGAAGCATGCCACAGCGTGGTCGCCGCGGGCGAATCGGTAATTGAGGAATCGGTGGAGCGGGTCAATGCGAAGGGGGCACGGGATAGCGGGCGACTTTCGCTGTCGCGTAGTGCGCGTTCCGTGCCATGTGAACGGCCAAATGCTTAGGAGGCAGGAGGGAGGGTGTCAGGAAGGAGGAAGCAGTGAACTACGCCGTGCTGCTTCCTCCCCCCCGATACCCTCCTCCCTGCCTCCTAAGCCGTTGGCCGTTTCAACCCATCACCCCGCGCTTATCCCCCGAGCACGTTCACGCACCCCTTGGGCGGAGCGGCCAAGCGCTGGTTGCATTCGTCTACCGGGATCGGGACCAGCGGGAATACGCGGTGCGTGGTCAGCTGCTTCTTGAGCTCGCCGAGGCGGCCGTAGCGGCGTGCGTCGACCCAACGATGACCGTACTCGAAGAACAACGAGTAGCGGCGATCGTACAGCAGCTCGGTGACCAGATCGCCGGCGAAGTCGGACGCCAGCGCCGGCAATCCACCGGCATTGGTGCGCACGAAATTCAGGTCGGCGATCGCGGCGGCGCGGTTGCCGAGTCCGATGTTGGCCTCGGCGCGAAGCAGGATGAGCTCTTCGTTCCGGATGATCGGGATCGACGTGACGTTGGTGGGATACACGATCGGGCGTACGTTCGAGCTGATGCCCTGCGTGGCCAGATTGACCGTGCCGACCACGGCCTTGGATGTGGCCCGCAGATCTCGCGAACCATCCGTGCGCAAGCGCGCGTCGGTGAGGAACTCCGGAACCGCCACGATGGCCCTCGGCGCCGGATCGAACAGCGGGTTCGTCGCGTCGCCCGACGCCGTGCTGTACACGTGGTATACGCCGGTCGCGAAACCAGCAGTCGTGCCGGCTGCGGTGCTGATGAACGATTCATTCAGCGCCGTGAGCGCGTCTGCCCAACGACCACGATACACCTCGAGGCGCGCTTTGAGGCCACGGTTCACGCGCAGGAAATTCGCTGGCGTGCTGAAGCCGGTGAAGCCGGTGGTCAGTGTGAACGGAAACGCGGTGCCCGCTGCGGCGAGATCGGTTTTCGCGTCGTCGAACAGCGCGGCAGTCTTCGTATACGCTTCGTCACGGGTGATGAAGACACCCTGCACGGTAGGATCCTTGGGCACATCGAACACGAGGCCGAAGGTGTCGCGCACGCGCAGCTGGTTCATGTACTCGAGCGCCATGAACGTCTTCACGAATCCCTTCACCCCGCTCTTCTGCGCGGCGGTGTAGTCGGGCACCGCATCGACGACATCGAGAATCGTGTAGGCGGTGCGGAGATTGCGATACGAGTTCGACCAACCGGCGTCGGTGCCGAAACCACCCGGCTCCAGCGGTCCGATCAGCAGGGCGAGCACGTTGCGTGGCTCGGCGCCATCGAGATTCATGATCTCGCGGCCGAAGATGCCGAGCGTGCTGGCCCAGGTGCCGGCGCCGGCACGCGAGCCGGACAGCACACCGGCCACGGTGGTGTTCACCGTTGCGGCGTTCGGCGAACCTTCCAGCTGCGACGTGTTCGGGCTGTTGTAATTCGCGATGTCAGCCGAATTGCACGCGACGACACTGGCACAGGCGGCAGCGAACAACAGGGTGCGCGCCTGGCGATGACGGAATGTGGTCATGGTCAGAAGTCCAGGCTGAAGTTGAGCCAGTAGCTACGGCTGGCAGGATACGCCGCGAGTTCGCGGTTCCGCTGAATGGCATCGGGCACACCGCCGGCGCCGAAGTTCTGCGCTTCCGGATCGCCACCGCGGAACTTCGTCCACCAGTACAGATTGCGTCCGCTCAGCGAGAGTTTCGCCCCGCTGGCACCGGCCCACGTCTTGGCGACCCACTTCTGCGGGATGTCCCAGGTAAGCGTGACTTCGCGCAGCTTCACGTACGACGCGTCCTGATAGAAAATGCGCGTGACCTGCAGGTACGTGGTGCGGCGCACTTCACCGATCTTGCGGCCGGCGGCGTCGAGCTCTTCGTAGTCGCGCGAGTTCTGTCCGAGGTCGTAGTGACGCCACGTGCCGTTGGCGAGCATGCCGCCCTTCTGCTGATCGAGCAGCGCGTACAGCGACAGACTCTTGAAGCGTACTTCGTTGCTGAGGCCCGCGCTCCACAGCGGATTGCCATCGCCCATCAGCACCGGCACCACCACACGTCCGCCGGCCTGCGGCAGCGTGTCGTTGCCGAACAGCTGCGTGGCCGACTTGCCCTGCTCGATGCGCACGGCACCGGTCTGCAGCGTGCCAAGCAGGAACGCCGGCACGGGAAGGCTCGTGACCTTGGAGCGGCTCGTGCCCCAGTTCAGGCGCGCATTCCAGCCCCACGTGGGCGTCTGCACCGGGAATGCATTGATCGAGACTTCTGCACCCGTCACCTGCATCTCGGCGCCGTTCGACGTTTCGCTGCTGAAGCCCGTGGTGGGGGCCAACGTGCGCGTGATGAGCAGATCGGAGATGTTGCGACGGAATCCGGTCACGGCGAACGTGCCGCGGTTACGGAACACGTTCAGGTCGAGACCTGCTTCGATTTCACGCTGACGCTCGGGGCGCAGGTCCGAAGACGCGCGCACACTGCCGACGCGGAAGGCACCGAGTCCGCCCACGCTCGACAGGTCGAGGTTCGTGAACTTCTGGCCATACAGCGGCTGGTTACCCGTTTCGCCGTACGCCAGGCGGATCTTGGCCTCGTCGACCAATCCCGGAGCGAGGTCGGTGAAGCGGTACGACGTGGCGGCCTTCGGGAAGAGGAAGAACTTCTTCACATCGCCGTTGTTGCTGCTGCGGTCGGCGCGGGCACCGGCCGTGAAGAGCAGCTTCTCACGCCACAGCATTTCCGTCTGCGCGAAGACACCGAAGTCTTCCACGCGCAGGCGCGATTCGTCGACGTCGCGCACCGTACCCGACGTGACGACTTCGAGACCGCCCAACAGGTTCTGTGCCGACGCACGCGTCTGGTTCAAGTCACGCTCTTCGAACTGCGTGCCCAGCTGCGACGTGATCTTGAGCGACGACTGCGGCGTCCATCCGTGCACGAGATTCAGGTTGATGTTGCGCTGGATGTTCGTGGTTTTCGAGTTGGCCGAGGTGCCGGGCAATCCGTCGACCGGCTCGTACTGCAGCGTGGGCGGCGAGAAGATCAGATTCGACTGATTCAGCAGGTCGACACCACCGTACGCGATGAACTGCAGGGTATTCTTGTCGCTGGCGAGCAGGTCGGCGGTGAGGCGCGACGTCGTGATGTTGCGCCACACGTTCTCACCGTTCTTGAACTGGTCGATCGTCTGCAGCGGATTGGACGGGTAGAACTGGTTCACCGGCCAGGTGCCGTCGGCGTTGCGCCGCAGGTCGAGGAAGCTCGGGATCTTGGTGAGCGAGTAGGCGATCGAGTTACCGGCGTTGTCGTTGCCGAACAGGCCGCGGTCGTTCGCGTTGTTCAGGATCTCGTTGCCGACCTGCAGATTGAGCCGCTTGGAGATACGCTGATCCAGATTGATGCGCGCGCTCGTCTTGCGGGCGAAGGTGTTCTCGACGATGCCGTCTTCGTTGCGACGGCTGATCGACAGGAAGTACTTGGTGTCCTCGCTACCGCCACTGACGTTGAGCGACACGTCCGAGTTCATGGGGCGGTTGCCGTACGCCAGCGACTCGTAGTCGAGCACGCGGTTGGCGTCGTAGAACGGCGTGATGCCGGCGCCGAACACGGTCACGGCGTCGGCCAGCGTGTTGAACTTGCGCGAGCCGTTGCGATACGCGAGATCCGACGTGCCGCCGCCCAAACGCAGCGAGAACTTCGGCTTGCCGGCCCGCCCACGCTTGGTGGTGATGATGATGACACCGCCCGACGCCTTCGATCCGTAGATGGCGGCGGCCGCCGACCCCTTGAGGATGTCGACGTTCTCGATGTCATTCGGATTGAGGTCGGCGATGCGGTTGACCGGATTCTCCTGGTTGCCCACGGAGATGCCGGTGCCCGCGGCGCGCGTGACCTTGTTGGTGCCTGAGCCGATGGACACGTCGGAGACGATGACACCGTCGATGACGTACAGCGGCTGGGCGGAACCGAGAATGGAGGAGATACCGCGGATGCGAATGCGATTACCGCCGCCGGGCGCACCGGTGGACTGCGAAATCTGCGCACCGGCGATCTTGCCTTGGAACGCATTCTCGATGGACTGTGACGACACCTTGTTCACGTCGGCACCACTCACAGTGGCCACGTCGTTGGCGAGGTTGCGGCGCGAGATACCGGTGGCCTGACCCGTCACGACGACCTGATCGAGATTGAGCACGTCCTTCTTGAGTACGATCTCGAGGGTGCTCTGCGATGCGCCGACGGTGATGCGGGTCATCGGGTAGCCGAGGCGCCGCACCATGAGAATGACCTCGCGGGCGGGGACGTTCACGAGGGTGAACGATCCGTCGTCACGCGAGAGCGCACCGATCGCGGTGCCGGTGACCTGCAGCTGCGCCGCGGTGATCGGCGCTCGCGATCCTTCTTCGAGCACCTTGCCGCTGATCGTGCGCGTCTGCGCAGCGAGCGGGGCGGCGAAGAGCGCGAGGGCTGCGGCGAGCAGGCCTCCGCGCGCGAATACTCCGGTCATCAGGACTTCCTCCATCGGGGGGTGACGATCATTGCGGCAGGATGTTGAGCGTGAGTTGTGACGGACGGGCGGCCGAACGGAAGACGGTCATCGTGGCGGACTGGAAGTCACTGTCTTTCGCCTTGTAGATGTTGGGCACGAAGCGCTGCGGATTGCGATCGACGGCGGGATACCACGTGCTCTGCACGTGCACGACGATGCGATGGCCCTTCTTGAACGTGTGGAACACGTCGTCGAGGGGGACGCGCACGCTGTCCGCCACGTTCATCGCAAGCGGTACGTTTTTGTCGAAGCCTTTGCGCCAACGCGCGCGCGCCACGCCGGGGCGCACCAAGCGTTCGTACGCATCGAGGCGCGGGCCGCCCTCGTATTCGGGGGCCGCATC
The DNA here is from genome assembly GCF_013004105.1 of Gemmatimonas groenlandica. Lineage (NCBI taxonomy): Bacteria > Pseudomonadati > Gemmatimonadota > Gemmatimonadia > Gemmatimonadales > Gemmatimonadaceae > Gemmatimonas > Gemmatimonas groenlandica. The sequence continues at coordinate 108,067 of NZ_CP053085.1, forward strand.
GTTCGGGTATTGGTCGATGAGCTTCACGATGAAGTCGGCGTCGGTGCCGGTGCTGGCCACATGCAGCAGCGCCGACACCGGGCCCGCGACGGTGACATCACTCGTGAGCACGTCGGAGCGATAGGTGAGCACATCGGGGCGACGCGACGCGAAGCGCTGATCTTCGGTGGGATACTGCGCGTTGAAGCCGAAGGTGACGCCCATCGTGTACGGCACCGGCTTCGCGGGATCGCTGACGTAGCGATCGGCGAACGTGGCGGGCGTTGCACTGCGCGCTTGAGTATTTCCCGGGGCCTCGAAGGCCACGCGTCCGTTCTCGCGCAGATAGAGCGCCCGCGAGGTGGCGGCTTTGGGCGGCCACGCGTCGAAGCGTCGCCACTGATTGGTGCCGGCTTCGAACACGAGCGCGCCGCCGAACGACTGGCCTTTGCAGTCATCCTTGAGCAGGCAGCGAAATGCTGGCGCGCCGACGGAGTCGCGAAAGAACTTGCCGGTTGGGCTGCCGTTGGTGAAAGCGCCGAAGGTCGGGAAGTCGGCGCGATTCCAGCCGCCGTGCGACCACGGTCCCACCACGAACATCTGCTTCGTACTCTTGCTGTTCTCCTGCAGACTGCGATTGAGCCGCAGCATGCCGTACGGATCTTCGACGTCGTACCATCCGCCCACGAGCAGCACCGCCGGCGTGATGTTCTTGGCGTGCTTCCAGATCGCGCGCGCCTGCCAGAAGGCGTCGTAGTCGGGGTGCACGGTGATGGAATCCCAGAAGGCGATGCGATTCTGCATCGGGCCGGGGCCGTAGTTGGAAAACGCGCCCACGTTGAGATGCCACCCGTAACCGTCGGTGGTGCCGGCGTTGGGGCCGGCCGGATAGCTGGTGATGAGCCCCGTGCGCGGTTGATCGAAGTTCTTCATGAAGTTGTACGTCTGCGACAACTTGAAGAGGCCGTTCATGTGGCGATCGTCGCCGAGCCACCAGTCGATCATCGGCGCCGACGGATAGGCGAGTTTGTGCGCGGGGTGCGCGTCGATCATACCCGCGGCCACAAAGAAGCCGGGGGCGGAGTTGCCCCACGTGCCGACGCGTCCGTTGTGGTGCGCCACGTTCTTCAGGATCCACTCGATGGTGTCGTACGTGTCGGTGGATTCGTCGACATCACCGGGCTTGCGATTCGGGCCTTTGTTCGGCGTCATGAACGCGTGATAGCCTTCGCTCATGTAGCGGCCGCGCACATCCTGATTCACGAAGATCCAGCCTTCGGCATCGAGACCGGGGAATGGCCCCAGCTGCGCGGGGTAGGCGGTCTCGCCATACGGCGCGACGCCGTAGGGGGTGCGCATGAGCAGTATGGGGACACGCGTGGTCGTGTCGCGCGGCGTGTAGATCGCCGTGTGCAGCTTGGCGCCATCGCGCATCGGGATCACGACTTCGCGTTTCACGTACTGCTCCCGCACGCGGGCAACCGCGGCGGGGTTCGGCGCGGCACGTGCATCCTGCGCCACGGCGCGGGAGGTCATCATGGTGGTCGCGCTCGCGAGGAGTGCGGCCATCACGAACACACGAGAGGCAATCATGGGCTTTCCTGTGGGAAGGGCGAATGGGCGAAGGTACGGTCGACGGAGTGGCGTCGCCAGCGCTCAACTGCCAACTGCTTAGGCAGCAGGGAGGAGGGTGTCAGGGTGGAGGAAGCAGGGGCCAGCGCCGTTGCTGCTTCCTCCACCCTGACATTCTCCTCCCTGCCTCCTAAGCTTTTGGCCGTTCGTCGTTTGCCGTTAGTCGTACCACCCCTGCAGGTACCAGTGCACGCCGCCGTCGTGGTACAGCAGTAATTCGCCTTCATCATCGACCACGCACCGCCAGTAATCGCGGGCGTACGTATCGGCACGCCACCAATCGCCACTCAAGCGCTCGGGGCCGTCGGCGCTCGCGATCGACAGACGTCGTCCGCGCCACCACACGGCGTCGGGTAGGCCGTGTGGTGCTTCTACGTCCACCGGTTCCGGTGCGTCGAGTAACCGGAGCACGGCGTCGGTATTCGAGGTCGGCGACGCAGCTGGTGATGTTGGTGTGGGGATCGGTGCCGCGCCGAGGGCCATGGCGTCGGCGCTGATCCAGCGACCGGTGTCTTCGGGGCGATGACTGTCGCCGGCTTCGGGGTGCACGACCACGGTGCCGGTGTTGTCGGGATCGAGCACGGCGCGCAGTCGCGCGAACACCGCTTCGGCATTCATCGCGGCGTCGCGCCACGACGGGATCAACAAGTCGCCTTGGTCGGCGGCGAGAGGCGCGGTGGCGGGAATGCTGACGGTGACGCCGATGATCGGCGCGGGGATGCTCCACCGCTCCAGCAAGCTGCGGCATTGATCGAACAGCGGCTCGAGTCGGGCGAGCGGACGCGCCGGACGCACTTCGCGCGTGATGGAGCGTTGGGGGATGCCAAGGAGGGAGGCGGCCGAATGCTCTGAAACTGCCAACGGCTTAGGAGGCAGGGAGGAGGGTGTCAGGGGGGAGGGGGCAGGGGGGAACGGCGCGCGCTGTGCTGATGCCCTTCGTCCTGATTTCTCCGCGGGCGTATCGTCCGACGTCTCCGGCACGTGGATATGCCCGCGCATCTCGCTGCCGATGTCGTCGATGGGATACTGACGGCCGGCGTCGAGCACGAGCGTGATCGCGACGGAGGCGGCGGCGCGGCCGTCTTCCACACACTCGCGCAATAGGCGTTGCAACTGCGCGCGCAACACGAACAACACGGGCTCGGTGCTTTCCACGGCAGCGGGCAACTCCACACTCGCACTGCGCGCCGCTTCCACGCGCACGAGTCCCGGTCGACGGGGGTCGTCGCCGTGGGCGAGTCGCCACGCGCCGAGACCGGCGGGGCCCCATCGCTTTTCAATATCGCCGGCGTCGAGTGACGCCAGCGCACCGACTGTCCGCAGGCCGAGTGACTGCAACGCGTCGCGCAGATCATCCTCCATCGGCACCAGCCCCAACGGCGCCGGCGCGAGATACTCGGCGCATTGTCCCGCGGGAATGATCGTGATGCCGTCGGGCAGCGTGAGCGGATCGCGTTCACGCACACCTTGCGGGTCCCGTTCGCGTACGGCACGACTGCGCGCCCGCGGAGCCCACGTGGCCGCGCGTGCGGCGACGCAGGAATCGGCGATGGCCACGCGGGCATCGGGGTGCCACTGCTGCGCGATGGTGAGCAGCGTGCGCGCGAGCTGCGCTTCGCCACCAACGGCATCGAAGCCGTTGGCACCGACCCACCACATGCCGGGGGCACCGGCGACCGGCGTGACCTGCGGACTGGCGGCCAGCAGGGCGGTGCTCGCCGCCAACACGGCGTCGCGAATGGCGTGATCGTCCCAGGCGCGCACATCGAGATCGGCACAGCAGGCGCGCGCTTCGGGGAGGAGCATGCCGGCGCGGACGCCGGCGCGGCCGGCGGCGAGGGAGACGGCGCGGAGCTTGGTGTCGATGACGAGGGCGCGGGGGGCGTTGTCCCAGTGCTGTGGGCTTGGGGCTGGGGGCCGTGGGCCGTGGGCCGTGGGCGGTGGGCTAGTGACGGGAGAGGTCGCGCCGGGGGCGGCGGCCGTAGCCGGGGTCGGCGGCGCGGCGGCGGCCGCGATAGCGCGTCCAGTCGCGGGTATGCTGGTCGGTTTCGCGGTCGCTGCGCTCCCGCGGCGGGAACGGGCGGTCGCTGCTGATGGTGATGGCACCGTCGGTAAACCCAGCGGCAAGGCGAGCTGGGTGTCCGGGAAGGTCAACTCCGTACAGGTCGCTGGCGGACACGCCGAGCCCGCCCCAGGTGACGGGGTGTTCGGCATGCTGCTGCTCGGCGTCGCTGCTGTTGCCGCGGGCGGTCCAGGGACGACGCGTGCTTCGCGCCACCCCGCGCCGATCGGGAATCTCGGAATCCGTACACACGCGACGCGCCACGACGACTGCACTGCTCACCTCGATGGACGGACTGCGACCCTGACTATTCCCCCCTTTCTCCACCGTCACCACAAACCGTCGCGAGGCATCGGCGACGCTGACCGGCGGTGCGGCAACCGGTTCTGGTGATGGCGTTGGTCGTCGTCGGCTCGACAGGGGGCGCATCGAGGTCACGCGCATGGACGGTGGCATACTCGGCGCGCACACCGGCATCGCGGCGATCCGCAGGCGCACGGTGCCGGCCAGTCGACTGGGGCGCACGTCACGCCCACCGTCGTGATGCTCGAGCACCACGCACGCGGCATCGCGTTCCCGCGCCAGCTGCGCCAGGCGCACGCCATGCACGCGCGACAACGGCGGGGCGCCGTCGATGACCACCAGCGCGAACACGCCGCTGCGCAACAGCAGATCGGCCGTCCATGCACAGCGTTTGCGGTCGGGCGGACGGATCACCACGAAGCGCGCCCCCATCGCGGTCCACGGGGCCGGGGCAAGCGTGCGGGTGGCGTCGATCCAGGCCACCCACGCGCCGGTGTGCAGCACCTGAGTCACGAGCCGTCGTAGCAGCGCCGTTTTGCCGATCGCCAACGGGCCGCTGATTTCGGTGACACGCCCCCGCGGGATGCCGCCACCCAGCGCCCGGTCCAACCGCGCCAACCCGGTGCTCCACGGACCGCTGGCCTGCCGGCCAGTCGCAACCACCGCCCGCAGCTGATCGCGCAGGAGGGTGAGGTCGGGCCCGGCCGGGGTGATTTCCGGTTCGGCGAGCGTGGTGTCGAGGGCGGGTGCAGGCAAGGCAGTCATACCGAATAAATACCGAAAGCAAAAGGCGACGGAAAGAGCGGATTCTGGAAAACACGATGAGAAAAGGCTCAGAAACGGGAGTCCGAAAACGCTACAGCAGCACCAGCTGGAGCTCGGGGGCCAGCGGGGCGGGCAGGGCAACTTCCTCGTCGGCGCTGCCCTCGTCGTCCCGTCGATACTCCCGTGTGGTCAGGCCGTACTTCCGGCACAGCCGTTCAATGACCTGCTGCAGCCCAGCCCGGTAGTTCTCGGCGGCGTACACGCTGTGGCGGTATGTGGCCTCGTACTTGGCCGAGAGTTCCGGAAAGTTCTCGCGGATCACGGGCAGATACCGTTTTCGCGAGGCCGACCGAAGCCGCAGGGCACAGGCCCCCAGGCTCCTAGCACCAGCCGCTGCCACCTGCTGCACCAGCGCCTCCAGCATGGCTGGCGCATCGGTGATCCCCGGCAGCACCGGCATGCAGTTCACACTCACCGCCAGCCCGGCGTCGGCCAGCCGTCGTACTCCCCGCAGCCGTGCGTCGGGCGTGGGCGCCCGGGGCTCCAAGCGGCGCGCCAGTTCGCGATCGACGGTAATGAGCGAGACGTGCACCTGCACCGTGTGTCGTTCGGCCAGCCGCTGCAGCACATCGACGTCGCGGGTGACCAGCGGACTCTTGGTGATGATCACGATGGTGAAGTCTCGCGCGCTCAGCAACGACTCCAGAATCTCCCGCGTGACGCGGAAGCGCCGCTCGGCCGGTTGGTACGGATCGGTGGCCGAGCCGATCACCACCGAATCGCCCGGACGGGGCGAACGCGACGACCGCAACGCCTCGCGGATACGTGCGCCAGCGTGCTCCTTCACCAGCACCCGTCGCTCGAAAGCCAGCCAGGGCGGCATGGCGTTGGCGACCTCCCGGCCCACCTCGCCGGCTCGCTCGAGCGTCCAGCGATGGGTGTCACGGGCGTAGCAGTAGGCGCAGCCGAAGGCGCACCCCACGTACGGATTGATCGACCAGAAGCCCATGCCGGTGGCGGCCGGCGGATTGAAGATCCCGCGCGACGGAGCCGCGTGATATTGCAGGTCGGCCTGGGCCGAGAGCAGCCGGAGTGGATCGGGCCGCAGCGGGTCGGGCGCAAACGCCGGTGCAACGGGAGGGTCGGCGGGGCGCATACTGGACCCTACCGAAGAAAAACCGAAAGCGCAAGACGGGGCAGAATGTGTGACCTGTGACCACGGGATTCCACGCTCAGGCATTGTCCGCCGTCCCGGCGCACCCTACTCTAGAGACACATGCCCGCTCTGTCCGACATCGAAATTCAGCGCAGCCTCGGCGCGCTGCCCGGCTGGTCGCGCAAAGGCGACACGCTCGTGAAGAGCTATCACTTCGCGACGTTTCCCGCAGGCGTGGCCTTCATTGCGCAGGTGGCCGACATCGCCGAAGCGATGCAGCATCACCCCGACATCGATATCCGCTACACCAAGGTGCACTTCTCGCTCAGCACGCACGACGCGGGCGGGATCACCCCGAAGGATTTCGATCTCGCCCGCGCGATCGAGGAGCTGGCGGCGGCGTAAGGCCGTCGCCTCTCGTTGATCTGCCGCCCTAATTGATCTTCCGCAGCGTCACGCTGCCGTTCACCGTGCTGGCTCGCAGCCGCGTAGACCCGTTGCCCACCGTACCGCGCAAGCGTCGCGGTGAGAGCGTACCGGAAATCGTGATCGGAAAATCCGTCGACACGCGACCGTTCACCGTAGACAGCTCGAGCTGCGCGCCGAAGTTGGATGGCAACTCGATCGTGATCGCGCCGTTCACCGTTTCGTAGTCGAGATCGTCGGCTCGGCCGAGTGAACCCATCGACACGTTGATACTGCCGTTCACCGTCTTGGCGCGCACCGGGCCGCCGGCGCTGCGCGCGGTGATGCTGCCGTTGACCGTATGCGCGTCCACTTCGTTGTTCACGCCGGTCACTTCGACACCGCCGTTCACCGTCGACAGATCGACCCGCACGCCGTCGGGTACACGCACGGTGAAGCGCACCGAGACGTCATTGCGGTCGTTCCACTTGGTACGGCGATCGGTATGAATGCCGCTCTCATCGCAGCGCGAGCCTTCACTGAACAGCGCGCAGACGAGTACGTCGTCGCCGATCTTCTTCTGCTCGATACGCACATCCTCGGGATTGCCGCGACGCCAGCGCTTCTCGGCGCTCACTTCGACGCGGCCGTTGGTGCTGCGCTCCACTTGGATGCCGCCGTTGATGTTCTTGATCATCACGCGCCTCCCCGACGGGATCGTGCCCGACCAGGTGAACGCATCGTCGCGCTGCGAGTCGCGGTCCCGGTCGCGATCCTGCGACATGGCGGGTGCGGCGAGCGTCGCGGTGAGTAGCATCGCGGCGGCCGTAGAACACAGCGCCGAGCGGAACGACGAACGGAACGACGAGCGGAACGACAGCATGGAAAACTCCTGATACAAGAGAGATGCACGCACGTCTGCAATCATGGGTGCGATCATGAACGGTTGCCTCGCACGACGCGGACGTCGCCATTGAACGTGGAGATGGTGAAGCGGGTGGAACCGCCACCGCCGATCTCGTAGCGACGCACCGCGCGCTCACTGCGTGACGACGTGAGACTGTTGGGCATGAGCGTCAGCGACCCGGAGGCGGTCAGGTCGCCGTTGAAGGTGGAGACGTCCATGCTGCCACGGGCAGTCTCGGGGAGACGCAGGGTCACGTCGCCCGAGTGCGTGGTGAGCTGCAGCCGCGCGTCGTCGGTCGTGTTGCCATCGAAGGTGATGTCACCGCTGATGCTTTCCACCTCGACCCGCGCCGCACGTTCCATACCCAGCATGACATCGCCACTGGTGGTGTGCACATTCGCTTCGTCGCGCACGCCGCGCAGTGTGATGTCGCCACTCATGGTCGTCACGCGCGCCGGCCCCGAGCGGCCACCCAGCCGGACATCGCCGGAGAGCGTTTCCAGCGTGAGTCGTCCGCTGATGTCGTCGAGACCGACATCGCCACTGGTCGTGCGAATCTCCACGTCGCCGTCGATGCCCGACACGTCGACATCCGCCGACGCGGTGGAGATGACCAACCGCACATTGCGCGGCAGGTCGAGTTCGAGCGTCGCGTCGTTACGGCGACTGGCGGAGCGGCTGCTGGAGCGATCGGAGCGACTCGAGCGCATGTCATCCGACGCTTCCAGCGTGACTCCCACGCCCGTGGTGCGCAGCTGATAGTCGCCACTGCGCCCGCGGATCGCACCGGTGCTCGCCGACCCACCACGCACCACCAAGCGTCCGGTGCGCACGGTGATATCGACCACGGCGTTGCGCGCCAGGGCGAAGCTGGAGTCGACCTGCGCCTGGAGCGGCGATGTGCCTCCGGCGAGCGGTAGCAACAACAGCGCGCCGAGCGGAATGAGCAAGCGGGAGCGCATCGGGAACGTGGGCACGAGAGAGGACCGCATCACAGCAGCGCCACGCGCCGGAGCAGCGCGAGCTTGGTTTCCAAGGCGCGATCGAGCTGCGTGGACAGCAACGCGCTGCGCGGATCCCGCGCCAGCGCCTTCCGGCTGTCGCCGATGGCCCGATCGATGATATCCAGATTGCGCCGCAACTCACGCACCGTCGCGGTGTCGAGTTCCACGACGCGATCATCGACGATACGACGCAGCGCCGAGATCTCCCGTTCATACACCACATCAGCGTCGGTGTCGTCGCGCGTGTCGCGAGCCGCGTTGCGTGACGCGAGTCGCGTGGTCGATCCGGATGCACGCGCCGGTGCGCTCGACGTCGTGGACGGCGATACCGCGACGAGTTCAACGGCCGCTCCGGGCAGCCCGAGATCGTTGAGGCTATCGGGCTTCGCGGCCACGGGGCTCGGCACGCCGATCGAGGACGCGGTCGGCGAAGCCGTCTGCGCCTCGCTGCGCACCGCGATGCGCCACGTAATGCCAGACGTCACCGCCACCAACATCGTGGCGGCGATCGCGAAGGTGCGCACCGAGACCGTGCGGGCGATTCGCGTGCGGGTGGCGGCGGCCGAGATCGGGATCACGGCGGTGTCGAGACGCGCTTCGATGCCGCTCCAGAGATCGCGTGAGGGCGAGATGCCGGGAAGCGCCTGCGATTCCGCCACGATCGTCTCGAGCTCACGTACGAGTGCGGCGCACTCGGCACACCCCGACTGGTGGGCCGTCATCCACGCCCGCTCGGCTTGGTCGAGATCGCGCTCTAGATACCCGCCGCACTGCGCTTCGAAGCGCGTGCAGTCGACGGAGGCGCCGGTCGGGGGAACGATATCTGTGTGCTCCATATGCTCGGTTACCGATTCAGGGCGGCACGCAACAACATGCGCGCACGGTGCAACTGGGCCTTGCTGCCGCCCGGCGTGATGCCGAGCTGCTCGCCGATCTCTTCGTGCGTAAAACCTTCCACGTCATGCAACACGAACACCCGTCGCGCACCCGCCGGCAGTCCGGCGATCGCCGCATCGAGATCCAGGCGCTCGCCGACGAACACCGCACGGGACGGCGCCTCGTCGAGGGCATCGTCGTCGGCAGTTCGGGCGCCGTGAATGCTGGCCCGCTTGCGACGCGACAGCACCACGTTCACCGCGACCCGATGCAGCCACGTGCTGAATGCCGACTCGCCGCGGAAGCCCGGCAGCTTCTGCCACACCCGCACGAACACGTCCTGCGTGACTTCCTCGGCGAGTTGCTGGTCGGCCAGCATGCGCGTGCAGATCGCGTACACCCGGTCGACATGCGCCCGATAGAGCCGCTCGAACGCGCGCCGGTCGCCCGTGGCCGCGGCCGCGACGTCGGTCTCGAGCCCCGTATCGAGCCCCGAACCCGCCGAGACGACGATACCCGCTTCGGTCACAGCAGCGACCGCGCCCGGCGATGAGGCCGGGACGGCGGGCTGCAGCGAGGCGAACACAGGGGTAGTCACACGCAGGGCGAGCAATGGGGCTCCGGTAGCAGGTCACCCCATTGGATGACCCATGAGGCCGGAGGGTTTGAAGCGATCGCTCAGATTGTACGTCAGATCGCGAGCGACGCGACGATGGCGGGCAATTCTATGATACTGTTCATCCAATAGTCCGGTGCCGCGACCGCCAGTTCCGCCCGACTGAAGGGCCCCCATAGGGCAGCCGCCGTCCGAACCCCGGCGGCCCGCCCGGCGTGCATGTCGTGCGGTGAGTCGCCCACGAACAGCGCGCCTGCCGCCGGCAGCGACAGTCGGTCGAGGGCCAACAGGACGGGGTCGGGCAGCGGCTTGTGGCGCTCGGTCTCCTCGAACGTGACGATCGCATCGAAGGCGCCGGCCAGCCCCACGTGCTCGAGGGAGCGAGCGGTCATGCCACGTCCCTTACTGGTCACGAGGGCGGTGCCGTGCCCCTGGGCCCGAGCCCAGGCGATCGTGTCAAGCACGCCGGGATAGGCGGTGGTGAGCCGGGGCAGATGAATGCCTTGATAGTCACGATAGCGCACCACCAGCGATTCCACCTCGGCCCCGTCGTCGCACCATTCGGCCAGCTGCGTGCGCAGCGGCGTCCCGATGCCGGCCACCCACTGTTCAGTGGTCGGCGCGCGCTCGCGTCCTTCGAACGCAAAGCGCATGGACTCGAGAAGCAACCCGATGGAGTCGATCAGGGTGCCGTCGAGGTCGAACAGGAGCGCGTGTCGAGACATGCCGAAGTGTAATCGGGCCTGTAATCCGGACCGATCAGCAGCAGGGCCCGGACGCGCGCCACTGACTCCTGCGCGCGCTCCGGCGCTCCGGGCTGGTCTCGTGCGAAGTTTGCCAGCGTGGGCTCGCCCTCCCACGCCGTCAACCACGCTCTTGGCGCCCACCGCGGCGTGGCTTCCGCCTGCGCACACCACCGTGCCATCGCCTCCTCCGCGCCAGATCCACGCGCCGTCCCCACGACCCGTTCGGCAGCCGCAATCGCTCCCCGAAGCGCCGTGCGCTCGATCGGGCCGCAGCGCTGCACCACTTGAGCCAGGTGTCTGGCGGCGCGCTGGGCGAGCGGCGCCAGTGCCTGGTCGCCAGGGCCGACGTCGTCGCGCGCGGCCGCACGCGCGCACCACCGGCGAATGTCCCGGAACGCCCGACGAACCGCTCGCTCCAGCCCCGCGCTCGATACAACGGCGGCGCTGCGCGCATCATCGGCGATCGTCGCGACGCGTAACAGCGCACGCACGCGCGCGCTGACGACGCGTCGACGCGCGGTGGCGCGGCGCGCAAACGAGCAGAGCAGTCGTGACTGCCCCTGATACTCTACCAGCGCGATCCACGCAGTCTCCTGGTCGGACCGGAGGGTGCCGATCACCGTCATACGCGCCGACTCCGTGACCGCGTCGGCATCGGTCCACCGCTGCAGTCGCGCGTGCAACCGCGAGGCCGCATCGGCCGCGCTTTCACGTGCGCCGTCTCGCCAGTCATTGCGTAACCCGTTGACCGCGTCGCCCCCGGCAAAACGCCGGGACAGCGCGGCTTTGGTGGCGAGTCGGCGCTGTAGGCGCAGTGCGCGGTCACCATCCGGATGTGGCGCGAAGCTGTAGACGTGCACGGCGCCGTGCGGTGAACCGATGCGCGCGCAGCGTCCCACGCGTTGCTCGCGCAACGCGTCGGTCCACGGCAGATCGAGATGCACGACTACGCCAGCGTCCTGCAGGTTCACGCCTTCGGCCAATAGGTCGGTGGCGAGCAGCAGTCGGATGGCGTGGTGCGGCGGCGGTGGCGGACGTTCTTGCGCGAGCGGCGCAAAGCGCGCGAGGGCCTCGCTGCGGCTGATGCGGCCACTGGCAATGCGGGCGTGCTTGCTGGAGAGCAATCCGACGCCGGCGATGTCCGATAGCGCGCGGTGGAGCGCGCCGACCGTCTGGGTGAACTGCGAGAAGGCGATGATCGGCGTACCGGGGTGTGCCTGCAGTAGCGCACGCAGCGCATCGGCCCGCGCCCCGTCGGCGCGCGCGGTCTGCTCATGGTGTTCGGCGAGCGTTGCGAGCGCCTCGAGATGCACCTCGACCCGTTCAATCAACGGCGCGCTCTCCACTTCCTGCTGCGCCATCAGCTCAGGGAAGGCGAGCTGCACTTCGTGATCGCCCACCAACCAACTGCGCAACTCGACCTGCGTGGGATGCCGACCGGCGCGCAATGCCTGGAGTAACGCGTCGCCGCGCAGGCGCCGCTGGCGCAAGGCGTGCGCGAGCGCCGCGTCGCTGGAGCACCACGCACGCAGCAAGCCCAAGCGGATGAGTGCGCCGGCGACGGCACCATCATGCGCCGGCAGTGGAGCGGGGAGGGCGAGAATATGGGTGAGCGTGGCGCGGTCGTGCGGCATGGGCAGCGGTGCGTGCTGCAGCACCGGCGGTCGGCTGGCGGCCGGTGTCTCGTTCGCCGTTGGCGGACGCGTACGCGTTCCCGAGCTCGTGCTCGTGTTGGTGTCCGTATTGGTGTTCGTATTCGATCGGCGAATCACTACCTGGCCGAGCATCGTATCCGACAGGAGATCGGCGCGCGATCCCAGAAAGAGCGCCAGCAGATTCCGCAGCTCGGCCGCTCGGTTGTGCAATGGCGTTGCGGAGAGCAGCAGGGTGTCACAACCGGACACGAAGCGAGCGATGGCGGCATAGCGCGCGGTCCGGCGGGTGCGCAGATAGTGCGCTTCGTCGATGATGACGAGCGTGCGCTGCCCCGCGCGCTCCCGCACGACGCCCGTCGGCACATCGCCCGCCAAGGCGGCGCTGGGAGCGATATCCTTTCGTGAGAATCCGTGTACGGAATGCAGGCGGATATGCGACAGTTGCGCGTGCGTGATGGCTGTTCGCCACATGGGCTGTAGCGCTGCCGGTGCGATGACGTGCACCTGTGCGTATGTCCGGGCGACGGCGAGTGCGGTGTACGTCTTACCAAGTCCCACATCGTCAGCCAGCAGCGCGCCGTGATGCACGCGGATGGCACGATGAATGCGAGCGACGGCATCAGACTGGTGGGGTAGCAGCGTGATGTCGCCCAGCTCCGCCGGCGGCAGAGGAGGAATGAGCGCGCCAGCAAGTCGGGCCTGCACGTGGCGTGCGCTGTGGAGGGACCACGTCATGGCGTGTACCACTCGAGCAATGGGGTGAGTTGACGCAATGGCACGTCGTAGGCATCAGCGACCGCGACGTCGTGTTCTCGTGTGGTCACGAGCTCCTGTCGGGAGAGACGTTGACCGATGGGAGCCAGCAGGGTGCGGGCCCGGAGCCAATCGTGCGGGACCGGCAGCGCCGCCACAGTCCAGCCCAGGAACCGACGAAAGCCGCCGCGGGCCGGTTCAGCGAGGACATCGAGCCACGCGGCCGCAATGGTGGAGTTGAGCAAGGCATCGAGCGCGTAGGCATCGTCGAGCGAAGTGGTGCGGACCACGTAGCAGCTGTTGAGCGGTACCGTGGGATCGCCGGCATCGAGCACGCGCGTACGCAGTCGTTTGCCGATATCGGCCCAGACCACGCGCGGCGTATCGGCGCGGGCGGCTTCGGTGCGAAAGAGTGTCCACCACGGCATGCGGGCGCGGGCGTCGCGTCGACTCTCGAGACGGGGACGCCAGTGCGCGAGCCATCGGGTGGTCGCCGGTGGCAACGTGCGCAGCGGGAGTCCATCGCTGCCGTGCGTCCACAGAATGCGCAGTTCGTCGACCGAGTGCGTCGGACGGCCCACGGAGGGTCGCGTCGTGATGCCTTCACCGCGCAGCGCGGGACGCAGTAGTCGGCGTTCTATGACGGCCGACCGTGACACCGAGGTCTTGCCAGGGGCGGGATTGTCGGAGGCGACGACCGTGGCCGAATCGTCGTCGTGCTCCTGCGCGTGTACGAGAAACGCCGCATTGCAGCCGCACTTCACGCCCAGCAGGGGGCGTCCGATAGGTGAGTCGCCAAGGGCCGGGCCGGCCGTTCGGAGCCGTTCGAAGGCGGCGTGCGCGGATGGCGGGAGCAGGATCCACGGCGCGGCGGGATCGCCGTCGAGGGCGAGGCGTGATGTCGGAATCGGAAAGTGACGCTCGCCGCGAGCGGCACTGACGGAAACCTCGATGTCGCGTGTCGCGGCGCGTGTGAGGTCATTGCGGGCGCTGTCGGCGCGCTGGTGTTTGCAGGCGACGAGCAGCGATGGATACGTTGCGGCGTCGAACAGCGCGGGGGCGTCGCTCCAGTCGCGGATCGTGCGCACGGTCGCGACCTGTGTGATTGCGCGGCGAATGCCGCCGCCCGAAAGGGTGCGCCAGAGCTTTGCCGGCACGAGCAGCGCGAGCGTGCCGCCGGGCGCGAGCAGTTCGAGGCTACGCTCGATGAACGCAACGGAGAGATCGGGTTGCGAGGCGAAGCCGACGCCGGCACCGGCGCGGGCGGCACCGGCGTGCCAGGTAGCGGCCCGCATGCTGCGGAACTCGCGGCGCAGCTGTTCGCGATCGCGTGGGGCGAGGGCGTGCGGTCGGACCCAGGGTGGATTTCCGACGAGGACATCGAAGCCACCGGCGGCCGCGACGTCGGCGAAGTAGGTGAGAAAGCGAAACGGCAGCGCGCCGCCATCGGCGAGCTTGGCGCGGGCCGATGAGAGCTCGCGGCACTGTGCGCGCAAAGCATCGAGTTTGGTGTGGTCGGCGCGCGTGGGACTGCGGCGCTGTCCGAAGAGATCGCGCGCGCGGAGTGTGCTGAGGAGCGCCGCGCGTTCGGTGCGGAGCCCATCGCGTTGCGTAGAGAGGGCGGCCATCGCGCGCTGCCGTTCTTCCCGCTGGAGGGCAAGCGCGATGGACTGCTTCCGTGGGCCGCTGGCGCGCGTGTAGCGCTCCCGCAGCACGGTCAGCGCGCGGGCGCTTGGCGGAGCGAAGCGGAAGTTGCCGCCAGCGAGCGAGTCGCCCACGCGGATGTGATGGTCCAGATTGGGCAACGGCGGCACGCGCGTGATGTCGGATTCCGCGCATTCGATGACCACCGACAGCCAGAGCCGAAGTTCGCACAGCCAGACGGCGACCGGATTCCGATCCACGCCGAACATGCAGTGCGTGAGGATCTGTCGTCGGATGCGATGCGCGTCGGTTGCCGAGGCTGCGCCCGTGGCGAGTTGGGTGCGTCGATGCAGGGTGCTGAGGCGTTCGAGCGTGTGCACCAGAAAGGCGCCTGATCCGCAGGCCGGGTCGAGAATACGCAGGTGGTGCAGGGCATCACTGGTCGCCGATGAGAGGAGGAGCGGCGCGGTCGTATCGTCGAGCGCATCGGCGGGGAGATCCGGGAGTGCCGAATACAGGGCGTCGCGGACGACCTGATCGACGAGGGCGGGAGGGGTATAGAACGAGCCGGACCGTCGGCGTTCGTCGGTGGCCATGAGCGATTCGAACGCGCGCCCCAGCATTTCGGGGTCGACCGCCGCTTCCGACCAACTCGCGGAGTCTTCGTGCGCCGTGAAGCGATGCCGGTCGAGCACCGTTCCCACGAGATGCGCGATGGCGTCGTCGCTGAAGCGCAGCGTGCGGTGACGCTTCTCGAGCGGCGTCGGGGCGAACAGGCCGCCATTCAGAAACGGCACAGCGCCGAACCGACGCGCGGCGGGGGCACGATCGCGACGTGGGGTGTTGAGCGTGCCGAAGAACAACGGGCGCAGCAGTCGCTGATGTAGCTGACCGCCGACCTCGAGCTGGGCGGTGGTGTGGTGCAGCAGAAAGTCGAGTCGATGGTCGAGCCAGCCCTTGGCTTCCAGAAACGCGAGGAAGAGGCAGCGGCTGGTGCAGAGCAGGGCGAGCTCGCGCCGTTCGGCCGGGAGCGCGGTCTGCGCCGCCGGACCGGTCACATCGGTGGCGAGTGTGGTTACCGCGCGCTCCAGAATGCCGTAGAAGCGATTCGAAAGCGCTTCACGTCGCAGGATATCGGTGAAGCGCGCATGGCGCAGCAGCGCATCCTGCTCCGTCACGGCGGCGAGCGTGCGCAGCGTGTCCGCGTCGGAGTCGACCACATGCGTGCGATCGATCCGGAGCGCGGCCACCCGCGGACCGCCGCTGTGCGCGCACACCGTGGCAATACACAGGGTGCGCTGGCGCGCGTCGAGGGTGATGAAGCACCACTGTCGCGTGGGCGCCTGCTGTAGCATCGTGGCCGCGAGCCGCTTCGTGAGTTCGCGCGGATCGCTGGCACCGGCGAGGTCGGTAGGATGCGCCAGCTCGGCGCAGAGCAATCGCAGCGTGCCCACACCGCGCACCAGATCGGCGCTGGTCGTGAGCGTCTCGATGCCGAAGCGCTCGCGCCCGTCGGCGGCGAGCCTGGTGGGGGGCGCGGTGAAGCCCAGAGCCTGGGCGATCGGACGCAGCGACTCGCGAGAGTCGGCCTGCGCAAGCAGTTGGGCGGCGGCGCGGAGTGTGAGCACGCCGCCACAGTGGGAGCAGTCCCGCGAACGTGTGTCACCCGAAGTGCGCAGGCGGTGCTTTCACAGCGCACGGCGGTATGGACTATCTTACAATGGGCCTCTGCCGCGCTCCCGGCCTGCCGTACAGCCTAGAGTTTGTCGCGGCGCTCTTCCTCCTCATCGCACGTTCTCCCATGCCCGTTTGCTGGCTCAACGGATCCTTCGTCGCCGAACAGGACGCGCAGGTGTCCATCTTCGATCGCGGTCTGCTGTTCGGCGACGGCGTGTACGAAGTCGCGGCCGTGTTGAATGGCACACTGCTCGATGCCGACCGGCACCTCGTTCGGCTGGGCCGCTCGCTGGCCGCGATCGGCATCCCGAATACGCAGCCGGCCGCGGCGTGGCTGGGCGTGATGCAGCAGCTCGCCACCGACAACGGGGTCCGCGAAGGATTGGTTTATCTGCAGGTCACGCGCGGCGTGGCCGAGCGGGATTTTCCGTTCCCGGCGCACGTGACGCCAACCATGTTCGCGTACGCGCGACCGAAGCTGCTACGCGCCGATCCGAATGCGTCGGGCGTGCGTCTGCTCACGGTGCCGGACATGCGCTGGAACCGGTGTGACATCAAGAGCACCAGTATGCTGGCGCAAGTGCTCGCCAAGCAGGCCGCGCGCGCCGGTGGGGCCTTCGAAGCGATGATGCACGAAGACGGACTTGTGACCGAAGGCGGCTCGAGTAACCTGTGGATCGTGAACGACGGCGTCGTGCAGACGCGTCCGCTCTCGAGCGATATTCTCGCCGGCATCACGCGCGATGTCGTGCTCGAACTCGCCCACGCCGCGGGCGTGCCGGTGCGCGAGCGGGCATTCACCGTGGCGCAGGCGAAGGCGGCCGACGAGTGCTTCATGAGTAGCGCCACGAGCTTCATTCTGCCGGTCACGACGATCGACCACGATGCCGTGCGCGCCGGCGCTCCTGGCGCCATCACGCAGCGGTTGCGCGCGGCCTACCTCGAACGCGCCGACCGGCTCACGCAGTAGCGCGCGACCGCACCAGTGCGCGACCGCTTTACTGCGACACGTAGCCGCGGTCTTTCCAGCGCACGTTGTTGCCGCGCGCGATCGCGCTCACGCAGATCGCCAGCACGATGGCCCCGCCCAGCGGCGCGAGCAGCGCGCGGCGCATCGGGTCCCCGTTGATCCGGTTCGCGGCGGCGAATGACGTGAGCACCGCCGCGCTGCTCGCGCCGCTCCAGAGCAGCAGGGCAGTGCTCGCGGTGCCGCCCGTGGCCATCGCGAGCACACACCACGTGAGCGTCACGAACGGCATCAGCACACCCAGTGGAAACGACAGCAGGAAGAGCGGGTAGAGCCGCTGCCCCACCGCACCCCACCACATCGCGTGTCGGCCACCCGCGTACATGTTCTTGCCCCAGCCCTTCATGAGACTGGCCAGGCCATCGTACATGCGCGTGCTCAGCTGACGAATGCCAAGCGCCAGCGACACCCGATCGCCACGCGCTTGAATCGCCTGCGCCATCATCACGTCTTCGGCCACGAATCCACGTACTGGCTCGTGGCCGCCGATCGCGTCATACACGCGTCGCGACAGCATGAAGCACTGCCCGTTGGCGACGACATCGCGCCGATCGGTCGCCCGCTCCATGGCTTCCGCCCCACCGTACCGCGTGAGAATGAGCGTGAACACCGACGGCTGCACCGCGCGCTCCCACACGGTGCCCATCTCCTGGTGTCCCGCTACCGATAGCAATTCGGCGTCGCGGCGCTCGCGCATGCGCACCATGCGTCCCACCAGCTCGGGAGCGTGACGCGTATCGGCGTCGGTGAAGAGCAAAAGCGATCCGGTGGCGTAGGCCGCGCCCGACTGACAGGCCCACTGCTTTCCGAACCAGCCGGCGGGAAGATCGGGGGCGTTCACGATCTTCACTCTGGAGTCGTCGGCCGCCGCCTCGCGCGCGAGCACGCCGGTGCCATCCGTGGAGTGATCGTCGACCACGATGAGCTCGAGGTCGGGCCAGGTCGACGCGCGAATGCTGCGGATGCAGGCCGCGATATGGACCGCCTCGTTGCGCGCGGGGAGCACGATGCTGACCCGCGGCGTCGGTGCGGCGGTGAGTGCCTGCACGTCGATGTCGTCGAGGCTTGGGGTCGTGCGGAGGCGGGCCGCGAGCACGAACGGAGCGGCCACCCAGGGCGTGGCGGCGATGGCCACCGCTGCGGCGCCCAGCAGCGAGATCGGCGACAGACCCGGGAGAAAGCTCAGCATGATCCGCATAAGCTGGCGGTCCGGCTCGGTAAACGGCACCGCCACCCGTGCATCGTGACGAGTCGGGGCAATTCCGTTGCTCCCCCGAGTCAGGACCGATACGTTCCGACATGGTCGCGGCTGCTGGTACTTTCGATCTTCCCGAGGGCGATCCTCGCGACGCGCACCACGCGCGCTCCCTGCGAGTGCCGCCGCCGCTGACTGCCGGCGCCCGGATCGCGATGATCTCCCCCTCCGGTCCGTTGCAGGGACCCCACGAGCTCGAACGCGCAGTCGCCACGGCCGAATCGCTGGGATGGGAGGTTCAGGTCGGTCAACACGCGCTGCTTCGCACCGGCTATTTCGCCGGTGACGATGCCCAGCGTGGCGACGATCTCCTCGACGCGCTGCAGGACGACCGTATCGACGGGATCTGGTGCCTTCGGGGCGGCTACGGCGCCGCGCGGCTGCTTCCGCGCTTGTCCGCGGAGCTGTTGCAGCGTCACCCGAAGGCGTTGATCGGCTATTCCGACATCACCGCGCTCCACGCCGCGTGGCAACGCGCCGGCCTCGTGAGTTATCACGGTCCCACCGCGCGCGCGCCCCTTTCGGCGTTCTCGCGCGATTCGCTCGTGCGTGCGCTGCAGAACGGCACCGACAGTTGCGGCGAGGCGCCCGATGCGCGCATGGTGCATGGTGGTCGCGCGACCGGACGACTGGTCGGCGGTAATCTCGCGCTCGTGTCATCGCTCTGCGGGACGCCGTGGGCGATCGATTGTCGTGACGCGATCGTCGTGCTGGAGGATATCGGTGAGGCCACCTATCGACTTGATCGCATGCTCACGCAGCTGCGGCTGGCCGGCGCGTTCGAGGGCTGTGTCGGCGTGGCGTTCGGACACTGCACCGATTGTCCCGATACCACCGAGGATGGCACGCGGACGGTCGACGCGATCGTGACCGAGCTGGCCGACGCGTTACAGGTCCCGACGCTGCAGGGCATTCCGGTTGGACATATTTCCGACCAGTGGACGGTGCCGTTCGGCGCGATTGCCACGTTGGATGCCGACGCGCGAACGCTGTCCGTTCTCACTGCCACTGTTACGCGCTTTCACTGACTCACCAGACGAGCACGCATATGAAGACCGCACAGCAACTCATCGCCGAAGCGAAGGCGAGCATCTCGGAAGTCACCGCGCGCGAAGTGCAGGACCGTCTCGCCGCCGGTGAACCGGTCGTGCTCATCGACATTCGCGAACAGAACGAGTGGAACCTCGGGCACGCGGCGCCGGCGCAGTACATCGGGCGCGGTGTGCTCGAGAGCCAGATCGAATCGCGCGTGCCCCGTGACGCGCAGGTCGTGCTCATGTGCGCCAGCGGCAATCGCTCGGCGCTCTCGGCCCGCACGTTGCACGAGATGGGCTATACGAACGTGGCGTCGCTGGCCGGTGGATTCCGTGATTGGGTCGCCTCCGGTGGCGCGGTGGCCGACTGAGCGACTCAGCGCGCGACCAACTCTTGCAGCGCGCACTGCAGCACGCCGACGTATCACGGCTCGCGAGGCGACTGGCGAGCCGTGTCCCGGTCGATGCGTCACCGGTGGCCGAGTCACGGCTCGCCGCGGTGTCCGCCGTATTGCGCGTGGTCGATGATGAGCCCGAGCTGTTGTTCATCAAACGCGCGGAGCTGGAGCGCGATCCGTGGAGCGGACACATGGCGTTCCCGGGAGGCCGTCTCGAACCCGGTGACGCTTCTCTCGAAGTCACCGCCGTCCGCGAAACGCAGGAAGAGCTCGCGCTCGATCTCACCCTGGGACGTATGCTCGGGCGCCTCGATGATCTGGCGCCACGCAATCGATCGCTGCCGCCGATCATCGTCAGGCCCTTTGTGGCCATCGTCGAGCCCGACGTAACGCTTACGCCCAGCGAAGAAGTCGCGGCCACCTTCTGGGTCCCGCTGTCGCGACTGCAGCATGACAGCTCGAAGGCCGAATACGTCGTGGAGATCAATGGCAATCGCGCCACGTTTCCGGCGTTTCGCGTGGAGCAGCACATCGTGTGGGGACTGACGGAACGCATCGTCCGCCAGCTCCTCGCCCTCGTCGGTCCGTAGTACCAGCAGCAGCACCACCAGTGCACTTCTCCGTACCACACTCGAGGGCATGACGTTGCCGACGTGTTTCGCGCTTCTCCGTTCCGCTCGTCCAGCGGCCACGATGGCCATTCTTCTCACGGGGAGCATGGCCGCCGGCTGCATGCGCCCGTCGGCCACGTCCGTCGCGCCGATGTCGGGGAAGCGCGTCGAGAGCGACCGCGGCATGGTAGCCGCTTCGCATCCCGATGCGGCTGCCGCCGGTGCGGCCATCCTCGCGCAAGGCGGCAACGCCGTCGACGCGTTTGCGGCGACGGCTTTCGCGCTCTCCGTGACCGACGTCTCGCAGACGGGACTCGGCGGTGGTGGCGCGATGACCTTCTTCAATGCGAAGACCAACACGGTCGAGCATCTGTCGTTCTATCCGCGGGCGGGGGAAGACGCAGCATGGGCACGCGCTGATACCTCGCGCGGCCGTCGTCCGGGACGCGCCGCCGCCACCCCCGGCATGGTTGGCGGCGTGCTCGACGCGCATACCAGGTGGGGCAAGCTCACGCGCGCGCAGGTGATGGCGCCGGCCATCGCCTTGGCGCGCGACGGATTCATCGTGTCGCCGTTGCTGGCGCGTACTATCGTGTCGTCACGTGACAAGCTGATGGCCGATTCTCTGGCGGCCGCGCGGTTCATGCCGCGTGGCGAGGCGCTGCGGCCCGGTGACCGGCTCATCCAGCCGGAACTCGCGGCCACCCTGCAACGCATCGCAAGTGACGGCGCCACGGTGTTCTACAACGGGGGGATCGCGGAGCGACTGTCGGCGAAGGTCAAGGCGCAGGGTGGCCTGATCACCGTGCGCGACATGAATACGTATTTCGTCACGTCGATGCGGCCGCTCTGCACGATGTGGCGTGGATACACACTGCTGGGCGCGCCGCCGCCGATGGGTGGCGCGTCGGTGCTCGAGATGCTGCAGATGGCCGATGCCTCGGGCGTCGCCGATGCCGGATCGTTCACCGAGAACGGCGCGGCGGTCGCGAAGCTCGCCGACATCATGCGCATCGGAAACGCCGACGCGGGTGACTATCGCGGCGATCCGGCGGCGCAGCGCGTACCCGCCCACGGCGTCGTGCATCCCGGCTTTGCGCGGCAGCGCGCGGGACTCGTTGGCGGTGCGCTGCCCGACACGGCTGTCGCGGGGAATCCGTGGGCCTTCGATACGCTCGCGTCGCCGGGAAACTGCGGAAAGTTCAATCCGTATCCAGCGTCAGCGGTATTGCGCACCGGTTCCGGCAACAACGCGCCGCGCGACACCACAACGGTCGAGGAAGGTCAGAGCTTCACGTCACACCTCGCCGTGGTGGACGGCGACGGCAGTGCAGTGTCGGCCACGACCACCGTTGGCGTGCTCTTTGGCTCGGGCGTGTACACCGACGGGTTCTTCCTGAACTCGGCGGGCAACAACTTTGATGCGGCGACGCGTGGCACCAATCGCTATGCGAACTCCACGATGTCACCCACGCTCATTCTCGACGGCGACAAGGTGCGTCTCGTCGTCGGTGCCGCCGGCTCGCAGTACATTCAGCCGGCGATTACGCAGGTCACGATTCGCATGCTCGCGTTCGGCGAGGATCCGGCCGTTGCGCTGTCGGCGCCGCGCATCCACGCCAGCGAAAACACGAAGGAAGTCGAAGTCGAGCCGGGCTTCGCGACCAGCGTGTATCAGGCGCTCGTGACGCGTGGATATGCACCGTCGAGCCGGGTGCGCGACATCAGCTTCGGCGGTGTGCACGCGGTGTTCGTGCGCAAAGACGGCAAGCGGATCGGCGTGGCCGACCCGCGACGCGACGGAACCGCCGCGGGCTGGTAATCGGTCTCACGCTCGAGCATCCGGGCCACGAACTACGTGGCCCGGTGCAGTCCCTGGTCCCGAGCGAGGTCGCCCAGCGCCGTACGATCACGCACGTCGAGCTTGTCGAAGATGTTGGCGAGATGCGTGCCTGCCGTTCGCGCGGTGATGCCGAGCCGGGCGCCGATTTCCTTGTTGCTGAGCCGCTGCGCGACGAGCCGTACAATGTCGAATTCACGTGGCGTGAGTGTGGCCAGTCGAGAGCTGTGCTGGTCGCTGGCCACCTTTCCGCCGAGTGACCGCAGCACCGTCCGCGCTTCCTCTGCCGCCGGCCGGGCACCAAGGCGTTCGAGCATCTGCAGCGCTTCCTGAGCTTCGTGTTTGGCGTCGGTCAGGGCGCCCGAGAGCTGCAACGCACGGGCGAGTCGCAGGCGCGTGCGCGCGGCGTCGTACGGATACGGCACCGCTTCCAGTGTGGCCACCGCGCGCTGCAGCAACAGAATCGCGTCGGCCGTTCGCTCTTCACGCAGGGCATACGCGCCGTCGATGACCAGCACCCACGCGGCGCCGATAGGGTGCGCGAGATGTGTCGCGTCGTGCTCGAGCCGGCGGCGCACCGCACGCAACGTGACGTCGTCTCCGACCGCCAGCGCCGCCTCGGCCAACGTCGGCAGAAGTCGATACACCGCCCACGCGATATAGCCGGTACGATCCGCGATGGCGATAGCCGTCTGTCCGAGGGCGAGTGCCTGCGCGTGCTCGCCGACCGAGCTGAGGTAGGATGTGCGCGCGACGCATGCGGGCAGTACGCCATGCACCTCGAATGGACGCTCGAGGTCGAGATCGGCCGCCCCGGACACCTCCCATGCGTCATCGATGAGCCGCTTGGCCGTCGCGAAGTCACCACGCTGCAAATACACGCCGCTCACCCAGTAGAGCAGGCGCGCGAGCAGCGTCGTCTGATCGAGCGCGCGCGCCATCGCGATGGCACGCTCGCCGTCCATGATGGCGCGATCCCACTCACCGGTGCCCGCGCGGTATTCGATCACGATCTCCATGGTGCGCAGTTCGAGCAGCGGCGAGTTCAGCTCGGCGGCCAGTCGCGTCGCCTCTCTGAGATGCGTCTCGAGTGCACTGATGTGCGCGGTCAGCGCGGCCAGCACCGCCGCCGACCAATGCGCCGACCACGCCAGATTGCGCTCGCCGCTCTGCTCGGCCAGCGCCACGGCGCTCCGCGCGTGCGCCCACGCCCGATGCGCCGGCCCGGACCAGAGATGCACCATCAGCAGCATACGGTGCGCGCGGGCCAGCAATGGCACCTGTCCAAGTCGTTCGGCGATCTCGACCGCCAGCGTGATTTCCCGTTTCGCGTCCTCGGGTAGGGCGAGCGCCTGCTGACAGTCGCCCTTCGCCAAGCGGATACGTGCCACCAAGACCTCGGTCGGCGCGATGTCGCCGACGCTCGCGTTGGCGTGTGCGAGCGCCACGTCGAAGTGGCGGATGGCCTCTTCGCGACGGCCAAGTCCCTGCTGCGCGAGGCCACGTCGACGCTCCGCGACCGCCACGCCGAGCAGGTCGCCACGGGTCTCGGCCATCGCCGACGCGCGTGCGCACATCGCGATCGCCTCGTGGTATTCGCCGAGCCGGCGATACAAGCGTGCCAGCTCGTCGAGGAGCAACGGGACCTCGGCGACGTATTCATCGAGCAGATGCTCATCGATGCGATCGAGGGCGGCCCGCAGCATGACCGCGGCTTCGCGACGCGCGAGTCGATCGAGCGCCTGTCGTCCGGCTTTGAGCAACCAGCTCACCGAGCGCGCCGTCTCCACCCGCGAGTCCGCCTTGCGCCAGTGCGCGGCGATTGCCTCAGCCTCACGGTCGGCGCGATGTCCCGCGACCGACTCGATCGCGGCCGCGATGCTGGCGTGCAGCTCCCGTTCACGCGCGAGCCCCACGTGCGCGACCAGCGTTTGTCGCATCATCGGATGCGCCAAGTCGTACGTCACGGCTGCACCGTCAGCCTGCTCGGTCACGATGCCTTCGCCGCGCAGCTCAAGCAGCGCAATTCGGAGTGCCTCTTCCGACAATCCGCTCGTGGTGCGGACGACATCGTGCGCGGCGGTCGTGCCGATCACCGCGATCACATCGCCCACCAGCCGGGCGTTCGCGCTCAGGCGGTCCAGTCGGGCGAGCAGCACCTCGCGCACGGATGGCGGTAGCAGAAGCTGGTCGACGTGCCAGCCCACCCACACGCCGCCCTGCTCGCGCAGTTCTCCGCGGGATACCAACTCGCGGAGGGTTTGATCGACAAAGAACGGATTGCCGCGCGTCGTGTCCTGCAAGAGTGTGGCGAACGGCGCCACGGCCTCGCGCTCCACGTGAAACGCGGTCGAGAGCAACGACGCGACGTCGTCGCGTGAAAGGGGGGCCAGCCGAAGGTCGGTCACGACGCGAACAGTGCGGAGCGAGCGCAACGCCAGGCGCAGCTCCTCGTTGAGCGGACGATCCGACTCGTTCCAGCTCGCCACCACCAGCACGCGTTCCTTGCCGAGCTGCCGGCTCACGAAGTGCAAGAGCTCGATCGACGAACTGTCGGCCCACTGCAGATTCTCCAGGCACAGCATCAAAGGCTGTCGATCAGAGAGGCGGCCAAGCAGTTGCAGAATGCTGGTGTGCAGCCGTAGGCGCTGTTCCGCCAGCGTGACGCCGTCGGTGAGACGGAGTTGCGCGAGATCCGCCTCGCTCACCAATCGGGGCGTAAGGGCCGAGAGCAAGCGTCGGTCGCCGCGTGTGAGGCGCGTGAGCGCGGCGGCGTCGAGCGTCGCGAATAACGGCTCGAGGGCGTCGCCGAACACGGCGTACGGGATGGCCGTCTCCAGCGGATACGCGCGGCCGGTCACTACCTGCCATCCGCCCGCGGCGGCGGATGCCGCGGTCTCTTCCACGAGCCGCGTTTTGCCGACACCACCATCGCCGCTCAGGAGCACTAGCTGCGCACGGCCGCGAGCGACTTCCGCGCGTGCGGTTCCGAACACGTCGAGCTCGGCGCTTCGTCCGGTAAACGGGAGTTTTGATGGCGAGGCGGCATGCATCAGAAGGCCTGGTTGAATCCGATGTACAACCCACTGGAGCTGTCGCGGCCGAGACCATAGTCGAGGCGCACGGCGGTGCGTTGCTGCGGGTCGATCTGCACGCGAACACCGCCACCGTACGTGGGAAGGAGGCGGGCATCGGTCAGCGCGTCCCACTTGCTCGCGACGGTGCCCGCGCCCGCGAAGGCGACGAGACCAAGGCGATGCACGAGTGGTGTGCGGTACTCGACCTGGGCGGCAGCCATTCGCTGGTCGCGGTACCGTCCACGCGAGTAGCCGCGCATGATGTCGCCGCCGCCCACGAGGGCTAGCTGATCGAACGGCGCGTCGCCGGTCACGCCCAGCACCAGCAGCTGCGCGGCCACGACGTGTGTACCAGTGAGCGTACGATAGTGGCGTGCATCGAGGCGCACGCGGTCGTACTGAAAGGGCGAACCGAGGTCGTCATCGTTGTGCGTGTAGGTGACGTGGGCAAAGGTCCCCCGTCGGGGTGCGAACAGATTGTCGCGTGAATCGAGCAAGGCGCCGACCGACAACTCGACCAGTCGTCCACCGTCGCTTCCGGTCAGCGTGCCTCGACGGAGCACCCCGATCGTGTCCGCGGTGATCGATTGATCCAGCAGGCGAATACCACCAGTCGCATACCAGCTCCCGCGAACGCGCTGCTGAATGCCGGCGATCGCCTCGATCCCCTTCGGCGTAAAGATCTCCTTGTCGCCCTCCGCCGTGGCATCGCCAATTCCATAGAACGGCAGCGGGAACTTCTGCCACGCCACCAGGGCGTTCAGGCGACGGGCATTCTGACGGGACCAATGCTCGCCCTCGACCGAAATACGCGTCTGTGACTTCGTGCTGCGAAGCGCCGTGGCAATCAGCGAGGCGGGGCGGGCGTGGTCCTGCGCCGGCGCGTCGAAGACGGCGAGCACCGTGGCGCCGTATTGGAGTCCGGTTTCGGGCGCCGATCCGAGCGCCGGAAGCGGCTGAATGCGCCGTCGACCCACGGTCGAGTCGGAGACAGACTGCGCCCGCGTACTGGTCGGCGCTCCTGCCAGGCTCAGGACCACGCCAAGCGCCACGCCAAGCGCCTCGCCGAAGGAGATCGAACGGATGACGGAGCGCGCAACACGGAGGGACGAACAGCGAAGAACAGAGCGATTGCCGGCGGTCATAAGAGACTCGGTCAGGGGGCGGGGGGTCGTGACCGGTACAGGGTGCGCTTACGCCGTCGGGAAAAGGATACGTCGTCTGACGTACTCGGGCGAACCGGTGGCTACGTCAAATCGGCGCCGCTTGGTCAGTTCGACTTGTTTTGAAAATTAGTTGACCCTAAATTGAAGATATGGCTGCTGCGAATACTGAACCGACCGACACTCCCGATCCCGTCTCTGGCGCCAACGCGCCTCCTGCACATGAGCCCGGCTGGCGTCGGGCGCGACTCGCGCCATCGCTGGCCGAGGTGCATCGCTCCGTCGACGTGAACGGCGCGACCTGGTTCCGGAAAATGCTGGCGTTCGCTGGCCCGGGCTATTTGGTCGCGGTTGGTTACATGGATCCGGGCAACTGGGCGACCGATCTGGCTGGTGGCTCTCGGTTCGGCTACACCCTGCTGTCGGTGATCCTGCTGTCGAACCTGATGGCGGTGCTGCTGCAAGGCCTCGCCTCGAAGCTGGGCATCGTCACTGGACGCGATCTCGCGCAGGCGTGTCGCGATCACTATTCGCCTCCCGTCGCGTTCGCGCTGTGGGTGCTGTGCGAGATCGCCATTGCCGCCTGCGATCTTGCCGAGGTGATCGGCACCGCCATCGCGCTCAATCTGCTGTTCGGCATCACCCTGCCGGTTGGCATTGCGATCACTGCCGTCGACGTGTTGATCGTGTTGTATCTGCAGAACAAGGGCTTCCGCATGCTCGAGGCGCTCGTGATCGCCCTGATAGCGGTCGTGGGCGGGTGCTTCCTGTTCGAACTGTTTATCTCGAAGCCGGACATGGGCGCTGTGGCGCGGGGATTCATCCCGACCACGCAGATCTTCACGAATCCGGAGATGCTGTACATCGCGATCGGCATCCTCGGTGCGACGGTGATGCCGCACAATCTGTATCTGCACTCCTCGATCGTGCAGACGCGAAAGTACGAGGAGACCGCGGCCGGGAAGCGCGAGGCGGTACGCTTCGCCTTCCTCGACTCCACCATTGCACTCAGCTTTGCCTTGTTCATCAATGCGGCGATCCTGATCGTGGCGGCGGCGACGTTCCACACCAGCGGGAATACCGAAGTCGCCGAAATTCAGGACGCCTACAAGCTGCTCACGCCGCTGTTGGGTGTGGCCGGCGCGAGCGCCGTGTTCGCCCTCGCCCTGCTGGCCTCAGGACAGAATTCCACGCTCACGGGCACGCTCGCCGGCCAGATCGTCATGGAAGGATTTCTCAACCTTCGCATTCGTCCTTGGCTTCGCCGATTGATCACACGGGCGATCGCCATCGTGCCAGCGGCGATCGTGGCGGTACTTTATGGGGAGAGCGGAACCGCCAAGTTGCTGATTCTGAGTCAGGTGATCCTCTCGCTTCAGCTGTCCTTTGCGGTGTTCCCGCTGGTGCGGTTCACCTCCGACCGCGAGAAGATGGGTGAGTTCGTGAACTCGATCGCCCTGCGCCTCGCGGCGTATGTGGTCGCCGGCATCATCGCCTCGCTCAATCTCTGGCTGCTCTTCCAAACCATTCGCGGGTGGATCGCCTGATGTACCGTCGCATTCTCGTGCCACTCGAGCACTCCGCGTACGACCAGGTCATTCTCGCCCACGTGCGGAAGCTGGCCCAGCTCTGCTCGTCATCGCTCGTACTGATTCATGTCGCCGACGGCTGGGCGGCACGAAACCAGCTGTCGCTCAAGCTGCGCGAATCGGAAGAGATGCGGCTCGACCGCGAATACATCGAATCCTGCTGCGCTTCGCTGCGTGGTGATGGCTTCGAAACCGAGTCCATCCTCGCCGGTGGCGATCCGGCGGGCGAGATCGTGGCGGCCGCGGAGCGCGAGGCGTGCGACCTGATTGCGATGGCGACGCACGGTCACAAGGGCATACAGGACGTGATCTACGGCACGACGGCCAATAGCGTGCGGCACCGGACGATGGTGCCGGTTCTGATGGTGAGAGGCCCTGTTGGGGGTCCCGTTCGTGTCGCCTCCCGCTGATCTTTGAGCATGAGCGCGCGTGACGATGTTTCTCCAGCGAGCGGTTCGCCTCCGGCGCTGACCGAGCCGGTCGAGGACTATCTCAAGGCCATCTACGAACTCGAGAGCCGGTTCGGCGCGGCCGCCACGAGTGACGTGGCGAACGCGCTCGACGTGGCTCCAGCGTCGGTGACCGGAATGGTGCGTCGGCTGGCCACGCAGGGCTACCTCGATCACGTGCCGTATCGTGGCGTGCAGCTGACCGCGCGCGGTCGTCAGGCGGCGCTGCGCACGATCCGCCGTCATCGCATTCTCGAGTCGTATCTCACCGGCGTGCTGGGCTATCCGTGGGATCGCGTGCACGACGAAGCCGAGCGTCTCGAGCACGCGGCCTCCGACGATCTGATCGAGCGCATGGCGGCCGCGCTCGGCCATCCCACGGCTGATCCGCACGGGGCGCCGATCCCCACCGTCGATGGTATCGTCGCGGAGCAGCCGCATCGCACGCTCGCCGAGCTGCCGGTCGGTGAGACAGCGCGCATGCTGCGCGTGAGCGACAAGAATCCGTCGCTGTTGCGCTATCTCGCGGAAATCGCATTGCAGCCGGGCGCCGAGGTCACGATGGTCTCTCGTGCCCCCTTTGATGGGCCGCTCACGTTGCGGATTGGGAAAAACGAGCCGGTGGTGGGACCCAATCTGGCCGCTCAGGTATTGGTGGAAGCGATGCCCTCGACTGGTCCACGCTCCTCTGATGCTGCAGGCTCCACTGGCTCGCTTCCGTCCACCACACCCGCAGCCGCCGCTGCTCCCAAGCCGAAAGGGCGAAAGTCGACGGCTCGTTGAGCGCGTGCTGGTGAAGGCGTTCCTCTCGCTAGTCGTGGCGATCGCGTTGGGCTTGGCCAGCGCCGCGCCCCTCGCTGCGCAACGTTCCGCGCAACGCTCCGCGCCACGCGGTATCGCCATCGACGCACGCATGGCCGAGGATCTCGGCCTCGCCGTCGGCGCACAGGTCAGAATTTCGGCCAAGCCCGGTGAACCGGGAGATAGCGCGACGATCGCGGCGATCTACGAACGAAAGGCCGATCCGGCCGAAGTCGCACGGCGCGAATACCGCGTGCGGCTGCACCTCGATCAGCTGCAGCAGCTCATGGAGCTCGACGATCGGGTCGATCGCTTTGCCGTCGGTACGCGCGATGGAAAGTCCGTCGACTCCGCCTTGGCGCGCATCAACCACGTGGCGTTCGGATTCCGCGCGCACAAGTCGCGTGACGTGGCCGTGCAGAGCTCGCGCACCTTTCGCGTGGTCGAACGCTTTCATACCGCCATTGGCATCATCACCGTCGTGGCCAGCGCCGTGTTCCTCCTCTGTCTGCTGCTGCTGAGCGTCGAGGAGCGCCGACGGGATATCGCGGCCCTGCGCCTGATGGGAATTTCCCGCGCCACTGTGGTACGTGCCATCGTAATCGAAGCCGCCATCGTGTCACTGATCGGCAGCGTGCTCGGCGCCGGCGTCGGCTGGATCGCCTCGCTGCTCGTGAACGCGCATTTTCAGCAGCTCTATCGCACGCCGCTGGTGTTCGCGCTGCTCACGCCGCAGATCTTTGCCTTCGCCACCGGCCTCTCGCTCATTCTGGGCATCGGTTCGGGTGCGGCGGCCGGCTGGCGACTGGTGAAGTCGTCGCCGCTGTCGCTCATGGGGCGCTGAGCGATGCGCTTCATGATGGCTTGGGCCACCCTGCGTCGACACCCGGCCCGCACCACGCTGGCGATGCTGGGCATCGCCGTCGCTGCCGCGCTGCTGCTCGACATGGTGATGTTGGCCACCGGCATGAGCGAGTCATTCCGCTCGCTGCTGCTCACGCGCGGCTATCAGCTGCGGGTGTCGCCCAAGGGTACGTTACCCTTCGATAGCGAGGCCACCATCGATGGTGCCGGGGCCATCGTGCGCGCGTTGCGGGCGAATCCTGATATCAAGGCGGTCAGTCCAACGCTTGGCGCGACGCTGACCATTGACGACAGCGGCATCCCCTCGGCATTTACGCTGGGGCTCGAGCGCGAGGTGCAAGGCGACTACACCGTCGAAGCCGGTACCGATATCACGCGCGCCGATTCCACGTCGGCCGCTTCGCTTCCTCGCATCGTCGTGAGTCAGACGTTTCTCACGCGCGCGGGACGCGTCGTGGGTGATACCATCACCATCTCGTCGGGACTGGACGCGCAGCTGCGGACCGCAGCCAGATCCAGTCGCGTGGTGATTGGCGGCATGGGGCGCTTCATCTACGTACCCGGTGAGACACCGGTCATTGCACTCGATCTGGCGCTGCTGCGCGAACTGCTCGGGCCGAGCTTTCGAGATCGCATGTCGCTCGCCATGGCCGAGTCGCGCCGCGGCGACTCGACGTCGGTGGAGGCCGTTCGGGCCTGGATTGCCACGACGCAGCCGCGCGTGACCGCCATCTCCACCGAGACCGCCATTCGCCAGGTGGAAGAGCGACTGTCCTATTTCCGGCAGTTGGCCTTCGTGCTTGGCGCCATCAGTCTCGGCATCGGCTTCCTGTTGGTGGCGACGCTGGTCACGTTGTCGGTGAATGAACGTCGCGGCGAGATCGCTGTCCTGCGCGCCATCGGGACACAGCGCGTCGGCGTGCTGCAGCAGGTCTTTCTGGAAGGTTTACTGCTGACCAGTGCCGGCATCATTGGCGGACTCGCGTTGGGATTGGTCACCGCCGAATGGTTGAACGGCATCCTGCGCGACTTCCCGGGCTTGCCGTCGGCATTCGACTTCTTCGTCTGGAGTTCCGACGCCGGGTGGCGTGCGTTGGTGCTGCTGCTGACATCCGGAACACTCGCCGGACTGCTGCCCGCGTGGCGCGCCGCCTCCATCCCCATCGCTCGCGCGCTGCGCGAGGAAGCCATTGGTTAACGTGTCTGAACATCGGGCCGACAGCACCGCCGGCACGTCGGACGTGCCGGTGATCGCCTGCGAGCAGGTTGTACGTAGCTATCCCATGGGCGGCGCCACCGTCCAGGCAGTCCGCGGCATCGATCTGACGATCCGGCGCGGTGAGTTCGCGGCGATCACGGGGCCATCGGGATGCGGGAAGAGCACACTGCTGCATCTACTTGGCGCGGTGGACATTCCCACCACGGGTCGTGTGCTGGTGAACGGGCGCGACACGGCGTCGTTGTCTGATCGGGAGGC
Organism: Gemmatimonas groenlandica; assembly: GCF_013004105.1. NCBI lineage: Bacteria > Pseudomonadati > Gemmatimonadota > Gemmatimonadia > Gemmatimonadales > Gemmatimonadaceae > Gemmatimonas > Gemmatimonas groenlandica. Next base: position 139,832 of record NZ_CP053085.1, read on the forward strand.
CACGGAGTTCCGGCTGCGACAGATCGGGTTCGTGTTTCAGCGCTTCTATCTCATGCCGACGCTGTCGGCATCGGAGAACGTAGAGTTGCCCCTCGCTGAAGCGGGCATGGACAAGCGCGCGCGCAAGGCACGGGCACGTGAGCTACTGGGGTACGTCGGTCTTGGCGATCGGCTCGATCACCGACCCACGCAATTGTCGGGCGGCGAGCAACAGCGAGTCGCCATTGCGAGGGCGTTGTCGAACGAGCCGGCGCTGCTGCTGGCCGATGAGCCGACGGGCGAACTCGACGCCGACACCGGTGTGCGATTGCTGGAGTTGTTCGGGCAGCTGCACCGCGATGGTCGCACATTGGTGTTCGTGACGCACGATGCCGTGGTGGCGCAGGCCGCGCAACGCGTGATCCGATTGCACGATGGTCGTGTCGCCTCCGACACTGCGGTGCATGCGCGGAGCGGTGCGTGAGCGGGAGCGCCGGGGCGATCCGCTTGGCGATGGCGCAGCTGCTGGCGTGGCGATCGGTGTCGTCACGGCCGCTCCGTGCGTTGTTGCTGTGTGGTGGATTTGGCGTCGGCGTGGGTGTGATGATCGTGCTGTTGGCGGTCGGTGAAGCGATGGTGCGACAGGCCAGTCAGGAGCGGCTGGTTGGCGGCGGCACGATCACCGTGCTGCCCGAGGGCATCGACATCGAGGTGCTCACCACCGGTGGTCTGGGCGGCCTGTTTTTCTCGGTGCCCAACGCGCGCTTCGTGCATCGGCAAGTGCTCAGCGCGCCGCGCCTTGGTGACGTGGTCAGCGTAGCGGCGCCACAGCTCGAAGGTAAGCTTTTGTATGTCACCACGAGCGATGGCATCGAGCATCCCGTGCGGGCGAGCGGCGAGATCCCATCGGCCACGCGCGCGCTGGGCGCCTTGCCTTTGGTGGCGGCGGGTGCGTGGGAAGACGATGACGGGGATCGCCGGTGGATGACCCCGACACCGGCGGAACTGCGTCACGATATCGATCATTTTCACGTGCCGACGCCAGGCATGGCGAACCGCAATTCGTGGGGCGAGTGGCACTACTTCAACGTGATCTCTCCCGACGCAAACCGGTGGGCATTCATCTCGTTCATCGTGGGCGGTGATGTCACCGGCGACGAGTGGGGAGGGCAGGTGCTCGTGACGTTGCACGAGCGCGGCCGTGCGCCACGCCGGTTCAGTCGCACGATCGCGAAGGAGCGCGTGCGCTTCTCCACTCGCGATGCGAATCTCACGATCGGCAACGACAGCGTGCGCGTGCTGCCTGACGGACGGTACGCGGTGCGGGCTGACGTGCTTGAAGAAGGCAGCGGCACGCCGCTCACGCTCGATCTGGTGTTGTCGCCCGCGCCGCGTGTCGACTTTCCGGGGGCCACGCTGGTGAGTGGTGACTTTACGTCGGGGTACGCTGTGCCGGCGCTACGCGCCGATGCCTCGGGCTCCCTGTGCGTGTCGCGCGTGTGCGAGCAGTTCGACGGCGCGCAGGCGTACCACGATCACAACTGGGGTGGGTGGCGCGGCGTCACGTGGGAGTGGGGCTCGGCCCGAGCCGGCGAGTACACGCTGCTGTACGGTCGCGTCACGCCCGAAGACTCAGCGGGCGGCACCGCACCGCTGTTTGTCTATGTCACCGACGCGCAGGGATTTCTCGCGCTCTTCCGACCGCGCGTGATTCGCTACGACGATGCGCGCGACGTGCGGACGGCGAAGGGCGTGCTCAGGGTGCCGGCCACCGCGGAACTGCTCGACGTGCGCGGGACCGACACGCTGCGACTGCTGCTGACCGTGGATGACGCGGTGGCGACGGATACACGGATCGGACTGGTGGAACGGGGCGACAGTGACGCGGCGCGCGCACTCCGCCGACCGTGGTTTGTGCAGATGGCCGGAGAGGCACGGCTCGAAGGCCGTGTCCGCGGTCGCGTACTCAGCGGCCGCGGACGTGGCTTCTTCGAAACGTATCGGTAGTGCGCGGCTGGGTCAGTTCACGCGCGAGGCGACGAGCTTGCGCGTTTCGTTCGACAGGCGCTTGTCCCGGAGCAGTACGCGCAACCGCGACGCATCGGCGCGTGCCTGCAGTCGCTGCTTGGCGTCGACGTTGAGCCACATGGCATCCAGCAACGCCTTGGCTTCCGTGTCGACGTCACCGGCCGTCGAGGCGTCGGCGGCCAGACGTTCGAGCACCATGGCGGCCTCTCGATTGTACGACTGTGCGTACAACACGTGGGCGAGTCCGAACGACGCTTCGGCCGGGAGCTTGCCTTCGTCGCGGTCGATCGCCGCGGCCGTCACGAATTCACGGCGGGCGATATCGAACTCTCCGTTGGCGAGCGCGAGACGCGCACGCGCAATATGTTCGGGGCTGGAGACAATCGGTTCGGCCACGACGGCCGCGCGCGTGGCGGCAGCGGACGACGGGGCACTGGGGAGCGTAATCGTGGAAGCCTGCAGGGCAGTCATGGCAACGAGCGCGAGCTGAAACATGGCGACTCCTCCTGGAGTGATGGTTCGAACAGCGGGTGTTACCATGTCCGATACGTCAAACGCCCTTCGCGGTGTCGGTTGCGGGACCGGAGGCCATGGCGTGGGCCCAACGGCACGTGGGGCATGCCTGTGAGTCGCGCTGGAGGGCGCCGGTGAGCGCGCGGCTGCGGCTGGGTACGCAAGGCTGGAATTATCCGGCGTGGGTCGGGCCCTTCTATCCGGAGGGCACCCGCGCGGTCGATTTTCTGCGCACGTTTACGCGCGCCTTCGACGCGGTAGAGATTGACTCCACCTTCTACGCCATCCCTCCGGCCAGCACTGTCCGCGGCTGGGCGTCGCGCACGCCCCCCGAGTTCACGTTCACGTGCAAGCTGCCGCAGGAAATCACGCACGAACGACGCTTTGTCGGTGCGGCCGACGTGCTGCAGGCGTTTACCGATCGCATGCGCGAGTTGGGACCGCGCCTCGGTCCCATCCTGATACAATGCGGCCCCGACTTCTCGCCAGCGGAAGTCGATGCCTTCGCCGCCTTTCTGCCGTTGCTGCCCTCCGACCTCCGTTTCGCCGTGGAATTCAGGCAGGCGGCCTGGATCCGCAAGCGAACGTTGGCGATGCTCGAACGCCACGGCGTCGCGCTCGCGCTGAGCGACGGCCGATGGATTCCCCGCGAGTGGCTGCTGAAGCTCTGCGAACAGCCGACGGCGGATTTCGCCTATCTGCGCTGGATGGGACCGGATCGGAGCATCGTCGACTACTCACGCCTTCAGGTGGACCGCGGTGCCGAGCTCGACGCGTGGAGTCGCATGATCCCTGCGCTGCAGTCGCAGGTGCGAGAGGTCTACGGGTTCGTGAACAACCACTTTGCCGGACACGGCCCCGCCTCAGTGCGGATGCTGCAGGAACGGCTCGGTCTTCCGACGGTGGACCCGCGTTCGATCGGGGATCAGCCGTCGCTGTTCTGACGCGATCCTCCTCGGGGGATATACTTCACGCATGACTGTGCCCACTGCATCAGCCGACGCCGCGCTCCGGCTCGTTCGAGGCGAATCCGCGCTCCCGCACGACCTGCTGGGTGCGCATCCGATCACCCGTGACGGTGTGGACGGGGTCGTGATTCGCGCCTTCCAACCCAACGCGGCATCCATCGCCGTGGTGCTCGGCGAGCAGCGCTGGCCGATGGAGCGCAACGAGCATGGATTGTTCGCGGTCTTCCTGAGCGATCGCACCACCCCCATGTCGTATCGCCTCGAGATCACCTTCGGCGATGGCCGTGTGGTGTTGCGCGACGACCCGTACCGCTTTCTCCCCACGCTCGGCGAGATGGACCTCCATCTCTTCAACGAGGGACGCCACCTGCGATTGTGGGAGAAGCTTGGTGCCCACGTCCGCGAGATCGACGGCGTGGCCGGCACATCGTTCGCGGTCTGGGCGCCGAATGCCACACGCGTCTCGGTGATCGGCGCGTTCAACGGATGGGATGGACGCGCACATCAGATGCGACTGCTCGGCGCCAGCGGCGTGTTCGAGCTGTTCGTGCCCGGTATCGGCGCCGAAGCGATGTACAAGTTCGAGATCCGGTCGCCTGGCGGTGCGCTGCGCGTCAAGACCGATCCGTATGCATTCAAGATGGAGCCCGGCCCCGGGCACGCATCCATCGTGCAGGCCCGCGGCACGTACGACTGGAGGGACGGCGCTTGGCTGGCTCAGCGCGCCGACGCCGATCCACTACGCGAGCCGATGCTCGTGTACGAAGTCCATCTCGGCTCCTGGATGCGTGGTGAACACAATCGCCTGCTCACCTATCGCGAGCTCGCCCCGCGTCTGGCCGAGCATGTGAAGCGCATGGGTTTCACACACGTCGAATTGCTGCCAGTACTCGAGCATCCGTTCGGCGGTTCGTGGGGCTATCAGGTGGGCGGCTATTTCGCCCCGACGTCGCGGCACGGCACGCCCGATGATTTCCGTGCCTTCGTGGACACGATGCACGAGGCGGGTATCGGCGTGCTGCTGGATTGGGTGCCGGCGCATTTCCCGAAGGACGATTGGGCCCTGCGCCGCTTCGATGGCACGGCCTGCTACGAACACGAAGATCCGCGACTCGGCGATCACCCCGAGTGGGGAACGCACATTTTCAATTATGCGCGCTATGAAGTGCGCAACTTCCTGCTCGCGAACGCGCTGTACTGGATCGAGGAGTTCCATATCGACGGTCTCCGCGTCGATGCGGTGGCCTCGATGATCTACCTCGACTACGGCCGCGAAGCCGGCCAGTGGCTCCGCAATCGATTCGGCGGACGTGAGAATCTCGAAGCCGTATCGTTCCTCAAGCAGCTGAATCATGCCGTGCACTCGCTGCATCCGGGCGTGATCACGGTGGCCGAGGAGAGCACGTCGTGGCCGAAGGTCACGCACCCGATCAGCGAGGGCGGGCTTGGCTTCACGCTGAAGTGGAACATGGGGTGGATGCACGATACCCTCGACTACTTCAAGGTCGATCCGTTCTTCCGCAAGGGCGCGCACGACAAGCTGACGTTTGCGATGATGTACGAGTACAGCGAACGGTTCATGAATCCGCTGTCGCACGATGAAGTCGTGCATCTCAAGCAGTCGTTGATCGAGAAGATGCCCGGCGATCTCTGGCAGCGCTTCGCGAATCTGCGGGCGCTGATCGGCTACTCGATCACGCGACCCGGCAAATCGCTGTTCTTCATGGGTACCGAGCTGGGCTCGCACCACGAGTGGAATCACGATATCAGTCTCGAATGGCATCTGATGGGCGATGCCAGACGTCAGGGGCTGATGGCGTTCATGGAATCGCTCGGCGCCCTGTACCGCCAGCATTCGTGCTTCTGGCGCCGAGACCACGAACCCTCGGGCTTCGGCTGGATCGACGTCTCCGACAAGGAGCAGTCAGTGCTGTCGTATGCCCGGTACGATGGGTCGTCGCACGCGATGGTGGTGCTCAACCTCACGCCGGTGCCGCGTGACGCGTATCGCCTCGGTGCGCCAGCCATGGGCACGTACCACGTGGTACTCAACTCCGATGCGACGGCATTCGGCGGTAGCGGGTACGCGGGAGCCGACACGGCGGAGGCGGAGCTCGTGCCGTATCACGGATTCCCGCAGTCGCTCACGGTGTCGTTGCCGCCGCTGAGCATGCTGGTGCTGCTGCCGGCCGAGCAGCCGGAAGCACGCGCGGTGGTCGATGTCGTCTCTACTCTGCCGGATTCCGGCGCATCGCGTTCCAAGAAGGCGCCGCTGGTGAAGGAGCCGAAGGCGCCGAAGATGCCGAAGCCCCTCAAGGCGCCGAAGCCGGAGAAAGCGCCCAAGCCAGCGAAGGAGTCCAAGCCAGCCAAGGAGCCCAAGCCAGCCAAGGAGCCGAAGGCAGCCAAGGAGCCGAAGGCATCGAAGGATTCGAAGCCAGCGAAGGCTCTGAAGGCCGCCAAGGAGCCGAAGCCAGCGAAGGCTCTGAAGCCAGCCAAGGAGCCGAAGGCAGCGAAGGATTCGAAGCCAGCGAAGGAGCCGAAGGCGGCTAAGGCAGCGAAGGAGCCGAAGCGCGAGAAGCCGGTGAAGGCGTCGAAGCCGGTGAAGGCCGTGACGGGAGCGAAGGCGCCGAAGCCTGTCTCGAAGCCGGATCTCAAGCCGGCGTCGAAGCCGGCGGCAAAGCCCACGGTGAAGTCGCCCGCATCGACCGCGGCCGTGCGCAAAGGCAGTCGGCCGGCTCCGCGTGCGGTGCGCCCCACGAAGTCGCCGCCGCCGCCCACGACGCCGACGAACGAATCAAACGAATCATGAGTCGTCGCAGCACAAAGACGTTGGTGTTCGGCGTGCTCACGGTGTTGGCCGCTGCCGTGTGCATTCGACTGGGTATCTGGCAGCTCGACCGGCTCGCACATCGGCGTGCGCAGAATGCGATCGTGCTGGCGCGCGGCACGATGCCGGTGGTCAGTGTGTCCACGCTGCAGCGCGTCGACACGACCGAGTCACATTGGCGCCGTGTGCACCTTCGAGGCGTCGCGGATTACGCCGGCGAAGTGGTGCACGCCACGCGGTCGCAGGCAGGCTCGCCCGGCGTGCATCTGCTTACGCCGGTGCGACCGGTCGACGGTGCGTGGGGCGATACCGCGGTGCTCGTGCTGCGTGGTTTCGTGTATTCCCCCGACGGACGAACGTTCGATCGCGAGAAGGCGCGGGAGTCCGACACGCTCGATCTCGACGCGCTCGTGATCTCCTTCCCTGCGCACAAGCCCGGCATGGTGCAGATGCAGACGGCGACGCGCGCTGTTCGCCTGCTTGACCGCGACACGATCGCCGCGCTCACCGGTCATCCCCTGGCGCCGTTTCTGTTGCTGGCGCTTGGCGACACGGCCATGTACGACATCGCGAAAGCCGCCCGCGTGCCGCCGCCGTCGCCGTCCGAAGGACCGCATCAGTCGTACGCCGTGCAGTGGTTCGGGTTCGCCCTGGTGTTTCTCGTGGGCTTCGTGGCGTTTACCTGGGGGCCGGCGCGCGGTAGAGCGGACGGGGCGTCTGAAAACGATGCGAACCGCGATATGGGCGGCCTGGGGAATGCCCAGAACGAAAAAGTTGCGCGACCGTGAATCGACTAAACGAGCTCGACTGTACGCCGATCGCCACGATTGCTGTAGAGGGAGCGCGACAGTATGCCGTGCGTGTGACGATTCGGGCCATCCGGATGCACGAATATGGACGACCGGTGCCGTCACGCCACCGGCACGACTGATACGCTGCTGGCTCTCAACGCCGTTACGAGAAGCCCGCCTGATACGCCAGTGGTCCTGCATCGTCAGAGCGGCAATATCACAAAGGTGCTCTAGAACCTGAGCGGGCACAGCCGTTGCTTCCTCTTCGTCTGCGCCGGACATGCTGTCCGGCCTTCACGAACTGGAGACACGATGCACGCGATGCGGCGTACGCGGGGCTGGACGAAGGGAAGCGCGGTACTGGCCGTTGCCGGAGCGGCCCTGTTGCTCGGCGCGCAGCCGGTCGCCGCGCAGTCTGGCGCCTGTGAAACGGCCACCTCGGCCAGCCGCATCGGGACCCAGGTCGCGCTCAGCGCCCTCGCCACCGGCCTCGAATACCAGTCGATGACGCGCGGCGCCGCGTGGCGGATGGCCGACGAGCGCGCGCCGATGGCGATCGTGGCCGATCCGAGTTCGCATCTCCACGCCCTCGGTTCGTATCACCTGGCGCGCACGGCGGTGCACGCCACATGCGCCGATCGGGCCAGCCGGGTGCAGGCCGCATGGAAGAGCGCCGGCGTGGCGATGGCGATCGGCACCGTAAAGGAAGTGGCCGACGGCTACTACAACGGCTTCAGCGCAGTCGATCTGGGCGTGGACGCGATGGGCGCCGGCTACGCGGTGGCGCAGGCGTACCTCCCCGTGCTCGAGAAGATCACTCCGTCGTTCTCGGTGGCGCCACGCGCATTCCTGAACACGCGTGGCCCGCGTGGCGCGCTGGTGGACTATTCGAACCAGACCGTCTGGCTGTCGGCCAACGTCCACGATCTGCTGCCGTCTACCGCGGCGAAGGCGTGGCCGTCGCCGGTTCGCCTGTCGGTCGGACGTCGCGCCTTCGGTGGCACCACGCCGAGCGAGTATGTAGTCGGTCTCGATCTCGACGCGGCACGCTTGCCGGGCAACAACCCGGCCTGGGTGCACGTGAAGAACTTTCTGCACTCGGTACGCCTGCCGGGCCCGGCGCTCGTCATGAGCGGCAACGGCACGAAGAGCTTCGGGCTGTACTGGTAACCACTCGCACCAGCGATTCAGCGGCGCCGCGGCATCACGCCGCGGCGCTTCTCGTCTGGGGGATTCCGACTCCGGCGCATGATCGCACGATGTCGATCACGCGATCCTGTTGTGCGACCGTGAGCGAGGAGCCACTCGGCAGGCAGAGTCCTGTCGCGAAGAGCGCATCGGACACGTGGCCGCCGATCACGCGACAGCCCGCGAACACCGGCTGCTGATGCATCGGCTTCCATACAGGCCGCGCTTCGATCTGCTGCGCCTCGAGGGCCAGCCGCACCGTCTCGAAATCGGCCCCAAAGCGCGCGGCGTCGATCGTGAGCGTGGTGAGCCACCGCGTGGAGCGCATGCCGCTGCGGCCGTACGTGGCCTCGGGCATGAGCGCGATGCCTGGCAACGCACCGATACTCACGCGGTAGCGGTCGAAGACGGCCCGTCGAGCGGCAACGCGTGCGTCGAGCTGTTCGAGCTGTCCGCGACCGATACCGGCCAACACGTTGCTGAGCCGATAGTTGTAGCCTACGTGACGGTGCTCGTAGTGCGGCACCGGCTCGCGTGCCTGCGTGGCCAGCGCGCGCACACGTTGCGCCACATGGGCATGCGGTGTGACCAGCATACCACCGCCCGACGTCGTGATGATCTTGTTGCCGTTGAACGAGTAGAAGCCGACATCGCCGAACGTGCCGGCGGCGCGACCGTCATACGTCGCACCGAGCGCTTCGGCCGCATCCTCGATCAGTAGCACGCTGTGGGCGGCGCAGGCGTCGGCAATCGGCCGCACGTCGGCGCACTGCCCGTACAGATGCACCAGCACCACCGCGCGTGGAAGCGCATTGCGTCGTGCCGCGTCCTGCAACGCCTCCACCAACAGCGCAGGGTCCATATTCCACGAGCTGGCGTCCGCATCGACAAACACCGGCACCGCGCCGACGTAGCGCACGGGGAACACCGATGCGGCAAAGGTCAGCGAGCTGACCCACACTTCATCACCGGCGCCGATGCCGAGCGCTTCGAGCGCGAGATGTAGCGCCGCCGTGCCGGAACTGAGGGCTACGCCATGCGCGGCGCCGGTATACGCGCAGAGCTCCTGCTCGAACGCATCCACGTGCGGACCGAGTGGCGCGATCCAGTTCGTCCGGAACGCCTCGAGCACCAATTGTTCTTCGCGCTCGCCGAGATGCGGCGGCGAGAGATAGATGCGTTCATGCATGCTTGTCACGATGCCAGCCCTGTGGGCGTTCTTTGATCGTCTTGGCCGGAACGCCGACCGCGGTCACATTCGCCGGCAGGTCGCGGCACACCACCGCGCCCGAGCCGACGATACTCCACTCACCAATCGAAACACCCTGGATCACCTGACTGCCGGTGCCCACGTCGGTCCCTTCGCCCACCCTGACGTTTCCACTGATGTTCACGCCAGGCGCGAGGGTGGCGTAGTCGCACAGCACATCGTCATGTGAGACCGTACAGCCGATTCCGACGGTCACGAACGCACCCACCCGAATGTCCACGGTGAACACGGCCCCCGCGCCGACGACGGTGCCCTCGCCGAGTGAGACGCGCCGTCCCATCACGACCGACGGATGCACGATGGTCGGGAACGTCGTGAGTGGACTTCGCACGCGCTGCACCAGTCGATGCTTCAGAGCGGGGTTGCCCACGGCGACCACGACTGCCACCGGCGTCGTGCGCGCACGCACCCACTCGCTACTCCCGATAATGGGCAAGTCTCCAGAGATCGTGCCGTGAAGCGCGATATCGTCGGAAAGAAATCCGCGTACCGACCAGCGTGATTCGCACGCATTGATGTCTTCCAGTATCTGTGCGACTTCACGACCGAGGCCGCCGGCGCCGTAGATCACGATCTCGTTCATCGCGCCTTCCCCTCGAAGGTCGCCATCGTGGCTTCTCCCTTGGCGCTCACGCCCGTACGCCGCAGCACCGTCGTGAATGTGCGCATGAGAATCTGCAGGTCGAGCGTGAGCGACTGATGCTCGACATACCACACGTCGAGGCGGAATCGCTCTTCCCACGAGACCGCGTTGCGTCCATGCACCTGCGCCCATCCGGTCACGCCCGGGCGTGACTCGTGACGACGGGCCTGCTCGGGGGTATAGCGATCGAGATACTCCATCAGCAGCGGACGTGGGCCAACCAAGGACATGTCACCACGTAGCACGTTCCACAGTTCCGGCACTTCATCGAGACTCGTAGAGCGCAGCAGCTTCCCGAATGGCGTGAGACGATCCGCATCCGGCAACGGACGACCGTCGCGGCCGACCGCATCGCGCATCGTGCGGAACTTGACCATCGTGAACGGACGGCCGTGCAGCCCCGGGCGCCGTTGGCGGAACAACACCGGAGTGCCCAGGTTCACGCGCACCGCGAGCGCCACGATCAGCAGCAGCGGCGAGGCGATGAGCAGTACCGACGCGGCGATGACGATGTCGAGCGTGCGCTTGATCATCACGCCGCCCGTCCGTGAACTTCTGCGCTTGGCTCCGCCGCGCCCGATCGATCGACATCCAGGGCGATACCACGCAGTGCGGCCTCGTACAACTGGTCGTGGAGCGTCAGGACGTGTGTCAGCGCCGCCTCCCGCTCGATCCACTCAGCGGCACGGTCAGCGCGCGCGCGCGCGTCCGATGGCTGTCGCAGCAGATCGGCCAGCGCGTCCGCCAGTTCGGCGACATGACCGGTGCGATAGCTCCTGCCACGTCCCTGTGCCACGAGATCACGCGATCCGCGGGCGTCGGACGTAATCACCGGTACGCGCATTGCCATGGCCTCGAGCAGGCAGCGTGGGAGGCCTTCGCGCTGAGACGGCAGCAGCAGCGCATCCGTGCTGGCCACGACGGCGGCCACATCGCGACAATGGCCCAGGAAGCGCACGTGCTCCGATACACCACGTGCGACGGCAAGGGACTCAATCGTGGCGCGACGCGGGCCGTCGCCGAGAAACAGTATCGTCGGCATCGTCGTCGCCCGTTTGGCGAGCAATGCGAGCGCTTCGATCACGTCCGCTTGACGCTTGTTGCGGTTGAACTCCGCCACGACGGCAACGAGCGACTGGCCTTCGCTGAAACCGAGCGTATGCCGCATGGTACGCCGATCGACGGCCGACGCGGCACGATAATGCCGGGTGTCAACGCCGATACCGGGGTGCTGCACAATCCGGTCGTTCGGCGCCAGACGATCGCGCGTCGCCAGCGCGAAGTCGTCGGCATTTATGACTACCAGATAGTCGGTCCAGGCGGCCGCCCGACGCTCGACCACTCGGAACAGCACGTTGCGCAACCGACTCGCGCCCGGATACGCGTGAAAGCCGTGCGCCGTGTAGATCACCTTCGTGGACGGTGCGCGATCGCGCAGTGCGAAACGCGTGATCCACGCCGCGATCGGCGTATGCACATGCACGAGATCGTATGCGCCATCGGCCACGATGGCGCGCACCTGTCGTGGCGCGCCCCAGATCGCACACAGCGTACGCCACGCATGCCCTGCGCCGCCCACGCGACGCTGCCATGAGGCGTCGAAGAGGCGATCGTATCGGGCAGCGAGTCCGGGGTGCGACGTGGCGCCCGCCGCCAGTGCGTCCACCTGCCATCCGCGCGCACGGAAGTGATCGGCGAAGGGCAATAGGAACGCATCCAGCGTCGTGCTGATGGTGGTCACCACCAGCACGCGTGGTGCGCGCTTGGCGGGCGATGCACCGTGCCACTGCACCGATACCGCGCCGGCGCTCGTCGAGGCCCACAGGCGTGCATACGCCGTGCACTCGAGGGGGGCCGTGTAGTGCGCGTGGATGCGTGCCGTCGCCAGTCGCCCGCGCTCCGCGCGCTCCTCCCCGTGGTTTACGAGACGGAACGCCGCCTCAGCCAACGCGATGACATCTCCGACTGCGGCGACGTCTCCACTCTGACCAACGAGTTGCGCCGCGTCGCCCACGTCGGTGACAACACAGGGCACGCCGCAGCTCATCGCCTCGGCCACGGCATTGGGGCTCCCTTCACTGCGCGACGTAAGCATCACGATGTCGCACGCGTTGTAAACGGCGGGCATGTCGCGGCGTTCGCCACAGCGTACCACGCGACCGGCCAGGGCTGGCACCTCGGAGACCCGCTGCGCCATCGCCGCGTCGAGCGCCGATGGCTGTGCTGCGCTGCCCGCTTCGGTGCCCGTGCCGACCAACAGGAAGTGGACTGACGAGTTTCGCACCGCGAGATACGCGGCCACGCGAAGAAAGGTGTCGTGGTCCTTGAGCGGATCTACTCGTGCAGCCATACCGATGACGACGGCGTTCGCCGGCAATCCAAGCGACACGCGCGTGGCGGCTCTGCTCGCCGTATCCGGCTTGAAGCGCTCGGCATCGACACCGTTGGGAATCACGACCGTGCGCGCTGCAGCATATCCGAGCGCTTCGTGTTGCCGCGCCGCGCGAGACGAGTTGTAGATCACCGCTTTCGGGTGACTCGAAAATCGCGCCATGAGCTGAATGAGCCAACGGAGCTTTCGTGGCTCTGCGTCCCACGCATCAAGCGCGTGCCGCACGTTCCAGAGCACCGGCCACCGCTCGTGACTTGTCATCGAGAGCAACGAGGCGGCAAGGCTCGCGTGGTACATCCATCCCTGAACCACATCAGCCCGTACGTCGCGCGCGATCGACCGCAGGTCGTGCAACGCCTGCCACGAGGCGTGTCCGCGCGCGAGCCCGAGTGCCCAGACGCGTACGCCCATCGCCTCCAGTTCGTCCGCTCTGGTGCCACGTGTCGTCAGCGACACCACGGCGTGACGCGACGGATCCTCCGCGCCGCGAATGACACGGACGAGGCTCGCCTCGGCACCACCGGTACCAAGGCCGGTGATGATATGCAGGAGACGTGGCGACGCGTCGGACCGGAGCATCATGCCGGTCAGGCCGCGCGCGACGTATCGTCAGAACGGGTCTTGGACATCATCCGCCATGGACGGCGGAGATCGCCCGCGGCCTCGGCGGCCAGCGACTCCATCTCCGCCGACAGCGCCGGGTTCAGCACGGCAAGACGCCGACGCCACTCACCGGCCACCACCAGCGCCAGCAGGAGCGTGGTCGACACGATCGCCGCGAATAGCGCCTTCAGGACGAGTCGCCGGCTATCGGGGAGCGCCGGTCGGACCGGAGCCTCGACCACCGTGATCACCGGCAGATTGCGGCTCTCCTCGAGGCGTGCTTGCTCCAGGCCCTGCGCGAGTCCGGACACCACCTGCTGACGCAGGCTTACTTCGCGGCGAAGCCGATCTTCCTGCAACACCAGCTGTGGAGCACCGCTGAAGACGCGATTGCTGCGCAGGAAGTCCTCGAGACGGTCTTCGGCCACACGCAATTCACCTCGCGCCATCGACAGCCGTGCGTCGGTGAACACGCGTTCCTGCGACGCCTGCGCTTGCTGCGCCAGCACATTCAGGCGATTCAACTCTTCGAGGGCCCGTGCCGCGACCTGGCGTGCCAGTTCAGGGTCGTCGAGTCGAACCGCCAGTCGCACCAGACCAGTTTTGATCCCCACGCTCGCGCTGACCATCGTACGCAACTGGCGCAGGGCGAGTTCGGCGCGGCGTGCCGTATCGGCCACGCCCGGCACCAAGTGTACGGCGAGATCGACTGGGTTGCCGCTCGCGGCGGTGTAGCGGCTGGTCAGCAGCTGTCGCATCATCCCGTCGCCACGCAACACGTCGGCGTAGAAGTCGGGCGACTGTCCCGCCTGCGCGTTGGGCACGTTCACGCCGAACTGCGCCGCCAGTCCCGCCAAGCGCGAGATGCCCCCTCCCGGCGACTGCGCGACGAACGTGGCTTGCGAGACCCATTGGCGGTCGGCCAGCAGTCCGACGCCGACAACGATAGCAGCCACAATGATTGGCACGACGAGCAGCAGCCGTCGCTTGCGCAGTGCCAGTCGCAGCACGTCGAGAGCCGTCAACGTGGTGTGCGGTGACGGGGGCAGGATGCCGCCCGTGACCACGGCGGAAGAAATCGGTGTCGGTGTCATACGGTGTTCACCTGAAACAAGGACTGCAGGGCGGCAGCAGTGCGCGATGCCGCTGCCCCGAGACTGAAATTGGAGACGATGTGGGTGCGATTGTCCTGCGCGAGCGCCGACGAGCGGCGCACGAGCAGTCGAGACAACCCCATGGCGAAGGCGTCCGCGTCACCGACCGGTGCGACTTCGCCGAGGCCGGAGACGATGTCTGCCGACGCACCACAGTTCGTGACGATGGCCGGTACTCCGCACGACATCGCTTCCGCCACAACATTCGGAAACCCCTCGCGACGCGATGTCAACGCGAGGATGTCGAAGGCGGGATAGATCGTGCTGGCGTCCGCCTGACCGCCGACGAAGTGCACGCGACTCGCGATGCCAAGCGACTCGGCGATGCGCTCGAGCGAATCGACGCGCTCTGGATCCCCATGGCCCACGCAGACGAGGTGACACGGGAGGTCACGCACGCAGGCTACGGCAAATGCGCGGAGCAGTAGTTCGTGATCCTTTACCGGATCCAGACGACCGACGTGTCCGACTACGGCCGCGTCCGTCGGAATCGACCAGGTGCGGCGCCAGTGCTCGCGCGACGGCGCCGACGGCACGAACCGCGTGACATCGATGCCGTTCGGCACGACGACGCCATGCGGTGCGTCGGGCACGACGAGGCGGTAGCTGTCGAGCCCCGCGCGGCTGTTGGCGATCAGGAGATCCGCGCGCGGCGAGGAGTATTTGGCGAGCGTCCGGACCACACGTGCCTTGAGCTGCGTCGGACGTGCGTCGTAGTCGCTGGTGCGAAGCCCGAGCACAACGCGGGGGCGCCGCGCTCTTGGCAGACGCGAGACCGCCGCCAGCGCCAGCAGCCATTGGACTTCCAGAAACGCGTACACCACCTGCGGCTGGGATGCCGAAAGCCGTCGCGTCAGCGCCGGTATGGCGGTGAGCGCGAGACCGGCGACGCGCGGCATGACATGCAGCGTGAGCCCGAGAGACTCCGCCATGGGGCGCAGGGCGCCATCTGCCAGGGCCACGAGTTCAACCGTATGACCATCGCGCTGCAGTCCGGCTGCCAGTGCGATGGCCTGCGTCTCGGCGCCACCGATACCCAGTCCACCCAGCAGCATCATCACCCGCAATTGGGATGGTGCGGCGGATGGATTCCGAGTGACTGCGCGGTCGCTCATCGTGGCGTTCATGGCACAGACTCGGGATCGTGCTGATCCGGGAGGGCGGTGATGAGCGCAAGGCCGATCAACACGAAGGTGTCGTCGGCGACGTTATGCGAGAACAGCCCCCAGAGGGCCACGAAGGTGACGAAGGCTTGCGCCGCGCCGTGGTACACACGGGACGCACGTTGCCGGTGACGCGGCCACGCCAGCAAGAGCAGCGCAGGCATCAACAGCGCCCCAAGCACACCGTACTCGGCGAGGTGCCGGACATAGATGTTGTGCGTAGACTCGGGTTCGTTCCACTCGACCGTGGCTCCGGTGCCGTACCCGGTGAGCGGACGATCGCCGAACATATCGAGGGCGTGCATCGCCAGCTGTGAACGCGACGAGGCACTGACATCCGCACTGAATTCTTCACGCGACCCGATGCCGAGTCGTTGCTTCACGAAGCGCTCGGCGCCACCGCTCAGGTAGCTCAGCTCTCCGCTGGCCATCATCGCGCCCATCACCGACGCGACAAGTAGCGTGCTGCCGCCGGACAGCAAGGACAGACGCTTCACGCGCAGCATGCGCGAAGCAAGCAGCACAGCGACGACGATGCCGAAGCAGAGTAGGGCACCACGCGACAGCGTGAGAAAGACGCCGGCGCCGACGAGCAGCACAAAGGCCTCGCGCAGGCGCGCCGGCACAACCGGGAAGGCCAGCAGCATGCCGCTCACGAGTGCGGCGCCGGCAATGTTCGGGTTGACGTAGAAGCTGGCCGATCGACCGAGCGCCATACTGAACGTCATCGGGTGCGTGATCTCCCAGACGTTGATCGCCACCGTAAGCAGGGTGCATACCGCAATGGCGCGGCGCGTGAGCGTCCGCGTTGAGGCATCGGCCATCAGCAGCGAGAATCCCACCAGCAGCATGGCTGACAGCGTGCGCGTCTGCGCCTCCTGCAGTGCCACTTCACTGCCCGAAGACCAGAGAAAGGCGAGCATGGCGAAACACGCACTCGCGGCGCTCCAGATCTTCACGCGCGCGCCGCCAACTCGCGCCGGTTCGAGCAGCAGCGCGGCGCCGGCGCAGGCGAGCACCACCAGCATGAACGCCAGTGGTGGGAGCGGAAGCGCCCCGGTGTTGAAGGCCCACGTGCTGAAGCCTGAGAACAGAAAGGCAACTGCCACCAACGCACCGACGTGTCGGGCGACACGTGCCAGCTTCGAGGTGCGGTCGATGACGATCGTGGGAATCATGACGGCGGTCATGCGGCGCGCCTCCGCGAGGCAACGAACACGTTGTCCCACGCTTGCAGCATACGCGCCGGTGCGAATCGCTGCGTCGACACGCGCGCCGAGTCACCGAGGCGACTCCGGAGCGCCGGATCATCCAGCACGCGCGTCATGGCACCGGCGAGCGCGACGGCGTCATCCACCGGCACGAGCAACCCGACGTCATCGTGCTCCAGCAGGTCCGACGGCCCGGAGTCGCAGTCGGTCGCAACACAGGCGCAGCCGCAGGCCATGGCTTCGAGCAGTACGTTCGGGAAGCCCTCGTAGCGCGATGACAGCACGAACACCGCCGATCCGGCCAGTACCTCGTCCACCGCTGACGTCCGGCCAGGGAGTGACACCACGGCATCCAGCCCGAGCTCCCGTACCTGCGCTTCCAGCGACGCGCGCAGCGGCCCTTCACCGCTGATCACCAGACGCCACGCCGGGTGTGAGCGGTGCACGAGTGCAAAGGCACGGAGTAGGTTGTCGAACCCCTTCTGCGGCACCAATCGCCCCACGGCAGCGATCGTCGCAGCACGGTTGCCGGCGGTGACCGGCGGCGCGGCGACCTCGCGCAGCGGATTGCCGATCACGTGCACGCGGGAAGCTGAGACGTGCGTCTCCGCCCACGAGCGCACGCGCTCCGTCTGCACGACCAAGGCGGTCGCCCCACGATAGGTAAGGCGTCGCAGGGCCGACCACGCGGTGCCGATGTCGTGCCGTCGCGGATCGATGCGCTCTGAGATCACGACGGGAACGCCAAGCCCACGCGCAGCAAGCAGCGTGCTCACATTGGTGCGGTCGGTGAAGCTCACGATGACATCGAGGACAACGCTGCGCAGGGCACGTCGCAGTGTGCGCAGTCGCGCGGCGTTAGCGCGGATGGCTCCAATTGGCGACGAGCTCACGCCGGCGATGTCGAGCGCTACGCGCGTGACGCCGTCTGGTACCGCGTGGAAGTCCTGCCGCCCGTCATCGAACGTGAACAACGTGACGGTGTCGCCGCGCGCCGCCCACGCGGTGCACAGCGACAACATGACGCGCTCGGCGCCACCCGATCCAAGCGATGCAATCACGCAGCCGATGCGCACGATGCCTCCGCGACACGGGTGAGTGGAGGCTTGGATCCGGGCTGCACCGCGTGGCGCGACTCCGCTTCCGCTGCGCGCAACCGCCGGTGTGCGACGACGGCGAGATACGCGCACGAGACCGCGTACACGGCGGCGGTGGAGAGCGCGATGCCAGCGACACCGTACCGGCGCATGAACACCACGTTCAGGGCGATGTTCACGACAAGATTGATCGCCGAGCCGATGGTCAGTAGACGGTTCGCCTGCAGCGCGGATATCAGTCGCACATACAGAATGCCGAGCAGATGTCCCGGGACCTGCAGCAAGTACGCTGCCTGAACCCGCGAGACTGTCGCCGTTTCCGCCGCGGAGAAGGCGCCGCGCTCAAAGAGCAGCTGGACGATCGGTGCCGAGAAGAGCACCAACGCGATCGTCACCGGAATGGTGGTACCGAGCAGCAGCCAACGGAGTCGGCGTTCGAGCTCACGCAGCGCCGTCCACTCCGCGCGCGCTACCAGCGCCGAGAGATGCGGCAGCAGCGTGGTACTGAGTGCCATCGCCCCGACGGTCATGAGCACGGAGCTGACCTTGGTGCCGTAGCCGAGCGCCGAGACGCTTCCTACCGGCAGCCACGCGGCCATCGTCTGATCCACCAGCGTGGTGGCGCTCATCAGGATCGCGCCGGCAACCGCCGGCAGGTATTGCACACGCACGCGGTCAAGCGCGGCGCTCAGCGCGGTGCGCTCGTCGTGGGGAACATGGGACATCGAGACGCCGCGAATCGAGAGTCCGCGCGACCGCAGCGCCCAGGCGAGCCAGCCGGCCTGCACGAGCGTACCGGCAAGCAGGCCCGCTACCAGCGTCCACACCGTCGGGTCGGGCACCAAGACGATACCGACGGCAATGCCAAGCGGCTGTGCAATCGGCGCGAAGGCGCTGGCGCCATATGCTCCCTCGGCGGCCAGCAGGCCGCTCCATGCGGCGCAAAGGCCTTGCAGCAGGGTGAACGGCGCGAGCACCAGGGCGAGGAGCGGAAGCATGGCGCGCGTTTCGGCGTCGAGGCGCGCGCCGGGGAGCCAGCCGAGCAGCAGGGACGCGATAGCGGCGACCCCGGAGAGCACGACAAGCCAGCGATAGCTCCGTCGCAGCACGGCGCCGGCGAGCAGCATGGCCGACAAGGTGCCGCGATGCTCGCGTTGCGCGATGTAAGCGGGCGTGAGCGCCGCCGGCAGCGTGCCAGCGGCGACACTGATGAGAAACGTGGGGATGACCAGTGCAAGCAGAAACGCATCGAGGGCAGCGCCGTTGCCGAACTGCGCGGCCACGAGACCGTCCTTGAGCAACGCCACGAGCTTCACCGCAGCCGTCAGTCCGCCAACCGCGAACGCGGCACGAAGCAGGCCGCGCATCAGCCTCGTCTCCATGCTTGAAACATCAACAGATGCCACAGCGACGGTGCCCAATTCCGCGTGCCGTCGCGATGCTCCTTCCACGTTTGCAGCACTGGCTCGGCGCGGAAGATACCGTCGCGTCGCAATGCCTCCGGCGACAATAGATCGTCCGCCCAGTCCCGCAAGGGACCGCGCAGCCATTCGGCGATTGGCACGCCGAAGCCTTGTTTGGGCCGGTCGATCAGTGCGCGCGGCACGTAGCGGTCCAGCACCTGTCGGACGATCCACTTACCCTGACCGTCGCGCTGCCAGCAATTCACCGGCAGCTGCCACGCAAACTCGGCCACCCGATGATCGAGCAACGGCGCGCGTGTCTCGAGACTGGCGGCCATCGCGGCACGGTCGACCTTCACGAGAATGTCATCAGGCATGTAGCTGACCTGATCGCGGAACATCATGTCGGCCAGTAGTCCGCCTCGCCCCGCGTTGAACGGAGCGCGGATGGCCGTGTCCTGCTCGTCGACGCCGGGCAGCAGCTCCTGCGGATGCCGCCACGCCGACACCAGATGCAGGTAGAAGTCCGGGAACGTGCGCGTGTCGATCAGCGTGGCCAGCTTGTGCATGCGATCGCCGGTGACACCGCGCGCCACGAGCCCCATTGGGCCGAGCGCGCGATTCCACGTACCGGCGCCCACGGAGGTCACCAGCGCGCGCGTTGCCCGACGCATCGAGAGGGGCAGGCGGGTCAGTCGCGGCCAGGCGCGCATCGCCAGCGGGTAGCGTGAATACCCGCCAAAGAGTTCGTCGCCGCCATCGCCGCTGAGCGCCACCGTGACATGCTCGCGCGCGAGCTTCGAGACGAGCACAGTGGGGATCTGCGACGAGTCGGCAAACGGCTCGTTGTAAATCGATGGGAGTCGCGGAATCACATCGAGCGCGTCCTGCGCCGTCACGAACATGGTCGTGTGTTCGGTGCCGAGGTGACGCGCTACCGCTTCGGCGTGCGGCGCCTCGTCGAACGCCGACTCGCGAAATCCGATGGTGAAGGTGCGCACCGGCCGCGCACTCTGCGCCTGCATCAGCGCCACGATCAAGGACGAATCGATGCCGCCGGAGAGAAACGCGCCGAGGGGAACATCCGCGACCATCTGGTCAGCCACGGCGCCACGCAACAGCGTGTCGAGATGCTCCACGCGATCCGCGTCACTTCCGGCCAACGGGGTCGCCAGTCCGGCCAAGGCGGTGTCGCGCACCGTCCAATAGCGCGTCTGCTGTGCGCTGCCGTATACCGGCTGCGAAAAGGTGGCGATCGTGCCTGGCTCGAGTTTGACGACATCGCGCAGCATCGACATCGGCGCCGGCACGTAACCGTGACGAAGGTAGGCGGCGAGTGCGGCCGGCTCGATGTCGCTGGAGACGCCCGGGAGTGTGCGCAGCGCCGACAGTTCCGACGCGAACGCCAGTCCGCCCTGACACCGTCCGATGTAGAGCGGCTTCTCGCCGAAGCGGTCACGGGCGAGGGCGAGTTGTCCGGCCTCGCGATCCCACAGGGCGATGGCGAACATGCCCACGCATTGGCCGAGTGCGGCTTCGAACCCGTCGCGCTCGATAAGCGCGAGCAGTACTTCCGTGTCGGAGTGGCCGCGAAAGGTCGCGCCCTGCGCGTGCAGCGTCTCGCGAAGCGCGCGGTAGTTGTAGATCTCGCCGTTGAACACGAGCCAGAAGCGACCGGAGGTCGACATCATGGGCTGCTGGCCAAGGGGGCTGAGATCGACGATCGACAGGCGGCGATGACCGAGTGCGATGCCGCGTGGCGCATCGAGCCACGCGCCGGATGCGTCGGGCCCCCGATGCACCAAGGCATCGGTCATGCGGGTCAGTGCAGCTCGCGCTGCATCTTCGTCGCACGCGCCCGTCCAGAATCCGGCAATCCCGCACATGTCAGGTCAGTGACTCGGGTCCT
The DNA here is from genome assembly GCF_013004105.1 of Gemmatimonas groenlandica. Lineage (NCBI taxonomy): Bacteria > Pseudomonadati > Gemmatimonadota > Gemmatimonadia > Gemmatimonadales > Gemmatimonadaceae > Gemmatimonas > Gemmatimonas groenlandica. The sequence continues at coordinate 160,971 of NZ_CP053085.1, forward strand.
TCGAGTACCTGTGTAACGGAAGAACCTGCCGTGTGACGGGCAGTTCCTTCCGTGTATCGTGCCCGGCGTCGGCCACGTTCTCGGGGGTCAGTGAGAAGACGACTTTACTAACGGTATGTCACGTAAGGACTTGCAAAATCTCGTCGCCGACGGCGGTGACGTGTCCCTGCATGGTCATCCCTCCCACTCCCTGTGAGAAAAGCACGGGCTGTGCCAACACAAAACGCCCGGCCGAGAGGGCCGGGCGCTGTGCGGAATCGTGCGGAAATGGAGACCTACGGTCGACCGATGCTCGTGTACCGGAAGCCCAGCGCTCGCACATCCTCTGCGCGATACACGTTGCGAAGGTCCACCAGCACCTTCTGCGTCATGGATGAACCGACGCGATCAAGATCGAGCGCGCGGAACTCGTTCCACTCGGTAATGATCACCAGCACGTCGGCACCCACCGCGGCGTCGTACGCATCATCGCACCAGTGGACGCCGGGCAGCAGCGCCTTCGCTTCATGCATCGCGGCCGGATCGTAGGCCCGCACGATGGCGCCGGCGTCCTGCAGGGCCGGTACGATCGCCAGACTCGGCGCGTCGCGCATGTCGTCGGTGTTCGGTTTGAACGCCACGCCAAGTACGCCGATCGTCTTGCCGCGCACCGAGCCGCCGCACGCGGCGATCACGCGTGACGCCATCGCGCCCTTTCGCGTGTCGTTCACCTGCACCACGGTCTCCACGAGCCGCGCCGGCGATCCGTATTCCTGCGCCGTGCGCACCAGCGCGATGGTGTCCTTCGGGAAGCACGAGCCGCCGTACCCTGGACCGGCGTGCAAGAACTTCTTGCCGATACGACCGTCGAGCCCCATGCCGCGCGCGACATCCTGCACGTTGGCACCGACCTTCTCGCAGAGATCCGCGATCTCGTTGATGAACGTGATCTTCGTGGCAAGAAACGCGTTGGCGGCGTACTTCGTGAGCTCCGCCGTCTCGAGCGTCGTCATCACGACCGGCGTCTCCATGAGATAGAGCGGACGATACAGCGCCTGCATTACGGCCCGCGCACGATCGGTCTCGGCCCCGATGACCACGCGATCGGGACGCATGAAATCACCGATCGCCGAGCCTTCGCGCAGGAACTCGGGATTCGACGCCACGTCGAACTCGGCGGCCGGGTTGGCGCCGCGAATGAGCTCGGCCACCCGGCGGCCGGTACCGACCGGCACCGTGCTCTTCGTGACCACGACCGTGTAGCCCTGCAGCGACTTGGCAATCTCGATCGCGGCGGCCTCCACGTAGCGCAGGTCAGCATGTCCGTCACCGCGACGCGAGGGCGTGCCGACGGCGATGAACACGGCATCCGCTTCCGACACCGCCTTGGCGAGGTCGGTCGTGAACGACAGACGACCACTCTTGATGCCCTTGGCCACCAGCGCATCGAGACCCGGTTCGTAAATCGGGATCTCGCCCTTCAGCAGCCGCTCGATCTTGGCCGCATCGACGTCTACACAGGTCACGTCGGGGCCGAACTCGGCAAAACAGGCACCGGACACGAGGCCGACATAACCTGTGCCGATCATGGCAATCTTCATGATACGTCAGTCTCCGATCTGGAAGTACTCGCGATACCAGGCGACGAAGTTCGCCACGCCCGTTTCAATCGGCGTCTTCGGCGCGAAACCGACGTCGCGCACCAGCGCGTCCACGTTCGCATATGTCGCCGGCACGTCGCCGGGCTGCAGCGGCAGCATGCGCTTCTCCGCCGTGCGGCCCAGCGACTTTTCGATGGTCTCGATGAGATACATCAATTCCACCGGGTTGTTGTTGCCGATGTTGTAGATCCGGTACGGCGCTTTGCTCGTGGCCGGATCGGGTGCGTCGGAGTTCCACTCCGGGTTCGGCTCGGCGGTGTGATCGCTGGTGCGAATCACCCCTTCCACGATGTCGTCGATGTACGTGAAGTCACGCTGCATCTTGCCGTGATTGAACACGTCGATCGGCTTGCCCTCGAGAATGGCCTTGGTAAACAGGAACATGGCCATATCCGGACGGCCCCACGGACCGTACACCGTGAAGAAGCGAAGTCCGGTGGTGGGCAGTCCATACAGATGGCTGTACGTGTGCGCCATCAACTCGTTGGCCTTCTTCGTGGCGGCATACAGCGACACCGGATGGTCGATGTTCTGATGCACCGAGAAGGGCATGGCGGTGTTGGCGCCATACACGCTCGACGACGACGCGTAGGTGAGATGCTGCACGCCGGTGTGTCGGCACCCTTCGAGGATGTTGATGAACCCGACGAGGTTGCTCTCGATGTAGGCGTGCGGATTGGTGATCGAGTATCGCACGCCGGCCTGCGCCGCCAGGTTGATCACGCGATCGAAGCGCTCTTCGCGAAAGAGACGCTCCACGCCGTCACGATCGGCCAGGTCCATGCGGAACAGACGGAATCCCGGCTTGGCTGAGAGTCGCGCGATGCGCGCCTCCTTCAGCGTGGGATCATAGTAGTCGTTGACGTTGTCGAGGCCCACCACTTCATCACCGCGGGCGAGCAGCCGCTCGCTGGTATGATAGCCGATGAAGCCCGCGGCTCCGGTCACCAGAATTTTTGCCATGCGCTGATCGCCATTCGGGAAGAAAGGTCGGGTGCTACGTGTCCGCTGCCGACGATTGAGCGGGGCGGTGCGCCACGGGCGGCCGTTGCAAAAGCAGGACCGCGCCCATGATCGCGACACCACCGATCAAGGTACCGGTACCCACCGACTGCCGCAGCAGCACCAGGCCCAGCATCGTCGTCCAGAACGGTTCCACGGTGGATGTGATCGCCGTACGAACGGGACCCAATACCCGGAGCCCCGCCAAAAACGTGACGAAGGATATGGCTGTCAGCACCCCCTGCAGCGCACTCAACCCGAAGGCGGTGCCATCGGGAATACGAAAGAGCGTGCCGGTGACGACGGCCCAGGTCGCGAACAGCATCGCCCCTCCCACGGCAATGGCCCGGGACACGTCGATGGCCTCGCGCTGGCGCTGCAACGTGCCAAGGACGGGGATATAGATGGCATAGACCAGCGCCGCGGTAAGCACTGCCGCGACGCCCAGCGCATTGAGCGACGCCGCACTCGGCGCGCCCACCATGAAGCCGATGCCGCCCAGCGCCAGCACAAGCGCGGTCACGCGGGTGCGATCGAGACGCTCGATACCGCGCAAGGCCGTGATGACCGCGACCCAGGCCGGGAACGTGTAGAACAGAAACGACACCGTGGCCGCCGGAAGCCACTGCAGCGCGAGCAGCGCCAGCGTGGCGATCGTCGCTTGACCGCCCCCTGCCACAAGCAGAATGCGCGGTGTGAACCAGGGGGCCACGCCGCTGCGCCGGGGAGTCCCGCGCCACCAGCCGTAGGCGACCAGCAGCACGGCGCTCGTGGTGTATCGCCAGGCCTGTACCGACTCCAGCGCCATGCCGTGGCCGATCGCGATCACGGTGAGCGGGGAGATGCTGCCGAAGCAACAGGCACTCAGCACGACCAGCAGCGTCGCCCGCAGCAATTGCGCGGACGACGAGGCTTCCTGCTCTGGACTCACAGCAGCGTGCCGCTGAGAAGCAGGTAGGCGATACTGAAGTAGATGCTGATCGCGGAGACGTCGACGAGCGTGGCGACAAGGGGAGCCGAGGCGCTGGCCGGGTCGAAGTTGAAGCGTTTGAGCAGGAACGGAAGCATCGAGCCGGTCAGTGACCCCACAAGGACGATGCCGACCAGCGCCAGCCCAACCGTGACGGCAATCATGAACGAGTGCGGCCCGTAGTCGTACAGCCCGAGCGCATTCCAGACGAGAATCCGTCCAAACGCGATCGCGCCGAGCAGCAAGCCGAGGATGATGCCGGCCGGCAGTTCACGAAGCACCACACGCCACCAGTCGTCCAGGTGCACTTCCCCCAGCGCCATGGCACGAATGATCAGCGACGTGGCCTGAGAGCCGGAATTGCCGCCAGAGCTCATGACGAGCGGAATGAACTGCGACAGCAGCAGCACGCGACCGAGTTCGCCCTCGTAGCGTACCATCACGGACGCCGTGAGCATCTCGCTCACAGCCAGCACGGCCAGCCAGCCGCCACGCTTGCGCACGTTCTGCCAGAGGCCGATCTGCATGTAAGGCTCTTCGAGCGCCTCCATACCACCGAACTTCTGCGCGTCTTCCGTGCCTTCTTCCTGGATGACGTCGATGACGTCGTCGACCGTGACCACGCCCAGCAGCCGCTTCTCCGCATCCACGACCGGCAGCGCGACGAGGTCGTAGTTCGACGTAATCTGCGAGACCTCTTCCTGTGAGAGGTCGGGTGCGACGCTCACGACCTCGCTCCAGGCGAGTTCGCTCAGGGGAGTACCGTCGGGTGACGCCAACAGCTCACGCAGCGACAAGACGCCGCGCAGACGTCCGTTGCCGTCGATGGTGTAGACCGTGTACATGGCTTCGCGACGGCCGGCCCGCGACATGGCCCGCACCGCGACCAGCGCTTCTTCGGCCGTGAGATTCTCGTCGACCGACACAAACTCGGTGGTCATCAGACCGCCGGCCGTGTATGGGTCGTACTCCAACAGCCGCTCGGTCTCGGCTTTCTCCTCGGGCTCGAACTCGGCGAGGATCTCGTCAGCCGTCTCGTCGTCGAGCTCCTCGAGCGCGTCGGCCCGCTCGTCGGGCGTCATCTCCGACATGATCGAGGCGGCTTCGACGGCCGTCAGCTCCTCGAGCACCATGGTGCGGAGGCTCTCGTCGAGATACTCGAGGACCTCGCCCGCCCGCTCCTTCGGCAGCGCCGACAGGAACGCGCGCACCATATCCTCCGGCAGCGCCTCCGCGATGTCGGCGAGGTCGGCCGGGTGCATCTCCTCCGTCTGCGGTCCGATGCTCTCCGGGTGCTCCTCGAGCAACTCGAGAAGATCCGGCACGATCAGCGCCGCGAGCGGCCGGTCTTTGTTTGCGTGAGGTGGCATCGGCGAAGGGCGGCGGTCTGGCGGTCAAGTTAGTTGGACGCACCCAGCGATCAAAGGCACAAGGCGGACCGGCCGTCGTTACAAAATGGGCAGGACCCTCGCCTCGACCCGGATACTCCGGACCGACACCCCAGCGGCGTCGAGGGCGGCGTCCAGCGCCGGACGATCGAGGTCGCCCTCCACTTCCAGCACGGCTCCCTGCATGGTGACTTCGGCGCTCAGCACCCCGGGAACGGCCCCCAGCGCCGTCCACACCGCGCGCACGGCGTGAACGGCCACGAGGCCGTCGAGCTGCACGTGGATCCGTTGACGTGGCATCTTTCAATCTCCACGATCAGCCCCGCCACCTCAACCGGCTGATCGACGGCGCTGTGCCCCTTTACCCGTCTCGCAATGCCTCGCGTCGCCTTTCTCGGACTCGGTGCTATCGGCACTCCGATGGCCCGTCACCTTGCACGTCCTGAATTCGATCTGGCCGTGTGGAATCGCACCGGCCCCAAGGCCGAAGCCATGGCGAGCGAGCTCGGGGTGCGTCACGCGCTCACGCCGGCCGACGCCGCGCGCGAATGCGATGTCGTGATCACCTGTCTGCCGGTGTCGCGCAACGTGGAAGCGCTGCTCGACGGCCCTGACGGCTTGCTGGCCACCATGCGGTCGGGTGCCGTGCTCGTGGACTGCACCTCGGGCGACGCGGCCACATCGCGCCGCATGGCCGCGCGGCTCGCCGAACGCGGCATCGGCTTTCTCGACGCGCCCGTATCGGGTGGCGTGGTCGGGGCCGAGCAGGGCGCGCTGACCGTCATGGTAGGGGGCGATGCGGCCACGCTCGAGCGTGTACATCCGGTGTTGGCCTGCTTCGGCAAGCGCATCGTGCATTGCGGCGCGGTCGGCGCCGGGGATGCGCTCAAGGCGGTGAACAACGCCCTGCTCGCGATGCACATCTGGGGTACGGCGGAAGGGCTCGTCGCGCTCGAGAAAGCCGGTGTGAAGGCTGAGATCGCCCTCGATGTGATCAACACGTCGAGCGGCCGATCCAACAGCAGCATGAACCTCTTCCCGGAGCGCGTGCTCACGCGCGCTTTTCCTCGCACCTTCCGGCTGGCGTTGCTCGACAAGGACGTCGGCATCGCGGCCGACCTCGCCCGTGAGCACCAGGTGCCGTCACCGCTGCTCCAACTCACCGCCGAACTCTTTCGCATGGCGCACAACGAACTCGGCGAAGAGGCCGATCACGTGGAGGCGGCGAAGGTCGTCGAGCGGCTCGGTGGCGCGCAGATCGGTGGCGCGCAGATCGGTGGTCGCCAGTCATGAGTACGACCGCCGTGGTCAGTGCCGTCGCGTCGGTGGACGCCATCCGCGCGCAATTCCCGGCGCTCGCGCGTCGTGAAGGCGCGCACCCGGTGGCGTTCTTCGACGGACCGGGCGGCACGCAGGTGCCGCGTGTCGTCGCCGAGGCGATGACCGACTATCTGCTGCATCACAACGCCAATACGCACTGGGTCTATCCCACCAGCGTCGAGACCGATGCGATGCTTGCTGCGGCGCGGGTGACGCTGGCCGATTTCCTCGGCGCCACGCCCGGGGAGATCTCGTTCGGCGCGAACATGACCACGATCCTGTTTCACGTGGCTCGCGCCATCGGGCGATCGCTCAAGCCCGGCGACGAAATCATTGTCACCGAGTTGGATCACCATGCGAACGTGGCGCCGTGGCAGGCGCTGGCCAAGGAACGCGGCGCCGTGCTCAAGTGGCTGCCCCTCGACCTCGAGACGTATCGTCACGAAGTGGGGGCACTCGAGGCGCTGTTGTCGCCGCGTACGAAGGTCGTGGCCATCGGCGCCGCCTCGAACATTCTCGGCACGGTGAGTGATGTGGCGGCAATGGTGGCGCTGGCGAAGACGGTCGGTGCGATCACCGTGATCGACGCCGTGCACTACGCCCCGCACGCGCTGGTCGACGTGAAAGCGATCGGCGCCGATTTCGTGCTGTGCAGTGCGTACAAGTTCTACGGGCCGCATATCGGCATCTGCTATGGACGACATGATGCCACTGCCGCGCTTGACGTTCCGCGCCTCGAACCGGCCCCCGATTATGTACCGGAGATTCTCGAGACCGGCACGCAGAATCACGAGGGCATCGTGGGCGCCGCCGCCGCCGTGGACTTCCTGGCCAGCCTCGCCATCGACGGCACGGCCTCCCGGCGTGAGCGACTCAGCACGGTCATGCACGCGTTGCACGAGCGCGGCGATGCGCTGCTGCGCGAACTGTGGGTCGGACTGCATGCCATCGACGGTGTGACCGTGTTCGGGCCGCCGCCGGGCACGGCGCGGACGCCGACCGTCTCCTTTCACGTGCAGGGACACGAGTCGGAGCAGGTCGCGCGCTTCCTCGCACCGCGCGGCGTGTACGTGTCGAACGGCGATTTCTACGCGGCCACTGTGGCGCGCCGGCTTGGCCTCGCCCACGAGGGACTCGTGCGCGTAGGGTGCTCCTGCTACAGCACCGCCAGCGAGATCGCGCGGCTGCTCGACGGCGTGCGCGCGCTCGTGCAGGGAACGGCCTGAATGATGCCGCCCATCCTGCGTGCCCTGTCGCATAGGACAACGTTATGGACATCGCGCCGCGCGCGCGCATTCGTCGCGTGTTCGGCGGTCGTGGCGGCAGCGCTGGCGGCTGCCTGTAGCGATCGCGCGTCGAGTGGCGAGGCGTTGCCGCCGGCGGAGTTTCTCTTCGCCGCCGGTGACTCCACGTACTGGGTGCGCAGCGGCGTCGACGGCATGCGCGTGCGCAGCGCACCGATCCTGCTGACCGAAGTCGATGGCCGGATGTTCGAGATCTTCCTCGGCGACGACGGCGCGGAGTATCCCGACGCGTCGTTCGCGAGTGCGCGCCTCTGGTCACGTGAACTGCAGCATCGCGACAGCACGCTGCTGTTCGGCGACTCCACCGTGATTCACGAACTCGCGGCGTGGCGTCGCGCCCATCCTCGCGATGCCGAGATCGATCCGGCCGACGAAGAGATGCCCGATGATCCGCGCACGGTGGTGAGCGACGAAATCGAAATCATCGACGTACACGGACCATATATCACCGTCGAACATCTGCTCAACGTCGACATCGACGCCGGGCCGCCGCATCGGCACGAAGGTCGCCGGATGGTGGTCGACGTGCGCAGTGGCGCGACGGCATCGCTGGAGGTGCTGGTGGGCGCTGACGAGTCGCGACGCGTCACCGCCGCCGCGCAGGCGTCGCTGGCGCAACTGGTGGACTCGATCCGTACCGCTGGCGCCGCTGGCGATGAACGGGCGTCGGTCGCCACCGAGTCACTCGACGGCTTCCGGTTCGACGCGACCAGCTTTGGTCTCACCGATATCGGGCGTGATCCCGCCGTGGCATTCATGGTGCCGGGACATGGCACCGACGGCGAAGCACTCGCACTGTATTTGCCGCCGATCACGGTGAAGGCGCCGGTGTGGTGGAAGTCAGTGCGCGCCACGTTGCCCGAGTGGGCCAAGGACTCGGTGCGGGTCACCTGGGATCGGGCCAAGTACGAGGTGGCCGCGCGTCCCTCGGCTGACGGCGACGCGCTGGCCCTCGTGCTGATCGGCGGCGCTGGCGGCAAGGCGCACGAATGGCCGATCGCCACGGTCGCCGCACCGGCGTACCAGCTCATTCCGTTGGACACGCCGCCGATCGACAGTGCCGCGCGTGCCGCGCTGTCGCGCGCCTTCGACATTTCGACGTCGCTCGACGGCCTCGTGCAGCGCGCCAGCTGGCCGCATCGCGCGATCACCCCGCTGCGAGCCACTTCATTCTCAAGAACCCGATGACCGACTCGTTGCCCGCGCGTCTTTCGCGCCCGGTGTCCGCTTCGCAGCACGTCACGAGCGAGCTCATCATGCCGCACGATGCAAACATCCTCGGCCACGCGTTCGGTGGTGCCATCATGGCGATGGTCGACAAGGCGGCGGCCGTGTCGGCGTTCCGTCACGCGCGTACGGCGTGCGTCACCGCATCGATCGACCGCGTGGATTTTCGTGAGCCGATTCACGTGGGGGATCTCGTGACCTGTCAGGCGTCGGTGAATTTTGTCGGCACGACATCGATGGAAATCGGCGTGCGCGTAGAGGCTGAAGATCTCATCACCGGCGCGCGTCGCCATACGAACACCTGCTATCTCACGTTCGTCGCCATTGACCGAAACGGCCGGCCGGTACCGATCGCCCTGGTGCAGCCGGAAGCCGACGATCAGTTCCGCCGGTACGACGCCGCGCAGGCCCGTCGGCGTCGCCGGCTCGAAGAACGGCAGGATGAGGCGCGCGCCGATCGCTAGCGTGAACCAAGAACCCATCGACGCGCCGAGTGACACGTACGCGGCGCTCCGCATTCCGAACTTCCGGCGGTATCTGCTGGCGCTGTTCACGCTGACGCTGGGCATCCAGATCCAGGGTACGGTGGTCGGCTGGCAGATTTACGACCTCACGCACGATCCGCTCGCCCTCGGGATCGTGGGGCTGGCCGAAGCGCTACCGGCGATCAGCATGTCGCTCTTTGCTGGACATGTGGCCGACAGTCACGATCGCCGTCGCATCGCGTTGTGGGCGTTGTCGCTCCTGGTGATCTGTTCACTCGGGCTTTGGTGGCTGGCGCATCCGGCACCGATCGGTGATCTGGCGCTTGCTGCGCCCGCGCGCGTGCGTGCGATCTACGCGGTCATCGTGCTCAGCGGCTTGGCCCGTGCCTTTCTGCAGCCCGCTCGGCAGGCGCTCAGCGCCGAATTGGTGCCGCGCACGTTGTACAGCAATGCAATCACCTGGCGCACCGGCAGCTGGCAGCTGGCGGCCGTCTTGGGGCCGGCGCTGGGTGGCGGCTTGTACGCGCTTGGCGGTACGACCTTGGGCTACGCGGTCGATGCCGTGCTGATGACCTTTGCGGTCGGTGCGCTGTTCTCGGTGCGCCATCGTTCGCCGGTTCGCGAGGTGACCGATGAGCCGATCTTGTCCTCCATCACCGGTGGTCTCCGCTTCGTCCTTGGCGAACCGCTGCTACTCTCGGCGCTCACGCTCGACCTCTTTTCGGTGCTGTTTGGCGGCGCGATCGCGTTGTTGCCGGTGTTCGCTGCCGAGATTTTGCATACGGGGCCGTCGGGACTTGGCCTCTTGCGCGCGGCGCCGGCTGTTGGCGCGGTCATCACCAGTATCGCGCTCACGCGCTGGCCACCCTTCGCACATACGGGCCGCAATCTCCTCATCGCGGTGACGGGTTTCGGGGCGTGCACGATCCTGTTTGGACTCAGTCGCAGTCTCTGGCTGTCGCTGGGCGCGTTGGCGTTGGCCGGTGCGTTCGACATGGTGAGCGTGGTGATTCGCAGCCTGATGCTGCAGATCCGCACGCCGGAAGCGCTGCTCGGTCGCGTGTCGTCGGTGAATCAGATCTTCATTGGCTCATCGAACGAAATTGGTTCGTTCGAATCGGGCCTCACCGCGCGTTGGTGGGGCGCGGTCACGGCCGTCGTCGTGGGTGGTGTGGCGACGCTGGTAGTGGTCGCGACCGTCGCGTGGCGCGTGCCGAGTTTGCGTCGGCTGAAGCAATTGGTGAAGTAACACCGACGCTTCCTGAACAGATCACGCTGAGTCGCAGAGAGCGCAGAGCCCGCGGAGAAGAAACCATGTTGATTGTTCTCTGCGGCCTCTGCGCTCTCCGCATCTCTGCGTGATCAGTTCACGATGCCGTTCGCACCTTCTGCCTCGGTCACCGCCGCCAACTCCTCGGTGAGCGACAACTCGATCTCCGTGCCGTCGCGCGCGATGCTCGAGCGCGGAAACACTGAGCGCGCTTCGCGCTCGAGTTCGTGCGCGTCGCGCGAGTAGCGGGCCGAGATGTGCGTGAGCACCAGCCGTCGCGCCCCCGCCTTGCGCGCCACCTCGGCGGCTTCGCGCGCCGTGCTGTGTCCCGTCTCGAGTGCGCGCGCCGCTTCGTCGTCCGCGAACGTCGCCTCGTGAATGAGCAGGTCTGCGTCCTGCGCCGCCGCGATGGTGTTCTCGCACGGACGCGTGTCACCCGTGATGACGATGCGGCGGCCGCGGCGTCGCTCACCCACGAGCACCGACGGCTCGATGACGCGCCCATCGTCGAGGGTGATCGACTGGCCCTTGTGAATGCGACCCCAGAGCGGCCCCTCGGGAATTCCCATCTCGCGCGCGAGGTCAGGGTTGAAGCGACCGAGTCGTTCTTCCTCGACGAGCGCGTAGCCGAGCGACTGGGACGGGCCGTGGGACACCGCGAATGTATCGAGGTGGTAGTCGGGACGTTTGACCGGCTCGCCTGGCTCCAGCTCCGTGATTTCGATGGGAAACGTGGTGCGCTCGCCACCTAAGCTGATGCATTGGCGCAACGTTTTACCAGCGCCACGCGGTCCCCACAATCTCAGTGGTTCAGTTCGCCCCTGCAGTGCCATCGTGCGGATCAGTCCGGTTAGTCCCAGAATGTGATCCGAGTGGACATGGGTGAAGAACAGATCATCGAACGCGAAAGAGATCCCGTAGCGCATCATCTGGCGCTGCGTCCCCTCCCCGCAATCGAACATCAAGGTCTCGCCTTCGCGAATGATGGCGAGGGAGCTGACCCCCCGTTCCACGGTGGGGCGGGAGGCGGCGGTTCCGAGGAAGCGGACAAGCAGCGGCATCGCGGCAATATAGGCGGAAACTCCTGGTCGCCAGTTCAGAATCCGCGGACGAAACGGATGAACGCGGCCCCATGCTTGCGTTACATGGGCTTGTTGGCCCGGACCGCTCAAAGCGGCCTGAGGTTTGCAGAAGAGTTAGTGAAGTATCGCCGCGGTATGCTGGTTCTGTGACGGATGCCCTTCGCCTCGTCCCGGCCCGCCGCACTAATTCAGTACTTCCGGAGCCGGGGGGCGTATGACCGGAAAAAGTCGGCGCGGATTCGCGTCTATGGATCCCACGCGTCAGCGTGAGATCGCGAGTAAAGGTGGGCGGGCAGCCCATGAGAAGGGGACGGCGCACGAATGGTCGTCCGACGAAGCGCGGAACGCGGGGCGTAAAGGCGGTGTCACCGTCAGTCGCGATCGTGCCCACATGGCTGCTATCGGCCGTGAGGGTGGAGAGTCGCGTAGTGCGGCGGCCCGTGAAGCTCGAATGGGCGGACGGAACGCGGAGCGCGAAGTCCCGATGCAGGTCGCCCGCGATGGCGATCGGTCGAGACCAGCGTCGCCGGTAGCAGATCGTGCACCCGAAATGCCTCGCAGCGACGAGTCGTCGGCACGCTGATCATCGCGCGTTGACGTCGCACGGGCGAAGGTCATTTTGCCGACGGTGTGACAGTGGTTCGAAAGCCTCCCGGATGATTCCGGGAGGCTTTCTCGCGTTCAACGCGTGTTCAAGCGTCATTTCAAGGGGTCAGAGTCGTTGAACCGACGTTCAACGACTCTGACCCCTTGAAACTCTGACCCCTTGAAAGGGGGATCACGCCGGATACTGATCCAGCTGCGCCTGCAACTTCGCGGGGTCGATGTTCCGCCCGCTTACCAGCAGCACGATCGGCCCCTTCGTAACCGCGATTTTCCCGTGACGCAACGCCGCCACGGTCACCGCACCAGCCCCTTCCACCGCCATGCCCGTCATGCGGTGCAGCCAAGCGATCGTCTCGCCCAGCTGCGCTTCCGACACGAGCGCCATCTCATCGGCACAATACTGCCCGATGTGCAGCGCCTCGGCGTCGATCTGCCCGGCCAGTCCATCCGCCAGCGTGGGGGTGACCACGGTGTCGACCACGTGACCGGCGGCGAGACTCTGCGCCATGGCCGATGTCTCCACGCTCTGCGCCCCGACAATGCGCACCGCCGGCGCCAACTCGCGCAGCACCGCGCCCATACCGCCCAGGAGTCCACCGCCGCCGGTGCAGATCACGACGGTGTGCATATCGGGCACCTGCTCCAATAGCTCCAAGCCGACCGTGCCTTGTCCGGCCAGCAAATCGAGGCCGAGGCATGGATTAATGAACCGAATGCCCTCGCGGGCCGCGTGAGCCTTCGCCACGATCATGGCCGCGTCGTAGTCGGCCGCTTCGTCGTTCACGATCGTGCCGAGTGCGCGAATGCCGTCCTTTTTCACTTGCGGCGCGTTGATCGGCACATAGAGCGTCGCGCGCGTATTGAACGCCTTCGCGGCGTAGGCCACACCCAGCCCGTGGTTGCCGGCGCTCGATGCCACCACACCCTTGGCCCTTTCGTCGTCCGACAGCCCCGCCAACACGTTGTAGGCGCCGCGCACCTTGAACGAGCCGGTAGGATTTTCGAGTTCCAGCTTGAAGAGCACCTCCACGCCGAACGCCTCGGACAGTACATCGGAGCGAATCACGCGGCTGGGTGCAAGCACGGGGCGCAAGCGTTCGGCGGCAGTGCGCACCGCGGCGATGGCAGGGATGATGCTCGGATCGGGGGCAGGACGTGTCGTCATGCCACCACAATAGCACGCACGCGAACCCTAAAGCAGCACCCCGTCTTCCGGAGACCGGGACGATTCGCCGCGCGAGCCGACGCGCCGGATGTAGCCCGCCACGTCGAATTTGAGCTTCGCCCGTGACGTGACCATGGGCCGAATGCCACCCCAAATTGGCTTGTTCCCCCACGGCCGATCCCAGAGTCCCAGGCACCACATGATGCCGCCTACGCTGTTCGGGTCGCGGCCGTCGAGCGCGTATTTGTCGTTCAAGAGATACAGCCAGGAGCGCGCCTGTTCGTAATCTTCCGTCCAGAGCAGCACCGTCTTGCCCCAGAGCATGCGCGGATAGTTGTGGATGATGCCCTGCTCCACGAGTTCCCGCTGCGCCGCATTCCAGAGCGCGTCGTGCGTCTGCGCCGACTCCAGCGTCTCGAGGTCGTACAGTACGGGTCGCGCGTCGCGAACGTGCTCCGCCATGGTTTTCTGGATCCACGCCGGCAGGGCCTCGAGTCGATCGAAGTTTCGCGTGCGAATGCACCAGTTGAACGCGAGTTCGCGCCACGTCGTGACTTGCTGCACAAACGCGTCGAGGCTCTCCGGCGACGCTCCAGTCGCGCGGGCCTCGCGCACTACACGCGCCGACGCGATCTGTCCGAAGTGCAGATACGGCGAGAGTCGCGATGTGCCGTCATGCACGCCGGCTTCATTGCGACGGTCGGCGTACGGCGCGAGTTCACGTGACACGAATGTGGACAGACGGTCGGCCGCTGCCACGCTGCCGCCAATCAACGGCACGGCGGGCACCGTGTGATCGATATCGCACGCTGCGACGGCCGCGGCGATGTCGACATCGCTCATCGTCGCGATCGGCAAGAGCGACAAACCATGCTCACCAACGGTGGCGCGGAGCGACGCGCGCAACGCCTCGGTGACCGGCACCCGCGGCAGCGCGTCGGCCACCGGCTCGATGCTGTGATCGAGCAGCTTGGCGATCTTCGGACGAATCGTGCGCGCCGCGTACTCCGGCTTTTCGAAGGCGCCGCTGGGCACGGTGCACACACCGTCGATGGCGAGCACGCGACAGTTCACGCGCTCAGCGAAACGCTCCACGCGCTCGCGAATGCCCGCCGTGGGAAACAGGTCGGTGATCACCACGTAGGCGCGCGCGGCCAGGCGGTCGACGACGCGCCGATCATCGTTGCGTGATGGACGCAGTACGAACTGGTAGTACAGCCCGCGCGACTCGGCGTCGCGCGCCGTATCACGCGCGCCCTGCAAAATGAACGTGTGATGCCGGTCGGCCGCGTACGGATAGCTCGGGTCGAGCCCCTGATGAATCACCAGCGGGCGATTCACGCGATCGGCCGTGCGGATAGCCGCGCGCAGTGCCCAGTTCTCGTCGAGGCGGTGCGATGACTGCATCCAGTACAGCACGTACTCGCCATCAGGGTTGTACGTCTTCCCGTTCACGTCGACCGTGCGCGCCACCAGCTGGTCGCGGACGTAGTCGGCAGCGAGAGCGTGCGGAGTGGAGGCAGAGCGGATCACTGGTGTAGTCATAGAGAGTCCGGAACGCGCGACGCCGACGGAAAGTGCCTTCGGAACGGGCCCAAACCGACGTGTCACCGCTTGACACCCGTGCTTCGGCCGCTACCTTCCGCTTGTTACCCGATCGGCCCCGCGCCAACAGGAGCGGGGCCATTTTTGTCCGAGTAACCGCCGTGAGTTTCACGGTCCCGGGGCTGTAGCTCAGCTGGGAGAGCGCTGCATTCGCATTGCAGAGGTCAGGGGTTCGAGCCCCCTCAGCTCCACTTGGTGTAGGAAAACGAGACCGTTCCGTGACGGTTTCGGCGCTGGTGTGACGCGGGAACCTTCTGCATCGTCCAGTGTACAGACAGTGAAGCCCGCCGCCGTTCGGTAGGACGGAGAGTTCCAATGACGGTGCGCGTGGCAGTTTTCGAACCCCTGGGGCCTGCAAAGGCTGCCAGGGGTTCTTTGCTTTTATGACAGCGAAGCTCCCGACCCCTTACTTCGCTGTCAGCGCCGCAACGTCGGCGCGAAACGCCGCCATGCTCTCCGAGATGAACCGGCTCTCCTCTTCCTCGACTTTCCCCGCGTAGTCGCTCATCGCCGTGAACCCGAGATTGCCGATGAAGCGCATGATCGCGCTCTCGCGCACCGTGACGTCGAACTCGCGGGTGAGCAGCGTCTGACCCTCGGGGCCCATGCGGAAGCCAAGGGTGAACAGCACGCCTTTGCCCTCGAAGGGGCGGCGCAGCGGCGACCGCAGCAGACGCTCTGTAATCAGGGGGAGATGCCACTCGGGGTCCTTGGTGAAGTGCATGGCCCAGCCCCGCTCGCGGGCCGTCTTCGTGTGCACGAACTCGCCCTGCATGTTGGTCACGCCGACCGTGAAGAACGAAATCTTGGCCAGCGCGTCCACGTGGATCTGCAGCGTGTCGGGCATGCGACGCGCCGAGCCGAGAAGGGGCTGCAGTTGGCCGTCGTGCGAGCGGAAGCGCACGGTCAGCAGCTGGTTTCGCGCCTCGGCATCGAACCAGTCCGACCCGCTGCGGTCGGTCAGGCGATACCGGTAGCGGGCCGGCTCGACGTATTTGGAGATGTACTTGGCGAAGGCGGGGAAGCCGCGCTTGAGCCGGTCTCCGCTCACGGTGATCTGCAGCGTGACCAGCGTGGAGCCATCACCCTGCGGCGCCGTCGCGATCGAGTCGATCGTGAGCAGTCGGCCCAACGCAGCCGTCGTACGGGGGAGTGCCGCGTGGTAGTCGGCCCGAACTGCCGCGGCCGACCGCTCTGACGATAGGAACAGCGCGCGAAAAATGTCGTCGGCCCGATTGGGTGGCATGGCGCCGACGGCATGGTCCACGCGCGTGCGCCACGCCCAATCACTTTCGCCGAGCTGTTCGAGCTCGATCAGGTGCCGTGAGTCGCCGGTCCTGACCGGCATTGGCACGCCAGGCCGCGCCGTGAACACATACTGCGCGCCGCTCAGCCCGGCTTGAATCTCGAGATCGAGATCTGCCCCCGCACGGGTGGTCCGCATCGACGTCCAGAGGGAGGTGTCGCTCCCCAGCTTCGACGGTGCAAACGCGTAGCGCGCAATGCGCATACGCGCGGCCGAGAACTTGGGATTCCGCGCGACGTTCGTGAAGCGCGCTTCGATCGCCGCCGCGAGGGCGTCCGCGTTCGCCTTGGCGGAGGCGATGTCAGGTCCGTAGGCCAACGCCGCCGCCCGGCAGCCGCCCAACAGCAGGACAGTGGCCCCGGCGGTCACCAAGAGCGTGGCAAGGCGTTGAGCCGTTGTTCGCGGAAGTTGTCGCATGGGATTCCAGTACACCGTAGAACACTCAAGTGACATACCCCGCTCGGCAAGCGCCCGCCTGCGATTACTTTTCGTGATTCGCATCTCGTGATTCGGTTCGCCTATTGAACGCTGCACCTCTCGGTATCCGCCGTGTCTGACTCCGCACCCGAAGCCGGTTCTGAATCCACGTCCGCCCCGCGCCGCGATTTCATTCGCGAAATGGTGGCCGACGACGTCGCCAACGGTCATTTCGGCCGTGGCCCCGCTACGCGTTTCCCGCCCGAGCCCAACGGCTTCCTGCACATGGGACACGCCAAGTCGATCTGCCTGAACTTCGGCATCGCCAAGGAGTTCGGCGGCACCTGCAATCTGCGTTTCGACGACACGAACCCGGCCACCGAAGACGTGCGGTACGTGGAAGCGATTCAGCGCGACGTGCAGTGGCTGGGGTTCGAGTGGGACGGGCTGTACTACGCGTCGGACTACTTCGAGCAGCTGTACGACATCGCCGAATCGCTGGTGCTGAAGGGCAAGGCGTACGTCGATTCGCAGAACGAAGAAGAGATTCGCGCGGGGCGCGGCACCGTGACCACGGCTGGCACGCCGGGGCCGTATCGCGATCGCACGGTCCAGGAGAATCTCGACCTGCTGCGTCGCATGCGCGCCGGCGAGTTCGCCGATGGCACGCACGTGCTGCGCGCCAAGATCGATCTCGCGCACGTCAACATGATCATGCGTGATCCGCTGCTGCTGCGCATCCGGCACGCGCATCATTATCGTCGCGGCAACGACTGGTGCATCTACCCGCTGTATGACTTTGCGCATGGCCTGAGTGACGCGATCGAAGGCATCACGCGCTCGTTGTGCACGCTCGAATTCAAGGACAGTCGCGAGATCTACGACTGGCTGGTGAAGGAGGCGGGTTTCGAAAATCCGCCCACGCAGATCGAGTTCGCACGGCTCGAGCTGGATTACACCATTCTCAGCAAGCGCAAGCTGCTGCGCCTGGTGAACGAAGGGCACGTGACGGGATGGGATGATCCGCGCATGCCCACCCTCGCCGGTCTGCGCCGTCGTGGCGTGCGCCCGGAAGCCATTCGCGAGTTCTGCGAAACGATCGGTGTCGCGCGTAAAGATGCACGCGTGGAAATCGCGGCCTTCGAGCATGCTGTGCGCAACGACCTGAACATGGAAGTGCCGCGCGTGTTGTGCGTGCTCAATCCGCTCAAGGTCGTGCTCACGAACTATCCCGAGGGTCAGGTCGAGGATCTCGACGCGCCGAGCTTCCCGCACGATGTGCCGAAGACGGGTTCGCGCAGCATGCCCTTCTCACGCGAACTGTATGTCGATCGCGACGACTTCATGGAAGATCCGCCGAAAAAGTTCTATCGCCTCGCGCCGGGCAAGGAAGTGCGGTTGCGCTTCGGCTATCTCATTACCTGCAACGAGGTCGTGAAGAACGACGCGGGCGACGTGATCGAGCTACGGTGCACGTACGATCCCGCCACGCGCAGCGGGCAGGCGCCGGATGGCCGGAAGGTGCAGGGCACGATCCATTGGGTGAGCGCAGCGCAGGCGTTGTCGTGCGAAGTGCGCGTGTACGATCGCCTGTTCTCGCAGCCCGATCCCGACGCCGTGCCCGAGGGGCAGGATTTCATTTCAGCGCTCAACCCACATTCGCTGGTGGTGATCCCCGACGCCAAGATCGAGCCCAGCGTGGCCAACGATCCCATCGGGTCGCGGTATCAGTTCGAGCGCACCGGTTACTTCATGAGTGACGTCGAGAGCAGCACGCCGGAGAAGCTGGTGTTCAACCGGATCGTGGGGATGCGGGACAGCTGGGCGAAGGAAGTGAAGAAAGGCTGATTGGCCGGACAGGCAAAGCGGACTGTGGCTTTGTTAAGGCACAGTCCGCTTAGTTATGTCTCCCCGACGCACCAATGGTAAAGGTCGGTTGCCAATCCCGTTTGGCAACACATCTGGTAAAACAATACAGGACAAAGCTTTATATGCATCGAATAGTCGAGGTCGCCACTGGCATCTCAATTGCCTTACCTGGAGAGCAGAAACGCAGTCATCTTCTCCCTTCCGGTCCCGCTCCAATGCGCGCTCTTCTCGCCATCGCTGTTGCCGCCACGCTTGTCTCGTCGCCGGCGCAGGCCCAGTACTCGACCTACACCGATCGGGCGTCGTACGAAGCGCAGCTAGGCACGATGGTCATCGACGACTATTCGAACCCGAACTATGCGTTCCTTCAGTCGAATTTGGCGATGAGCGCCGTGCTCGGCGAGACGCGTTACACGTCGACGGCTTTCCAGAACTGGAACCTGGTCCCGAATGGATACTATTGCGCGGGGTGCAACGGCTCATTCCGAATGGACTTTCGGAATACGACGGTGTCGAGCGGTGGCCTCGGCGTGTACGGCGTCGGCTTCGACTTCTTCAACGAAGAGTCTCTCCCGTATTCCGCGTACATCACGTTCGGCGACGGCACGACCACGAATCTCCAACTGGCGAGCGCGTCGAATGCCGATCGGGGCTTCTTCGGCGTGACCTCAGAAAAACTGGTCGCCACGGTGGACATCGGACTCGCAAACGGCGGGACGACGCAGGAGGGTAGCTATGGTCAGGACAACCTTACGATCGGCGCGATGGGTAGCTCAACGGTGGTCCCGGAGCCGAGCACGGTAGTGTTGCTCGCGGCGGGACTCGCTGGGCTGGGGTTCGCGGGGCGCGCACGTCGTCAGCGCGTCTGATTTGCGCCATCGCGCGCGCACGATGCGCAGCGTGTGATGAGTTCCGAGCAGGAAGACGGCGTGAAGCGAATTAGTCATGCATGCGTAACGGGGGTGACGGAGTTCCGTCGCCCCCGTTGCACGTTGTGGCATGAACATGTCGCCGCCGAGTTGCGGAAACCGCCGAGAGCCGAGCAAACTATGGGCATGCCAATCGCGCACGAGCGTCGCTGGTCGGTTGAGGACGTCTGGGCGTTGCCGGACGATCCTCACCGTCGCTACGAGACCGTGGATGGGGAGCTGCTGGTGAGCCCTATGCCGCGGTTCGCGCACCAGCGCGCGGTCGCCGAGCTCGGGCTCATGGTCGGCGCGTATGTGAAGCGTCAGGGCGTCGGCGAGATGATGTTCTCGCCCTACGATGTCGTACTCGACCCCTATACGCTGATGCAGCCGGACGTGCTCGTGATCGCGCCGGTGGGCCTCGACGTGGTGCGCGGGAAAGTGGCGCCGCCGCCGCCGTATCTCGCGGTCGAAGTCGTGTCGCCGAGCACGGCGCGGGCCGATCGCCTTCGAAAGCGGCCGCGGTATCAGCGCGCGGCGATCGAGTGTTGGTTGATCGACCTGGACTCGCAGCTGATCGAACGGTGGACACCCGACGTAGACCGACCCGAGATCTGCGCCGGCCGACTGTCGTGGCAACCAGCCGGCGCTGGGGAGGCGTTCGAGCTGGACGTGGGAGCGCTGATGCTCGCGATTCTGGGATCGGACGACACAGACGCCGAGGGCACTACCGTCCAGCCGTGAGTCTTCTATATTTGGGGTTCCAAAGGGTTTCGGCCCGTTGGGTGCCAGCTGCCCCTTAGCTCAATTGGCAGAGCGTCTGACTCTGACTCAGAAGGTTCTAGGTTCGATTCCTAGAGGGGCAATAGATAGCAGGCTAGGGCCATCCACGACGCGTGTCGGGGGTGGCCCTTTTGCTGTTCCGCCGTTGATCGACTCCCGTGCCCCAAGTGCCTCACGCCGTGTCCCCGCGGTGCGCGACCAATCGCCACGATCCCGGCAACATCCACGCACTATCCCGCAATGTGGGTGCTGCGCCGAACGCTCCGGTTCGACCCATCCTGTCGTTGTTCGCAGCCATTCGGACGAAGCCTGTCGTCGACGTCGTGTCGTCGTGACGCCGTGCGATGGTGCCGTTCACACGACGACTCGGAGCATCACCCATGCACATCACTCCTACGCGGCTCGGACGCACCGCGGGACCCTCTGCTCACGGACGCGCCAGCGTTCGCCGCCGGTTCGCGCTGGCGGCCGTGCTGCTGGCCGTCATCGGCTGCCAGGATCAACAGCTTCCCACGGCCGCCGAGCCGGTCGGCCCCAGCCGCATCATCAACGGGTCGACGGTCTCGGTCGCGGACTTCTCGACCACGTGGCCCTTTGTGGTCGGTCTACGGATGTACGATGAGATCGGGAACTACGGGACCTGTACGGCCTCCGTTCTGGCCCAGCGATGGGTGGTCACGGCCGCGCACTGCGTGATTGGCCTCCCGGCCAGCCGGGCCTTTGTGCTGGTGGGCGATCGGGATATTAGTAGCAGCGCCTCCCGCACGATCGCCGTTACCCGGATCCTGTCGCACCCGCGCTTCAACATGAACACGCTCGTCAACGATGTGGCGCTGTTGGAGTTGAACGACGACGCCAACGTGACACCGGCGCGCCTCCCCGACGCGGACGTCGTTGCCGGCGAGACCGTTCGCGCGGCAGGATTCGGAGTGACCGAAAGCGGTTCCACGTCCGATGAGCTACGCGCGACCAGCCTGACCGTCGGCGGGAGCGACTTCAGCTTGCTGCTCACCGCCACGCATTTCTGGGCCAGTGCGCCACAGTCCGGCACATGCCAGGGAGACAGCGGTGGGCCGGCCATCAACGCTGCGGGCGACATTGTCGGACTGACCAGTTTCGGATTTATCCCCTGCGGTATTGGTTCGGGGCACACGTCGGTGTTCCGCCTGCGGCAATGGATCTCGGAGTCCATCTGGGGAGTCCCCGATCGCGAGGCACCCGAGAGTGTAGGCTTCCTGACGGTGAATCCCGATGTCGTGGTGGTAGGGGCCACGACGCTCGTGACGGCGTCGGCGACCGACGAGAATACGGGTAACAGTGTTGTCGCGCGCCTCGAAGCGCGTCTTGATGAAGGCGGCTCGTGGATGAACATGACGCCACAGGATGGCGCGTTCGACACTGCACGCGAAACGGCGACCGCGGTGCTCACGGTGTCGACCATCGGCTCACACACGGTGTGCGTGCCGGCCACGGATGCCGCGGGCAACACCAACCTGCCCGAATGTCACGAGCTGGTGGCGTATGAGCCGAGAGGCGGCATCATCGCCGGCAACGGCAAAGTTCGCACGTCATACGTGTATGATGGCATTCGGTACGACGACGAAGTCGAGCTGCACTTCACGGCGGACTACCGGCCGGGAGCAACGGTGCCGAGCGGAAAGACTACCCTGCGCGTCAGTGAGGTGGGTGCTCGCAGACGTGTTTTCACACTGGAGAGCACGTCGCACAGCTATCTGATTTTCTCCGGGCCTGATGCAGCCGAATACCAAGGCGAGGGCATCGTCAAGATTGGGGAGTCCTCGTTGCCGATGAAATTCCGTATTTGGATCTCGGCGATCGATCAGACCGTGCGCCTGCGCTTGTGGCAGACTCCTGAGTATGCCTGGTACGAGGTGGTGTCGCCGGCGCCCATGCTCAGCGGCAAGGTGGTCGTGAAGCCGGCAGCCGGCCGCTAGCCGCTTCTGCACGCGGTAGCGCGGGTGATGCTGAACGGACGGGGCACCGGCGAGCACGTTCGCCGGTGCCCCGTCGGCGCCGTCGCCTTTCAGATCGCGCCCGTTGGCCACCAGACTGGCGGCGCGAGGAGTCCGTTCGCGCGCCTTTCCTGCGGTAATCGCTCGCCGCAGCGGGGCCGATCGCCGAGTCGTCCAGCGCCTCCCCGTTGCGTCCGCTACCTTTCCAGAGTCCGAGGGATACGGTGGTCACCCGCGAGTGGGCGCTGACCAATCGTTCCTCCCACAGATCGTGCAGGAACCGGTAGCGGCGCGCGATGCAGCGCCGTTCGGGGAGAGGTGCGCGTTTTGCCCCTCCTCGCTCATCTCGAGATCCAGATCGCTTTGCACGGCGGGTGAA
Source organism: Gemmatimonas groenlandica (assembly GCF_013004105.1). Classification (NCBI taxonomy): domain Bacteria; kingdom Pseudomonadati; phylum Gemmatimonadota; class Gemmatimonadia; order Gemmatimonadales; family Gemmatimonadaceae; genus Gemmatimonas; species Gemmatimonas groenlandica. The sequence goes on from NZ_CP053085.1 coordinate 183,670, forward strand.
CACGACCCCGCCTTTCGGTCCTCCTGAGAGAGGAGCCAGCCACGCCCCGGCGGAGGCTTGCATGCGACTGGACCTGCACTGAGCAAGACGCCGACTCGATTGTTGCCGAGCGCATGGCCGCCTTCTGCGGCTCGTCTTTCGGTACCTCGAGAAGGACATCCGATCGTGACCATCACTCCGACGTTGGCTTCGCCCAAGATTCTCACCGGCATCCGGGGGTTCGACGAAATCACCCGAGGCGGTCTTCCGCGCGGTCGGACGACGCTGATCATGGGAGGAGCGGGCAGCGGCAAGACGGTGTTCGCCCTACAGTCGCTGGTAAACGGCGTGCGCGAGTCGAACGAATCGGCAATCTTCGTCGCGTTCGAGGAAAGCGTCGCCCAGATCATCAGCAACGCGTCGGCGTTTGGCTGGGACCTGCCGCGACTCGCCAGGAAACGGCTGCAGTTCTTCGACGCGCGCCTCTCGCCGGAGATCGTGAAGACGGGTGAGTTCGACCTCATCGGCATGCTCGCCATCCTCGAATCGATCGCGCAAAAAAGCAACGCGCAGCGGATCGTCTTCGACGGCTTGGACGTGCTCCTCGGTCTGCTCGACGATCCCGTGGCCGCGCGCCGCGAGATCTATCGCATACGCGATTGGCTCGCCCGTACCGGTCTCACGGGCATCATCACGCAGAAGGCGCGCCCCGCGGCCGTCGATCACAGTGACAGCGATCTGCAGTTCATTGTCGATTGCGTGGTCATCGTCCGACATCAGGTGGTCGAAGGTTCGGCCTTCCGCAATCTTCGGGTGATGAAGTATCGCGGCTCGGGATTCGCTGGTGACGAATTTCCGATTACGCTCACGACCGCCGGGCTTCAACTCACCAATCGTGGTCCGGTCGAGCTCCGCTACGACGTGTCCGACGAGCGGGTGTCCACGGGCTTGCCGCGACTCGATCACATGTTGCGTGGCGGCTATCACCGCGGCAGCAACATCCTGATCTCGGGGGCGCCCGGAACGGCCAAGTCCACGCTAGCCGGACTGTTCACGGCGGCCGCCTGTGAACGCGGCGAGCGGACGATGTATGTGAGCTTCGACGAGGGGGCAGCGCAGATCGTACGCAACTTGCAGTCCGTAGCGATTCAGTTGACGCCGTATCTGCGCTCCGGGCTGCTCAAGATGTACTCCACCCGCACACGCGGACCGAATGTCGAAGATCAGTTCGGTGAGCTTCGCGCCATGGTGCGGCTGCACAATCCGCGCTGTCTGGTCATCGATCCGTTGTCGGCGCTTTCCAGCAAGCTCGCGCACATCGCGTCCGCCGATGCCGCGCAACAGTTTCTCGACTTTCTCAAGGTTGAGGGGATCACCGTCGTCAACACGTCGTTACTCGACGGGGTCAACACCGATGAAGCCACCGCGACCGGGATCTCCACGCTCGCCGATACATGGATTCACATGTCGTATCTGGTCCAGGACGGTGAACGCAATCGCGCCTTGACCATCGTGAAGTCTCGCGGCACGGGCCATTCGAACCAGGTGCGAGAACTCACCCTCACGGATAACGGGGTCACGCTGACCGACGTCTTCGTGGCGCACGGCAAGGTGTTGATGGGCGTCGCGCGCTGGCAGTGGGAACAGGAAGGCATTGCCGCAAGACAGCGCAACGAAGTCGCGTCGGAGCTCAAGCGGCTGCAGTTGCAGCTGAAACAGGCAGAAGCGGCGGCTCGCTTGCAGGTGGTGCAAACGGAGATGGAAGCACGAAGCGCGGAGATCGCACTGTTGGCGCGCACGATGGGCGAGGCGTCCGACCTGCTCGATACGGACCGCACCGCCCTGCTCGAGATGCGACATGCCGACGCCGAGGCGATGGTCACGGGGCCTCGCGCACGACCGGCAACGGGGCCGACCGCTCGGCGCAAGTCCATCAGCCGCAAGGCGCCGTAGCATGCCGAGAATCAGTGCTAAGTCCGCCTTGATGCGGCTCCGACTGTACATCGCTGGCAGCGCGCCGAACTCCGTGCGGGCCGTGGTCAACGCGAGGGCGATCTGCGAGCAGCACTTCCCCAGCGCGTATGAACTCGAGGTGGTGGATCTGCTCGACTCTCCCGAGCGGGCCTTGGCCGACGGCATTATCGTCACGCCGACGTTGCTGAAGTTGGCACCACGACCAACGCAACGCATCATCGGCAACCTCAGTGACACCGAACAGGTCCTGATGGCCCTCGTCGGCACCGATCGGCGCCATGAATAACGGACGCACGCTCAGGCGCCGGCTCGCCGAGGCCGATGCGACGATCGCCGCTCTCGTTTCCGGCGAGATCGACGCCGTGGTCGACAGTCGCAGTCGCTCGCCAGTGCTGCTCGCGATGGCGCAACAGGCGCTGCGGGAGAGCGAGGCCCGGTACCGCAGCATCGTCGAGACATCGAACGAGGGGATCTTCACGGTGGCGCTGGACGCCACGCTGACGTTCGCCAACCGACGAATCGCGGACCTGCTCGGATATACGCCCGCTGACTTGATTGGACGATCGTTACTCGAGCTGCTGCCGGCGCACGCGTACGAACGCGCCATGCTGCGTATCAGTAGTCTGGATCACGATGTCGATGGGGCGAGCGAAGTCACCATCCTCAAGAAGGACGGCACCGAGCTGCATGTCGAGTTGAAGTCCAGCGTCGTGCGGGATGAGCACGGGAAACATGTTGGCATGCTGGCCATGATGACAGATCGGACCCGAAGGCGGCAGGCCGAAGAGGCGTTGCGCAAGATCGAAGCACAATTGATCGTCAGCGATCGCATGGCGTCGGTCGGCACGCTGGCTGCGGGGGTGGCGCACGAGATCAACAACCCGCTGGCTGCGGTGACGGCAAACTTGGCGTTCATCGCGGAGCACTGCCGTTGCGGTGGTGCGCTCTCGCCGACTGCCGATGGCTGCGAGGTCAGTGGGCAGCCCAGTATGCAGGATGCGATCAAGGATGCCCGCGAGGCGGCTGAACGCGTGCGGATCATCGTGCGTGACCTGATGATCTTCTCTCGCGCGCGGCCGGACGAGCTGATCGGAGCGGTCGACGTGCATCGTGTCTTGGATTCGACGGTTCGTATGGCATGGAACGAAATCCGGCACCGCGCGCAGCTCGTCCGCAACTATGGTTCGGTGCCACTGGTCAGCGCCAGCGAGGCTCGACTCGGTCAAGTGATGCTCAACTTGCTGGTCAACGCGGCGCAGGCGCTTCCCGAAGGACACGCGGAACACCATGCGATCAGCCTCTCGACGTGGTTTGACCGTGACCGGCAGCGGGTCATGGTCGAAATACGTGACACCGGCGTTGGGATCTCGCCGGAACACATCAACCGTATCTTCGACCCCTTTTTCACCACCAAAGACGTCGGCCTCGGCACCGGTCTGGGACTCGCCATTTGCCAGCGGATCGTCACCGATCTCGATGGCGAGTTGACCGTACGAAGCGAGCTGGGGACGGGAACGACGTTCTCCGTTTCCCTGCCGATCGCAACGATGCCGTCGGTCGTTAAACCGCTTCCCGTTCCGGCCAACGAACGCGGGGCTCGCGCGCGCATCCTGATTGTCGACGACGAGGAGCTCATCGTGCGCAGCCTAGTGCGAACGCTCGGGGGAGAGCACGACGTCGTTGGCGTGACCGCCGCACGAGAGGCGCTGGCGTTGCTCGAAGCAGGCGATCGGTTCGACGTCATTCTCTGCGACATCATGATGCCCGAGATGACGGGGGTCGACCTGTACGGTGAGCTGATGCGCATGGCGCCAGACCAGGCGCATCGCATGATGTTTCTGACGGGGGGCGCGTTCACGCCCAGCACGCAAGCGTTTCTCGCGGAATCGAGCAACCTGCAGCTCGAGAAGCCGTACGCGCCAATCCAGCTTCGTGACGCCGTGCAACTCGTGCTTCGCGATGGACGCTCGCCTGCGAATCCGTCGCCCGAGTGCTAGTTCGACTCCGCCGGTGGAGGGACAACGCCGGCCGCCGCCACATCCGGATACACCCACGGATAGCGCGCCTCGCGCCCCGCGCGCAGTAACGACGCCAGCTGCACGTCTCCCCGACACACCGACGGTCCCCACCGCTTGACCCGTCCGGGATCGCCCATCTCCCACGAGAGCAATTCGTCGGTGGTCGGGTCGAATGCCACGAAGTACTGCGTCGGGCTCCGATGGAGCTGCACCACGTCATGATGCCGCAAATCAATCAGCGTGGGATCGAGCAGCGCCGTCATGATCCCTCTCGGCATGACCGGCGTCTTCTCGGCCGGCGCGCGATGGCGACGATCGGCCAACGCCAACTCGCGCTCCACACGCAGCGACTGGATCGCGTCGTGAGCCAGTCGCGACACACTGTGCGGCGCGGGAACTGGGCCGTGACCACGCACCCACGCCAGAACGTGCGCGGCGTACGTCCGCGCAGTGCGCTCGGCGTCGTGCTGACCAGTCGTCGTCGACTGGTCCGGCGGAAGTTCGGGGACGGTCATTGCCTACGGTGCAGAGTGTTTCCAATCGCCGTATCGCGCGCACTTGGTATCCCTACAGCATTGGCGTCGGCGATCCGTGGGGCAAGGGGGGCGGCGCGAATGCCAGCGCGAACTGGCCCGAACCGTCACACCGTGGCACGCGAGGCGAGGCGCTACTTCTTCGCCTGCAGCACCCGCGTCAGCAGCGACTCCCAGACACCGTCGAGCTTCTCGATCGCGGCCGTGTCCACCGACGCGGGATCCAGGCGGTTTGACAGGCGACGCCGGTTGCGATGATACGACTTCTCATACCGCGCCTCCGCCTGCTCGCTGGGCAGATTCTTGGCGTACCACCCGGCGATCACGGCGAGCGTCGCTTCGTTCCACTCGGACGCGGGGAGTGAAAGGTCCTCGTACTTGAGGACGAGTTCCCATTCGAACGAGCGGTGCTCGGCGGTAAACGAACTCTGATCGGACATCGAGCGGCTCCTCTTCGGGAAATGGGGCAGGGAGGCCGCGACCTGCGCCGCCCCCGCAACAGGAACCTAGCGGAAAGCGCGGCCTCCGGTGCTGCCGACGCGGTCGCGCCCGAGCGGGTGGACCGATCCATGCAAGTGAATCGCTACGCTCACCGCGCCGGGCTGCTCTTCAGCCCGCCACGATAACCTTGGATTCGGAGTATCAATGCCACTGACCGCCTCACAGCTAAAGCACCTCGAGAAGCGCCTCCACGAGGAGCGCACCCGTCTCCTTGAGCAGCTTCAGGACTTCGTAGGCGAGGAATCGTCGGAAGACAGCCAGGATTTGGCCGGCGACCTGTCCAAGTTCCCGACGCACGCGGCCGACCTCGGCACCGACGCCGCCAACGAAGAGCTCGAGGCCTCCGTTGCCACCCGGCGCTCGGCGGAGATCGCCGAGATCGACGCCGCGCTGGAGCGCCTGGCCACCGCACCCGAGACCTTCGGGCTCGACGAGCAGTCGGGGGAAGAGATCCCGTTCGAACGACTCGACATCATCCCCTACGCGCGCGCGAACGTCGCCGCGTAGCCGGGTCGTACAGGGCGTGCGCCCGTTGGACCACGTTGCCGCCGATCGATGATACTGTCGATCGGCATTTGCGTGCTCCCGACCCACGGAGTGCTAGCGCCAGGCAGTACCAAACGCCTTGCGCTCAACCGTAGCCGACGCGTTTCTTAGCGTATCACGTCCGCTTCCCTCACGCACCAGCAGAGCCATGGCCATCGAGAACAAGCCCAGTCGCAACGAAGAAGAGTACTTCGCTCGGATCGACGCCGACCTGCGCAAGGAAATGCGCGCCAAGGCCGACGCCGAGCGCGCCGCTCAGGTGGCCGCCGACCGCAACAAGTGCCCGCGCGACGGCACGCCGCTCGTGCCGCGCGAAACGCATCATGTGACCGTCGATACCTGTCCCACCTGTGAAGGCATCTGGCTCGATAAGGGCGAGCTCGAGATTCTCGAGAAGGCACAGGCCGAACACAGCGGGTTCGTCACCAATTTGCTGAACATCTTCAAGTAAGAGGCCGCCATGTCGCTCCGTCTGCGTCCGTCTGCCGTACTCATTGCGGCCTGCGTGGCCGTGCCGTCGCTCACCCTCGCCCAGTCGAAGGGACTCGACGAGAGCGACATCATGCGTCTCAAGTCGGTCGGCGGCGTGGCGATGTCGCCCGACGGCGCGCGCGTGCTGTATGCCATCAGCGCGTGGGAGCATCCGAACGCGAAGGGTGACACCGCTCTGGGCGATCGGCACGAGCGTCGTTCGCACGTGTTCATGGTGCCGGCCGGCGGTGGTGCGCCGCGTCAGCTCACGTTTGGCGAGCGCGGTGAGGCGCAGGCACAGTGGTCTCCCGATGGTCGCACGATTTCGTTCGTGGCGGCGCGCGGTACGGGCACCGGCGAGGATGCGCCGAGGCCGCAACTCTGGCTGCTGCCGGCTGACGGTGGCGAGTCGCGACAGCTTACCACGGTGCGTGACGGCGTCTCGTCGTACGTGTGGTCGCCTGATGGCTCGCGCATCGCGGTCGTGACCACCGATTCGCTCACGCGCGAGCAGGAAGCGAAGGTGCGCCGACGTGACGATCCCAAGGTGTACGAAGACGATTTCCGCTTGAATCACATCTGGGTAGTCGATGTCGCATCGGGCAAGGCGAGCAAGATCACGTCCGGTGCATACACGGTGAGCGGTGTACCGAACTGGTCACCAGACGGGAAGAAGCTGGGCTTCCGCGCGTCACCGACGCCGATGATTCGCGATGAACGTGGCAACGCGTATGTGGTGGATGTCGCCTCGCTCGTGCTGGATGCGATCACGACGACGAACGACGCAGAGACGGCGCCGCAGTTCTCGCCCCACGGCAAGACGCTCGCGTTCACGATGCTGCCTCACGAAATGGCGCCACACAAGGACGGCATCATGCCGCGCACGCTGCGGAACGCGCGTGTGGTCACGTTCGATATCGCGACGCGCGCGCTCACGAATCATGCCCGCGCTGATTTTGATGTGAGTCCGGGCGCACTCCGCTGGTCGCCTGATGGCAAGCAGCTGTGGTTCACCGCCAGCGATCGTGTGTGGAACTCGCTGTATGCATACGACCTTGCGAGCAAGAGCTACAGCAAGCGCACGAAGGATGTCCTGGTGCAGGGACTCTCGCCGAGCAGCGACGGATCGAAGCTCGCCATGGTGCTCGACACACCAGACATGCCGGGTGAAGTGTACGTGCAGAGCGGCGGTGGTACGCCATCGCGCATCACGACCACGAATGCGTGGCTCGGCGAGCGCACCCTCGGTGCGTCGCGCGTGATCACTTGGAAGTCGAAGGACGGTCGCGACGTGGAAGGCGTGTTGCTGCTGCCCGTGGGATACCGTGATGGCGCACGCGTGCCGCTGGTGGTATCGGCGCATGGTGGTCCGACCGGCGCCCACACCAACGGCTTCAAGGGCGGCACCAGCCCCGGACAGACGTACGCCGCGCGCGGCTGGGCGGTGCTCTACCCGAATCCCCGTGGCTCCACCGGCTACGGCGAATGGTGGATGCACGCGAACACCGGTGACTGGGGCGGTGGCGATTACCGCGACATCATGACCGGCGTTGATGATCTCATCAAGCGCGGCATCGCCGATTCCACGCGTATGGCGTTCGAAGGCTGGAGCTACGGCGGCTATATGACGTCGTGGGTAGTGTCGCAGACTGGACGCTTCAAGGCAGCCATGATGGGCGCGGGACTGCCGTCGCTGCTGTCGATGGCGGGCACGACGGACATTCCGGGCTACATCAACACGTTCTTCGGCGATCCGCAGTACGACGGCTCGATCGTGAATGCCAACATCCGGAAGTATCTCGAGCGATCCGGTATCAGTTACAGCAACAACGTGACGACGCCGCTGCTGATCCTGCATGGTGGCAACGACGAGCGTGTGCCAATCGGCCAACCCATGGAGTTCTACCGCGCGCTGAAGGACCGCGGCAAGACCACCGAGCTTGTGTTCTATCCGCGCGAAGGCCACGGCTTCACCGAGTACTATCACCAGATGGACCGTATGAAGCGTGAGTACGAATGGCTGGCGAGGTTCACCCTTGGCAACGCGATGAAGACCGCGATGTAGCTCGTGGGTGAGCGTTGGCGGGAACGCGACGACGGCGGGCGGGTTGATCTGGTGTGACCACACCTGATCAAGTCGCCCGCCGTCCGTTTCTCACCGCCGAATGGCGGTATCTCGTGATGCTGAACTACGAGATCCCGCCGGCTGTGCTCGAGCCGCTCGTGCCGAAGCACACGGTGCTCGATCTGTTCGAAGGGCGCGCCCTCGCGAGCATCGTCGGGTTCCGCTTCCTCCACACGCGCGTGCTCGGCATCCCGGTGCCATTCCACCGCGATTTCGACGAAGTGAACCTGCGCTTCTACGTGAAGCGGCCGATGCCCGATGGCTCGGCCCGCCGCGGCGTCGTGTTCGTGCGCGAGCTCGTGCCCAGGGCTGCGATCGCCTACACTGCGCGGTTGTTCTACAACGAGCCGTACTCCGCGTTGACGATGCACAGCCGTGTGCCGCCCACGCTCATTCCGTCCCCCGGACGTCTGATGTACGGCTGGTTCGACAACGCGCAGCATCAGCAGGTGAGCGTGACGGCGGTCGGCGAGCCCGCGCCGCTGGTATCGGGGTCGGAGCCGGAGTTCATCGCTGAGCACTATTGGGGCTACACGCCGCAGCGGGATGGCAGCACGGTGGAGTATCAGGTCGCGCATCCCTCATGGCGGGTCTGGCAGGGGGCGGACCCGTCGTTCGATGCCGATGTGCGCGGTTTATACGGCGACGCGTTCGAAGCACCGCTGTCGGTGCCGCCGCGGTCGATGTTCGTGGCCGAAGGATCGCAGGTCACGGTGTACCGCCCCACGCGACTCCGGTAAACGTCGTGTCGGTCGGTTGACAGCCACTGTACAGGCGCTCAACTACCACGCGTGGACAACGTCACTCACGCACTGGCCGGCCTGCTCCTGGCTGACGCCACCGTTTCATATGTTCAGCGTCGCATCGGCCGCGCTTCTCCCATGGGGGCGGAAGCGCCATCGCTGGCACGATTCCGCCGCGCGGCGGTGGTCCTGGGTATCGCGGCGGCCGAATTTCCTGACGCGGATCTGGTGTATTCCGGTCCGATGGTCGCCATGGGGAAGCTCGGCTATCTGCTGCATCATCGAGGGCACACCCACACGGTCGTTTGGGCGCTGGTGAGTGCCGTGGTGCTGTGGTGGGCCACGCGCTGGTGGTGGCAGCGCGGGCTGAAGGGACGAGAGCGGGCGGACGCCTCGTCGGCGATCGTGTCCCGCGTTGGCGCGCGGGCGTTGTTCATGCTCGCGCTGGTCGGCACGCTGTCGCATTTGGCACTCGACTTCACGAACAGCTACGGCGTGCACCCGTTTTGGCCGTTCGACAATCGCTGGTACTACGGTGACGCGGTGTTCATTGTGGAGCCGTGGTTGATGGTCGTGGCGATCCCACCGCTCGCCTGGGGGCCGCGAGGCATAGCCGGACGCGTCTTGTTGCTGCTCGCGCTGGTCGCGATCCTCGCGCTCTGCTGGTTTGCCGGCCAGGTGTCGCCGCCCGTCGCCCTCGGCATCACGATCATGTCGCTCGTGGGGATGCTCCTGCAGCGCGCCGTCTCCGCTGCGGCGCGCCCACTCACGGGGATTGCGGCGTGGGTTGTGGTGACGATCATGTTCTTTCTGTCCTCGGTTCAGGCGCGCGCCGTAGTGACGGAATTGGTGAACGATGGCTCCCTGCGCGATGTGGTCCTCACGCCGGCGGCGGCCGACCCGCGCTGCTTCTCGGCCATGGTCGTCACCTCCACCAGTACGGAATACCGCGTGACGACGGCAACCGTTGCCCCGTGGAGCTCAGGGCTGAATGCGGCGGGATGCCTGTCCACCGGCTCAGGCGCTGGGCGCAACACCCTGGGAGCACTGCCTGGTACCTCCCCGTCCGTGCCATTCGCTGCGTCGCCGGCGGTGGCGTGGGGGGAGACGTGGGCCGTGCCGCGCGCCGAGTTCGTGGCGCTGGCGGCCACGCGCTGCGAGTTCGCTGCCGCCATGCGGTTCATGCGCACCCCGGTGTGGTCGCTCGACGCCAGCGGCATGGCCATCGTGACCGACGCGCGCTTCGGCGTTGGCGGTGGCGGCTTTGCCGGGCTGTCGGTGGCACCGGGAACCGGCTGCCCGCTCACCGGGAAGTGGATACCGCCCTGGGTGCCGCCGCGCGCCGACGTGCTCGCGCCCGGGCGCTGATCGCCGCATGTTTCGCGCGAGTATTCTGACGTCATCCTCGCGCATACATGCCTCTCAGTCGTCGACACTTTTTGACGCAGCTCACGGCGTCCGCGGCGATCGCTCGCCTCGGTGCAGTGCCCTCGCTCGGCTTTCAATCGCGACCGCGCCCGACGCCGCAGCAGCTCGCCTGGCAGCGCGACGAGTTGGCTGTTTTTGTGCATTTCGGTGTGAATACGTTCACCGACCGCGAGTGGGGTGACGGCACCGAATCTCCGTCGCTCTTCAACCCTGCGCGCCTCGATGCGCGGCAGTGGGTGCGCGCGGCGAAGGCGGCCGGGGCGAAGTCGATGGTGCTCACGGCAAAGCATCATGACGGCTTTTGTTTGTGGCCAACAGCGACCACCGCGCATTCGGTGGCGTCGAGTCCGTGGAGGCGGGGCGCGGGCGATGTGGTGCGCGAGTTCGTCGATGCCTGTCGGATAGAGGGCATGAAGCCCGGACTCTACTGCTCACCGTGGGATCGCAACCATCCCACCTATGGCGATTCGGCGCGCTACAACGACGTGTACATGGCGCAGCTCACGGAGCTGCTCACGCGGTACGGTACGCTGCACGAAGTGTGGTTCGACGGCGCGAACGGCGAAGGGCCGAACGGCAAGCGTCAGACGTATGATTGGCCGCGCACGTGGGCGCTGGTGCGCAAGCTGCAGCCTGATGCGATCATGTTCTCCGACGCGGGTCCTGATGTGCGTTGGATCGGCAACGAGCGCGGCGTCGCCGGCGAAACGCATTGGAGCACGATCCGTCCGGAGTCGGTGCCGTATATCGGGGCCAGCGGTGATGATGTGATCGCGTCGTTGCAGCACGGGCATCCCGACGGGTCGGTGTGGCGCCCGAGCGAAACGGATGTGTCCATTCGCCCCGGCTGGTTCTACCATCCAGCCGAGGATGCGAAAGTAAAGAGTGTCGACGATCTCGTGCAGCTCTACTTCACGAGCGTAGGGCGTAACTCCAAGCTGTTGCTGAACGTGCCTCCCACGCGCGATGGACTCTTGCATGATGTGGATGTAGCACGACTGGCCGGCATGCGCGCGTCGCTCACGTCGCTCTTCGCCCGCCCCCTCGCGGTACGCAACAGCGCCTGGCGCACCGACGGTGTACGCGCGGGCGTGCGCACGATTCAGTTGCGGGCGCCACAGTCCGTCTCGCTGCTCGATCTGCGTGAACCGATCTCACAGGGACAGCGCGTGTCGTCGTGGAGTGTGTCCACGAGTGGTAGCCGCCCGCAACTGTTGGCGAGCGGCACGACAATCGGACACCGGCAGCTGCGTCGAGTCCCGGCTACGACCGTCTCGTCACTCACGTTGCGCGTGGAGACGGCGGACGTCGTGCAGCCTGTCGAGCTCAACCTGTTCGTTTGAAACCCGGTTCGGGGTTCCGGCCGTACGAGTCTCCATCACCGTTTGTACCGCGGTGCCAATCCACCACCCTTAGACAATCGTATCAGGAGTCATCATGCATAAACGTCGGCTAATGAGTCGTCTTCCCCGCGTCGCGCTGGCGGTCGCTGCAACAGTTGTGTCGGCTACGCTGCTGGGGGCGCAGCCCGCCGCACCATCAGCGGCAAAGTCCGCAGTCCCGGCGCGCTTCGCAGCGCTGCCCGGTGCCAATGTCATTTCCGTGGTCGCGTCGGACTACGCCTTCGACATGCCGGCGAGTGTGCCGGCCGGACTCACGACGATTCGCTTTTCGAATAAGGGCAAGGAGCTCCACCATGTCTATCTCGTGAAGGTGGAGAAGGGTAAGAAGCCCGACGATGTGCTCGCCTTCTTCAAGGCTGGTGGACCGCCGCCGAAGTGGATGAAGCCGGTGGGCGGGCCGAACGCTCCGGCCCCCGGCGATGAAACGGCCTTCACCAGCAACCTCGAAGCGGGCGACTACGTCGCGCTGTGCGTCATCCCGAGCCCCGGCGGACCGCCGCACGTGATGAAGGGCATGATTAAGGCGCTCACCGTGACGCCGTCCGCGCGCAAGACCACCGCACCGGTGGCCGACGTTACGCTGACGCTGTCCGACTACGACCTCGCCTTCTCCAAGCCATTGGCGCCGGGCAAGCATGTGATCGCGGTGCGCAACACGGGCAAGCAGCCGCACGAGTTCTTCATGGCGATGCTCATGCCGGGCAAGTCACCGATGGACATGGCGAAGTTCGCCGAAAATCCCGTAGGTGCGCCTCCGGGCAAGCCGATGGGTGGCATCACCGACATCGTGCCGGGTGATGTGGTGTATCTGCAGGTCGATGTGCCGAAGGGCGAGTTCGCGTTCATGTGCTTCACGCCCGACATGAAGGACGGGAAGCCGCATCTCGCGCACGGCATGATCAAGCAGGTGTCCGTCAAGTAGTGCGCGTCGGATTCGCCGGCGCGGTCTCAGCTCTTCGCGACGAAGAGCCAGATCGCGCTGGCGAATCCGATCGCCGTTACGGCATTGCGAACCCACGCCTGCGGCACCTTCTGCGCGAGGCCCGACATCAGGTAGCCGCCGGCGCTCGACCCTACCGCCATCACGACGCCGATCGGCCAGTTCACCTGCCCCATGACGGCGAAGGTGATGGCGGCGATGCCGTTGAAGCAAATGCCATTGAAGTTCTTGAGGCCATTCATCTGGTGGATGTTCGTGAGCCCCATCAGCCCGAACACCGCGAGCATCACGATGCCCGCTCCGGCGCCGAAGTAGCCGCCGTAGATACCGACCACGAACTGCGCGATGAGCATGCCCGTGGTCGGATTGATCGGGCGTTCGATCACGCCCGTCGGTGACGCGCTGGCCCGCTTGCGCAGGTGCTTCATCACCGGCCCCTGCAACGCGAACAGCACGGTCGCGCCGAACACCAGCCACGGTACGAGCGCCCGAAACTGCTCATCCGTCGTCGCCAACAACAGGGCTGCACCGATACCGCCGCCGAGAATGCTCGGGATCGCGAGACGCAGCGCCCAGCGCTCGGCGCCCACGAGTTCGCGCCGGTAGCCCCACATGCTGGCCAACGAGCCGGGCCAGAGCGCGAGCGTGCTGGTGGCGTTGGCTGACACCGGTGGTACGCCCAGCGCCAGAAGGGCCGGGAAGGTGAGCAACGTGCCGCCGCCAGCAATCGAGTTCACGGCGCCGCCCACAGCCGAGATGGCGGCGATCGCCGCGAGCTGAGGAACGGAGGGGTGCGCTAGGAGCATGACCGAACAATCGCAGGTGCGCTCCAGTTCGTCACCCCTTGTTCAACACTTTCCGCCTTACACGAAGGTTGGACTCTCTCCACCCATGATCCGGAATTCCCGATCGGTTACTGGGGCCGAGAGGCCGACGGCGAGGCCGGCCGCGATCGCCACGGCGCCGAGCGCCAACGGATTGGCGCTGTAGGCTTCTTCGATCCGCCCCTGACCGCGACGGCTGGTGTCGGACACCGATGAGGCGATGCTCCGAGCGCGTGCTTTGACGCTGTCGGTCAGCTCACCGGCCTTGTCTTTCACGCCGCTCGCGACCTGCTGCGCACCACGCTCCGTGCGCTCTGACGTGCTGTTGAAGAACATCCAGCCAATTCCCAACGCGATCATCGCGGCAGGGATTGGATTCTCTCGCACCGCGTTCGTGATACCGCTGGTGCCTCGCTGTACGCTTTCGGTCGCATTTCGCGCCATGTGGCTTACCCTCCCGATGGTGGCTTCTCTGATGGAGTCTTTGACGTTCTCCTTGATCGTCTGAGGATTGAGTCGATCGCCGATTTCATCGAGCGTATCGCTCATCCGCATGCGTGTCGATTCGATTTCTGCACGCATCACATCCGTATCGCTGGAATTGTGGCTGTTGGACTCACGCCCGGTATCCAGCTCCGTCTCGACCGCATCCGTCGTGGGCTGCATTGGTGACATGGTCACTCTCCCAGCGTGGGCGGCAGCGGTTCCCGATAGCGGTTGACGGGCTGCTCGCCTTCGTACCAACCGCCACGTTCCGGTCCCTGATCCGCGAGCGGACCGTCGGCGACGGGGACAGAGAACGATTGCGTCATGCGAGAGTTGTCAGACATGTCCTTCGCACCGTCGGGTTGCTGCGAACTCTTGAAAAAGCGCGCCGCCACAACGCCGAGCACAAAGGCACCTCCGATAAAGGCGATGGGTTGCCGGCGCGCAAAGGACTCCGCATCGCGGGTCAGCTGCTTGACGTCGGCCTTCTCCAGGTAGTCCGCAGCCCGCTGCACCTGCTCGCCCGCCTGCCGGATATACTGCCCGGCGCCGGACTGCTCGGTGGCACTGCCGTGCATCAGCGAATCGGCAACACCCAGCAACGCGCCAGCGGCTCGCCGCTTGCCACTGTCGAGGCCACTCCGTACCTGCTCGCCAGCCTTGTGTTGTACATCAGCAACGACCTTTCGCGTTTGTTCGCCAAGGTTGTGCGGTATGGCGTTCGACGCTGCTCCCGTAAAAGCTGTACTAGCGCCAACATTCATCTCGTGATCGGACATGACACCCTCCTCAGGGTCGGACGTGTGGGGGATCGCTCTTGTCAGTGAGCTCGTGCTTCAGGTCTTGCACCTCGCGACTCGCCCAGCGCTGATCCGCTTTCAACGACGCGATCGCCTCTTTGGGCGCGAATCCGTGATCGCTGAGATCGCGTAGCGCACTCTGCACCATCGAATAGCCGGCGCCGAATGCGGCCACTCCAACGATCAGTGCCGAGAGCCAGTAGTTGCCGCTCAGCAGAACGCCGAGGCCGACAATAAGCGACGTCGTGAGTGCCAAGCCACCCATCAGCGTCAGCCCCGCCGCGATACCGACTTTCGCTGCATCACGCATCAAGCGGGTGCCGGCTTCACGCGCTTCCGACTTGGCGAGCGCCAGTTCCTGTCGAAGCAGATCGGCGGTGTCGCCGGTCAACTGCTTCAACAGCGTGCCGAGTGGTGCATCCTGTCGGTCGTTGACGCGGACGTCTATGAGTGGCAGTGAGCCTTCTCGTTGTCGATCGAGCCGAACTTCGAAGTCATCGTTCCTCATGCATTGCTCTCCGGGCAGCGTGTGATGCGTCTCCGGTGCAGCAACGGTGCCACGCGAACGGACATTTGTGCGCTATGCGCATATCCTGTGCAATTCAGCTGCCCGTATTGGCCGTGAAAAGTGGCATTCGGACAGGCCGTACCTGCACAGCAGGTATCCAAGGTTCACGCGAAGCTCGCGAAGAACGCGAAGGCACGCGAAGAACAGCAAAGGAGAAACATTGTTTGAAGGCGTCCACGCCGAGAGTTCCGTTCCAACGCACCGCCGTTCTTCGCGTGCCTTCGCGAACCTTCGCGCTCTTCGCGTGAACCTTCGGGTTCTCCGCGCCCGACTCAACGGTCAGAAAGCACGCAAAGTCCAAGAATCAGAAGCGCCAGCGACGCACCAGAAACAATCCGAAGGCATTGGCCTTGGTGATTTCTTGTAGTGACAACGACGGTTCAGGGAGAAAGAAGCGCGGCTGAAACGTGGACTCGATCGAGAGTCCGGGATTGCGGCTGAGCTGATGCTCAACGCGAAAGCCGGGAGTCGTCGTCGCCTGCACCTGCAATCCCACGAACGTCCGCGTCGTGAAATACTTGCCGAACTCGAATTGCGTGCCTTTCAGAAATGTCGTGAGCCCACCGAAGTTGCCGCTTGCCAATTCTGTCGGAATGTTCGACGGCGTGATGTTGAAGACGTCGGCGCCGAGTGAACGCGCCGCCTGTCCCTCGAGCTCGCTCACGATGGCGCCTAGCGCCACACCGGTCAATTGACGCGTCGCGAGCGCCGCGCTGGTACCAACGAGTCCGCCACCGGCCGATCCGCCCGACAAGCTCGATCCGCCAAACTGCAGCAGTGAGCCCGCGTCGCTGCCGAACGCCAGATAGCTCAACAAGTCACTCTGCGAAATCGGCGGCTGTGCGTCGCTCTCCAGAGAGAGGCGCGGGGAAAGCAACGTGCCGCCGATCAGTACACGGATATCAATCGCCTGACGAGACGGCTGCTGCACCGTGTACTCGGCGGTGATCTGCACCAGCGGATTGATTTCCTGGGTGCCGATGAACTGCACCGCTCCGCGCTTCACCTGAAACCGCTTGCTGAGAAACTCATACTCGCCGCGGTCGGTGTTCACGATACCATCGAGCGCCAGCGCCTGTCGGCGTCGATCGATCGTGATGCGAAGATCGTCCTCGCTGTAGATTTCGATGTTGGCTTCCTGGGAGCGCACCCACGTGTCGCGATCGACCCCCAAGGTGAGGTCCATACGCATGTTCGCAAGGAGCGGCGACGACTCAGGTAGCAGCTCGCGGTACCGAAAGTTTGCGGTATCCACGACCGCGAACACCGCCGGATCGCCGGCATTGATGACTTCTCTGCTGTCGGGCTTCGGGATGTAGAACACGCCGTCCCGAATCCGCGCACGGCCTTGTACGGACACATCGTCGAATGGACCGCGCATGGTGAAGTCCGCGTCGGCTCTGGCTCGTCCTTGCTCGTTGTCAAGCACACGGGCGCGCTCTGCCGTTACGCGCAGGTCAAAGCTGGGCGCCGCGAGACTTTTGATACCGATGCCGCCCGACATGGCAATACGTCCGTGGCTGTCGGCCGTAAGCGAGTCGATCACCACGCTATCGCCGTCGAGGCGCATGGACGCGTTCATGCGGTCGAGCGTGATACCGAGCGCCACGACGTCGCTTCGCCCGTTGCGCAACGCGAGCGCGCCGGTCACATCGGGCTTTCGTAACGTGCCGCGTAGACTCGCCTGACCGTTCACATCCCCGCGCACGTTCGCGATCGCATCTGTGACGCGCGACAGCAGATCGAGTGGCAGACTGTCAGCGCGAAGCTCGCCCGACGCCTCGCCGTCGAGCACGCGCGAACCTTCGACTCCACTAAAGGCAAGATCGAGAGGAAGCCGTGCGCTCGCCGTGGCCGAAGGCCTAGCTACACCCCGCGCCGAGTCGGTGAGGAGCGCGTCGACCTGCATGATGCGGTCGGCATAGTCGAATCGGCTTTGAAGATCGGGTACGGTCGTGCCGCGATACGTGCCGCGCGTGATGCCGGCGGTACCCACGACGCGCGGATTACGCCCCGACCCGGTAATGCGGGTATCGACACCGATTAGGCCCTGCGCTTCCAGATCGCTCTGCACCAAGCCGAGCAGGTCACCGATCTGGAAGTTCTGTACGACTAATCGAAGGTCGGCGACGCCATCGGTCGGCACCAAGCCGTTGGCGAATACCCGTCCATTGGTGTTGCTCCGCAGATCCAAACTGTCGATCGCGATGCCCGGCTGCCCCCAACGGACCGTACCGGGGGCGACCGCAGTCCACAGCGTCGTATCGAAGCGCAACCGCAAGGCCTCGAACGTGATCTCGCGTTGCTCCGGACGAATGGCGTAGCGAGCATTCAGCGTGTAATCGCGATCGGTGCTCTGGAAGATCGCCACCTGTGCCGTTCCTCCCGGCGCGAAGTAGTCGCCGCGCAGCACGACGCTGTCGAGCGCGAACCCAGCTGCCACGATGGTGTCGGCGTTGGCACGAAGGCGGACCTGTGCACTATCGGTGAGCGCGCCGAGCCAGCTGTACTCCGCTTGCGCCCGCTGTACGCGATTGCCCATCGCCACGATGCCCAGCCCGTTCGCGACGCCGGTCAAATTGAATCCACCGAGACCGCCAGCGATGCGTCCCGAGGCGGTGAGTGAACCGGCCAGCGTATCGCGACGCAGACTCGGCGGCGAATCAACGACAACGGGCGACGCCAGCGGTTCAACCCCCGCAGCCCGTGCCACCGCCAGTTGCGTTGCGATTCGCGACGAGTCGGCCCGCGCCCCACGCAGACGCTCGGCGGTGGAAAGGGGACGGGGAAATACTGTGGTGGTGTCGCGGGGCAGGTATCGAGCGAGCAGACCCAGCGAATCAACACGCACCGCATAGCGGAGATCGCCGGACGACGGTTTGGAGAGACCGAACGTGCCAGTTGCGTCGGCCGCGACACCGGGAGCGTTGAGGGTCAGTGTATCGAGGGTCGCTATGCCGTCGCCGATGCGCAGACGCAACCGGAGCGAGTCGACGGCGACGGTGTCGACACGCGAAGCCAGGGCGTCGGCCGCGTACTCGCCGCGCATGGTCGCGGGATCGAGTCCACGTCCGCGCGCTTGCATTTGCGCGCTGATAGAACTTCGGGGAGCCTTCTCCACCAGCTCGTTGGCGTTGAAGAGCTGCGTCGCGACATCGAGCGCGTAGCCCAGCTCCTCGCTTGCCAGGTCGAGCCGACCTCGGGCACTGACTACGCCGCCGTCTGACGTGCGGAGCGTGCTGCTGATGCCGAGCGCGCTCAGCGGGCCGGTGGCGCGGATCGGCCCAGACACGGCACCTCGCAATCCCGCTGCCGGCGCGAAGCGTCCGACGGTCACGAGCGACAGCGGACGCGCTGTGACGCGCGCGTCGAGCCAGCTTGGGCTCGACGCGGTCGCCATGCGAAACGCGGCCTGTCCCTCTACACGCGAGCGCTCCCCCCGGTCGAGATGGGTCAGCGCGATACGGCGTGCATCGAGGCGAGTGTCCGTTTGTCCGTTCAGAATCGTGCTGCCCGACAACGTTCCGCCCACCGGCAGTGACGACATTGCGATGCGGGCCAGGTCAACCTGCAACGGCGCGAGTGTGACGCGCAGTTCTCGCGCGCGGAACACGCCGTTGGCGGCGCCAAGTTCACCGACGGCATACACCCGACTTCGGCCCGAGCGCTCGTCGTCGAATGTCACGTCGCCGTCCAATTGCATCCCGGTGGCCGTCCCACTCACGATCGCCCGACCGCTCAGGGTACCCGTGCGCGGAAGATCGAGACTGGGTGCCAGTTGTTCGATCAGAGCCGTGCTCAGCGTTTCGAATTCCAGATCGGTGTTGTCGAAGCGGAGCGTGTCTCCGATGGTGAGACCAAGGGCGCCGCGAACCCGGCCGCCGAGCGTCGACACATCGAGTTCGCGAGCTTCATAGCGCTGAACGGGTCCTGTCCAGTCGAGCGATAGATCGAGGCGCCCTCCCCCAGTTGTCGGCAGCGCCGGATAGAGGAATCGAACGTCGTCGAGCGCGATCGGTGCCGCGATGGTTCGAAGCGCAAGGTCGCCGTTCTCGATCACATATCGGCCTGTCAATCGCGCTTTCGACGAGGGAAGCGAGACCGCGACGTCGCGAAACCACACCGAATCCGTGTCGATTTCGAACTCACCGGACAGCGCTCGTACGTCAGCACCGGGCGGTGCAAACATGAAGGCTTGAAGTCGAAGTGAGTCGGTGCGAATGAGTTGGGTGGTGTAGTCGGGATGCGCAATTCGCACCAAGGGGAGTCGTCCGTTGATGGCACGATACTCTTGCGTCGCCTGCCAACCAGTTCCGGTGGTGGCGGGCGCAATGACGGCGCGTTCATTGCCGGCCACGGCGAATGCGATGGCGCTGTCCCGCGCCGCACCGCGCAACGCCGTGTCCGGCAGCCATGGAATGCGTACGGTGAGTCGTGAGCGCTCGACAATGACATCGCTGAGCACGATCCAGTCGCCAAAGCTGGGACTGCTGTCGCTCGCCGCGACCGTATCCCTGGGAAAGATGCGATCGTAGTTCCACGCGCCGTCGGTAGGACGCTCGATCACGATCGCGGCATCACTCAGGCGCACGTCGCGGAGGTCAATGCGACGGCCGATCAACGCCCGCAGTCCGTAGCCGGCCCGTAGCGCCTTGGCGGTAATGAACGGTGCACCGGCGCTGTCCGTGATCGAGATATCGTGGAGCGTGATGCCCTTCAGCAGATTTCCGCTGACCGCCCCCACTTTCACGATGCCGTGCGCCGCGCCATTGAGAGCCGAGAGCGCACGGATGCGTATCTGCCCGCGTCCCCAGTCAGAGTTCGATATCAGGAAGACGGCGGCTACTGCCAGTGCGCTGATCACAAGCACGACTGCCGCCACTGCCTGGATCACACGACGCATTCGTATCGGCATCAGAAAGCCTGTCCAATGCTGAGGTGAAGCGTGAGACGGTTCGTGAGCTTTCGGAGGAAGCTCAGTCGCTCCGCCGGATCGGGAAAGGTTCGACAGCCGGTAGTGGATTCCGCACCACAGCCAGTCACCGGCGCCAGAGCGACCAGCACACTTTGGCCAAGACTATCGGTGGTTTGCGTGATGACCGGGAGCGCTCGACGGAGCGTTGGCCGAAGCCCAAGGTCGACGCGAATCGGTCCGACCGGCGACTCGTAGCGTACGCCGAATCCTGGCGTGAGTGCCCCGGTGCCTCGAGTGATCGAGTTCAGCGTACCCTCACCAAGAATGGCGCCATCGAGGAATACGGCCCCGACCACCGATCGCCACACCGGAACGCGCAGCTCAACGCTGCCTTCCAGCAGGGTCGTGCCACCCAACGGCCGCACCTGAAAGTCGCTGTCGCGAAGCGAGGCAGCGTTCACGCTACACGATGTAATCGGGGTAGATGGCGCGCACTGGAAGGTGGTATCACCGTCGGTCACCGTACGACCGCGCAACACGTCGGGAGCGATCGTCAGCACGCGCGGGCCAAGCTGATTCTCACCAAAGCCGCGAACGCTTTGCGCTCCACCGGCGTAGAAGCGCTTCCGCGGATGTAAGATCTCTGCGAATTCGGCACCGCTCGCAGCGCCCGGCAAGCCTACCGCAGCGGCGGTGCCGGAGATCGGCTGAACCCAGCCGGCCCTGAGGTGAAGGGCTGCGACGATTCGACGGAACGGCAACGGTCGGTATACCGCGATATCCGCCGTCGCCCGATTGTACCGGAAGTCGGATGCCGTGAGCGCCGACGCATGCTCGGCTTCGGCACGAAAGCGCACGCCACGTGTCGGGGACAGTGGTGCATCGCTGCGATCCGTCGACACCGTCACGGCGGCGGGCGACAGGCGCTGCTGGCCGCGGAGCGCTTGAATGGTCGAGCCGTCGCAGACGCCGTAGTTCACACAGAAGTACACATCACCGGCCTCGACACTGCTGATCTCGAAGCGGTACGTAGCGCTCGCCGGCATGCGAATGCCGAGCTCGCGCGTAAAGGTGGCGCTGGCGCCGTAGCCACGATCTACGAATACACCGGGCGAGCTACGTCGATGCGAGAAGATGCCAGCACCGATGGTGTTTCTCGGCGACTGGAACCACCGCTGCCGTGCGTCCACGCTCGCTTGGTATGTCGGCGAGTAGAATCGCCCCAACTCATTGCCTCGCGAGATGTTGGTGAAGTTCACGAACAACGGACTGCGCGTGAGCTGCTGGGCCAACAGGTTGCCCACGGTGAGCGTGGCGTCGAACTTTCTCGTACCACCGAGCCAGTAGTTGTGCGTGAACTGCGCTTCGGCTTGAACGAAGTCGGCGGTGGTGAAGCCAACGCTGGCGCGGGCCTCTCGCTGCGGCGCCTCGATCACGCGCACGACCAGCGATTTCACACTGTCGGGCGCGCCCGCCGTGTGCGGGAGCGTGTCGATGGTCGCTCGACGAAAGAGCGCCGATTCATAGAGGGCGCGTTGGCTTCGCGTGATGCGCGAACGACGGAACACATCGCCGGGCTCGACGCGGAGCGATCGGCGGATGTCGCGCTCGGCAATCTTCTCGGCGCCCTCGATCTTGATCTCCCCGATGCTGACTCGACGCTTGGGATCCACCCGGAAGCGCAGTGAGGCGCTATCG
This sequence comes from Gemmatimonas groenlandica, assembly GCF_013004105.1. NCBI lineage: Bacteria > Pseudomonadati > Gemmatimonadota > Gemmatimonadia > Gemmatimonadales > Gemmatimonadaceae > Gemmatimonas > Gemmatimonas groenlandica. The sequence continues at coordinate 205,622 of NZ_CP053085.1, forward strand.
GCGGCCGAATCGACATTGGTCACCGGCGCAATGGTCGCGTCGGCGAATCCAAGCTCCCAGAGCGCATCGCGGACCCTTGCGACGGTGGAATCGATGGCGAGCAGGCTGAGCGGCTCATTCACGCGCGGCCGGATCAGCCGGGCACTGTCGATAGGTACCGGTATCGTGGAGATAATCCCGGTAGACGCCACGCGCGTCGGTGGGCCCTCCCGGACCGACATGGTGATCCGCACCGCGTTGGTCCCGACGCGGACGACGCTCGTGTCGATCGCCGCATCACGGTAGCCACGGCGAAAGTAGAAGACGAGCGCGCGAAGTACGTCGCGTTGGAACTCGTCGCGGTCGAGGTAGCTGCGCTCGTAGATGTACCGCGACTTCGTGATCCAACAGAACGGCTTCAGCAGCAAGCTTCTGCAGCTCGAGGCCTTCGACGCGAGGCTCGCGCGCAGGTCCCCCTCGGGTACACGCGTGATCCCGGTGATACGGAGCTCGCGAATCTCCGGACTCTCTCGCTGCGTACCGCCTTGCTCACGGTTGGAGCTCTGCTGTGCGCCCAATCGGGCGGCCGACGGCACAAGCAGCAAAATCGTGAGGAGAATCGGCAGACTCAGCCGCGCGGCAAAGTCGGACAGGGCTGCACCGATGTGCGAGCGGTGTGATGCGTGCATCACTCACCGCAACGCAAGCTGCGGTCCACTCCGGCGCTTTTTATGAACGCGGCGCTGAGAAACGCGCCGCGTTACACGCCAATAGCCTAGCTGAGCTTATCGCGAACGCGTCGCGGCCAAGGCGAGACACGCCCATCCCGCGATGAAGCACACGCCCCCAAGCGGCGTGATCGCGCCAAGCGCGCGAATGCCGGAGAGCGCCATCGCGTAGAGCGATCCCGAGAAAAGGACGGTCCCGGCGAGAAACAGCCACCCGCTCGCATTCGCCAGCGAGCCCGGGAATCGCGTGACAATCCAGGCAGCCGCGAGCATCGCGATGGCGTGATACATCTGGTAGCGGGCGCCGGTCTCGAACACCTCGAGCATGCGCGGTTCAAGGCGGGCGCGAAGGGCATGGGCGCCGAACGCGCCTGCCGCCACGCCGATCGCGCCCGACAGCGCGCCGATGATCACAAAGAGTCGGTCCATGGCTCAGTTCTTCGGGCCGATCTGATATTCCTTGGGCGGCATGGCTCCAAGGAGATGCTGCACGAAATAATCCCAGCGACGGCGCATCATGTAGTTCGACGCCGCTCCGTAGCCGTGTGCTGCGTTCGGAATCATGACGAGGTCGAAGTCCTTGCCCGCCTTGATCAGGGCGTCGACGACGAGCCATGTGTTGTCAGGCGGCACGTTGTCGTCCATCGTGCCATGCGCCAGCATCAGCTTGCCCTTGAGGTTCTTCGCCAGACTCTGATTCGCTTCCTTGTCGTAGTTGTCCACGGCGCCGTTCTTCGTGAGCAATCCGTGGTAACGCTCGCCCCAATCGTCTTCGTAGTTGCGGTTGTCGTGATTGCCCGACTCGGAAATGCCGACCTTGAAGAAGTCGGGATACTGGAACATTGCCGACGCCGTCGCGAAGCCGCCGCCCGAGTGGCCCCACATGCCCGCGCGTTCCAGGTCGATGAAGCGATAGCGCGCGGCCAACTGCTTCATGCCCGCGATCTGATCGGGAAGCGTGTTGTCGCTCATGCGACCGTAGTACGCATCGTGAAACGACTTCGAGCGCGTCGGGTTTCCGGTGCCGTCGATGGCCACGACGACGAATCCCAATTCGGCCAGCGCCTGATTATCGCGCGTCGCGGCCGAGAATTGACGGCTGCCCACACTGCCGCCCTGCGGACCCGGGTAGATGTAGTTGATGATCGGATACTTCTTCGTCGAGTCGAGCGCGGTGGGCGTCCACATCAGCCCGTACAGGTCCCACTTGCCGGCGCGATCCTTCACGGTGATGCGCGTGGGGGCCTTCCAGCCGGTCGCGATCAGTTTCGAAATGTCACCCTGTTCCAGTGTCGAGATCAGTTTGCCGGTGCTCGCATTGCGTAGCACGGCGGTTGGCGCAAGGTCGGCGCGCGACCAGCTGTCCACGAACACGGCGCCGTTGGGAGACAGCGTGGTGTTGTGGTCGCCGTCCTCTGGCGTGAGGAGCGTCAACCCCTTCCCGTTCATGCCGATGCGATACAGATGCCGGAAGTACGGATCGCGTCCCGGAATCTTGCCGGCGGCGACGAACCAGATCATGCGGGCCTTCGCATCCACGCGCTCGACCGAGAGCACCGGACCGTCGCCAGTCGTGATCTTCGACTTGAGCGCGCCCGTGGTGAGGTCGTATAGATACAGCTGTCCCCAGTCATCGCGCTCGGAGAACCAGATCACTTCGTTGGTGGCCGGCAGCACACGCCAGTTGGCCACGTTGTCACCGCTCTCGAACTGCGTGGCCACTTCCTCGCGCAGCACGTCGCGCACGTCACCCGTGTTGGCGTCGGCGATGCGCAGCGTCGCGATCTTGTGGTCACGCGAGTTCGACAGGAACGCGAGCTTGGAGCCGTCCGCGTACCATTCCACGTCGGAGAGTTCACCGCCACTGCACGAGATGTGATCGCACACCGACGAGCGATGCTGATCGGCCAGCATCTTGAAGCGCACCACCTTGGGCGTCGACGCCGACAGATCGACGATCACGCGGTGAATCATCGACACCGCGCTGTCGCCCGGCAGCGGATACTTCCACGCGCTCAGCTCGGGATGACCGACCTTCGTCTTCACGAGGTACATGTCACCGACGTTGCGCTGATCCTGCTGGAACGTGGCCATCTTCTTGGAATCGGGCGACCAGGTGAGAATTGCGCGATCCGAGTGAATCCAGCCGGCGTTGTCCGTGGCGTACCCGAAGTCCTTCACGCCATCGGTCGTGACCTGCGTTTCCTTGTTCGTGGCCACATCGCGCACCCAGAGGTTCCAGTCGAGGATGAACGCGGCGGTCTTGCCGTCGGGTGAGACGTGCTCGGGCGCGCGACTACCAGGACGGGCGGCCGGGCGGCCGTTGGCACGTGCAGGTTCAGCCGGGCAGTTGGCGCCAGCGGCGGTGCAGTCCGTCTTGGTCCCCTTGATCGCGTCGACCACCACGAGCGGCGAACTCCCGTCCGCGAGCCGCACGCGGTACGTGAACCGGCCATCGGGGAGCCACGTCGGCTGCACGCCGGTGCGCGACACGAGATTCGACGTGTTGAATGCGAGGAAGCGCTCGGCACGCGCGTAGTCGGCGGCGGTGATAGCGCGCGACTGGGCAAGCAGAGGGGCGGCCAGGAGCGGGCCGGCAAGAACGGCACGAAGAAGAGAGCGGCGCATCGGCAGGATGGGTGGAGGGTGCGTACTCCTGAAAGGTGCCCCACAGGCCCATGTCAGGGAAAGCCCGAAGCCGAAACGATCCGCCGGAGATCTGCATTGGTCCGTGTGACCCGCGCAACCCTCCACAATCCGTGTTCCAGCTGTTGCAGTTTCGACGGTTGTCGCTCGATCAGATCGCGGCGGCTCCCGCGATCGCCGCCGCCGTGCGCAGGCCCACCGCGACGAAGGTCAGCGTGCCGTTGCAGCACGACGCCGTCGGCTGCGCTGGCGCTCCGGCTACCCAGAGGTTCTCGTGATCGTGCGCGCGGCCATGCGCATCCACCACGCTCTCCATTGGATCGATCCCCATGCGGCAGCCACCGACCGGGTGTTCCTGGCCGAGGTCGTTGGCGCTGTTCTCCATGCGCAGGATTTCGCCGCCGCCAGCCTTCGCCATGGTGCGGAACAGCTCGCGCAGCTGCTCCTCCTGCCAGTCCTTCAGCGCGGCGCTTTCCGGCGCGTCCTTGAACGACACCTTCGGCATCGGATCACCGAAGCGGTTGGCCGTCGACGCGTCGAGCGACAAGGCACTCTCCTTGTCGGGCAGCACGTCGTAGTAGCCACGCACGCGCGCCGTCGCGCCCTTCGCGCGTCGCTGCCAGTCCTTCATCAGGTCATCACCGAACTGCACCTGGCCATCATCACCGCGTAGACGCGGCTCACGCCCGACGCTCGATTCCCAGATGCGCAAATCATGGCGCAGATAGCGCGACGAGCGGGGCACGCGCATGAACTGCTTCGATACCAGCGAATGCTGCACGTTGATGCCGGGGAACAGTTCCATCGGCAATCGCAGGTACGCGTTCACATTGCGATGGCCCGCCAGATACTTGCCCACCAATCCGCTGCGGTTGGCCAATCCATTCGGGAACGCACTGCTCTTCGACAAGAGCAGCAAATGCGGCGACCACACGAAGCCGGCCGCCAGCACGAACGTGCCACCTTCGATGGTCACGTCCTCGCCCGAGGCGTTCGTGCGATTGCCCGTGGCGCGGGTGATGCGCCCCGTTTTCGGATCGGCCTCGAGCCGGCGCACCAACGTTTCGGTTACGAGCGTGATGCGCTTCCGCGCGATCAACGCGTCCCACGTGAAATCGGGCGAGTACTTGGCGCCGGTAGGGCACACGGGATAACAGGTGTCACACCGCTGACACTGCGCGCGTCCGTCGTGCTGTATCGAGTTTTTCGCGCTCGGCGTGCTCCACGTGGCGATGCCGGCCTTGGTAGCCCACTGCTGCAACTGCGCGAGGTTGTAATTAATCGGTAGCGGTGGCAACGGATACGGCTTGCCGCGCGGGTCGAGGGCAATCGGCCCCTGCTCACCGGCCACACCCATCCGCTCTTCCGCTTCCTGATAGAACGGATCGAGATCGTCGTAGCTGAACGGCCAGTCGCTGCCCACGCCGTACATCGAGCGCAAGCGGAAGTCTTCCGGCGAATAGCGCGGCGACACGCCGCCCCAGTGCATCGCCAAGCCGCCCACGTTCATGCTGGGTGAGAAGCCCCACGTCGTGCCCGTCGCGTTCTGGTCGTCGAGATGATCCTGCTTCCAGGGGCTCTCTCCATACGCGCGCCAACGCTCGCGCGCCTTGACACGATCGGCGAACGGTGTCGTGGGCTTGCCTGCCTCGACGACGAGAATGGATTTGGTGGTCTTTTCGGCGAGCGACGCTGCCATCAGCGCGGCCGTGATGCCACTGCCGACGATCACGATGTCTGCACTATGCGTGATCATGCGCGTGGCTCCGTGGCGAGAGGCAACGGCTTGCGCGTGGCATCGCCCAACGTGCGGCACACCCCGGGCGCGACACGGGCGCCGATAGCGGCGTCCCACGCATCAGGACCCGACGACCAATGCGCCAGTAGTGCAATTGCGACGTGGTTCGCATCGAGTGGAGACGGCAGCCGGTCGCCGCGCTGGTCACGCAAGACGGCGCGAAGCAGCTCCCGCCTGCGTGGGAGCGGAAGGGTGGAGAAGCTGTCGGTACCGTACCTGTGCGCCAGCAAATCCAGTGCGGTGAGCTGCGCGCGCCACGCCGGAGAGGGGTCGGCCGGCAGATAGCGCACGTCGGCGTAGCCATATCCGTGCATCTCCTCTGCCACCGGTTCGTAGCCGTCGGCCCATGCGACGAACGCATTGGTCGCCGTGCGGATTCCGGTCGCGCCGAGTGATGCCGGCAAGACCGCGGTCGCCACGGCATCGAGCAGTACGCGATCGAATCCGCGCACGCGCTCTGCGCTGTTCTCCTGTCCGGTCGCATTGCTTGCGGTCGGGTCTTTTACGGCGCAGGCGGTGCTAGTGCCAACGGCGGCGACACCGGCGGTCAGGGCGCCGGCGGTCTTGAGGAAGCTGCGTCTGGATGTCACTTCCGAGCTCCGGTAAGGCGTGCTCCGTCGTTGCGATACACACGGCCACCCTTCATCACGAACGACACGAGCTGCGACGCTTCGATCTGGGCCACGGGATCGCCGTCGGTCGCGATGAGGTCCGCTGCGTAGCCCACGGCGACGCGGCCGATCTCCTTCTCGAGGCCGAGCGACTCGGCGGCCCGGCTGGTCGCACTGAGAATGGCGTCCATCGCCGGCTGTCCGCCGCGACGCACACGGCACACCAGTTCTTCGGCGTTCCGGCCGTGCGCGCCGGCGACCGCGTCGGTGCCGAAGACCAACTTCAACGTCGGTAACTTGGCCGCGAGGCCGATGCCTTTCTCGGCCAGCGGAATTGCCTGCTCCATCGAGGCGAAGCCGGCGGCGTTGTAGTTGCCGATGCCTTCGAACCACGGCTTGTTGTCGAGATAGTTGTGAAATACGAGTCCGCACTGCGGGTCGAAGAACGTGCCGCGCTGCACGAGCAAGGCACGCGTGGCATCGTCGGCGAACACTCCGTGCTCTACCTGCGTGCAGCCTGCCCGCGCCGCGCGTTGCACGGCTTCCGCCGAATGCGCATGCACCACCGAGCGCAGCCCTTGCGCCTTCGATTCGCCGCAGGCTGCCTCGAGCTGCTCCGGTGTCATCGTCGCCTCGCCGCCGTCCCGAATCGACTTGGACGCGAAGATCTTGATCACGTCAGCGCCGCGTGCCTTGAATCGACGTACCGACGCGCGCAGTGAATCGGGTGATCCGCCCCCGGTGCGTTCGTTCAGCGAGCCCAGTGACGTGAGCACGCGAGGACCGGGAATACGACCCGCATTGATCGCATCGCGCAGCACGGCGTTGTCGGCCTCGCCGATGCTCTGCACCGTAGTGAAGCCCGCCCGCAGCGTGGCCCAGGCATTCCCCGCGCGCTGGAGCGTGCTCACGTCGGGGGTATCGCCATCGCGATCCTCATGAAGCCGCTGCTTGTCGGTGATGTACCAGCCCAGATGGACGTGCGTATCGATGAGTCCCGGCAGCAGCGTGCGCGCACCCAGATCGATGCCTCTCGCCGGCAGGGGGCCAACCGACGCGCGCATGGCGGTGATCCGGCCACCTTGCACGGTGACGTCCTGATTACGCAGGGTACGTCCCGTCCCATCGATGACCCGCGAGGCGCGCAGCACGACGGGAAAAGCCGCGGCATCCGGGGCCGCCTGGGCCGACAGCGTCGGGGCAGAGAGAGTGAGCAGCGCCACGAGGGCGCGGCGGGGCAGAGCAAGGAATGCGGACATCGGAAGCCGGGGCAGAGGGAAACGTTCCCCAAAAGAGGGCTCGGCGCGCCGCACGGCAAGGCCCCATATTTGCTCAGGAGCTGGGGAGGGTGCCGTCCGGTGCCCGTCCGATATGATCTCGTACGCGAGGGTTGGTCGATGCAGCGCACAGCACAGGCACAGTGGAAGGGCACGGGCAAGGAAGGCAGCGGCACGCTCACGACGCCCAGCGGCGTGTTGAACGCGCAGCCGTATTCGTTCAAGCTTCGCTTCCAGGATGAAGACGGGCGCAATGGCACGAACCCGGAAGAACTCATCGCCGCCGCGCACGCCGGCTGCTTCTCGATGGCGTTGTCGTTCCAGCTGGCTGGCGCCGGCTTCACCGCCGACGAGATCAACACCACCGCCGTGCTGACCATGGAGCCGGTGGACGGCAACCAGACGATCACCAAGATCGTGCTGAAGCTCACGGCCACCATTCCCGGCATCACCGCCGAGCAGTTCCAGACGCTGGCCGAGAACGCCAAGGCGGGTTGCCCGGTGTCGCGCGTGCTCAAGGCCGACATCAGTCTGGAAGCCACGCTAGCGTAGGGCGCTCCGCGACACAGCGCGAGGACGGCGAGGGTTGCCGTCCTCGTCCTCGGTCTTATATATTCATACGTGTGTATACGTGAATTTACTGCACGGGGGTCCGATGGCGCAGAAGATCATGCGTCCGGAGTTGCTCGACCTGGTCGCGGACCGGTTTAAGGCACTCAGTGACCGTGCTCGACTCAGTCTCCTGCAGGAGCTGCGTGGCGGCTCGTGCACGGTGAATGAACTGGTCGAAGCGACCGGCATGGGCCAAGCCAACGTCTCACGGCATTTGGCCATTCTGTTCAATCACGGATTGGTGAGCCGCGAGCGCGATGGCGTGTACGTGCGCTACGAACTCGCCGACGCCGACGTGCTCAAGCTGTGCGAGTTGGTGTGCGGACGACTGGAAAGTGAACTGGCGGAGCGGAAGAAGGTGATCAGCGGGCGCTGATCACCATCTGCTCCAGCTGGCCCATCGGTACGGCGCCGACCTGTCGCGCCACTTCCTTCCCGTCCTTCAAGAGCGCGATCGTAGGAATGCTCCGGATGGCGAAGCGGGAAGCCACTCCTGGATTGCGATCGGTGTCGACCTTCGCCACGATGGCCTGCCCGCGCTGCTGCTTCGCGAACTGAGCGAACACCGGCGCCATCATCTTGCAGGGCCCACACCAGTCGGCGTAAAAGTCCACCATCACCGGCACCGTGCTGTTGCCGACGACGGTGTCGAAGTTGGCGTCGGTCAGCACCACGGGCGCATCGAGCACCAGTGGCACCCGGCAGGTGCCGCATTTTGGCTGGGCGTCGGACCGGGACAGGTCGACGCGGTTGAGTTTGCCGCAGGCGGTGCAGGGGAGCACCGCCTTCTTGGCGCTGGTGGTGGTCATCGATGGGATTCCGTGAATGTCAGGCGCGGAGCTCCGGCGTGCATCCGAACATACCCGCCTTCCCCCGCAGGAGTTCACGCGCACAGAAATTCGCGATGGGACGGCTGGACGTGTCGTTACACGCGACGGCCAGTCTCCGCGAGATCGCGACGGAGGTACCTTCCAAGTTCACCGTGCCATCACTCTGCTCGAGGTCCCTCATGCGCCGTCCTCACTTCGTATCGGCAGGCGCGGCGGCGATCGTGCTCGCCAGCCTGCTTTCCTCCACGACACTCGCGGCGCAGGAACATGCGCATACCCCGGGGATGACCCATCCGGCCCCGGTGCAACTCCCCACCCAGGGGGGGCAGGCGACCTTCGCAGCGATCGCCGAGATCGTCGCGATGCTGCAGGCCGATGCCAACACCGACTGGTCGAAGGTCAATATCGAGCGCCTGCGTCTGCATCTCGTCGACATGGATCTGGTGACGCTACGCAGTCGCGTGGTGTACACACCCGTCGCTGGTGGTGCCCAGTTCCTGGTGCGCGGCACCGGCGACGCGATCGCGGCCATCAAACGCATGACGGGTGCGCACGCGACCATGGTGATGAACAGCGGTGGCCCGCGCGTGGTGCGCACGGAGCTCCCCGACGGCGTGCGCCTCGTCGTCACGGCGGCCGACACCAACGATGCCGCTGCCTTGGCGAAGCTCCGGGGGCTGGGCTTCATCGGCCTCATGACCGCCGGTGACCATCACGCCGCACATCACATGGCGCTGGCTCGCGGCGACGCGATGGACGACCACGGGCACTGAGGAGACGCAACCGGGTACTGGTCTGCGATCTCCGACCCCCGGCCACGCCCATGACACCGCTTCCGCATACGTCCCCTGACCGTTCTGAACACCCTGCGGCACCGACGGCCAACGAACGGAATCTGAGCGGTCATATCTTTTCCGTGTCGGCGGGCCTCGTTGGGGCATGCCTTACGGTGATCGGCCTCTTCAATGTCCTGAATTATGCCGGCGAGATTCGAGGAAAAGCTGACAACCTGCTCGCTATCGACGCCGCCGCGTTCCTCGCCGCTTGCTTCTTCGCATATCTCGCGTTGCGTACTCGGGATGAACGTCGGTGGCAGCGTCTCGAGCGCGTCGCCGACGCCTGCTTTCTCGTCGGACTCTCTGGCATGGTCGCCATCGGCGCATTGATCGCCTTCGAATTCATCTAAGGGGCCACGGGGGTTCCCCTGCCGGTCGCGCTCCGTCGCCTCTCCCACCAATCTTCCAACGCCCTATGTCACCGCGCACTGACTCTGCAGTACCACGGAAGGATTGGTCTCCCGTCACCCAAGACATCCTCGCCGTGTCGCAGCACAATGTCACGCTTGGCCAGCGACTCGCCGACCGCATCGCGGTCTTCGGGGGGTCGTGGACTTTTATCCTGCTCTTCCTCGCTTTTCTGCTTGCGTGGGCAGTGCTGAACACCGAGATCCTCGGACCGCGCAACCAAGCGTTCGATCCCTATCCGTACATCTTCCTCAATCTGTTTCTCTCCATGCTGGCAGCGCTGCAAGCCCCGGTCATTATGATGAGCCAGAACCGGCAGTCGCAACGTGATCGCCTGCACGCCGCGAACGATTATGCGGTGAACCTCAAGGCGGAAATCGAGATTCGCGAACTCCACGAGAAGCTTGATGCCCTACGAGAGCGAGACTGGGCCGCGCTCGCGGCGCAGCAGCAACAGCAGATCGACATGCTGACGCATCTGATGGAACGGAGCACCCGCGGCGATCGGGTCTGAGCGGAGGGTCACACTGCGGGCGCCTCGTCGCAACGACGGAAGCCGCAACCGCTCCTCGATCGTGCGCCGCGTTACCGCCTGATCCACCGCGGAGCGCGCTGCTGCAGCTCGTCGTTGGTGAGTCGCTGGAGGGCGGAGCCGTCCACTCGCACCACGTACAGCTCGTAGTCGAGATTATCGGCCATGTTTGACGCGAAAGCGATGCGCTCGCCGTCGGGTGACCAGGACGGGGAGCGATTGCGCCACGGAAAGTCGAAGGCGCGCTCGACGCCTGATGCCAGCTCCTTGGTCATGAGCACCGTGCGCGCGGGCGAGGTGCCGCGCACGAACGCCACCGACCGGCCATCGGGCGACCACGCCCCCTCGGTATCGCTCTCGGCTCCCGTCGTGAGCTGACGAAGCCCAGCGCCGTCGGCGCGAGCACTGAAAAGGTGCAGGTTGCCGGGCGCACCGGCGGAGAAGAGCAACGTCGACCCGTCAGGGGACCACGCTGGATACGCATAGGCGTAGGAGAGCCCAGGGGCCAAGGCGATCGGCACGGCGGCCTCGCTGCTGCCGTCGACGCGCGCCACGTACAGGCGTCCGACCGCGTCGGCACCGCGCTTGATGTACGCCACGCGCGTGCCGTCCGGCGACAAGGTGGGACTCGACTCCGTTCCCGCGGCCAGGGGGATTCGCTGCGGCGGGGCATCGCGACCCACCACGAACAGATCCTGAACATCGTCGGTGTCGCCATCGCGCGAGCCGACGAATATCACCCGTGCGCCATCGGCCGATGGGCTTGGGTTGCCCCCCAGCACCTGGGTGCCGAAGAGGGGCACCGACACAGCGTCATCGAGTCGGCGCACCATCAGCCGGTCGGAATTGAGTCCAACCGCCGATGTCTCCTCGAACACGAGATCGAACGACGGCAGCGGCTGGGGACCAGGACCGGTCGCGCTGTCGTCCTGGCATCCAGCGGAAATGAGCGTGGTGATAACCAGCGGGAGCAGCGCTGACAGGGCGCGGGGGCGAGTGCGTATTGGCATTGGCATGTGACGTCACAACGAGAGGTGGTTCCGCAGCGTACTTTCCTCTGACTACGGCCGTTCGGTCCGTCGGGTTTCCCCGTCTCAATTCGCCATGCCTCACCTGTTCATTCGCTCCACTGCCCGCACCGTCGCCGCGCTCGCCGTGGCGGCGGCGTCGGCACTCCCTGCCGTGGCAGCGGCGCAAGCCCCGTCGACGTCGCTCGCCGACTCGCTGCTCGCGCGTCCGTTCGCCTTCCGCGCCATCGGCCCCGCCTCCATGAGCGGTCGCATCTCGGACATCGCGGTGGTCGAAGGCCCGCGCACGCTGCGCGGTGGTCGACTAGGCACCGCGATGTATGTCGCCGTTGCCACCGGCGGCATCTGGAAGACCACCAATGGCGGTCTGTCGTGGGCGCCCGTCTCCGATTCCATCGGCGTCGGCTCTGTCGGCGCCGTGGCCGCCGCTCCGTCGAATGGTGACGTGGTCTGGGTCGGCAGCGGTGAGGCCAACAACATGCGCAGCTCGTCGTGGGGCGTGGGCGTGTTCAAGTCCACCGACGGCGGCAAGACCTGGTCGAAGCCGATGCTGCCCAAGACGCAGCACATCGGTCGCATCGTCATCGATCCGCGCGACCCGGACATCGTGTACGTGGCTGCCATGGGGCCGCTCTGGGCGCCCGGTGGCGACCGCGGTCTCTACAAGACGATCGACGGCGGCAAGACGTGGACGAATACCAAGTCAATCTCCGCTCAGACCGGCTTCACCGAACTCGTGATGGATCCGGCCAATCCCGACGTGCTTTATGCCGCTTCGTTGCAGCGTGAACGTCGGGAGTACGGATTCCTCCCCGGCGGTACCGAGAGCGCGATCTGGAAAACCACCGACGGCGCGAAGACGTGGACCAAGCTCACGAGCGGCCTGCCGACGGGTGAGATCGGCCGCATCGGCCTCACGGTGTGCCGTTCGCGTCCGAGCACGGTCTACGCCTCGGTGCACGCGAAGGCGGCCGCCAACGGCTTCTATCGCAGCGACGACGCCGGCAGCACCTGGAAGCTGGTCAACACCAGCAACGGCACCGCGTGGTACTACAGCCAGGTACGCTGCGATCCGACCGACGCCGAACACGTGTATCGCCTGAACGCCAACTCGCAGGAGTCGTACGACGGCGGCAAAACGTGGATCGGCTTCGCCGGCGGTGGCGGCGTGCACGGCGACGCACATGCGCTCTGGATCAATCCCGAAGATCGCGAACACATCGTGCTCGGCAACGACGGTGGCGTCGACATTTCGTACGATCGCGGCCGCACCTGGTATAACGTCGAGAACATCGTCGGCGCGCAGTTCTACGCCATCGCGGTGGACAACGCCAAGCCGTTCTACAACGTGTACGGCGGACTGCAGGACAATCAGACCTGGGGCGGCCCGAGCCGCACGCGCAACGCCTTCGGTCCGTCGAACGCCGACTGGTATCGCATGGCCGGCGGCGACGGCTTCTACAACGTGCCGGATCCGCTCGATCACAACATCGCGTACGCAGAATCGCAGAACGGCGGCGTGGTGCGCTACGATGCGCGCACGGGGCAGACCAAGAGTATCAAGCCGTATCCGAAGAACGGTGAGCGGCATCGCTGGAACTGGAGCGCGCCGATCGTGCCGTCGCAGCACACCGGCCGCACCCTGTACATGGCCGCGAACTATCTGTTCAAGAGCGCCGATCGCGGCGATTCGTGGACGACGATCAGCCCCGACCTCACGCGTGGACTCGATCGCGACAGTCTGCCCATGCGCGGGGCCGTGCCGTCGCGTGACGTACTCGGCCTGCACGAAGGCACCGCGGAATTCAGCAACATCTCCACGGTATCCGAGTCCCCGCGCCGCGCCGGCCTGCTCGCTGTCGGCACCGATGACGGGCTGATTCAGGTCACGCAGAACGACGGCAAGTCGTGGACGAAGTCGTCGGTGTTCCCGGGCGTACCCGACACCACATTCGTGAGCCGCGTGCAGTTCTCGACGCACAGCGAAGGCACGCTCTACGCCACGTTCGACGGTCATCGCAGCAACGACTTCAAGCCGTACGTCATGCGCAGCACCGACTTCGGACGCACGTGGACGTCGATCACCGGCGACCTGCCCGACGGTGGCTCGGTGCAGGTGATCCGCGAGCATTTCCGCCAGCCGAATCTGCTCTTTGTCGGCACCGAGTTCGGCGCGTTCTTTACCGTCGACAACGGCGTGCACTGGACGCAGCTCAAGTCCGGCATCCCCGGCGTGCCGGTGTGGGACATGCAGATTCAGGAGAGCTGGAACGATCTCGTGCTCGGCACGCACGGTCGTGGTGTGTACATCCTCGACGACCTCGGTCCGCTGGAGAAGCTGGCCGAAGCGAAGCGGGCGGAGGTGGCATACCTGTTCCCGGCGCGCAACGAGATTGCGATGACGCTCAACAACAGCCGCAACTCCGGCATGGGCTCCACCGGATTCACGGGGCAGAACCCGGAGAACGGCGTGCGTCTCGCGTATCTCCTCAACAAGATCACGGCCGACGATAAGGCCAAGCTCGAGATCATCGACGGTGGCGGACGGACCGTGCGTGAACTCCCGGTGCCGCGTCGCACCGGCATGTTCCGGCCGGTGTGGGACATGCGCGTCGGTGCACCGCTCACGGCCGCCGTCGATAGCAATGTCTCGGCAGGACGCGTGCCGTCGGCGGGCGGCGGCGGTGGATTCGGTGGTGGCGGTTTTGGTGGCTTCGGCCGTGGCGGCACGCCGAGCTACACGGCCGCGCCGGGCAACTACATGGCGCGACTCACCATCACCCCGAAGGCGGGCGCGAGCACGGTGCTCACGCAGCGCTTCGCACTGTTGCGCGACGCCGGACAGGCGATGTCCGAGGGTGAGCTCAAGGCGCTCGATGCCTTCCGCTTCAAGGTGGTGCAGTTCCAGAAGGCCGTGACAGCGCAGCAGACGCGTGGTGACAGTGTGGTGTCGCGCTTTGCCGAGGTGAAGAAGGCGGCTGAAGCGAACACGGCCAAGCTCACGCCGGAGCTCAAGCAATCTCTCACCGACATCGACAAGGAACTCGCGAGCTACGTGAAGGAAGTCGGACAGGCACCTGGTGCGCGTCCACGCGGCGTTGGTGGTGCACCGGCCGGTGGTCCGCCAGCGGGTGGTGACGACGATGTCGGCGCGTCGGGTCAGGCCGACGGATCGTTCACGGGCCGCGCGGCGCTGTTGAACAGTGCGCTCAACAGCAGCTTCCCACTGTCGGCGGCGCAGCAGTCGATGCTGGGGGGGCTCACCCGCGAACTCGAGCAGCACGGCGCTCGTGTGGCGTCGGTGAAGTCGGCCAAATTGCCGGCGCTGCTCAAGTCATTGCAGGTGGCCGGCATCACGGTGCCGGACGCTCCCGTGCGTGGTCAGTAAGACCACGCGCGCGCGACAACAGTCGCGCTAGCGGAAGATGGGCAAGGGCGGGGCCGCTTTCGGCTCCGCCCTTTGCCAATCCCGCCCCAGCAGCGCCGCGATCGTGGCCGCCACTTGTGCTTGTTGCACGGGCGTGCTGGTGCGTACCCCGCGCGCCGGCGTATCCGGACCGATCACCGCCGCCCAGATGAACTCGGCGCCGCCCACGTCCTTCCCATGGTCCGTCCATTCGCGTGCCCACCCGCGACCATGGTCGGTGCTCACGATCAGCGTCGTCTTGTCGCGGGTGCGCGGATCACCCTGCACCCGCGCCCACAGCTGGGCGAGATAGCCGTCCATGTTGCGCGCCGAGTGCAGGTACAGGTCATACTTGCCCGCGTGCGCCCACTCGTCGGTCTCGCCGTATCCCACGAACAGCACACGCGGATCGTGCGTGCCCAGATACTCGAGCAGCGACTGCTGCATGAGCGCATCGAAGGCCACGTCGGGCCACAGACGAATCGTGGTCGCGTAGAGATCGCGCAGCAGCGCCGATCGCGGTGACGACGACGGGGCCACGCCACGTGTCCACCCGTCGTAGACCGGTAGTCCACTCCGCTCTGCGTTGAAGATACGACCGAACGCGTTCCACGTGGCGAAGGCGGCCACCCGCCCTTGGAATGCGGCATCGCGGTTGAGCCATTCGAAGACCGTGGTGTTCGCATTGGGCGGATGATTGTTGCTGTCGATGCGCGGGTCGGCAAAGCCGGTGAACGTTTCGCTGTATCCCGGATATGAGAACTTCATGGTGTTGGTGATGCGCGCCTGACTGCCCGCCGCGCTATCGCCGAAGATCTGGCCCTGCGCGGCAACCGTGCCCCACAGGAAGGGAAAGAGGGCCTCGCGCCGCGACTGCGGCCTGTCGCGCCAGAAGTCGCGACGCAGCGACGCCGTATCCGACACACCGCCGTCCTTGCCCATCAGCGACGCGTCGGCCCCACCGAACACTTCCTGCCAGCGTACGCCGTCGGAGATCACGAGCATCACGTACTGCGTTTTCAGTGCGGCGGGTGGTGCCTGCGTGGATTGCGCGTGTCCGATCGAGGCGGCCAGCAGCAGCGTCGCCGCGAGCGCGTGGCAAACACCGCGCATCATCAACGCGGTCTCCGCATCGTCGCCGCTTTCTCCACCAGCCGGCGCAACTCCTTGATCGGCTCAGGGCTGTCGTCGACCTGCAATCGCAGTACGACATCGTTGTGCAGCCACACGCCGCCGTCTTTCTTCACGATGAGCATCGCGGCCGACTGCATACCGCGCTTGTCGCCGCCGGCCATCTGGCCCGCCTCGAGGGCCGCCATCAGCCGCAGGGAGAGATGCCCGGTGGTGTTCTCGAACGCACTGACCATCGCGTTTACCACCTCGGCGCTGGCCAGAATGTTGCCCTGTGCGGTGCAGAACTTTCCCTGTTTGTCACCAGCCCACACGGTCGCCTTGGGGCCGGTGTAGGCGGCCACGTTGCCCTGGGCGTCGATCACCGCGAACTGTCGGCCCTCCTTGGTCCAGTCCACCGGCCGAGGGTCAGGGTCGCCCTGCCACACGCGCTTGATCACTTCGGCTGGCTTCACGCCCTGACGCAGCAGCGCGATGGCCTGCGGACCGTAGCTCACGTCGACGATGGCCTGGGTGGCCGCCGCGCCCACACCGGCCTCAGCCCAGAGTACGCCGTTGCCCACGGAGAACACGCGCGACTGCACGGCGCCGCCGACTTCACCCGTGGCCGGATCGTAGCCGAGAATGGAAAAGGTGGCCACCGGTGGCCACGGGAGTGGCGGCGTGGTGGAGAATCCCGAGGATTGCGCGCGGGCGGCGCTCGCCGAGGCCAGGATGCCAAGGGTGAGCGTGACGGTGCGAACGACGGTGTGAACGACGGACGGCAGAGAGCGCATGGCGGGAATTCGGAGAAGGTGGCCGGTGTTTCCACCACTAATGTGCACCGCAGGCAGCTCGCGTGAGCGCTCACGCCATCTGCCGCGTAGTCTCCATGCAGCAGGTGGTCCACACTCTCGAGGAGACAGCACATGGTCGGCAGGATGCATCGATGGCGCGCAACGCTGGTTCACCCGATGGCTGTTGGGACGCTGGTCGCCACGGCGATGCTGGCGGCGGCGCCGGCAGCGGCACAGACGGGAGCCGCTGCGCAGCAGATCGACGAAGCGTACACCGCGAAGATCAAAGAATTCCTGCAGGACCCTCGCATCACCACCGAGTTGGTCGATCACCTGCCGTCGTCTGCCACGGTGCCAACGCCGCTCAAATTTCACGGTCGCATCGTCGGCACGCCCGGCGAGCTCACCTATGCGAAGGACATTCATCGCTACTTCGAGGCGCTCGACAAGGCGTCGCCGCGCGCGAAGTACTGGACCATCGGCAAGACGGAAGAAGGACGCGACATGGTGGTGCTGGCGATCGCCGATTCGGCCACGATCGCCAATCTCGACAAGTTCAAGGGCGACCTCGCCGCGCTGAGTGACCCGCGCAAGACGAGCGAAGCCGAGGCCAAGCGGCTGATCGGCACGACGAAGCCCATGTACTGGCTCACCAGCGGCATTCACTCGCCGGAGACCGGCGGTCCGGAAATGCTGCAGGAGTTGGCGTACCGTCTCATCGTCGAAGAGACGCCGTTCATCCAGCAGATCCGCAACAACATCATCACGTTCATCACGCCGGTGATCGAAGTGGACGGCCGCGAAAAGCAGGTCGACACGTACTATTACAACAAGAAGCTGCCGCCGGGCGCGGCGCGCTTGCCGCTGATGTACTGGGGCAAGTACGTGGCGCATGATAATAATCGCGATGGCATGGGGCAGTTCCTGTCGCTGACGAAGAACGTCAACGACTTCTTCCTGCAGTGGAAGCCGCAGGTGATGCACGACCTGCACGAGTCGGTCACGTACTTGTACTCGAGCACCGGTACCGGCCCGTACAACGATGCCATCGATCCGATCACGGTGACCGAGTGGTGGATGATGGCGCAGGTCGACGTGCAGGAGATGACCAAGCGCGGCGTGCCGGGCGTGTGGACATACGGCTTCTACGATGGCTGGACGCCGAACTACATGTTCTTCGCGGCGCACACGAAGAATGCGATCGGCCGTTTCTACGAAGTGCAGAGCTACGGTCCGGACAACTACGAAGTGCGTCCGCCGGCGACGACCACGAGCCGTGAGTGGTTCCGTCCGAACCCGCCGCTGCCGTACATCAAGTGGGGCCCGCGCAACAACACGAACATCCAGGAGTCGGCGGTCCTCTTCTCGCTCAAGCACTTCGCCGACAACAAGTCGCTGTACCTGGAGAACTTCTGGATCAAGAGCAAGCGCGCGGTGGACAAGGGCAAGACGGGCGCCGGGCCGTTCGCGTGGGTGATTCCGGCCACGCAGCGCCGGAAGGCCGACGCCGCCGACGCGGTGAACGAACTGCGCAAGCAGGGGCTCGAAGTGCACACGGCCAACAGCGCTTTCTCGGTGGGATCGCTGGCGGTGAAGGCCGGCGACTACATCGTGCGCGGCGATCAGCCGTATCGCACGCTCGCCGACATGTACTTCTCGATCCAGAACTACTCGCCGGCCAACCCCAGCCCGTACGACGATACCGGTTGGACCTTCCAGTACATGCGCAACGTGGCCGTGCTGCCGGTCAGCGAGAAGAGCATTCTCGATCAGGGGATGTCGGCCGTCACGGCCAAGGTGCACGCGGCCGGCGGCATCGAGGGAACGGGACCGGTGCTGATCGTCGATCACACCACCGACAACAACCTGATGAAGTTCCGCACCACGCACGCCGCGGTGCGCATGCAGGCGGCGGAAGCCGAGTTCACGGCGGCAGGTCGCACGTTCCGCGCGGGCGCCTTCATCGTGCCGGCGGCTGATCGCGCCAAGCTGGAGCCGACGCTCAAGGAGCTGGGACTGAGCGGATATGCGGTGGCGAGTGCCCCCGCGGTGAAGATGCACGATCTGGATCTGCCGCGAATCGGCTACGTCCATGCCTGGCAGCGCACGCAGGATGAAGGCTGGGTGCGGGCGGCGCTCGATACGTACGGCGTACCGTACACGTACTTCGCCGACATCAAGCTCAAGGACGGCAATCTGCGCGCGAAGTACGACGTGATCATCTATCCGAGCGTAGGCGGCAGCGCACAGTCGCACGTGGCGGGTATCATCAAGTCGGGCGATACACCGTTGCCGTACAAGAAGTCGGCGGCCACACCGAACCTCGGTGCCAACGACAGCGCCGACGACATCCGCGGCGGCATGGGTATCGAGGGACTCACCGAGTTGTACAAGTTCGTGCAGGCCGGTGGTACGCTGATCGTGGAAGGCTCCACGACCACGATCTTCCCGGCGTATAACCTCACCAGCGGCATCACCGTCGAATCGCCGGCCGGCCTCTTCGCCCGCGGCACCATTCTGCGTGGCGTGGTCACCGATCGCACGAGCCCGTTGTCCTACGGCTTCGACGCGCAGCTGCCGGTGTACTTCAACCAGGACCCCGTGCTGGCCGTGGCCGGCTCGGCCGGACTCTTCGCCGGTGGTGGCGGTGGCCGCGGGTCGGCGCTGAGCCAGAACGTGACGCCGAATGCGGTGCCACTGCGCATTTCGCCGTGGACGTTCGGCGCGAGCGACTCGACCGGAACGCCGACGCCCGCCACGGGCCGTGGGGCCGCCCCTGGGGCCGCTGGCGCGCCTGGGGCAGGGCAGGGTGGCCGTGGCAGTGCCGGAGGCGCTGGTGCGGCGCCTGGCGCGGCGACGCCTGGTGCCGCCGGTGGCAACGTGTTCGGCGGGGCCACCGGCATCGACGGCTCGCGTCCGCGCGTCATTATGCAGTTCCCGGCGAATGCCGCCGACATGCTGCTCTCCGGCACGCTCGCCAATGGTGAAGGGTTGGCCAACCGCGCGCAGCTGGTGGATGCCCCGGTCGGCAAGGGGCACGTGGTGATGTTCGCCATCCGTCCGTTCTGGAGATGGCAAACGCAGGGCACGTACTTCCTCGGCTTCAACGCGATCCTGAACTGGAATGATTTGGACGCGGGCAAATAGGGCACGCCGCGCGGGACTGGAACTGCCAAAAGCTTAGGAAGCAGGAAGGAGGGTGTCAGGAAGGAGGATGCAGGGAAACCGCGCAGTCGCGCCGTCCCGCTTCCTCCTCCCTGACACCCTCCTTCCTGCTGCCTAAGCCGTTGGCAGTTGTGCGCCTCAGCACGTACGCCGCGCCCCCGCGGCACGCGTTGTGCCCTAACCCATGGATGCAATCCCAACTCAACAGGAGAACATTCATGAAACTGACTCGTGCACTCTGTGGCCTCGTGGCCATCGCGATGCCGTTCGCCGTGCAGGCACAGACCAGCTCGACCACACCGGCGCCGGCCGTTGGATTCGGCATTCTCGGTGGTGCCACCTTCCCCGTCGGTGATTACAACGACGTGGCGCCCGCTGGTTTTCACGTCGGTGGTTTCGCTGACTTCGGTCGTCGCGTTGGCCCGTTCGGTATCCGTGCCGACGTGATGTACCACGGTTTTGGTGATCGCAATCTCGTCACCACCGGCAGCAGCACCACGCAGGTGACCATTTCCAACAAGTACAGCATGATCACCGGCACGCTCAACGCGATGCTCGGCATTCCGCTCGAGAATTCACCGGTTCGTCCGTACCTCACCGGCGGCGTCGGTGGCTACTACGTGCGCAACAGCCCGAAGTGCGCGGGCTCGGGCTGCGGTTCGCTGCTGAACAACAATGAAGAGAACACGACCAAGTTCGGTCTCAACGGCGGCGCCGGCATCGAGTTCGGCATGGGCGGTATGGCGGCGTTCGTGGAATCGCGTTTTCACCACGTCTTTGACGGCACGCCGAAGCTGAATTGCATCGGTGATGTTGGGTGCAATCGTGCCTCGCTGCAGATCGTGCCGGTGAGCTTGGGAATTCGCTTCGGGTTTTAAGCTGGGCGAACTGCCAAATGCCTAGGGGGCAGGAGGGAGGGTGTCAGGAGGGAGTCAGCAGGACAGCGCATTCGCCGCGGTGTCTCCTGCATCCTCCCTCCTGACACTCTCCACCCTGCCCCCTAAGCTTTTGGCAGTTCTCAATTACCGCAGACTATCCGCCTTCACCTTCGTCGTTTCCGGCGCGGCTGCCGCCGCCGACGCGGTTGAATCCGCCTTCGCCTTCGTCGTCGTATCGGCGCTCCGTTTACGCGCACTCGGCTTCTTCGCGACAGGCGCGGGTGTCGGCTCCACCGGCAGCACCACCTCAGGCGCCTTGTCCGGCGCCCGTTCGATGTAGCCGTTCACCATGTCACGCGCGGCACCGGCATAGATGCCGATCTTATCGGCGGCCTGTCGGGCGAGCCCGGATTCCTGCTTGGAGCCGTACCACCACGTGCCCCAGGTCGCGATGCCGAACAGCACGATATACGGCACCACCGACTGTCGACGCCGCACTGCCACGGGATCGTTGCGACGCTTCGGCTCCTTCTTGGCCTTCTTCGCCTTGGCCGTGGCTTCGCTCGACGACGGCGTACGCACACCAGTGATGTCACTCGGTGTGCGCGAGGCCACGCTCAGCATGCGATTCCCCAGCGCATGCCGATAGATCTCGGCCGTCTGTGACGGCGTCATCTCCATCACCGCGTTGCCCAGCGTCACGCCGAAATCGGACACGCTGGCGAACCGATCGACCGGATCAGGGGCCAACGCCTTGTCGAAGACGTCCTGCAGCGAGTTCGGCCACTCGAGATCACTGCGGACTTCGTCGAGTCGACGCGGACGGCTCGTGAGTCGCGCGATCAGCGACTCCTTCGAGGACGAGTTCGTGAACGCATCGTGCCCCGTGAGCGCAATGAACGCCACCAGGGCCAGCGAATACTGATCGGACCGACTATCGAGTACATCACCAGACAGCTGCTCCGGCGACATGAACTCCGGCGTGCCGACGGCGAAGCCGGTGCGCGTCACTTGCTGGGCCCCCTTCTCCATCATGCGTGCGATACCGAAGTCCACGAGCTTCACGACGAACGTGCCGTCGGAGCGCTTCGTGAGCATCAGATTGTCGGGCTTGAAGTCGCGGTGCAGAATGCCGAGGTCGTGCGCGGCCTGCAGTGCGTCGGCGGCTTGGCCGATGATGTCGGCCGCGACCACGGGATGCAGCGCCACTTCGCGCTTGAGGGTGGCGGCAAGCGCTTCGCCGTCCACGAACTCCATCGCGAGATACACCATCCCTTCGTCCGTCTCGCCGAAGTCGAAGATGGACGCCACGTTCGGGTGCGAGATCTTGCTGGCGTTCTCGGCTTCACGGGTGAAGCGCTGCAACGCCTCGGCGTCGCCCACCAGCGCCGGACGCATGATCTTGATCGCGCTCTTGCGCTTCATGCGCACGTGCTCGGCCAGGTACACCGTGCCCATGCCACCTTCACCCAAGTGCGAGACTACACGATAGCGCCCGCCGATCACATGACCGACGAGGTCCGCCTGGGCGGCGGGCGACACGAGCCCCGTGCCGTCCTTCGCGCAGAAGGCAACCGAGCTGTCATACTCTTCCCCACACTGGGGGCACA
Source organism: Gemmatimonas groenlandica (assembly GCF_013004105.1). Taxonomy (NCBI): domain Bacteria; kingdom Pseudomonadati; phylum Gemmatimonadota; class Gemmatimonadia; order Gemmatimonadales; family Gemmatimonadaceae; genus Gemmatimonas; species Gemmatimonas groenlandica. The sequence goes on from NZ_CP053085.1 coordinate 227,873, forward strand.
CCTTGCGAGCGTCCACGATTGGCGAACCTAAAGGAAGAACTGTGTTAAGCAAGCGTTACGCCGTGAGATCCGGTTCACAGTCGCGCTCGGTAAGCGCCGACTGACACGGCGTTTAGCCCGCTACCCAGCGTAAGTTGCTGACAGTCATTATCTTCCAGAATGTCACGTGCATCGCTTCTTCGCCTCCTGCTCAGTTCGCTCTCCGTTGCGAGCTCGGCCATAACGGCGTCGGTCGGCAACGCCCAGACGCCAACTTCCGCCGCCGGTTGGGCTCGCGCCGGCACTCAGGGCGACTTCGTCGTCAAGGATTTCACCTTCCGCTCGGGTGAACGACTCCCCGAGCTGCGCCTCCACTACACCACGCTCGGCACCCCGCAGCGCGACGCCAACGGCGTCGTCCGGAACGCCGTGATGATCCTGCACGGTACCGGCGGGGCAGGGCGAAGCTTCCTGTCCAACGGCTACGCCGGCGAACTCTTCGCGCCCGGCAAGCTGCTGGACAGCGCCAAGTACTTCATCGTGCTCCCCGACGGCATCGGTCACGGCGGCTCCAGCAAGCCCAGCGATGGACTGCACGCCCGCTTCCCGAAGTACACGTACGACGACATGGTCACCGCACAGCACCGGTTGCTCACCGAGCACCTCAAGGTGAACCACCTGCGGCTCATCATGGGTACCTCCATGGGATGCATGCACGGCTGGGTGTGGGGACACACGTATCCGGAGTTCATGGACGGGCTCGCGCCGTACGCCTGCGTGCCCGCGCAAATTGCCGGTCGCAATCGCATGATCCGCACGATGGCGATGGACGCCATCCGCAACGATCCGGCCTGGAAGGGTGGCGAATACACCAGTGCGCCGCCGGGACTGCGCGCCGCGCAGATGATGCTGTACATCATGTCCAGCGCTCCGCTCGTGCAGCAAACGCAGGCGCCCACGCGCGATAAGGCCGACAGCGTGATTCGCGCCTACCTCGATGCGCGCATGGCCAGCACCGACGCCAACGACTTTCTGTATCAGTTCGACGCGTCGCGCGACTACGATCCGTCGCCGAACCTGAAGCGCATCACGGCGCCCGCGCTGTTCATCAATTCGGCCGACGACCAGGTGAATCCGCCCGAGTTGGGTCTAGCCGAGCGGTATGCGGCGATGATGCCGCGCACGAAGTTCATTCTGTTGCCGATCACGCCGGAAACGCGCGGACACGGCACACACTCGGCGCCCAAAGTGTGGGGCGGCTACCTCAGCGCGTTTCTCGCCGCGCTTCCCCAGCGATGAACGCCGGCACGCTTTCTGTTGAAAAGCCGTCGATCACACAACTGGTGTTCCGTGCGCTGCAGCTGCGCTGCCCGCACTGTGGCGGTCGCAAGATCTTCGCGTCGTTCTTCGAGCTCAAGGAACGCTGCCCCACCTGCGGCATCCGTCTCGAGCGCGGCGAGAAGGACTACTTCGTCGGCGCGTATCTGTTCAATCTGATTGCGGTCGAACTCATTCTGTTCTTCTGCGTCTGCGGCTTCGTGTACTTCACATGGCCTGATCCGCCCTGGGATCTGATCACGTATGTCACGGCGTTTCTGATGCTGTCCGGCTGCGTGTTCTGCTATCCGTTCGCGAAGACCACGTGGCTTGCCGTCGACCTGGCCATTCGGCCGCTGTCAGCCGAAGAGTTGGATTGGCATCGTCAAGGCGGCGACGTGGGGGAGCGTGAACTTCCCCACGTCTGACCGTCCTTACTTCTCGACGATGATCAGGTAGCGCGAGGCGGCCCAGAACTTCACCGGGTCGGTAATGCGGATGCTCTCACCGCGGAACGCGCCGTCCTTCTCCTTCTTGGCCGCTTCGATCAGGCCCACATCGTGACGCGACACGATGCGATACGGGCGATCGCTGCGCGGCAGCGGGATGGTAAGCACTTCGCGACGATCGGCCCGCGTGAAGCGCGACTCGTCGAGTGAACGTGCCGGTACCAGCGTCTTGCCGAGCTTCACGATGAGCAGCCCGCGAGAGCCGCCTTCTTCCGCGACGAGCTTGTCGGCGATGAGCTGACGGCGAGACCCGACCACGTAGAACACCTTGTTCTCGCGCACGTCCATCGCCTTCACCGTGTCGGTGAGAACGGCCTTCTCGACCGTGAGCTGTTCGTTCTGCGTGCGGAGCGCGCGAACCTCTTCCTGGAAGACCGCGATCTCCTTATCGCGCGTCGCGAGACGCGCGTTCAGATCGGCCAGCAGCGTAGCGGCCGCACTGGAGTCGGTGCGCATCGTCTTCATCGTGTCGAGCAGGGCCGCCACCTGACGCTGGCGAGCCGCCAACCGCTGCCGCATCTGCGTGAGGCGGTCGAGGATGTCTTTCTGCGCGGCGGCCGCTTCCGTCTTGCCCGACTCGTCGCTCTTCGTCACGCCCACCTTGCTCGAGAGGCCGCGCACCTTGCGAAGTTCCGCGTCGACTTCGTCGGCGAACTTCGAGGCTTCAACGACCTGCGCCAACGCGCGATCCTTGTCGGCGCTCGTGCCCTGCATCAGCCCCTGCAGCGAGTCGCGTTCCGCGCTCGCACTGGCCAGGGCGGCCGATAGCGAGTCGGCACGGGCCCGCGCGGCGGTGTCGGTACAGGCGCTCAACGCGAAGGCGAGCACAACGGCAAGCGCGGACGCTCCACGCTTACGGAATGAAAAAGAGCTCATGGAATTGGTGGCGAGAGGGAGAACAGCCTGCAAAACGTACCGGTCTCGAGCATCACATGAAAGTGTCGTGCATCACGCATTCGATAAATCGAAGGCGTGAAAGGTTGCTTTCTCACGGCGTCCAGCCACGTAGCGCATAGAGCAGCGTGGCGGCGCTCTCGTAGACCACATCGGCGAAGGCCAGCCGTCGGTTTTCCGGGCGATCGAGGCGGGAGAGCGCGTACTCGCGGGACGCGGCCGGCGTGCAGCGCACCGGCAGCCCGGCGTGTTCGACGGCGGCACAGGCTCGCCGCGAATGCAGCGGGGACGTGACCACCACGACGCGCCGCCATCCGTGCGTCCGCGCCATCGCCGCGAAGGCCAGCGCTTCGTCGCGGGTGCTGTGCACGTTCTTCACGAAGCGGAGCTCCAGATCGGGGGCCATGAGTTGGGCCAGTTCGCGCTGATCCCGCTCGGAACTTTCCACCGACGGGTCGGCGTCATCGCCGACCACCGACAAGGCCACGACGCGTATGCCAAGTCGGCGCGCCTGCTGGAACCCGCTGATGAGGCGCTCGAGCGCGGCGCCGGTCACGCGCCCCTCGGAGGTCACGCCGCCTGACAGCACAACGACCGCGTCGGCCGGGGGCGAGGTCGGAGTTACCGCATCGCGACGCACGAACGGCACGACCAGCGGCGCGACCAGTGGCGTATACGATACCAGCATGAGCGCGGTGCTCAGCAGCCCGGAGATCAGCCAGAGCCAGGCGCCGCGGGACGAGGTGGCCAGCAGCGCGCCGGCGCTCATCAACACGAGGCGCGCGGTGAACGATGATACGCCGACGGCAGTCCACACGCCGAGCACCGCCGCGAGTTGCATGATCGCCAGTCCCAGTACGGCGCCGGCACTGCGTACCAACCACGCAGGGGCGCGGCCGCCGACATCGGCGCCGCGCCCCCGAAACAACAGGTCACTCACGTCCACTCACTGCTGATCCTGCGTGACACGCTGGCCCTTGGGCGGCGCCTGATACTTGTCGAACCAGCTGCGCAGATAGAGCTGCGTTCGCACGAAGTTCGACGGCGTGGAACTGGTACCGTGCCACTCGTTGTTGAAGCGGATCATCGCCGTCGGCACCTTCCGGATCTTCAGCGCTTCGTAGAACTCCTCCGTCTGACTGATCGGCGTGCGCAGATCGTTCACACCGGTCATGAGCAGCGTCGGCGTCTTCACGCTGCCCACGTACATCAGCGGCGAGCGCTTGAGATGTTCGCTGGGATCATCCCACGGATACTTGGCGAAGTTGTAGTACCAGCTCGAGCCGTCGGTCGTGCCGACGAAACTGAGCCAGTTGATGACGGGGCACATCGATGCCGCCGCGGCGAATCGGTCGGTGTGGCCGACCGTCCACGCGGTGAGCACGCCGCCACCCGAGCAGCCGAACACGTAGAGGCGATTGCTGTCCACGAAGCCGCGGTTGATCACCGTATCGACGCCGGCCATGAGGTCGTTGTAGTCCTTGCCGGGATACGCGTTCTTGATCGCGTTGCCGAAGGCCGAACCGTAGCCGGTAGAGCCGCGCGGATTCGTGTAGAGCATCACAAAGCCATTCGACGCGTGATCCTGGCGTGAGAAATTGAAGCCCACATTGTACATCGAGTGCGGCCCGCCGTGAATCTCGAGCATCAGCGGATACTTCTTCTTCGCATCGAAGTCGGCCGGCTTCACGATCCACCCCTGAATGCGCTGTCCATCCACCGATGTGTACCACACCTCCTCGGTACTTGCCAGCTTCTTGCCAGCCAGCACATCGCCGTTCACATCGGTGAGCTGCTTGATCGCTGGCGTGCGCACATCGAACGCCACGATGTCGTTTGGTTTGGTGGGCGACGTGGCCACGCCGACCGCCATGAAGTTCTTGTTGATATCACTCACCGTGAGCACGTGCGCACCCTTGGTGACCTGCCGGACGTCGCCCTTGAGCGACACGAAGTACAGGTTGCGCGATCCCTCGTTCTCCACGTTGAAGTACACGCCGCTCGCGTCGGGTGCCCACATCATGCCGCTCGGCGAGCGATCCAGTTTTTCCGTGAGGGCGCGCGCGTTCTTGCCGTCGGCATCCATCACGTACATCGTGGCGTCCTTCCACGTCGCATCGGTGCTGTCGTAGCCGGTGTACGCGATGAAGCGGCCATCGGGCGACGGCACCGGCGAGTTGTCCGGACCATTGCGCGAGGTGAGTGCCGACACCACACCGGTGGCGATATCCACTTTGTAGATGTCACTCTGACGCCAAGCGTACTCGGCGTCGGCCGTGCGCAGTGAGGTGAACACGAAGCTCTTGCCGTCGGGCATCCATGTGGTGCCGTTGGCCGCCCAATCACCGCTCGTGACCTGGCTCGGTGTGCCGCCGTCGGCGGGCACGGTGAACAGCTGTCGCAATCCGTCTTCGAGAAATCCCTGACGATCGGCCCGATACTTCACCTTCGTGACCACGCGCGGCGGCTCTGTCCACTTGGCGCCCTTCGGTGGCGTCGGCATCGCGATGCGCCACGTGTCCGTGCCGCGCACCAACATGCCGAAGGCGAGCGTCTTGCCGTCGGGTGACCACTCGATATCGGCCGGTGCCTCTGTGAGGCGCGTGATCTGCGTGGTCGCGCCTTCCGCGTCCATGTAGCGCACCCAGAGCTGCGCACCGCCGGGTTCACCGGGCGCGACGTACGCGATCCGCGACCCGTCGGGTGACCACTTGGCGTCGGCGCCTTTCACGAGGAAGCGGTTCTTCGTCCCGTCGGCGTTCATGATCCACACCGACGATTCCCGTTTGTCGTTCAGCTGATCGATCCACGTTCGCCTGTAGATGATCTGACGGCCGTCCGGTGACATGCTCGGTGCGGCGACGTCTTCCCAATTGAAGTAATCGGCGATGGTCAGTCGATCCTTCGGTAACGACATCGTCGCCGACGGCTGTGCCGCAATGCGTGCGGGCAATGCGCTGGCGAAACAGAGGGGCGCGGCAAACAACACGGCGCGGGTGGTGCGGGCGATCAGTGCGGACATGAATTCCTCCCCGGGGGCGGCTCGAAAACAAAAACGCCCCCTATGCTGGGGGCGAATCGATCGATTGGCAACAAGGCCGGCGCGTTACGGCTTGATGGAGTCGGCGAAGGCGAGCAGTGAATCGCGCACATTGGCGCCGGCCCCGCCGACGAGGCGGCGCACCCCCTGCCACTGCCGAATGAGCGGCGAGCGCTCGGAGAGACGGGATTCGATCACTCGGCGCTTCGACGTGCTCGCGTGCACCATGCGGCCCTCACCGACGTAGATGCCGATGTGCGAAATCCGCTGGCCGCGACCAAAGGTGAGAAGATCGCCCGGCTTGAGCGCGGCGAGATCCTTCGGCACTTCCTGACCGATCGTCGCTTGCTTCTGCGCCGTGCGGGGAAGCATCACGTCGAGCGCGCCCATCACGTACTTCACGAGGCCGCTGCAGTCGAGCGCGAGGTTGGGCTTGGTGCCGCCAAGCTTGTAGCGGGTGCCGATCTGTCCGCGCGCCTTCGCCACGATGGAGTCGCGCAGATTCTGCGCCGATGCACTCCACGCCGCGAACGGCTTCCGGCTCTCGAGCTTCTCGACCGTCTGACCGTCGACGCGCGGTGCCAGCGCGACAAGCGCGCCACACAGGCTGAGCGAAAGCAGTTGGCGCGAGAGTGAGATCACGATACGCAATGCGCGGGGGGGGGCGAGTTCGGTCCGGAGCGAGGAACCTAGCCCAGCCATGGCCGTCACGCTACCGGCTACCGTCACACCGGTGGCAACTTTCTGTACATCCGCGGCCCCCGGCTTTTCCCGCTCCTTGGCTACCGGATTCCGAGCGCCTTGTGCGTCTGCACCGAGAGCCGCCACTGGGGGTGCGCGAGACAGTAGGCCAAGGCGGCGGCCGTGTTCTCGGTGGCCTGTGGTCCATCCATGGGCTGCAGCAGGAAGTGACGGAAGGCGAGCCCAGCAAAGCGTTCGGGCATGGCGGTGGCCTGCGGGTATACCAGCTTCAGCTCATCGCCCGAGGTCAGCACGAGCGGCGCCTGGGCCTTGGGGCTCACGCAGGTCCAGTCCAGCCCCTGCGGTGGATTCTGTGTGCCGTTGGTCTCCACGGCGATCTCGAAGCCCTCAGAATGCAAGGCCGCCACCGCCGCGTCGTCCAGCTGCAGTAACGGCTCCCCGCCGGTGCAGACGACGAACGGCCGCACGCTGGCCGGCGCGTCGGCCGGCCACCGGCTTTTCACGAAGGCCGCCAATTCGGCCGCCGTGGCGAACTTGCCCCCGTCGCGCCCGACTCCCACGAAGTCCGTGTCACAGAAGGTGCACACGGCGGTCGCGCGGTCGGCTTCGCGCCCGGTCCACAGGTTGCACCCGGAGAAACGGCAAAAGACGGCCGCGCGTCCGGCCTGCACACCTTCTCCCTGGAGCGTGTAGAAACACTCGCGAACGGTGTACGTCATGGCTCAGGCTCCGGCCGCGTACGCGATCGGATCGGCCGATCCGGCCTCGGCGAACCCGCGCAACCGGAGTTGGCAGGCATCGCAGTGGCCGCAGGCCGTTCCATCGGGGGCTGGGTCGTAACAGCTCGTGGTGATCGAGTAGTCCACGCCAAGCTCTCGGCCAAGCCGAACAATGTCTGCTTTGCTCAGGTGTTGCAGCGGTGCATGGATCGTAAGCCGCTGCGTCCCCTCCACGCCAGCACGGGTGGCCAGGTTCGCCATGTGCTCGAACGCCGCGATGTATTCGGGCCGACAGTCGGGGTAGCCCGAATAGTCGAGCGCATTCACCCCGATGAAGATGGCCTGCGCGTTGAGCGTCTCCGCCCAAGCCAGCGCGAACGACAGAAAGATCGTGTTGCGCGCGGGCACGTAGGTGACCGGGATCTCGTCGGTCGGATGCTCGACGTCGCGGTCCTTGGGGACTTCGACATCCGAGGTCAGGGCCGAGCCGCCCCATTGCCGCAGGTCGATGTCCACCACCACGTGCTTGGCGACGCCGTGCGCGGCCGCAACGCGGCGGGCGGCGTCGATCTCCAGGGAATGGCGCTGACCATAGCGGAAGGTCATGGCGTACGGGGTGAACCCGTCCCGGCGCGCCACCGCCAGCACCGTCGTGGAGTCGAGACCGCCTGACAGGAGCACGACGGCTGGACGAACGGTTGAAGAGGCGTCGGGGGACGCGGCGTCAGGCGATGCGGTAGTGGTCGAAAAGGCAGACATTTACCAAAGATAGCCAATTAAGTTGTCCCGATGATCGATTTGCTCTCTGATCCGCAGGCGTGGATTTCCCTGCTGACGCTTTCGGTGCTCGAAGTCGTACTCGGCATCGACAACATCATCTTCATTTCGATCCTGGCGGGGAAGCTCGCACCGGCAGATCAGCCGAAGGCCCGCCGGTTCGGCCTCATGGGCGCCTTTCTGTCGCGCGTGGCGCTGCTGCTGTCGATCACCTGGGTCATGCGCCTCACGGAGCCGCTGTTCACGCTCATCGGGCGCGCCGTTTCTGGACGCGATCTGATTCTCATCGTCGGCGGCCTGTTCCTGATCGGCAAGGCTACGCTGGAGATCCACAGCAAGCTCGAAGGGCCGGAGGAGTCGACGACGACCACGAAGGGAGGGCGGTCGCTCTGGGCGACGGTGGCGCAGATCGCCGTCATCGATATCGTTTTCTCACTCGACTCGGTGATCACGGCCGTGGGTATGGCCGACAGTGTGATCATCATGATCGCGGCCAACGTGATCGCTCTCGGCGTGATGCTCGTCGCTGCCACGCCCATCAGCGACTTCGTGGACAAGCACCCCACCGTGAAGATGCTGGCGCTGTCCTTCCTCGTGCTCATCGGCACCAACCTCGTGGCCGAAGGTCTGGGACAGCACATCTCAAAGGGGTACACCTACATGGCGATGGCCTTCTCCGTCATCGTGGAGATGCTCAACATCCGCGCGCGCACGAAGTCTGAGGCCGTGCAACTGAGAGGGGTGCCGCAGCCGCCGGACGACGAATAGGCGACTGGTCGGATGTCGGTCGGTTGATACAGACGAGCGTCCTCTTTTGGGGACGCTCGTTTCACTTCCGGAGCGAGCGGTCGTGCGGTGAGCGACGGATAAGTCTCTTTCCTCCAATGACTTGACCACGGCCACCGTCGCCCGCCACACGGGGCGGGGGCAACGGTCCGCGACGTGCACCTGGAGGGGACGTCACCTTCTGGAGATCAGCTATGTCGAATTCTGTCCGCACGGCGGCTCGTACCGATTCGCTTCCCCGTCCTTCCTCGGCGTCCCGCACGTTGGCCGTCGTCGTTGCGTCGTCCTTGTTGGCCACGGTTCTGGTGGCCTCAACCGCGAAGGCCCAGACGGGCGTTGGGGCCAGCGTGACGCCGTACGCCGGGTACTTGATTACCGGCAACTGGTATGACGGCCCGATCGGCACGAGCCTCTCGACCACGAACGCGCCGATGGTTGGCGGACAGGCCAGCATTCCGCTCACCAAGGGCATCGCGCTCGTCGGTAACCTGGCCTACGCGTCGGGCGACTTGCGCATAGGGTTGCCGCTGCTCGGTGGTGTCAACGTGGGAACGGTGAAGACGTGGCTGTACGACGCCGGCCTCGAGCTTGGCGGTCTTCCCGGCAAAAAGGTCGGCATCGCGCCATTCGTGCAGGTCGGTATCGGTGGACTTACCAACGACATCAAGAACTCCCTGTTCGACGTTCGCGCTTCGAACATTGCGTATACCGGCGGGGTAGGTCTCGATATCGGTCTCGCCGAAAGCTTTGCCCTCCGGGTGCAGGCGAAGGACTGGGTGAGCCGATTCAATTCGGAGGATGCGGTGGGTTTCCGTGCCGAGGGGAATCTCGCGCACAACTGGGCGCTCACGGCCGGGGTGAAGTTGACGTTCTGAATCCCGGGGCGCTCCTCCGAGCGTTAACTTCGCACGACGCGTCTCGATCGATTCGGGCGCCTCGATGTCGTGTCGATGAGGCGCCGCGCCGACCGCTACCGGTCGCGCGGCGCACTGTCGATTTCTCTCAGGAGCAGGCCCTTGGTGAATCAGATCGCTCGCCGCCGGTTGATGTCCGCCGCGCGGCACTCGTGGGCGCTGGCTGTCGTCACGACTCTGTCGGCGGCGTGGTTGCCCGTGTTGTCGGCGCAGGCGCCGCCGACGCAGCCGCCGACTGATACCACGCGGCCTCCGCTCGTCGGCGGTATGGCGAGCCTTCCGGCCGATCCCTTGCGCGGCAATCCGGCCACGATGAGCTCACTCGGCTCACAGGCGCGCACCATGCAAGACGGATTCGAGCGCAACCACCGCACCGGGCTCCGCTTCTACAACGGCGGTGCCGATGCGTCGTGCGAGGTCCCGCTGGGGCGCATCTGCTATTGGAACAACAACGGCGACGTCCCGCCGCCGGCCGAGCGCAATGACGCGAAGCTCGAACGCGAACAGTTGCTGGAGTTGCTGGCACAGGCACAGGCCGCCGACCCGAAGGATGACTGGGTAAACGGCATGCGTGTGCGCTACGCGATCGAGTCGGAGCAGCGCGACGTGGCCATCAGCGCAGCGCGTGCGTGCAAGGGGACGCTGTGGTGGTGCGAGGCGCTCGAGGGACTCGCGCTGCACAACGCGAATCAGCACAAGGACGCCACGGCCGCGTTTGCGCGCGCGCTCGCGTCGATGCCGGTCGCACAGCAATGCACCTGGACCGACCTCTCGTGGTGGCTGGATCCCTCCATGCATGCCGCGTACAAGGCGACGCCGTGCGCCAACCGCGGCGCCGAAAACGTGCGCATCCTGCGACTTGCCCAGCCGTTGTGGATGATTCCCGCCAACGACATTCAGAACGAACTGTACGCCCGTCGCACGATGTCGCGCGTGCACTCGTTGGCGCGCATTCCGTACGACCTGCAGTGGGGCGACGATCTGCTCGAGTCGCAAATGCGCTACGGTTGGCCGACCGCGTGGTCTGTGCAGAACGGCGGCGTGGCCGATCCGCGTCCGCCCTCGGTGATCGGACACGAGCCTACGCCGAGCTATGATTTCATGCCGGTCGCCGAGGCCATCGCCACGCCGCTTTCCGCTACGCCGGGTGACTGGAATCCGCGACGTCAGAAGGCGCGCATGCGCTACGCGCCGCGCTTTGCCACCGGCTTCGGCGCCTTGCCCAATCAGTTTGCGCGATTCCTGCGCGGTGACACCACGATCGTGGCTGGCGGATACCGCTTGATGCGCGAGCTCGAGATGGGCCGTGCTCCGTACACCGCCGCGCTCACGCTCGATGCATTCGATGGACGCGAGCCGCTGCAGGCCAAGCGGGATAGCGCGCAAGCCAACGGCGCCCTCCTGCTGCCGGTACCGTCACCGATGCTGGCCAGCCTCGAAGTGCTGGCACCGGTCGGCAAGCGCGCCGCGCGCGTGCGCACGGTGATCAAGCCGTTGCCGGCTGGTACACGCCTGTCGGAATACCTGCTGCTGCAGCGCGGCGATGTGTCGGCCACACCGATGCTCGATCGCAACGCGCTGCAAGCGTATGGCAGCAACGAGATCGAAGGGGGCACGTCGATCGGTATCTACTGGGAGATGTATCGCCAGGCGTCGCCGGGTCAGCCGCTGCAAGTGTCGCTGCGGGCCACCCGCGTAGGCGCGGGCTTCATGCAAAAACTCGGCAGTTCGTTCGGTCTCTCGAAATCCGTTACGCCGGTGTCGATCAAGTACAACGACAATGGTCGCCCCGACGGCGGGCCGGGACGCAGCCTGACCATCAACTTTCCGCAGGTGCCCGCGGGTGATTACCAGCTGACGCTGATGGTGTCAGGGGCGGGAATCACGGACAGCACGACGCAGGTGATTCGGGTGAAGGGCGGGAAATAGCGGATTCCGCGGATCAGTGCTCAGTGCACAGAGCTCTGGCGTCTGACCGCGTATCGTGCTCCGAGTTCAGCAACGACAGTGAACAGTTCTGAGCGTCTTCGGAGCAACAACGGGCCCTGTCGATCGCTTCGACAGGGCCCGTTGCTTTTCATCAAATACCCTCGCGACTGTGGACTGTAGCTGCTGAATTCTGAACACTATAAAAAGTCTGACGTCAGAATTCAGACCACTGTACCCTGAATCCGCCCAATCCAATCGCTTTCCCTCACCGCCGCTTCCCGCGCACCGTGATCATCCCGACCGGGCTGCCGTAGTCATCATTGCCCATCGGCAAACCCGGCGGCGCGATCCACGCGCCGCCATCGGCGCGCACGGTGATGCGATGCATGCCAGGCGCAAGTTTGAGCTCGGCGCGCCAGCGTCCGTTCGTGGCGCGACGCATCTGCGTGACCGTCCACTCGGTGGCATCACCCATGAGCTCCACCGATTCTGCGCGCGGCGCATCGATCAGCAACACCACGCGTAGCGTGTCGCCATCGGGCGCAGACACACCCTGTTCCACCGCGAGCGAATCGACGGCGCCGAGCGTGCGCGTTTCGAAGGCCAGAATACCGCCCGGCGTGCCATCGGTGCCGCGGAAGGGTAGGCGCGAAATGCGAACGCCAATGGCGAGCACCGGGGCAAAGCTACGCGCACGATGATTGTCGAGATCATCGCGCAGTGCCGTGCCACCAACGGTCGCGGCGTTGGTCGCCGCGGCGCCCACCAACGACAGCCACGCGGTGACCGGCTGCACAACCGCCAGTGATGCGACCGTCGGCAGCATACTGGGTTTCGGCGCGAGCGCGTCGCTGGAAATCCAGGTGGCAACCGGCGAGGTCACCGACACCAACCACGTGGTGGGCCCGGTGTTGAAGCCCAGCGAGGCGATGCCGGTGGCAATGTCGCGGCGCTGCAGTGATCGCGTGGTGCGATTGCTCACGAGTCGCGTGAATCCACCGACCGTCGGCATCGTGATCGCGTCGGGCTCGTCGATCGTCAGCGTCTGCGTGGTCGTGCGTGTCGCACGTTCCACGGAGAAACCAAACGAGAACTCCATGCCCGCCACATTCGTCATCATGCCCGCCTCGGCGCGGCTGATGGCACCGACGTCGACGCGACGTGAGACCGTGGTGTCGGCCGCGCGCAGGTCGAGTCCACCGGCCGATATGGGGGGCATCGCGTTGCCCAGAATGTCGGCCGTGGGGCTGGCGCCGTTCACCGACGCGTGACCATAGCTGATCGCACTCCACACGCGCTGCTCGCCCACGCGGGCCCGCGCGCGAAGCGCGAGCGTGCCCTCGAGCTGGCCGTCGGTCCCCACGCCTTGCGGCACGCGCCAATTGCCCGTGCCAAGCGCAGCAAGACGTACGCGGCCGATGCGACCGAGGGGCTGCGTGGCGCCAAGCCACAGGTCGTTGCGTTGCGTGAGCGCGTTGCCCGTGCCGTCGGGGAGCGCCGCGATGCCAAGTACCGACAGCGTGGAGGCGTCGGTGACCGGACCAATCGTAGCCGCCGGCGCGATAGGCGCGTCGCCGCGAACCTGCGCGGCAAGCGACGGAGCGAACGTGAGGCTCGCCAAGGCGCACGGCACCAGTGCACGCGGCGCGAACACACGCGGCAAGGCCCATCCGCGGCTCGGCAAGGAGCGACGGTGCGACGCGCTGAGGAGGAGGCGAGCGGGCGTCACGAATCAGGAGGGCGGACCGGCTTGCGGTCGCTCGTCGCGGGAGTGGACGGCGACACGGCACCGGAGACCGTACCTCGAACATAGCGATTCAACGCGTCGACAGCCATACCGGGCCCACGCTGCGAATTCTTTGCCACCGTGGATTGCAAGCCCAGCAGTGCGTCGTCGGACTTGGGCATCCGGGCGATGGTCGATACCGCCTCGCGCGCCGTTGCAGTAGGGACGCCGCGTCGGACCACATCGGTCAGCACCACCAGCGCCGTTACTGCGGTACCGGCCGGGCGCGTATTGCGCAGGACCATCAGCGTTCTGGCGTCGATGCCAGCTCTGAGCGCGGTCGCACCAGCGTCGAGCTCGGCGACAGTGCTTCCATCACCCAGCGCGTCCTTGGCCTCCGCGAGCGCGGCCGCATGGGCGCGCACCACCAGCAAAATGCGTTGGCCGCCCACCCGCCGGGCGGCGCCCTCCAACGCGCGATTGATCAACGGCGCCGTGGGCAGCCCCTTCGCCGCGGCGTCATCGAGCAGCAGGCGCAGGGCGTTGGCGGTGAGCGTGTCGAATCGTGCGGCGTCGAACTGCCCCTGCGGATCCCGAAAGAACACCGTGTCGATCGATGCCACGAGCGCGGCCGCCGATTGCACGGAGTCGGTGCGGCTCGTGGCGATCAGCGTGGCGGCCGCCACCGGCGAGGCTATCGTCGTGGAGAGCAGCTGCAGGGAGAGCCAGAGCGTCGTGCGTGCGCGGGGCCTCATCGCGGACCGTCCACGACGACCGCGTTGGCCGGACCATACCCCTCGTCGGGCACCTGTGGCGCGAGCGGATCGACGAGCCAGGTTCGACCATCGATCACGAAGGCGTACACATGGCGGCCGGGCGGCAGAGGCACCTTTGCCGTCCAGGCGCCATCGTTGCTGCGGCGGAGCATCGGCGTGGCGTGTTCATCCCAGCCATTGAAGTCGCCAACGAGCGCGACCTCCTGGGCGGCGTTCGGCAGGGTGAGGTCGAATCGAATCGCGTCGCCGCTGGCCGCGGTCGTGCCGACGGCGGACGCCGCTCGCGACTCACCTGACGCCCCGGCAAAGGCGCTGTCGGCATGCCGCACGGCGACCTCAGGCCGCCAGGGGCGCAGCACACTGACCACCAGGACCGCCGCGGCTGCCGCGCCCCACCACCAGCGAGGGCGTAATGCACCGCCGAACCGGCGGGCCGGCGCATGCATCGCCGCCGCGAGCACCGAGGTGGTGCAGCGGGCAATCTGGGCGGCATCGGGGGCCGGCAGCTGAGCGTACGACGCCCGAACGCGCGCGACGAGCAACGGATCGTCGACGAACCCGGTGAGATCGAGATCGTTAGGCTCGTTCGGTTTGTGTGGGCGATCGCTATTCAAGCGACCTCCCGAGCAGCGCACGCAGCCGCTCGCTGCCGCGCTTCACGCGCATCTTGAGCGCCGATTCGCCGGCGCCGGTCATCGCCGACATCTCGCCGTACTCCAGTCCTTCGGCGTATTTGAGCAACAGCGCCTCCCGCTGAAGCGGGTCGAGCTGACTGAGCGCATGCACGAGCGCGGCGTCTTCGACGCCGGTCGCGAGCCCGAGTGGAGGGGCAGGCGCGGTCTCAAGAGCGATCTCGTCTTGCACGAACCGACGCGTGCGACGACCGCGGGAGGTAAGGGCGTTGCGGCACTGGTTGGTCAGGATACGAAAGAGCCACCCGCGGAACTGATCACGCTCGTCGTACCGACCGATGGCGAGATACGCGCGTAAGAAGGAGTCCTGCACCACGTCCTCCGCATCCGCTCGCTCCCCCAGCATGTGGTACGCGAAACGCCAGCACGCGTCGTAGTACCTCGACACCAAAGTCCCAAAGGCGTCGGGGTCACCTGCGCGGGTCCGAACAACCAGCTCCGCGTCAGTCATCGATGAACAACAGCCCAGCCGCGATGCGCGTCACCAGAATCCCCGGTTCCGACCCAACGCGACCCCAGTGCACCGATCATCCCCCGATCGTTGCTACGGCAAGCATCATCGACAGCGCCACGAACAACGAGGTCGCCATCCTGTTTACGCCACCGACCCGACGAAGCAACAGCTCCGACTCAGCCTGTGGCAACTGCTGCTGCACCACCAAGCGGTTTGCCGCTCGGGCCCGACGGTAGAGAAACCAGTTCGCCGTCCCGCCAGACGCCAACATCGTGGAGACGAACACTGCCGCGTTCATCATCAGCAGCCACTCGTTTTCCGGCTGCTGCATCGCCGCCATCGTGAGCGGCTTCTCGGTGCCGGTCAACAAACGAAACGCGATCCCCGGCATCAGGAAGAAAAAGGCGAACGGCAAGTACAACTTTCGGTACAGGAACCACGCCGGCGGAAAGGCGATTGCCGCGCTCCAGTTCCAGGTCGGCACGAACGACGCGTCGTCGAGAAACGGCGCCAACTTGCGGCGATACACCTTCTCCCACTTGGGACCGATGAACGCTTCCATCTCCGCATCGCTTGGCTGCTCGAGCGATCGCTCCTGATTCTGCTTTTGCGCCCAGCGCGGCAACTCGTTCATGACGCCACCTCCGCTGAAGCGGCAGCGGGCTGCTGCTGACTGAGACAATGCAGCGTGCCGAGGCCCCACACCAGATCCACCGCGTGAATGCCCACGATACGATGCTCGGGCAGGAGCGCAGCAAGACTGTTCAACGCAACTCGATCGTTCGGGTCGTTGAACGTGGGTACAATGCACACCCCGTTGGCGATGTAGAAGTTCGCGTAGCTCGCCGGCAGCCGCGTACCGTCCATGATCACCGCGCGCGGATACGGCAGCGTGACCACCCGGATCGGTTCACCGCGCGCATCGCGCGCGCGCTGCAAGCGGTGCAGGTTGTCGAGTGATCGCGCATGATTCTCGTCGGCGGGATCCTCTTCGTGCGCCAGCACCACGACGCCCGGCGACACGAAGCGCGCGATGTCGTCCACGTGCCCATGCGTGTCGTCGCCCACGCATCCCTCGCCCAGCCAGACGGTGTGCGTGATGCCAAGGTACGTATGAAACGCGCGCTCGTAGTCGGCGCGCGTGAAGCCCGGATTGCGCACCTGCACATCCGACAACAACCACTCTTCCGTCACCAGCATCGTCCCGAGTCCATCGGTCTCGATGCCGCCGCCTTCGAGAATCAGGCGCTGCCCGTTGTCGTGACACATCGCCTCCACACGCGGCAGTGACGTCACCCGCGAGACCGCCTCCGGCACATACACGTCCAGCGCATAGTTGTCGTACTTGCTCCACGCGTCGAAGCCCCAGTGCACGAGCGCCACGCTGCCGTCGGCGCGCTGCACGCCGGTCGGCCCCGAGTCGCGCAGCCACACCCGGTCGGTGGGCTGCACGTGCAGTCGATAGTGATCGGCGTGCACACCGTGCATCGTGAGCGCGGCACGTGCGTCCTCGCACACGGCGTCATCCTGACAGAGAATCTCCACGCGCTCGAACGGCGCGAGGGCCCGCACGATCTCGGCGTACACCCAGGGAATCGGCGCGAACTTGCCGGGCCAGTCGGGTTCGTGGGTGGGCCACCCGATCCACGTTGCGTCGTGACGCTCCCATTCGGCAGGCATCCGCACCGGACCGAGTGCTGACAAGTCGATGAGGTGACTCAACGACCGGCCAGCCAGCGCTGCGTGATCGGACCGTAGGCATCGATGCGGCGATCCCGCAGGAACGGCCAGTTGCGACGCGTCTCTTCGATCAGGCCAAGGTCACATGCCGCAACGAGAATCTCCGGTTCGGTACCGGCCTGTGCGAGATAGCGTCCGAACGGATCGGCGATGAACGACTGTCCGAAGAACTCGAGGCCATCGGTGCCGGGCTCCGGCTCGAAGCCCACGCGATTCGGCGACGCGACGAACACGCCGTTGGCGATCGCATGCGCGCGCTGCGCGGTGCGCCACGCGTCGACCTGCGCGTCGCCGAACGTCGCCTTCTCGCCCGGATGCCACGCAATCGCCGTGGGATAGAACAGCACCTGGGCTCCGAGCAACGCCGTGATGCGCGCCGCTTCCGGATACCACTGATCCCAGCAGATCAAGACGCCGATGTTCGCGTACTTGGTATGCCACACGCGAAAGCCGTTGATGCCCGGATGCGCATCGTGCCGCAGATCCGCCGTGACGTCGCCGGGCGCGAAGTAATATTTCTCCTCGAACAGCGGATCGTGCGGAATGTGCATCTTGCGATACGTGCCGAGCACACTGCCGTCGGCATCGATCACGGTGGCCGAGTTGCGATAGAGGCCCGCCGCCTCACGCTCGTAGTACGGCACGACGATGACGACGTCGAGTTCCTTGGCGAGCGCCTGAAACGTGTGCACCGTTGGACCGTCGGCTGGTTCGGCGATGTCGAACCGCTCGGGCTTCACGCTCTTACAGAAATACGGCGCGTTGAAGAGCTCTTGCAAGCAGATGATCTGCGCACCGCGCGCGGCGGCTTCGCGCACACGCGCCACCGCACGCGTCACGTTGGCGGCGAGATCATCCGAGGCGGTGTCCTGAATGACACCGATGTTCACGATGTTGGCCATGACGAAAAGTCATCGATCCCGAGGCCAGTGGCAACGTGGCGGGATCACCGTTTTTTCGGTGCCGGCTTCGCCTCACCCTTTGTCTTGACGGCGGGTGGCTCGAGCACGGGCTGGAGATAGGCCAGCAGAATGCGCCGCAGGTCGTCGAGCAACGGCTTCTTCTCGGCGGCGACGGCGCGTCCGCGACGGGCCAGCAACGACTGTCCCAGCGAAGCGGCCACAAGCGCCACGCGGCGTCGATCGCGGGTCGCGAGCTTCGGATTGCGCGCGGCGAACAGCACATCGAGCCGGTCGACGAATGAATCGAAGAGCTGAGCGCGTAGGCGCGTCGGCGCCGACCGGGTGTCGTCGCCGGGGCCTTCCACGGTGGCGAACACGCGCCGGAAGGCGGGGTGCGTGTCGTGGAATTCGGCCAGCGGCTTCACGATGCGGTCGATGAGCCGATCGAGGGGCAGGCCGTGCGGGTCGATCGGGAATGCTCGCTCATGAATGGCGCGCATTTCGTCGGCATACCGCAGCGCGAGCGCCGCCAGCACGGCATCGCGATTGGGGAAGAACTGGTACAGCGAGCCCTTGGCGGTACGAGCGCGCAGGGCGATGGCTTCCGCGGTCGCGGCGTGCAGTCCCTGTTCCGCGATTACGGCGGCCGCCGCGTCGAGCAGGAGTTCGACCCGCGCTTGTCCGCGCGACTGTCGAGGCCGCCGCCGATACGCGTCGGGTGATCCGCTATCGGCATTCGGCGTCGAGGCAACCGGCGCGATCGCAACCGGCGCGATCGCAACCGGCGCGTTCGCGACCGGCGCGCTGGCAACCGGCGCACGAGCGAGCTGCACCGTGGCGGCCGCTACCGACTCGACGGCGATGGGTCTGGCAGTGGGACGAGGCGCACGTTTGGCGGGCATCGCCAACGATACCGCGTCCGGGAGGCCTTGACAATGCGACGCTACCGTCAAGATTTAACGGCGTTAGGTAAATAGAACATCGTTCTCCACGCGCCACTTCCCAGAGGTCCTATGCGTTCATTCCGTCATGTCACGACGGCGGTCGTCGTCGCGTCGGCATCACTCCTGTTCACGGCCTGCGCCTCGGGTGGCGCGGCGACGGCCGCCCGAACCGAAGGCACGCAGAACAGCGTGCCCAGTGCCTCACAGAAGGCGATCGCCAACGCGATCGACGCGAGCACGGCGCCATTCGTGGGCTCGCTCAAGACGAAGAAGTTCTATCCGCAGAGCTGCCACACGGTGAAGCTGATCAAGGCGGACGACAAAGTCGGCTTCGTGTCGATGAAGGACGCGCAGGACGCCGGATTTACGCGCGACGCGTACAACACGGACTGTCAGTAACATTCGTCGCGATGGGCTCGCGATGAGTTACCCGCGTTAAGCCAATTCAGGCGCGGATATACAGCGCGACGACGTCCATGACGTTGGTGCCAGTCGGGCCGGGGCGCAGCAGCGCCTCGGCCGCATCGAGCGGAAACCACGACCGGCCGGTACTGAGGTCGTCTTCGGGTACGCGTCCCGCGCGGCGGGCCAGCGCCGGCACTGCCGCATCCACGATGGCGCCGGCGGCATCGGTCGGACCGTCACGCCCATCGGTGCCCGCCGCCAAGACGCTGATCTTCCACGAGCGCGAGTCACCGCAGGCGGCCGCTTCCTCGAGTGCCAGCGCGGCCGACAGGGCGAGCACCTGCATGCGACCGCCGCGCAGTGGTTCGTCCGACCACGGCACCTCCAGCGACTCGTCTTCATTGCGCGACATTGCCCGATCAGCCGTCTCGCGCAAGTTGACAACGGGCTCGCCGCCACACACCAGCAGCGTATCGCCGTGCGCCTCGGGCGCTGTCTGCAGCGCCAGCCGCGCGAGCTGATCGCCCAGTTGTGCGGCGTCGCCCTCGAGCGGCATCTGCTGGACCACCACCTGCGCGATGCCGAGGGCACGCGCCTCATGCGCCAGCGCCTGCACCGCATCGGCGTTGCGCGCGACCAGGGTGTAGCCCACGCGCGCGAACGCGGCATGGTCGGTACTCGGAACGCGCGGAGGATCGCTGGCACCCTCGAGCCCCAGCACCGTGCCCATCACGCGCTCGACACGCGAACGCATGTCGTGCGCGTCGAGTAGAGCCAGGAAGGTCGCGTCGTCGAGCGGATCGGCGGTGCAGGGGCCCGAGCCGATCACCGCCGGATCGTCGCCGATCACATCGGAGATCGCGAACACCGGCACGTGCTCCGCGCCATGCTGCACGAGACTGACCGCGAGACGACCGGCGCCCCATCGCAGCACGCGACGTCGGATCGCATTCATCTCGTGAATGGCGAGCCCTGACTCGAGCAGTGTTTCGGCGAGGGTGGCCAGATGCGACTGCGCGCGATCGGCATCACCAACCTCCTGCGAGAGTGTCGCGATCGGCGCCGCACAGAGCGAGGTGGTGCCACCCGACAGCAGCACGAGCACGATGCTGCCGTCGTCGATGCTATGGGCGAGATCATCGAGCGCGTCGGCGGCGTCGAGCGACGCAGGCCCGGGCACCGGATGATCACCGACCATGAGCCGAATACGGGCAGGCAAGTCACCGCCCACCTCGTCTCGCTTCGGTTCGTGCGCCGCGACCACGAGACCACCGTGCACCGTGCGCCCGCGTTGATCGAGCGCGTCGAGGGCACCGGCCATCATCGCCGGCGCGGCTTTTCCCAAAGCGATCACGTAGACGGGCGCATGCGCGGACAGCATGGAACGTGCGTCGAACCAGGCGCCCACCGCGTCACGTGTCCGCGGAAACGGCGCCGCGCCCTGCACCGCGGCACGATAGAGTGCCGCGAGCAGGGCGCGGGGATGCTGCGAGGTATTCACGAACGGAGTATCGTAGTTCGCACAGGCGGACGTCGCTGTGCGAACGGGTTAGTGCGAGCCGCCGGCGTGTGAAATCGCGGCACCGAGGTCGGTGTAGGCGTCAGCCGCCATCTGGTTAAACGGCGCGGCCACGTACGAGATCTTGCCCGACGGATCGATCACGTACAGCGTGCGCTTGTGGTAGCCGGTGCCCGCGTTGGCACCGTACGCCACGCCAACCTTGCGGTCGGTGTCGGCGGCGAAATGGAACTGGAACTTCGCGTCCTTGGCCCACGAGACGAGCGCGGTGTCGCTGTCGATGCTGACGCCTACGAGCGTGACCTTCTTCCCGCCCTGGAATGTCTGCGCGTACTTGTCGCGATACGACTCCATCTGCACCGTGCAGCCGCTGGTGCGCGCCTTCGGGAAGAACGCCAGCACGACCGTCTCGCCCTTGTGCTCCGAAAGCTTGAACGGCTTCTTGGCGACGCCATCCGCCGTGACGACCGTCACCGTGAAATCAGGTGCCATCTCGCCGACCTTGAGCGGCGTCGGCGCGGGCGCGGCCTGCGCGCCAGCGATGGACGGAGCGATTGCGGCGACGGCGAGCACCGCAACGAAACGTGCGGCACGTGAGCGAATGGACATCAAGAACTCCGGAAGAGTATGAACGGGGATTGAGCGGGTGTCGCTGAACGGAGACGGGTCGCTGACCACGCCTGTGGACAACGTACTACTCCAAACTAACGTTTCCGGCCCATTTCGACCGGAAATCGATCGATTCGGCGTGGCACGACCCCTGCCTGGTGATGGTGGTGCAAGCACGATCATCTCAGGAGGATCCATGACTCAAATCCGTACGCGCATCCGTCACGCCTCGTTGCTGCTGGCCCCCTTGGCCTTTGGAGTCCTGACGGGGTGTGGCGGAGCCGATTCGCGCCTCGACGAGCAGCTGAAGGCCGACCTGGCCGCCGCCGCGCAGGCGCCCGGCGCTCGCGGTCAGTTTGCGAGTCCGGCCGAGTTGGGATATCCGCAGGGGTACGCGCCGCAGTATCCGGGTCAGTATCCAGCGCAGTATGGCTATCCGCAGCCTGGGTACCCGCAGGGCTATCCGCCGGCGGCGTATCCCCAGGGCTATCCGGCGCCGCAGCCGCAGACTCGGGTGGTGTATGTGCCGCAGCAGAGCACCGTACGACGGACGAGCAGCGCCGGGAGCGGCGGGGGTTCGACCGGCAGTTCTGGAACGCGGTCGGGCACGCAGCCGGCCAATACACAGAAGGGCGCCATCATCGGCGCGGCGACGGGGGCGGCGATCGGTGTCGCTACGTCGCGTGACAAGGTGAAGGGTGGAGCGATCGGCGCGTTGGGCGGCGCCGTGTTGGGCGGCATCATTGGTCATCAGATCAAGAAGCGTAGCGGGTCCGTGAGGGAGTAGTTGCAGGACGTGCTTCGTGGAGGGGCGCGCACACGCCGTCACCGGGATTCCGGTGGCGGCGTGTTCTGCGTGTATGTCCGTCGCTACGCTATAAGCGCTACGCGATGACCGTCAGCGCGCCGGCGCGAACGCTCACGGACACATCGCACGTCGCGGCCTGCTGCAATTCGCCATCGGTCTCGAACATCGGCGGCGTATCAAACCGCAGGTGAAAGTGGTGGTCGCGATGGAACGACACATGAGGCGACGTCAGGTGCGTGCCGCGCATCGCACGGGCGAACAACGGCACTCTCGCCCACGGCGAGATATCGCGAATCGTGACGCAGTCGAGCGCGCCGTCATCGAGCCGCGCGTCGGGCGCGATACGAAACGCGCCGCCGAAGCAGCGGCCGTTGGCAAAGACCGTCATGAGCTTCCGGCTCATGATGGCGGAGTCATTCGCCATGTTGGCGCGGAATCCGCGATAGCCGAACAATGCGCCGAGCGCGGTGCTGACATACGCCGCCGTGCCGCGTAGCACGCCCGGTGTGCGCATGTGCTCGAGGACTTCCACGTCGAATCCAAAACCGGCGGCATTCACGAACGGCACGTCGTCCACGAATCCGACGTCGACCACGTGGGTGTTTCCGGCGGCGATGTGCCTCGCCATGCGCGCCACGTGGTGCACCGGCACCACGAGCGACTTCGCGAAATCGTTGCCGGTACCAGCGGCGAAGATGGCCATCGGCACTCGCGCGCCACCACCGGCTTCGCCGTCGAGCAGACCGCGCACGGCATGACTGATGGCGCCGTCACCGCCGACCACGGCGAGTGCGCGCGCGCCGGTGGCGCTGGCCTCCGCCGCAATGCGCGCTTCGTCGCCACGCTCGCGAGTTTCGTGCACGTCCACCGCAAGATCGGCCGCACGTAGCGCCTCACTGGCCGCTTGCGCCACACGTCCGGCGCGGCCGCGTCCCGCGGCAGGATTCACCAGCAACACGACCGGCGCGTGGATGCGATCAGATGGAGAAAGCATCATAAAGACATCATGTCGATGCGTGATGATGATCGATCTTTCCTTCAGTGCGAATGTATGCCAGCAGCGTAACGCACTTTGTCGGAAAGGCGTGCCATACGTCACGGAGTAGAAACCGCATAGCGGTCAACTTACCTCCGTACCCGCTCGGTCCGCTGGATCACATTCCGGCAGGCGCCGCTGATGCTGTACTTCCAAGGAGAGCCACCACATGAAGTCTATTCCGTCTGTGCTCACCGCCGCCGTCGCGGCGCTCGCGCTGTCCGCCTGCAGCGACGGCACGAGCCCGTCATCCGCCAACAAAGTTGGTGTCGGATTTCAACTGGCCCGCACCTCTACAGCCGCCTCGATGACGGCCGCCAGTGTCGACGGCAGCACACGGAGCGTGCCGGGCAGCATGCCCACTATCACCGCGTCCCCCGCCGGCATGAATATCTCGCGCGATGGCGACGTGCTGCTCGTCACGAAGGCGCAGCTCGTGGTGCGCAACGTGAAGCTCAAGTCGGCAACGGCGGCCTGCGCGGACGACGATGACGACGAGGCGACAGGCAAACCGTCCACCTCGACGTCGGGTTCGTCGTCACGCCGTGAGGATGACGATGAGTGCGCCGTGATTCGCGTCGGTCCGTATCTGGTGGATGTCCCGGTGAGCGGCGCCGACGGCGCGCGCGTGGCGGTGGAAGTGCCGGCTGGCACATACTCGTCGATCCGCCTGTGGCTGTACAAGGTCACGAGCGGCGATTCCGCCGACGTGGCGTTCCGTCAGGCCAATCCCGACTTCCGCGACATCAGCCTGCGCCTCGAAGGCACCTTCAACGGCACGCCGTTCATCTTCGTGAACGATGTCAACGCCAAGCTCACGGTGCCGCTCGCCGAGCCGCTGGTGGTGGGCACCGGTGGCGACGATGTCACGGTCACGATCGACCTGAGCACGTGGTTCCTGCGTTCGTCGGGCGGGCTCTATTCACCGGCCGCCGCCAACACGCCGGGGCAGACGCGGGCGCAGGTGCAGAACAACATCCGGAATGCGTTCCGGGCGTTCAAGGACCGCAACAAAGATGGGCGCGAGGATTGAGACTCACGTGAGTCTGAAGTGGTGAGTTCAAGTTTGGAGTCGCGAGTATAACGACGGGCTGCGGAGATTCACTCTCCGCAGCCCGTTTCTTGTGAGCTTCACGTCGTGTTTCGACTCACTACTCACCACTTTTACTCAAAACTCAAAACTCACCAGATCAGCCAGCCCTCAACTACTTCCCGATCAGGCTGCGCAGTACGTACGGCAGAATGCCGCCGTTCTTGTAGTACTGCATCTCTTCCGGCGTGTCGATGCGGCAACGCGCGCTGAACGACGTCACGGTGCCGTCGTTCGCGGTGGCCTTCACCGTGAGCGTGGCCCGCGGCGTGAGCGTGTCGTCGAGCCCAACGATGTCGTACGTCTCGAAGCCCGTGAGCCCGAGCGACTGACGCGTTTCGCCGTTCACGAATTCGAGCGGCAGCACGCCCATGCCTACCAGATTGCTGCGGTGAATGCGCTCGAAGCTTTCGGCGATCACCGACCGCACGCCCAATAGCATCGTGCCCTTGGCCGCCCAGTCGCGCGACGAACCGGTACCGTACTCCTTGCCGGCGATCACGATCTGCGCGACGCCCGCTTCCTGACGGGCCATCGCGACATCGTACAGCGCTTCCGGCTCGGCGCCCGGCGCATCGGCCGTCCACCAGCCTTCCTTGCCGCCGGTGAGTTCGTTCTTGAGGCGGATGTTCGCGAACGTGCCGCGCATCATCACCTGGTGATTGCCGCGACGCGCGCCGTACGAGTTGAAATCCTTCTTCTCGACGCCGAGCGACAGCAGATACTTGCCGGCGGGGCTCGCACCGGCAATCGAACCGGCCGGCGAGATATGGTCGGTGGTGATCGAATCACCGAACATGCCGAGCACGCGCGCGCTGTTGATCGGGCGAATGCCCGGCGGCGTCATCGTCATGCCGTCGAAGTACGGCGGGTCCTGCACGTACGTCGAATCGGCCTGCCAGCCGTAACGCGCGCCGGTGCTGGCCTCGATGGCCTGCCAGTACTTGTCACCGAGGAACGCGTTGGCGTACTGCGTGGTGAACTGCTCACGCTTCACGCTGGAGAGAATCGTGTCTTCCACTTCCTGCGCCGACGGCCAGATGTCGCGCAGGAACACCGGACCATCCGTGCCGACACCGAGCGGCTCAGTCGCCATATCGATATCCATGCGGCCGGCCAGTGCGAAGGCCACCACCAGCGGCGGCGACGCGAGATAGTTGAAGCGCGTCTGCGGATTCACGCGGCCTTCGAAGTTGCGATTGCCCGAGAGCACCGCGGCGACGTTCAGCTTGCCCTCGTCGATGGCTTCGCTGATCACCGTGGGCAGCGGACCGGAGTTGCCGATACACGTCGTGCAGCCGTAGCCGACCACGTTGAAGCCAAGCGTGTTGAGCGAGTCCATCACGCCGGCCTTGACGAAGTAATCGGTGGCCACCTTCGAGCCCGGCGCCAGCGACGTCTTCACCCACGGCTTGGTCTTGAGGCCAAGCTTCACGGCCTTCTGCGCCAGCAAGCCCGCGGCGAGCATCACGCTCGGGTTGGACGTGTTGGTGCAGCTCGTGATGGCGGCAATGACCACATGGCCATCGGACAACGTGAACGACTGGCCCTGATAGTCGACTGCCACGCCGCCGGCATCATCGTGACCGCCTTCCGCGACCATCGTGGCGACGGCACTGCCATTCGGCACGCCGTTCGCCAGACGCTGCGCCGCGAGCGCCTCACGGTACATCGCCTTGCTCTGCGAGAGCGGCACACGATCCTGCGGACGCTTCGGACCGGCCAGGCTCGGCACCACCGTGCTCAGGTCGAGCTCGAGCGTGTCGGTGAACACCGGATCAGGCGTGGCGTCGGTGCGGAAGAGCCCCTGCGCCTTCGTGTACGCTTCCACCAGCGCGACCTGCTCGTCGCTGCGGCCCGAGAGGCGCAGGTACTTGAGCGTCTCTTCGTCGACCGGGAAGAAGCCCATCGTGGCGCCGTACTCGGGGGCCATGTTGGCGATCGTGGCGCGGTCGGCCAGCGCGAGGCTGGAGAGACCGGTGCCGTAGAACTCCACGAACTTGCCCACGACTTTCTTCTTGCGGAGCATCTCGGTGCAGGTGAGCACCAGGTCGGTAGCCGTGGCGCCGGCGGGCAGCTTGCCGTGCAGCTTGAAGCCCACCACGTCCGGAATCAGCATGCTCACCGGCTGCCCAAGCATGGCGGCCTCGGCTTCGATGCCACCCACGCCCCAGCCCATCACGCCCAGGCCGTTGATCATCGTGGTGTGCGAGTCGGTGCCCACCAGTGAGTCGCAGTAGGCCAGCGTCTCGGCGCCATCCTTCGCCGTAAAGACCACCTGGCCCAAGTACTCGAGATTGACCTGATGGCAGATGCCCGTGCCGGGCGGGACCACGCGGAAATTGTGGAGTGCCGTCTGGCCCCACTTGAGGAACTGATAGCGCTCGAGATTGCGCTCGAACTCGAGTTCCGTATTGATCAGCAGCGAGGCTTCGGTGCCGTACTCGTCGACCTGCACCGAATGGTCGATCACGAGATCGACGGGCTGGAGCGGGTTGATCTTGGTCGGGTCGCCGCCGAGGGCGACCATGGCGTCGCGCATAGCGGCCAGGTCGACCACGCAGGGGACGCCCGTGAAGTCCTGCAGCAGGACGCGGGCGGTGCGGAAGGCGATTTCCTTGTCGACGGCGGCCTTCACATTCCAACGGGCCAGCGTCTCGACGTCGGCGCGCTTCACGAAGGCGCCGTCTTCACCGCGGAGCAGGTTCTCGAGCAGCACGCGCAGCGAGAACGGCAGCGTGGGAGCGGTACTCCCCGGCAGCGCATCGAGGGCGCCGAGGTGGAAGTACGCGTACTGACGGTCGCCCACCGACAAGGTGGAGCGGCTGCCGAACGAATTGGGATGCGACATGGAAGGGTTGGTCCTGCGCGGGCCTTTCCCCAGGGGTCGACCGCACGCGTTGCTGGACGGAGCCACTCATCGCGCCGTGATGCCGTCCTGCGGGTGGCAACCGGTTCCGACGAGGCTACCGCGAAATATCGGGCGGCGGGGGCGGGAAGGCGAGGGGACGGGGCGGCTCGCCGGCAATCTGCCGATTTCGCGACTCGGCCCGGCGATGCCTCGAACGACGACGTGCCCTGACGCTACACCGCCGCCTTCCACGCATCCGGCGACGCCTCGGCTCGGCTGCGAATCCACGCGGTCAGCTCGTCGGCAGGCTTGGGTCGCGAGAAGAGATAGCCCTGAGCCAGCACGCAACCCATGCGCTCCAACTGCACTCGCTGCGACTCGTCTTCCACGCCCTCGGCCACCGTCTGCAACCCGAGTGTTTCACCCAGCGTGAGAATCGTGCGAGCCAACGCGGCGTCGGAACCGCCTCGCGACACACCTTCCACGAACGCCCGGTCAATCTTGAGGACGTCCACCGGGAATCGTTGCAGGTAGCTGAGGCTGGAGTATCCCGTGCCAAAATCATCGATCGCGAGGCGAACGCCGAGCGTCTTCAGCGCGCGCAGGGTCTGCAACGAGGCCTCCGTATCCCGCATGATGACGCTCTCGGTGATCTCGAGCGTGATGCAATGCGCCGGCGCATTCGTGCGAGCAAGAATGTCGGCGACGGTCGTGACGAAGTCGGGCTCTTGCAGTTGCTTGCCGGAAATGTTGACGGCCACCGACGGCATCGAGGCGGGGTCCCAGCGCTCACTCCACCAGAGCGTGCGCCAGGCCACCAGCTGGCGGCACGCCGTTTCCAGCACCCAATTCCCGAGTGGAATGATGGTTCCAGTATGCTCGGCGACGGGAACGAAGACCATCGGCGCAATCGGGCCGCGTGTCGCGTGATGCCACCGCAACAGCGCCTCGACGCTGCGCATCTGACCAGTACGCAGGTCAACGATAGGCTGATAGGCGAGGAAGAGCCCGGCCGACTCCGGCGCCACCGTCGCCGCCCGTAAGTCGGACTCCAGCTGCAGCCGCTGCATGATCGCGGTGTACATCGCGGGCTCGAACACGGCGTGGCGTGCCTTGCCCGCTTCCTTCGCTTCGTACATGGCCACGTCGGCGTTGCGCAGCAAGGTGTCGACATCTTCGCCCGGCTCGGCGAAGGCCACGCCGACGCTCGCCGACACCGACATGATGCGTCCCTGCAGCAACAGTGGCCGTCGCAAGGATATTTTGAGACGGTTGACGATGGTCAGGACTTCCGCGGGCGCGGCGATCTGCTCCATCAGGATCGCGAACTCGTCGCCGCCGAATCGTGCCACGGTGTCGGCGGCCCGAGTCTCCTCGCGGATACGCTCAGCAACCGCCTGCAGTAGCTGATCACCCGCCTCGTGGCCCAGACTGTCATTGACCGCCTTGAAATCGTCGAGATCGAGGAACATGACGGCCACACGGAGGTCAGGCGTGCGCATGCGCATGGCGACGGCGTGCTCGAGCCGATCGCGAAACAGCGAGCGGTTCGGCAAGCCCGTGAGAGAATCATGGAACGCCTCGTGCATGAGGCGTGCCTCGAGTTGCTTTCGCTGCGTGACGTCGCGGAACACCGTTTGAATGGCCGACGTACCCTCGTAGGGAATACCGACCGACGCCGCGTCCACCTCGCGGATCATGCCGTCGACGCCAATGAGGCGGTACTGTACGCGCGACGCGTCGGGTCTCATGCGCTGCTGCACCAACGCGAGATCGTCACGGTGCACGAAGTCGGTCACGCGGCGTCCCACCAGGCCGTCGGAGGTTTCGGCGCCGATCAGGGACGCACCCGCGGCATTCACGTAGACGACGTACCCGTTGCGGTGTACCGCGATGGCCTCAGGAGAGTTCTCGACTAACAGCCGATATCGTGCTTCGCTCTCCTGTAGGACGCGCTGACGCATTTCGAGTCGCTCACGCAGCGCCGCCTCGGCGGCGATCTTGCTCAGCATCGACGCCTGTCGCTGCATCGCCAGGAACGCGGCGCCGGCGGCGATGCACGACCCAAACACGATCGTGATGCTGTGCGACTCCCAGATGGTCAGCGTGGGGAAGACGGCCGACTTGCTCGCCTCGAAGACGAAGAACACCAAGGCGCCGCCGAGGAAGGCCAGCGCGGTCGCGCGCGCCTGACGGGCGGCCGGAAGGACGATGGCGCGAAATGAGGATGACGTGGTGTGCGGCAGCGGCATGTGGGTAGAGTGCGAGGATGCTTTGAGGTATCGTCGCGCCTCTCGCCCACTACACTCGGCGGACCGAAGCCGTTACGTAACGGCTGCGTCACGGGAGGCGGGAGCGCCGACTTGCCGTCCTACGCGCTGATCTCCAGCACCTCTTCCACCGGATCCCGATCTGCACTCACGGGCACGACCGAAATCGCGCCGGTGGGACAGCAGTTCGCCACTGAGCCATCGGCGGGGGAGAATTCATGCACCCGCACCAGCGCGTACGCTTTCCGCTGCGCGTCGAGCGCCATCAGCCCCGGCGAGCGCGCCACGCACAGCGCGCAGC
Source organism: Gemmatimonas groenlandica (assembly GCF_013004105.1). Lineage (NCBI taxonomy): Bacteria > Pseudomonadati > Gemmatimonadota > Gemmatimonadia > Gemmatimonadales > Gemmatimonadaceae > Gemmatimonas > Gemmatimonas groenlandica. Next base: position 257,562 of record NZ_CP053085.1, read on the forward strand.
CGGTGCACTTGGGGCGATCGACCACGATCTCCACCGCTGTGCGTGGGAAGATGCCGCCCGGGGCCGCCAGCATGGTGTCCAGATGCACCAGCGCCGCCTTCATGGCGTCGTAGCCCATTTGCAGCAGCTCCTCCACATGCGAGAAGCTGAACCACCCGATGTGCGACACCTTGGGACGCACCAGCAACAGCGGCGGTGTGGTCCAATGGTCGAGCGTGGCCTGCTGTTGCTCGTGCATCATCATGGTGGCCGCGCGCATAAATATTGACGCGAAGCCCTGCTCGGCGATGCCGGTGGCCAGCGGCACGTCGGCGATCCCCACGTCCACCGCGATGAGGGCGTCCATGCCCATCGAGGCGATCGAGACCGGCAGATTATCGGTCGTGCCCCCATCAATGCAGACGCGATTGCCAACTACGCCGGGCGGGAAGAAGCCGGGCAGCGCGCACGACGCATACACGGCGTCGCGGACCCGTACATCGCGGAACCCCGGACGGCCGAACACCAGCGGAATGCCGCGCTCGATGTCGACCGCCGTGACCAGTAGCGGTGTCTCCAGCTCCTCGAACGTGCCTTCCGCCACCAGATCGTCGCACAGGCTGCGCAGGGGCGACTCGAGGTAGATGGACCGCGACAACATGCGATCCATCAGCATGCCTACGTGGTTGATGCGGAACAGATCGCGACGACGAAAGCGCAGCGCGCGTTCGGTGAGCTCATCAACGCTCCGGCCACTCGCGGCGGCGGCGGCGATCATGGCGCCGATGCTGGAGCCGGCGTACAACCGCGGCTTGATGCCGGCCTCGCGGATCGCTTTGAGCGCGCCGACGTGAGCCATGCCCTTCAGGGCGCCGCCACCGAAGACCACGCCGATCCGGGGTCGGATGCGCGGGCCGCTGCCACTCCCGGTCGCCGGGAACACCGACGTGAACGTGCCTGTCGACGCGATCGCGGGGCCACCGCGGTCGATCTCGTGGGTCGTTCCGTCGCCATGCGGATTCGTGTTCATGCTGCCGTCATCCACGCGGTACATTCTCCGATATGCGAGTGCTGCTGGTAGAGGACGACGATACGCTGCGGGAGAGCGCAACGGCCTTTCTGCGCGCGTCCGGCTTTGCGGTGGATGCGGCGGCAACAGGGAAGATGGCCCGTGAACTCGCGGCCGTCAGCCCCTACGACGCCGTGATCCTCGATATCCGGCTACCCGACGACGACGGATTTGCCTTGTGCACCGCGTTCCGCGCCAAGGTTCCCGCCCCCCGAGTGCTGATGGCCACCGCCCGCGATGGCGTGTCGGATCGTATTGCCGGCCTCGATCTCGGGGCCGACGACTACCTCGTCAAACCGTACGCCTTGGGTGAATTGGTGGCCCGCGTGCGCGCCCTGCTGCGGCGCCCGGACAATGCCGCGCCGACGCTGCTGCAGGTCGGTGATCTGGTGCTCGACCCGGCCACTCGCGAGGGACGACGCGGCGCGCGGCCCATCTCGCTGACCACGAAGGAGTTCGCGGTGCTCGAGGTGCTCATGCGCGCCAGCGGCCGCGTCCTCACCCGCGAATACATCGGCGAACATGCCTGGGACGACAACTTCGATCCGATGAGCAACGTGATCGATGTGTACATCGCTCGGCTGCGCAAGAAAGTTGACGGACCGCACGAGACGCCATTGCTCTCGACCGTGCGGGGCGCGGGCTATCGGCTCGCGCTCCCCAAGTCCTAGTAATGGACCAGCAACGTCCGCGCATCCGGCTGCGCTTCACCGCCCTGTATGCGGTCACGCTGTTGGTCGTACTGCTCGGCGCTGCGGCGACGCTGCGCTACGCCGTGCACGACGCCTTGCAGCGAGAGTTCGACAAGTCGGTGCTCGCGTCGGCGGGACTCGTGCAGCAGTTCTTCCGGGCCGAGATCGAGGAGTACGTGACGGTGGAAGCCACGCTCGCGCACATCGCCGGCGAACTGGTGTTCGAGGAGCGCGCGATTCGCATTCGCAAGCCGGATGGCTCGCTGTTCAAGATCGTTGGCGCTCCGGTGCGTCGCGCCCGACGCCCGCTGTCGGGGCCCGTGCGCACCGTACGCTTTGCCCTCGACCCTGATCTGGCGCCCAAGTGGAACATCGAAGTCGATGCCAGCGAAGCCAACGTGATCGCGTTGCAGGCACGGATCGACCGGTGGTTCGGGGTCGGCATTCCGTTGCTCGTGTTATGTGCGGCGGTGGCCGGTTGGTGGCTCACCGGACGCACGTTGCGCCCGGTCGGACGCATGGCCGATGCCGCGTCGCGCATCGCGCCCGCCAGTGGCGCGCGGCTGCCGATCGATGATCCCACCGACGAACTCGGGCGCCTGGGCCTTCGCTTCAACGCACTGCTCGATCGGCTCGACGGCGCCCTCGCGCAGCAGCGTGATTTCCTCGCCGATGCGGCGCACGAACTGCGCACGCCGATTGCCCGGCTGCGTGCGCGCGTCGAGGTGGCGATGCTCAAACCGTCGATCGCGGGTGACAGCAGTGTGTTGCCGGCGATCGATCAGGAGCTGCGCGCCGTGTCGCAGCACGTGGATGAATTGCTGCAGCTCGCGCGCGCCGATGCCGCCGGCGAGGACGCGCCAATGCGGGCCGAGTCGCTGTTTTTGGATGATGTGGTCATGGACGAACTCCCGCGCTGGCAACCCGAGGCACAGCGTCGCCACATGACGCTCGACTACAGTGCGTTGGAGGAGTCGCCGGTAGTTGGCGACGCGTCACTGTTGCCGCGCATGATCAGCATCCTGGTGGACAACGCGATCCGTTATGGTCACGATGGTGGCCGAGTTCAGGTGCGGGTGCGTCCGGCCGACGCGGCGGCGGTGCTCGACGTCGAAGACGACGGCATCGGCATTCCCGAGCAGGATCGTGCGCGCATCTTCGATCGCTTTTACCGTGGCGATGCCGCCCGTATCCAACGTCCCGACGGCAGTGGACTCGGGCTCGCCATCGCTGCCTGGATCGTGCAGCAGCATCACGGCACGATTGCCGTGACGGCGGGTGCGCACGGCGGGACGCTGGTGCAGGTGCGACTGCCGCTCGCCGTGAACTAACGAGCGGACTCTCGCGATCAGCAGACCTGCTGGCCGGCCCGGAAGCGTGCGAATGTCGTGGGCGTGGGCCGCGCGGCGCGACGCCAGGCGTCACGGAGCGAGCGCAGACATTGGGCGGCGCCGACGAAGTCACGGCAGTCCACCGACTCTTCGCACCACGCATAGAGCGCGTCGAAGCTTTTTGAGGCGGGGGAGTCGAGCTCCAGTGCGCATCGCAGCACACTGATCGCTTCTCGCGAGCCGTCGTGGTCGAACGCTTCGCACGCGCGGATGGCGCGGTCGTACGCACGAACCAGACAGGTGAGGGGATCAGGCGCCTGGTGATCGACGTCGATCACCGCGTGTGAGAATGCAGGCGTGGGTACGGGCACTGTGCGGAGAGCTGAGGTCATTCGCAGGGCGATTCGCAGGGCGCGGGACTGCTGCGCCACACAAGGTTCATCGGCTCCGGCCCGTTTCGACTTGAGGAAATTCGAAACCAAAGTGGGACGAACGTCACATCACTGGCCGACCGGGTTCGGGACGTGACGGTCGGGCCATTCACGAAACGTTCATCCTCGCCTGATACCTTGGCGCATGAACGTATTCGTACCCTTTCGAACTGTGTCCCTAACCGTGCCCCGAGCTGCCCTTGGCGGGCTGGCGTTCTGGGGACTGGGGATGGCGAGCCCGGCGCCCGTGCGCGCGCAAGCCGCTCCGCTCGACCTGGCCGCGGCGTTGCAGGTGGCGCGCACGAGTGGACCCCTCCGCAAGCTCGCCGACGCGCGCGAGGTGGCCGGCACGGGACGGGTCGGCGAAACGGGCCAGTATCCCAACCCGAGCATCGAATGGCGCCGCGAGAATCTTGGGAGCTCGCTGCAACCCGACATCTTTGCCACGGCTTACATCCCGCTCGACCTCACCGGCCGACGGCTTGCCCTGCGACAGGCCACCGGCGCCGGCCGACAGCGCGTGCAGGCCGACGCCGTGGCCGAACGTCGCGAAGCGGAGATCGAAGTGGCCCGCGCCTGGCTCCACGCCGCCGCCACCGATGGCGCGCTGGCGGTTGCCACGAGGCAACTCGAAGCACTCGCCGAGATCGCCGGCATCGACGCCACCCGACTCCGTGAGGGACTGGTGTCGGAGGCGGTCGGGCTGCGCACGCAGCTCGAGGCGGATCGCGCGCGGGTAGCGCTGGTCACGGCCACCGGAGACGCGGCGCGCGCCCGGGCTCAGCTGGCCCGGGCGATTGGCATTCGTCCCGACGCGCTTCCGGCCCTCGCGGCGCTTGCCGCCCCGGTGATGCCAGCGGCCCCCGACAGCAACATCGTGCAGTCTGTCGCCCTGCGCGCGCGCCCCGAGGTCCGCGCTCGCGAGTCAGCACTGCGAGAAGCTCAGCGGCGCTACACGGCTGAACGTCGTGGCTTGATCGGCGACATGCAGCTACAGGGTGGGACGAAGCAGACCAGCGGCTTCATGACCGGACAGATCGGGCTCGCCATGCCGTTTCCACTGTTCAATCGCAATGACGCCGCGCGTCAGCGCTCCCGCGGCGAGTACGCCGAAGCGCAGACGCTGCGCGACGATATGCTCAATCAGATCGCGGGCAGTGTCGACGCGGCGTGGCGGGCCTATGTCGCGTCGCGCGGTGCGGCACAGGCGGCCTCCACGTTCGATGCGCGGGGCCGCGAAATCGCCCGCATCGCCCGCGTGGCGTATCGAGAGGGCCATTTCACGCTCACGGAACTGCTCGACGCCGAGCGGGCGGCCACCGATGCCATGAATACGCAACTTCGCTGGGCCGCCGACGCCTGGCTGTCCCGACTCGAGTTCGAGCGTGCATTGGGCGCGCGGTTGGATGAGTCCAGCCCCCTCGACCTGCCTTTGCTCTCCACCCTGCTGACGATCGGATCGTGATGATGCCCTCGACGTTCTGCTCCCCGATCCCTCGTCGATTCGGTGCTGCCGGTCTGCTCCTCGGCAGTGCGTTTGCCGTCGCCTGCGGCGGTGCATCCGACGCGGCCAACGCGAAAGCGACCGCTGACGCCCCAGCCTTGCCGACCGCTGACACGGCGACGCTTTCGGCCAAGACGGTCGCCATCGGCGGCTTCACCTACGATACCGCGCGCCTGGTGCCGTGGCAGTCGTCGGTGACGGTGCCCGGTCGACTCATGCTCGACCCTAGTGCCCTCGAGACCATTGGGTCGATTACCGAGGGCCGCATCACGCACGTGCTGGTGCGCGTGGGTGACCGCGTGCAGGCCGGGCAGGTGCTGGTGCTTATTCACAGTCACGAGATCATGGACGCCCGCAGTGCGCTCGCCAGCGCCACCGCGAAGCTGTCGGCCGCCGAAGCAGAACGGGATCTCGCCGTCAGTTCGGCCGAGCGTGCGGCGCGTTTGCTCGAGGCGAAGGCGATGTCCAAGGCCGAGGTCGAGCGGGCCGACGTCGGCAAGCGCGTGGCCGCGGCCACATACCAGCAGGCGGTGGCGGAGCGCGATCGCGCGCTGGCCATGATCGATCATCTGGTGGGCTCCGGGAACGTGCCCAAGCTCGCCGACGAGCATGACGTACTCGTTCGCACACCGATCGGCGGCGTGGTGACGTCGCGCGACGCGCAACCGGGCACGGTGGTGCTCCCGGGGACGCCACTGGTGTCGGTGGGCAATCCCGACCGGTTGCAGTTGCAGATGCACGTCAGTGGCGACGCGGCCGCGGGGGTGCAGGTGGGGGCGACGGTGCGCTTCGCATTGACGGAGTCGCCGACGTCCACGATGACGGCTACGGTGACGCGCGTGGCGCCTACGGTCGACACCGTCACCCGAACCATCGAAGTGATCGCGATGCCGAAGGGCGGTGTGCGCAGCGCACGCGCCGAGTCGTTCGTGCAGGCCGAGATCTCGGGAACGGGCGGGTCGCAGGCGCTCGTGGTGCCGTCGTCGGCCGTGCAGGCACTCGAGGGTGACACGGTCGTGATCGTGGCGGATCAGCGCGGAGAAGGACTGCACATCGAAGCCGTGCGGGTGCGCACCGGACGACGCGCCGGGGATCGCACCGAGATTCTGTCGGGCGTCTCGCCTGGTCGTCGAGTGATTTCGGGCAGTGCCGCTATCGCGAAAGCAGAGCTGATCAAGCGGCGCTCACCCGAAGGAGAATGACGCCGTGAAAGCCCTGATTCATTTCGCGCTGCACCGGCGCGGCCTTGTCATCGGTGTGACACTCGGTTTGATGGCGGCCGGGCTGTACGCCCTGCAGCACATCGCGTTCGATGCATTCCCCGATCTCACCGGCACGCGCGTGGAAGTCATCACGGTCGCTCCCGGAATGGCGCCCGAAGAAGTGGAACGGCTCGTCACCTATCCGATCGAGTCGTCGCTCATGGGCGTTCCCGATGCGGAAGGCGTTCGCTCCGTATCCAAGTTCGGACTGTCGCTGGTTACGGTGCCGTTTCCCGACAACGTCGACGTGTACTTCGCGCGGCAGTTGGTGCAACAGCGGCTCAATGATGCCAAGGCCGCACTACCAGCCGGTGTCGAATCCGCACTCGGTCCCGTGTCGACGCCGATGGGCGAGCTGTATCAGTACGTACTCACCAGTGACTCTTTGTCGCTGACCGAACTGAAAACGCTCCACGACTACACGGTACGACCGCGGTTGCGCACGGTGCCGGGTGTGTCGGAGGTGAACTCGTGGGGCGGCCTCACCGAGCGCGTGGAAGTGATCGTCGATCCCGTGAAGCTGGCGGCCCGCCGCTTGACCATCGCCGACGTGCACGATGCGCTGGCCCGGAACACGCTGGCGTTCGGTGGCAGCTACCTCGAGCAGGGTGGTGAGCGCTACACGCTACGTGGCCTCGGCCGCGTGGAGAACACGAACGACGTGCTGCGCGTGCAGGTCGGCGCCTATCTCGGCGCCCCCGTGAGGGTGAGCGATATCGGCACCGTGGTCGTCGGAGCCCTGCCACGAAACGGCGCGGTCACGCACGACGGTAAGGAAGAGGTCGTGAGCGGTATGGTGCTCAAGCTCAAGGGTGCCGATTCGCGTGATGTCATCAAGCTCGTGCGCGAGCGGATGGCCGAGATTCAGAAGGCGTTGCCGCCCAGCGTGAAGGTCACGCCGTTCTATGATCAGACGGAGCTTGTTGGCCGTACGACGACCACGATCGTGAAGAACCTGGTGGAAGGCGGACTGCTCGTCATCGCCGTGCTCTTCCTGTTCCTGCGCAACGTGCGCGCGGCGCTGATCGTGGCCTCGGTGATCCCGATCTCGATGCTGATCGCCTTCATCGGTATGGGCCTGTTCGGCTACTCGGCCAACCTGATGAGCCTTGGTGCATTGGACTTCGGACTCATCGTGGATGCGTCGATCGTGATGATCGAGAGTTTCATCCGACGCATTGAGTCGCATCGCGACACGCACCGGCTGGGACTGTTCGAGCGTGCCGCGGTAGAGGTGGGACGACCCATTCTGTTCGGCATCGCGATCATCGTGGCCGTGTACATCCCGATCTTCACGCTCGACGGCATGGAAGGCCGCATGTTCAAGCCGATGGCGTTCACGGTGGTGTGTGCGGTACTCGGTTCGCTGTTCCTGGCCCTCACGTATGTGCCGGCCGTGGCGTCGTGGGCGCTGCGCGACGGCGAGGCCACGCAGGCGCCGTGGCTCACGAAGCTCACGGCGCGCTATCGTCGCGTGTTGGCCAGCGTGATGAAGCGCCCGCAGCCGTTGCTGATCACCGCTGTCATTCTGGTGGTCATCGCCGTGGGCTCGTTGTCGAAGATCGGCACCGAGTTCATGCCGAAGCTGGATGAGGGATCGATCCTCATTACCACCCGCCGTCTGCCCAGCGTGGGAATGCAGGATGCCACGAAGCTCTCGATGGCGGCCGAGCGCATCGTGAAGCAGTTCCCGGAAGTCGTCACCGTGGTGACGAAGGAGGGGCGGCCCGACCTCGCCACTGAGGCGATGGGACTATTCGAAGGCGACATGTACGTGATTCTCAAGCCGCGCGTCGAGTGGACGACGGCGAAGGATCCCGAAGCATTGGTCGCGGCGCTCGATTCCGCGCTGCGCGTGGTGCCGGGCTTGTGGGTGTCGTTCACCCAACCGCTCGCCATGCGACTCGACGAAGCGGAAAGCGGCATCAAGACTGACCTCGGCATCAAAGTGGTGGGACCCGATCTCGGTCAGAACGAAACGATCGCTGAGCGTCTCCGCGCGATTGTGGCCTCGGTGCCGGGCAGTGCCGACGTGGCTGTCGAGATCGCCGATGGCAGTGGACAGGTACGCATGGAGATCAAGCGTGAAGCGCTGGCGCAGTACGGTCTATCCGTGGCAGATGTGCGGGATGCCATCGAGCTGGCCATGGGCTCGCAGGTCGCCGCCGAGTTGATCGATGGGTTCCGACGCGTGGCCATCGTGGTTCGTCTGCCGGAAGCGTCGCGCGCCGATGCCGCGTCGCTGTCGCGGCTCACGATCCGCGCGCCGGGTGGTGAACTCGTGCCACTGTCGGCGGTTGCCAACGTGCAGACGACCACCGGACCGGAGATGATCGGCCATGAAGATGCGCAGCGTCGGTCGCTGGTGCTCAGCAATGTGCGCGGCCGCGACCTCGGCAGCTTCGTGCAGGAAGTACGGGCGCGGATTGCGCGCGACGCCGTGCTGCCGGCCGGTGTGTTTCTGGAGTGGGGCGGCCAGTACGAGAATCAGCAGCGAGCGACGTCGCGGCTCATGCTGGTGGTGCCTGGCGCGCTGTTTCTGATTTTCGGTCTACTCTACCTGTCATTTCGCTCTATTTCGCAGGCACTGCTCGTGTTGGCCAACGTGCCCTTCGCCTTAGTCGGCGGTATTGCCGCACTGTGGGTGCGCCAGCTCAATCTCAATTTGTCGGCCAGCATCGGCTTCATTGCGCTGTTCGGCATCGCGGTACTAAACGGCGTGGTCATGGTGGAGCATCTCAATCATCTGCGTCACGCTCCTGACGAGCAGACGTTGAACGTGCTCGATCGCATTCTACTGGGCGCGGCCGACCGGCTGCGGCCGGTGTTGATGACGGCGCTGGTGGCGAGCCTCGGCTTCGTCCCGATGGCGCTCAGTACGAGCCCAGGCAGCGAAGTGCAGAGGCCATTGGCGAGCGTGGTGATCGGTGGCCTGATCACCAGCACGGTGCTCACCCTGTTCGTACTGCCCGTCCTGTACGGCTGGCTCGAAGACCGACGGGAGGCGCGCCTGGCGCGTCGAACGGCGACACGCCAGGCACACTCCTCAGCGGTGCCCGTTACTGGTTGAGATAACGGTACAGGCCCACCAGGCCGATTCCGGCGCCGGTCAACACGATCACGGTGCCGGTATCGCCGTCCACGACGGTGCCGACGAGCAGCGTGGCCAGCCCAAACACCATCAGCGTGACGCTGCTGTTGCGGCTCTTCTTCATGTGCATCATCGGCGCGGTGGCCGAGTCGGCGACATAGCGCTGCAGACCCACGGCGCGCGTGGTGGTGAGCGGGCCGGTGGCGTTGTCGAGTGTCATGGTCGACGGCGTGGCAGCCGGAACGCTCACGGTGGCGGGCGCCATGATGAGCGTCGGCACGGCCGGGGCGGCCACGGGCGCGATGTCCTGTGCGCTACTGATCGAGGGCAGCAACAAGGCCGCGGCGAGCGCCGCCAAGACGGTGGTGCGGGAGCGATGGACCATGGAATCTCCAGTTGTTCTGAGTGAAAAGACAGCAACGGCCTACGGAGCAACGTTCGTGCCCAGCGGTCGCGAGCGGAAGCGCAGCGATGAGGCTGCATGCCCAGGCCGGGCGCCTGCGGCGCCGCTTTCCGCGCGTTATCGTTGAGACGTGACTACCTCTCCTGACACCTTGCTGCGATTCCGCGACGCCTTCCCGATCCTCGGGACATCCACGTATCTGGTCTCGAACTCGCTCGGGGCGATGCCGGCGGCGGTGACCGATCATCTCGCCGACTATGCGCGGCAGTGGCAAACGCGTGGGGTGCGCGCGTGGGCGGAAGGGTGGTGGGAGTTGCCGGTGAAGATGGGCAACGAGATCGCGCCGCTCATCGGCGCCGCCCCTGGAACCGTGGTGATGGTGCCCACGGTGACGCAGGCAATGAGCGCGATTTTGTCGGCCATCGACTTCCCGCCCGAGCGCAACGAAGTCGTGATGACGGCCCTCGACTTCCCGTCGGTGCGCTATGCCTACGATGCACTCGCGCCGCGACTCGGCGCTCGCGTAACGGTGGTGCCCAGCGATGACGGCATCGCTATCGATCTCGACCGGATCCTCGCCGCGATCACCGAGCGCACGCGACTCGTGGCGATCTCGCATGTGCTCTTCCGCTCGGCGTACATCATGGACGCCGCGGCGATCTGCGCGAAGGCGAAATCAGTGGGCGCGCTCATCGCGCTCGACGCGTATCACAGCGTGGGCGTCATCCCGGTGGATGTGCAGGCACTTGGTGCCGACTTCCTGTGCGGTGGCGTGTTGAAGTGGTTGTGTGGTGGCCCGGGCGGATGCTTCCTGTACGCGTCGCCCGGGGCGAGCGAGCAGTTGGCTCCGGCGCTGACTGGCTGGCAGGCGCATCGCGCGCCCTTCGCGTTTGCCGAGCAGATGGACTACGCGCAGGGGGCGTGGCGATGGCTCGGCGGCACGCCGGTGGTGCCGGCACTGTTCGCGGGCCTCGAGGGGCCGCGCATCATCGCTGAAGCGGGACTGGAGGCCATTCGCGCCAAGAGCACGCGGCAGACGTCGCGTTTGATCGAGATGGCGGACGCGCGTGGCTGGCGGGTGCATGCTCCGCGGGAGGCGGAGCGACGCGGTGGTACCGTGGCGTTCGACGTACCGCACGCCGCCGAAGTCGCCAAAACGCTGCTCGCCCGCGATGTCGTGATCGACTACCGCCCCGGGGCTGGCATTCGGGTGGCCCCCCATTTCTACACGACCGACGGAGAGCTCGAGGCCTGTGTGGCGGCGATGGATGACATCCTCGCGACCGGTGCGTGGACGGCGTTCGCCGGGGTGCACAGCACGGTGACCTGAGCTGGCGCCAAGTAAGTCACCTGATCATGTTTTTCGGATCATTCACGACCCCTGACCCAGAGACGATGAACTCGCCGACCAATCACCCGCCCAAGAAGTTGCGCAAGCAGTACACGAACAGCGCGTATCCGATGGTCGTGCTCAAGTTCGAAGACGGACACGAGATCAAGATCTATCAAAACACGGGCAAGGTGTTCGATGTCTGGTCGGGCGAGACGATCAAGGTGATGGCCGTGTATGACCCCACGTCGAAAGAATGGGAGCTGGTGGAGTCCAAGAAGAGCGACGCCTTCGACGACGCGTCCGCCTGACGAACTTCGTCGCGTCGGTGGCGTTGCGACACCGAGGTTTGCGCTGTACAATCGAGTTGTGCATGAGAGCCGAGTGCGCACGCGCAGCACCGTAGTCATCGAAGCCGCCTTTGCCCGCGGGGGCGCTGTCGTCGCCCTCGAGAGCTCGGTGCTCGCGCAGGGACTGTTGCCGCCGCACAATCGCGACGCCGCCGAGCGTATGCTGGCCGCGGTCGAGGCAGTTGGAGCGACCCCGGCGATCACCTCCATCGTGAAGGGCGTGCCGTCGTTCGGACTCGAGCCGGCCGATCTGGAGCGCTTCCTGGCCCGCGATGGCGTGCGCAAGGTGTCGTCGCGCGACCTGGGCATCGCGATCGCGCAGCATGCCGACGGTGCCACCACGGTGGCGGGAACGCTCGCCATGTGTACGCTGGCCGGCATCGAAGTCTTCGCCACCGGCGGCATCGGCGGTGTTCACCGCGATGCTCCGTTCGACGAGTCGGCCGATCTGGTCGCCCTTTCGCACACCCCGGTGATCGTGGTGTGCGCCGGTGCCAAATCGATTCTGGACCTGCCGGCCACGATGGAGCGGCTTGAAACGCTAGGCGTGCCGGTGGTCGGCTATCGCACGCACGAGCTGCCCGGCTTTTTCTCCATGAACACCGGGCTCGCCCTCACGGCGTCCCTTGATACGCCCGAGCAGATCGCTACCGCCTGGCTGGCCCATCGCGCGGTTGGCGGTCGTAGTGCCATGCTGGTCGTGCAGCCCCCCCCGGCCGAGAGCGCCCTGCCGGCGGAGCTGGTGGACGATGCCACCGCGTCGGCGCTGGCTGCGGCGAGAGCGGCCGGGGTGCGTGGCGCGGCCGTCACGCCGTTCCTTCTCGCCGATATTCAGCAGCGCACGCAGGGAAAGTCGGTCGTCGCTAATCTGGCGTTGCTCGAAAGCAACGCCAGATTGGCCGGGCGAATCGCGGTGGCGCTGACCGCCGCCCGTTTCGAATCGGCTCCGTTATGAGTCGACGTTTTGTGGGTGCAGGAGCTCGACGTAGGGCACGACGAGGGAACACGAGTGAACGAAGCACGAAGCGCACGGTACTATCCGGTAACCCGCTCGCTCCGGAGGTCTGACAGACAATGCCCACCCCGTTCCTGAGTTCCGAGGAATACGACGAGCGCGCTCACGCCCTCTACAACGAGGGCAAGTACGACGAGGCGCTCGCCCTGCTGCGCGAAGCCGTGGCGCTGTATCCGAATGCCGTCGAGCTCCACGTCGGTTTCGGCTACGCGCGACTGGCCCGGGAGGAGTACGCCTGGGCTCGACGCAGCTTCGAGGAAGCGTTGGTGCTCGATCCCGACCATGAGGACGCCCTCGCCGGCCTCGGCGAAGTCTTACTCAAGTTCGGTCAGGTCGACGCCGGATTGCGCGCCTTCGAAAGGACCGTCACGCTCGGCTACGATGATGATGTCGATCTCATGCTCCAGATCGGCCGCGCGCTCTTTCGCGAAGGGTTCGTGGATACGGCACTCACGTATTTCGACCGCGCCGTAGCCCACGCCGACGACTCGGCGGAGGCCGCTGCGTGCGTAGGGTACGCGCAGCATCGCATGGGACGCGACGCCGAGGCGATCGAGTCGCTCACGCGCGCACTCGATCTCGATCCGCAGCTGGTCGAGGCACGGGTGTACCTCGCCAATCTCATGTACGATGCCGGCGATCTCGATCAGGCCCTCGTCGAGTTCGAGAAAACCAAGCCCGAAGACCACTGGGACGAACTCGGCATCTGGCGACTGGTGGAACTCAAGAAATCGGTCTACAAGCTCGAGGACACCGACGGCGAGTTGAAGCCGTGGGAAGCCCGTCTCATCGAGCTGGCCGACGAGGCTGACGACATTGACGATCTGCTCGAAGAAGTGGAGCAGTCGATGATGGAGCAGGACGCCGAGGGAACGCCCGAGGCGCAGGGACAGCTCGAGGCACTGGGCAGCCTGCTCACCGGACTGGTGAACCAACACCAGGGTGAGCAGGCCGAGCCGGCTTCCACCGACGTGCTCGCGGCGGAGACCTCCCACCGCGTGATCATGCGTGACGGGAGCGTGTTCGAGGGCACCTGGGAGGAGATCGTGCGGGCGCTACGTGACGCGCGTGACGCCGGTCGCCCCCTCAACGAATACATGGCCGCCGAAGCGCGCCGCTTTTATGGCGCCACCGGCAAGCAGGTCGCGTCCGACGCGCCCGAGGCCTTTCTCCGTGGCGGTGCCGACGCCGGGATGCTCCGGATCGACCCTTAGTGGGTATCACGTAGCATGACTACCGGATTCGAACCGACCACATCCGACGCACGCGCCGCGCTCAACGCGGCGCGTTTCGTCTTGAGCCCCGAGAGCACGTCGCCGGCCCCGGCGGTGTGGGCGGGTGCACAACAGGTCCTGCGGGCCGTCACCGCGCGTCCCGAGCTCGGCGGCCAAGCACTCATCGGCGAGGCGCGTCGCATGGGCGCGCTCACCTTGACCGACGCCCACGCCCTGGTGGCACTGGTGACCTGGGCGGACGCCTCAGATCGGCCCGCCGAAAGCGACTCGGAACGTGCGCTGCTGCGTGAAGCCTGGCTCGCGCTCGAGCATGCGGTCAGCATGAACCGCTCGACGGTCGCCGAGGCACCGCTTCGCCCCACTGTGAACGACATGCCGGCGATCAGCGCTGAGCCGCGCGAGGGAGAACCTCGTCTGCGCGAACCGTACAGCGGCGAGCGTGCGCCGGATGCGCCGACCTCGCGACGTGTCTCGGCTGGGCTCATCATCGGTGTACTGGTCACGATCATCGTGATTGCGGCAGGTGCGTGGTGGATGCTGTCCCAGCGCTCCGACCGCGCGTACCAGGACGGCGTGGCCGCCTATGGCCGTGGCGCGCGCGAAGTCGCGCGTACGGCATTCGCACAGGCCGCGCAGCAGCATCCCGACGACGCCGGTCCCCTCGTCTTCCTCGGGCGCATGTCGCGCGAAGAGGGTGATCTGCCGCGCGCGCGTCGATTCCTCACCACGGCGGTGCGCATTGCGCCGAACAGTGCGCTGGCGAATCGCGAACTCGGGTCGGTGATGTTGGCCGATGGGCAGCCGGAAATCGGCCGTCGATTCTACGTCCGAGCGCTGCAACTCGATCCTACCGATCGTGTGGCGCAGGGGTTTTTGGGGTGCGCGCTGTTTCGTCTGAATCGTTTCGACGAAGCACGACGGTGGGCCGATCGCGCCGGACCGGGAGACTGGTCCCGCTGCATCGCGCCGATGCCACTGCCGGGCCAGATGCCTGCCGCCATGCCGGCTCCCGGCTATCCGACTTTACCTCCTCGATGACCTCACGTATTCAGCGGCCGAGCGATGCGCTCGCGCTGCACCATGAGACCGTTCGCGAAATCCTTCCCAATGGCCTGACGTTGCTCGTACGTCGCGATCCGTCGGCTCCGGTGGTCGCGATCGTCACGCATGTGAAAGTCGGCTACTTCGATGAAGCCGACGATGTCGTCGGCATCGCGCACGTGCTCGAGCACATGTTCTTCAAAGGCACGCCGACGCGTGGTGTCGGCCAGATCGCCCGCGAAACGAAGGCGAACGGTGGCTATCTCAACGCGCACACGATCTACGACCACACCACCTATTACACGGTACTGCCGTCGTCGTCGTTCGTGCAGGGGCTCGAGATTCAGTTCGACGCGTACGCCCGCTCCATTATCGACGCCGAGGAGCTGGCGCGCGAACTGGAAGTGATCATCGAGGAGACCAAGCGCAAGCGGGACACCGCGTCGGCGATGGCGATCGAGACGCTGTACGCGACGCTCTTCGACAAACATCGCATCCGACGCTGGCGCATGGGTGACGAACCGGAGCTGCGGGCGCTCACGCGCGAGCAGCTCATGTCGTTCTACAAGCGCTGGTATCGTCCGGATAACACGGTGCTGTCGATCGTCGGCGATGTCGATATCGATGAGGTGCGGCGCGAGGTCGCTTCGCGGCATGGACAGCTCGACAACAGCACGCCGCCGCGCGACCGCGGTCCCATCGAAGTGACGCCGCCGGGGTTCCGCTTGCGCGAGTGGAGCGGCGACATCGCGCAACAGCACGTCGCGTTCGGTTGGCGTACGCCGTCGCTGGAGCACATCGACACGCCGGCGCTCGATCTGGCCGGCCTCGCGCTCGGTTCCGGACGCGCCTCGCGTTTCTATCGCGCCATCCGTGAGCGTCAGCTGGCCTCGGCCGTCTCAGCATGGGACTACACCGCCGGAGACATCGGCGTGTTCGTGGCGCACACCGAATCGCCGGCGGAGCATGCGCGCGAAGCCACGCGCTATTTGTGGCGCGAGCTGCAGGCCGCACGCACAGTCGGCTTTCGCCGCAGCGAAGTGGCCCGTGCCCAGAGCATCATCGAGGCGCGTTGGCTGCGTCGGCTCGAGAGTATGGACGGACAGGCCACGTATCTCGCGTCGTGGGAAGCGGAGGGCGGACTCGATCTCGCCAGCCGCTACTACGATGCCCTGTTGTCGCTGTCGCCGCGGGATTTGCAGGACGCCTTGGCGGCGCACCTCGACCCCGAGCAGCTGGCGGTGATTTCATATCGCCCGAATGGCGCCGCGCCGTTGGCGGAACATGAAGCGGCGCTGCGCGACATGCTGCGCGCCGAGGAAGGGCAGGGCAGCAGTGTGCTGGTCGACCCCGGCGTGCTCACGCCGATGTCGAGTGACGTGATTGATGCATCGGCCGTGCACGTTGGTCTTCGGGCCGAGCGGGTGGAGCGCGACGTGCACGTGTATCGCACCGCGCAGGGGGTGCCGGTACTGGTGCTGCCTCGACCGGGATCGCCGCTGGTGAATGTGGGCGTGTTTCAGCGTGGCGGGTCGTGCGTGGAGCCGACGTCGCATGAAGGGCTCTCTCGCATCACCGCGCAGGCTATGCTCAAGGGCACCGAGCGGCGCAGTGGCGCGCGGATCGCCGAGTTGGCCGAAGAGCTGGGAAGCAGTATCGGCGTCAGTGCGGCGCTCGAGAGCATTGGCTGGACGATGTCGGTGCCGGTGCGGCACTTCCCGGCAGCCACCGAGCTACTGGGTGATGTATTACAGCATCCGGTGTTCCCCGACGAAGGCGTGAGCACCGAACGGGCGCTTGCGCTGGCCGAAGTCACGCGTGCCCGCGACGATATGTCACGCTGGCCCATGCGCCTCGCGGCGATCGCGGCCTACGGTGCGCATCCGTACGCCCGATCGGTGATCGGCACCGAGGCGTCGCTGGCGCTGGTCGAAACGGACAGCGTGCGCGGCTTTCACGCCGATCACATCGCGCGTGGCGCGTCGGTGATTGCCGTCGTGGGCGACGTCACCCCCGACGACGTGGCTGGCGTGATCGATCGCGCCTTTCCGCAAATGCGATGGCAGGAGGAAGTCGCTCCACCCCGAGTGCAGTGGCCGCACGAGGGGCATGTGTTGCGGGAGGAGCGCGCCAAGAAGCAGACGGCACTGGCGATGCTGTTTCCGGGACCGTCGCGGTACCACGACGATCGCTTCGCGGCGCGGGTGTTGTCGGCGGTGGCAAGCGGACTTGGTGGCCGTTTCTTCGAGCAGCTTCGCGACAAGCAATCGCTAGCGTACACCGTGAGCGCGTTCCCCATCGAGCGCCGGGCGGGAGGTGTCTTTGCGGCGTACATCGCCACGTCGCCGTCGCGCGAGCAGGAGGCGCGCGATGGATTACTCGGCGAATTCGCCAAGCTGTGCGACGCCGCGCCGACCGACGACGAAATGGAGCGGGCGCGCCGCTATCTCATCGGCACGCACGCCATCGCGCAGCAGTCGGGTGGTAGTGTCCTCGGCGACCTGGTGGACGCGTGGCTGTTCGGTGAAGGACTGCACGAGCGCCATGAAGTGGTGGATCGTCTGGCCGCGGTGCAGGGCGCTGATGTGCTGCGCATGGCGCGGGCGTCGTTCGATCCATCGCGTGTGGCGGAAGGTGTCGTGCGCGGCTCGCTCGGTTAGTCCACTCGGCTAACCGAGTTCGGGCATCGTCACGGCGGCGACACTGGTCGCACGTCTCGCATCTGGCGCGCGGCGCGAGACAGCGCGGGCACACTACTGCGAATCCGTCCGTTGGCGGCGCGCAGTCCAACCCATCCGTCGTAGTCGGCCGGCTCTCCGATAATCGCGGCCGTGACCCACGCGCGTCGCGATCCCCACGCCAGCGCATGACGGATAGCCGCCAGCTGCGCGGCGTCACCGTGTGCGTGCGGCAGTCCGCCTGCGGTGACCAGCCAGTGCGGCTTCGCGCCACCGCCGCGGGTGACGGCGCGCTGATGCCAACGGTCGAAGGCGCGCAGGCGTGCGTCGACGGCGGGCAATCCGGAGAAGGACGGAAACGACACCGCACCGATCAGCGAGACCGGTGATGACGGCGATGCCGCCCAGACATACACCGCGCTGTCGATCGCGTCGAGTCTCGACGCGCTCCAGCCCATGCGCGTGCGGGGGCGGACACGCTGCACCGTGGTGGCGCTCCGTAGCAGGAGGGCGCGCCACCAGTCGGATGACCGTGGCGTCGTGCCGAGGATGGAGGGTAGTGGATCGATCAGACCGGGGAAGATGACATCGGGTCGAATGCGCAGCAGCACGCGTTCCACTGCCGCCTGTCGCTCCGCGTCGTCTGGCGCTGCGACGCCACGCGCGATGCGCAGCGCCACCGCGATCTGCACACTATCGTCGCGCAGTGGCTGCAACACCCGCGAGAGCGAGTCGAGCGCGCCGCCGCGCCACCCGTCCTCGTCGATCACGACGAGCACCACTTCTGGTTCGAGCGCTTCGATGAGACGTCGATCGGACTGCACCGCGCGCGCCGGCGGCGCACCGTCGAGAATCGGGAAGATGCGCATGCCGATCGCGAAGTCACCGGCCGGCCGCGCCTGCATCGGTTCGGCGTACGCGGCTTCGTAGCTTCGCACGGCGGCGATGCCGCGCGGCCATTCGAGCATGAGCAGCGTGGCCAGCGCGGTCGCAGCGAGGACGAGCACCGCGCGTACGGCACCGGACAGGCGCCAGCGCGCCGGATACGCCGGCGCGATCATCGGCACGAGCATCGCGAGTGGCGACACCAGGGCAGCGCGTCCGGCGGTCATACCGAGAATCACATCGCGGGCCGAGACCGCCGCCTGCAATTGAAGCGGGGCGACGCCTTGTTGCGACGCGAGATAGTCGCCGATCGCAATCACGGCGATCACCACGTCGTACAGCAGAATCGGCAGCGCGACGACCACCGACACCAGGCGTGTGACCAGCGAGTAGAGCACCTGCAGCACGAAGGCGCAGGCGATCATCGGCATCAGCCACGTTATGCCTGAGATCGTTCGTGCGCCGGTCTCGGTGCCGGTGGCGACCGCCACGAGCAACGCCGGCGCGACCAGCAGGCCGCAGAAGGCGGTGAGATTGGTGAAGACCCGCGGTGCTTCACGTCGGGCCGCGATCCATCCGGCGAGCGCGATATCCCACGCCAGCACGGCCATCGCTACGCCGAGCACCAGCAGTGCAAGCGGATCAGTCATGCGGGCAGGATACACAACGCGCGTCGTCGCTGGCACCCCGCACCCCGCCGTCGGTAGTTTCCACCATGGCCCACACAGAGACTCCGACCGTCCTGACGGTGCCCAACCTGGTGTCCACGTCGCGCGTGGTGCTGGCGGTGGGTTTTCTGGCGATGGATGCCGTTCCGGTACGACTGGCCCTCATTGCGGTGGCGTCGCTCACCGATTTCCTCGACGGGTGGATCGCCCGCCGCACCAAGGTGGCGTCGCGCTTTGGCGCGCTGATCGATCCGGTGGCCGACCGCTTCTTCGTGCTCTGTGTGGTGATCGCGTATGTGTTGGGCGATCAGCTCACGGTCTGGCAGGCGGTGGTGATCTTCTTTCGCGACATCATGTCGCTGATCGGCTGGTTCGTGGCCCGCAACGTGAGCTGGCTGCGCCCCATCCGGTTCCGGGCGCGCCCACTGGGCAAGATCGTGACGGGGCTGCAGCTGCTGACCTTCATCGCCGTGTTGCTGGCACCGGCCACGGTAGACGGCCTGGTCATCGCGGTCGGTGTGCTGGGCTTGGTGGCGACGGTTGACTACACGCTGATGCTCTGGCGCGAGCGGGTGCGGTGAGGCGCTGGGCTAGGGGGCTGGGCCCGGGGCTGAGATCGTGACCTGATCACGCAGAGAAGCAGAGAACGCAGAGCTCGCAGAGAACTGCAACAAGAAAAAATTTAAGCGTTGTGCTCTGCGACCCCTGCGCTCTCGGCGCCTCCGCGTGATCTGTTCTCCAGAGTCAGCGAACCACACCCGCGAACGACGAACGCCTCCCGGAGGAGGCGTTCGATGTATTTCGTATATCGCGCCAGCTGAGGCTGGTCAGATATGTCAGTGCGATCTAGACGCCAAGGTCCCGTTGGGTCCGGCGCCGGATGAAGCGATCAGACTGCAGCCGCTTCCTGCGCCTGCTTCCTGGTCGGCTGGGCAAAACGTTCGCCCAACGTGCGCAGTTCGGCAATTTCCGGAGCCTTGATCTCGGGATAGCGACCCGTGAGATACTCCATCGTGCTGTCGAACCACTCCTTCTGGTCGTCGGGGTGACACCCGATCACACCACACTGCATGATCTGCTGGAAGAGCTCGTCACGGGCCTCCTGATACGGAGAGGGCACCATGGCGTCACGACGCGGACGAAGCTTGGGCTTGGCCATTTCCTCTGGGTAGTGCGTCGAACATCGCTGCCGGGGAACTCCGGATCAGCTGCATAAACCTAACCGATGAGACACCGGCTTCCTAGTGGCGTCTCACCCCTATTACGCGATCCACGCCAGTAACGCTGAGACAAGCGCGGCCGGCGCATCCTCCGCCACCAGCGTTCCACAGGGGCGTACGGCGATCGGACGCACTGATGCCAAGGGGAGTACGCCGCGCCAGCGCTCGATGCGGGGCGCGAGATCGTCGTCGGCCTCTCGAGCGCCTGTCCAGAGGAGGACGTCGCCGCGCACGTCACCCAAGCGCTGGCGCTCGTCGTCGCTGAGGATCACGGCGCTCGCGCGCTGCAGGAGCTGCGCCGCACCGCTGCTGCCCACGAACGGTGCCAGATACCGCGCGACCAGCAGGTCGGGCATATGGTCGCGGTCGGCCACGGCGTCGCGCAGGTACGGCTCCAGCAGCGGCCGCGCACCGAACAGGGCGTTAGCAGTCAGCGCCGAGAGGGCAGAGGTGCGCTGAAGCGATCGGATGGCTGGCCCTGGCAGATCGTCGGGGTCGAGCGGCTCGAGTAGGGCCAACCGGGCGGCCCGTTCAGGACGTTGTGCCGCGACCAGTAGCGCGACCAGGGCGCCCATGTCCTGGCCCACGAGCGTGACCTGGGCCAATCGCAGCGCGGTGAGCGCCCGTTCCACGTACTCTGCCTGCGCGCCGAGGCCGTACGACACGTCGAGTGACCGGTCCGACTCGCCGTGCCCCATCAAATCGATGGAGAGGGCCGTATATCCGGCGTCGGCCAATCGCGGCGCCACGGCGCGCCAGAGAAAGCTGCAGCTGCCGAAGCCGTGCAGCAGCACCACGGCTGGTCCCGCCCGTCCCACCCGCTCCACGTGTAGCGAGCCGGCACCCACGGGAATTCGGAGATGTTCGGTGTACATGGCCTCAGGGCAACGGGAGTCGGAGCGCCCATGCAGGATAGCGCCGATGATGGTGCGACAGATAGCTTACCGCCGCGGCCGCAGTGGTCCGTAGCCGGAGGACGCGAAGGAAGTTCCGGAGGCGTGATGGCGGAAGATCAGACGTACGATGACGGACGCACCGAGATCCTGAAAGCCATGCTTCGGGCACTCGCCGATCGCATCCGGGCGCTCGATGCGGACGACGCCATGTTACCGCATGCCGGCGAGCTGATGAAGCTGATCGGTGACGTGCGCAGTGAGCTCTTTCACTACGAAGTGCGCTGCACGTACGACACCCCTGAAGTTGCTGAACATCGCCGTCTGGTCGACGAAGCCCGTCGTCCCGACGAGAGCGTATGGGAACCGACCGGCTGGACGCCGGAAGACGACGAGGAGATCGAGTGGTAAAGGCAACGAAGAAGAAGTCCAACAACGCGTTCCTGCCCATCGTGCTGGTGGTACTCGCCGTCGGCGGCGCCGCCATCTACTACAAAGTGCAGAACAAGCCGAAGCCCATCGAGCTGGCGCCGGGCACCGCGCTGCCGACGGCCGAAGGTCAGCTGCGTGGCGATCCGAACGCGCCCGTGACGATCATGGAGTTCGCGGACTTCGAATGCCCGGGCTGTGGTCAGTTCGCCGCGCTGCAGGGTCCCGACATCAAGACGCGCATCGTCGACGCGGGCCTCGCCAACTTTCGCTTCTACGATTTCCCGCTCACGTCGATTCACCAGAACACCATGGCGGCGCACCTCGCCGCGTCATGCGCGGCCGATCAAGGCAAGTTCTGGGAAATGCATGACGCGCTGTTCGCCGGTCAGATGGACTGGAACTCGCAGGCGACCACGAACCCGCGCAAGGTGTTCGATTCGTACGCCGGTCAGCTCGGTCTCGACATGACGGCCTACAACAGCTGCTTCGACACGCAGAAGAATCTGCCCAAGATTCAGGCGAACGCCGCTGCCGGCACGGAGCGAGGCGTGAGCAGCACGCCGACGCTCGTGGTGGGCAATAAGGTGTACGCGGGCGGCCTGACGTTCGATCAGCTCAAGAAGCTGGTGGACAGCCTTCGCGCAGTGGCACCGGCAGCGCCGGCGGCAGCGCCCGTCGCGACGGACACGGCGAAGAAGTAACGCGACTCGCCGAACGGCTCGACGAGCGGGTTACGCCCGCCGTCGTGCCGCCGCTTCATCCAGTCGCAGTCTCGGCATAGGCACCGCTTCGGCGGTGCCTTCGTCGTTCACGGTATTCAAGGACGCCGCCGGCACGAGCGCCTCGCCCAGCGCCACGAGCGCGCGGGTCGCCACCACGGACGCCAGAGGGTCAGGCACACCCATTTCCCGCACGTAAATGTCGAGCGCGCGCTCATAGCCCACGTCCGTAGAAAGCGTGTCGACGAAGAGCAACGCATTCTCGACGTGCGTACGAATTAACGCTTCTTCCGCACGTGCCTGTACGAGACGCAACCGCTGCTCGGTATCGGCCGACAGCTTGCGGGGGAACAGTGTTTCAGGAAACAGTTTGTTCAGAATAGACATATGGGTACTGACGAATTTGAGGGAGCGTGTGTTTCGAACCCTGTGACCGCGATCACTCCCCTGTGCGAATCTCGTGCCTAGTGCCTTTTGGCTGGGGTCGTGGTACGGGCGGCATGCCGGTCGGGCACGTGGTAGGCGTGCACCCGCCAAGACCCGTGCGGGCCGTGCACCACACGCGCTAGGGCCAACCCCAATGCGTCGCGAAGCCCCCCCCGCGGGTCAAAGGTCCGCGCCCCGCGCCAGCGCGAGCACGGGCGCGACGGGCGTCCCGTGAGCCGATCTCTGCGGGGGGCCGCTCTTCACCCGACTGGCGCTCCCCAGTCCGTCCCCCCGCAGCAAGCGGCGAACGGGATCGACCCGGAGCGGCCCGGGCGTTCCCGCACACCAGCGCAGTTCAAGCGCAGTTACTCAGGACTCCTGCGCCTCATACTGATCCTTCAGAGCCGCCACCACGGAAGGATCCGCCAGCGTCGTGGTGTCACCAAGTGCGCGACCCTCAGCGATGTCCCGCAGCAGGCGACGCATGATCTTGCCCGAGCGCGTCTTCGGCAGATCCGCACTGAACAGGATGTCGTCGGGCCGCGCCAGCGCACCGATCTTCATCGCCACGTGCTCGCGAAGTTCGTCGCGCAAACTGCCGCTCGGTGTGAACCCGGCGCGCAGCGACACGAACGCCGCGATCGCCTGACCCTTGATCTCGTGCGCCTTGCCCACGACCGCCGCTTCCGCCACCGCCGGGTGATCCACCAGGGCGCTCTCCACTTCCATCGTGCCGATGCGATGACCGGCCACGTTCAACACGTCGTCCACGCGGCCGAGAATCCAGAGATAGCCGTCGTCGTCGCGCTTGGCGCCGTCTCCGGGGAAGTACAGGTCGAGACGGTTCGGCCACTTGGTGAAATACGTGTCGACATACCGCGCGTCGTCGCCCCAGATCGTGCGCAACATGCTCGGCCACGGATGCGTGATCGCCAGCAGACCGCCACCCACGCCGATTTCGTTGCCGGCCGTGTCGAGCAGCGCCGTCTTGATGCCGGGGAACGGCGTCGTGGCGGAACCGGGCTTCGTGGCCGTGACACCCGGCAGCGGCGTGATCATGATCGCGCCCGTTTCCGTTTGCCACCACGTGTCCACGATCGGACAACGCTCCTGCCCGATGTGCTTGTGGTACCACATCCATGCTTCCGGATTGATCGGCTCACCGACCGACCCGAGCAAGCGGAGTTGCGACAGATCGTGCTTCTCGACGTACGGGGTGCCCCACTTCATGAAGGCGCGAATCGCCGTCGGCGCCGTGTAGAAAATGGACACGCCGTAGCGCTCGCAGATCTGCCAGAAGCGATCCTTTTCTGGCCAGTCGGGCGCGCCTTCGTACACCACTTGCGTGGCACCATTCGCCAGCGGCCCGTACACCAGATACGAGTGCCCGGTGATCCAGCCGATGTCGGCGGTGCACCAGTACACGTCTTCTTCCTTCAAATCGAACACGTACTTGGTGGTGCTGGCCACGCCCGTCATGTAGCCACCCGTCGTGTGCACGATGCCCTTCGGTTTGCCCGTCGTGCCCGACGTGTAGAGAATGAACAGCAGGTCCTCGGCGTCCATCACTTCGGGTTCGCAGTGCTTCGGCACCTGCCGCTTCAGGCGATGCCACCAGTGGTCGCGCCCTTCCTGCATTTCGGCGAACGTTTCGTCGCCCACACCACTGCGGCGACGCATCACCACGAGCACATGCTCGATGGTGGGGCAATCCTTGAGCGCTTCGTCGGCGTTGCGCTTGAGCGGGACGATCTGTCCGCGACGATACCCGCCGTCGGCCGTGATCAGCACCTTGCACCCGCAATCGTTGATACGGTCGCGCAGCGATTCCGGTGAGAAGCCCCCGAACACTACCGTGTGCACGGCGCCGATGCGCGCGCAGGCCAGCATCGCGAAGATGGCTTCGGGAATCATGGGCAGATAAATCGCCACGCGATCGCCTTTCACCACACCGAGCTTCTTGAGCATGTTCGCGGCGAGATTCACCTCGCGATACATGTCCCAATACGTGAACGTGCGGCGGTCGCCCGGTTCACCTTCCCAGATGATCGCGGCCTTGTTGCGGCGCGGCCCGTGGATGTGGCGATCGACGCAATTCACCGACGCGTTGAGCTGTCCGCCCTGGAACCACTTGGCGTGCGGCGGCGTCCACTCGAGCACCGTGTCCCACGGCTTGCTCCAGGTCAGTTCACTTGCTTCGCGCGCCCAGAAATTCACCGGGTCCATCGACGCGTCGTCCTGTAGACGCGCATCGTGGACGCGGGCCGTGACGCGGAAGTCGCTCGGCGGCGGAAAGGAGCGCGTTTCCTGCAGGAGAACGTCGATATCGCTCATGGAGACCTGGTGTCCGGTACGAACCGGCGCGGTGGGGTGTCCGACGGGGGAGTGCGCGGATCGCGGGCGTCCTGCTAATGTAGAGCGATGCAGTCACCCCACGAAACAGGTGCGACAGGTGTCGCGTCCGCGAATGCCGCGGGTCCGGCGCTGACGGCTGAGGCGCTCGTACGCGCCTTTGGTGGCCGGCGCGCCGTGAATGGGGTGTCGCTCACGCTGCAAGAGGGCGCCTGTCTGGCGCTCTTTGGCCCGAACGGCGCGGGCAAAACCACCCTGCTGCGCCTGCTGGGTGGGCTGCTCAAGCCCACCACCGGGACCACCCGTCTGCATGGCCAGCCGCTCCCCGGTGAGGCCGAAACACGGCGACTGGTCGGACTGATCTCACATCACGCCATGCTGTACCCGGCGCTCTCCGTGCGCGAGAACGTGCGTTTTGCCGCCGAGTGTCAGGGTGTGATCGACGCCGACGACGCCACAACGCGTGTGCTGACCCAGCTGCGCGTGCTCGATCGCGCCGACACCGCGGTCCGCTATCTCAGTCGCGGCTTGCAGCAGCGCGTGTCGATCGCGCGCGCGCTGGTGCATGGGCCGCAACTGGTGCTGCTGGACGAACCGTACACGGGACTCGACGAAACCGGCGCCCAAGCGCTCACCGATGCCTTGGGGGCGCTCAAGGCGAATGGCGCCACGTTGGTGCTGGTGACGCACAACCTGAGCGAAGGGCTCGCGCTCGCCACCCACTCGGCCATCATGCAGAGCGGTAAGTTCGTGGATGAGCAGCTCGTGTCGTCGTCCGGCATCGACGTGCCGGGCTACCAGGCGAAATATCGCGCCCTCGTACACGAGGGGCTGGCGTGAGCGGGGGGCACACGGGTGCAACCCACAAGGCACCGTCGTATCTGGCCGACGCCTGGCGAATCGCCCGAAAAGACCTGCTGATCGAGTTCCGGACTCGGAGCGCGTTTCTGGCGGCGACAGTGTTCGCCGTGCTGGCGGTCGTGATTTTCCGTTTCACATGGGACCCCACGGCGATTCCGGCCATGGATCTCGCGCCGGGTGTGCTGTGGGTGATCTTCACCTTTTCTGGACTGCTGGGGCTCAACCGCTCGTTCGGGCTGGAACTCGCCGAACGGGCTTACGACGGCCTGCTCGCGTCGCAGGTGTCGCGCGAGGCCATCTTTACCGGGAAGGTGATCGCGAACTTCGTCTTCGTGATGTGCGTTCAAGCGTTGGCGCTTCCCGCCGTGGCGCTCTTCTTCGATCTTTCGGTCGGTCCGTCGTGGGGGATCATCGTGGGCATCGTGCTGCTCGCGTCCCTCGGGTTGTCGGCGGTCGGTACGTTGTTCGCGGCGATCGCCTCGAACACGCGACTGGCTGAGTTGTTGTTGCCGATGATGACGCTGCCGTTCTTTGTGCCGCTGGTGATTCCGGCAGCGCAGGCCACCGCGGTGGTGTTGCGGGGGCAGCCGATCGCCGAGGGTATGGCGTGGCTCAAGGTGTTGCTCGCGTTCGATCTCGTGTTTGTCTCAGCCTGTATCGTGGTGTTTCCGTTCACCATCGAGGAGTAGGTATGTCGTCGGTGTCGTCTGCTGCCCCGCGTCCGGCCACGTTGCCGGAGCCGAAGGGATTCGATGCGTTTCTCGCGATCGCGATCGTCGCGGTGATCGCGGCGTGTGCGCGCGCGCTCTTCTTCACGCCCATCGATGCGATGCTCGGCGCGGCACAGAAGATCTTCTATGTGCATGTGCCGGCGGCGATCATCGGTCTGTACTTCGCCTGCGGCCTGCTGTTCATCAGCAGCATCATGTATTTGTGGATCAAAGACGAGCGCCTCGATCGCTTAGCCGAGTCATCGGCTGAAGTGGGTCTCGTGTTTATGGGCATCGTACTGGTGACAGGCCCGGTCTGGGCGCGCACGAGCTGGGGCACCTGGTGGGTGTGGGAAGCGCGCATCACAAGCACGCTGTTCCTGTGGTTGCTGGTCGTGGGCTATCTCGTGCTGCGCAGCGGCGTGGAGTCGATCGAGGTGCGCGCGCGGTTGTCGGCGGTGATGGGCACGTTGGCCGCGTTGCTGGTGCCGTTTATTCACCTCACCGTGAAGCTGTTCCGCGGCATGCACCCGGAGCCCGTCGTGCTGGCGCCGGAGAAGCCCAAGATGCCGCCCGAGATGCTCATGTCGTTCGGCCTGTCGATGGCCGCGTTCCTGCTGCTGTTCTTCGCGCTGCTTCGACTTCGCTTTCGGTGGGCGACGCTGCGTGACGCACGCGCGGCCATGGAGGCGGCGTGATCGTGCATGGCAGCGCGCTGCTGTCCTCGGCGCCGATGTTGACCGTTGCCACCGTACAGGACACGGCCGGAAAGGTGGCCTATGTGCCCAAGGTGGGCGGGCCGCCTGATAGCAGTGGGTACATGTGGGCGGGCTACGCCATTGTTGCGGTGACCTACGGCGGATACATCGTGCTGTTGCTTCGCCGCATGGCGCGGGCGAAGCGCGGACGTTGATCAACAGGTGATCGGCCGATGATCATGGTGGCACGCGCACCCGAGCCGCGGCCGCTCGAGGGCGTGCGCATCGCGGTCACGCGTGCCGGTGAGCGTGGGTCGCCGTTGGCCCAGGCGCTGCGGGCCAAGGGGGCCACGGTGTACGAGGTGCCGCTCACCCGCATCGAGACACTGGACCTCACACCGTTGCACGATGCCGTGCGGCGATTGGTCGAATTCGACTGGGTGTTGCTCACCAGCGTGAACGCCGTCGAGCATCTGGCCCGCGTGGTGACCGACCGAGGCGCCGAAGCGGCCATGGCCACGCGGCGCCTGGCCGTGGTCGGTACCGCGACTGCCGCCGCCGCCGAACAGTGTGGCTGGCGTACGCCCACGGTTCAGCCCGAGAACGCGCAGGCGGTCGGGATGCTCGATGCCATGGCATCGCGATCGGACATCGAGGGCGCCCGCATGCTGTACCCGTGCGCCGCGGCCGCTCGCGACGTGCTGCCCGACGGCCTGCGGGCGTTAGGGGCGCTGGTCGAGGGCGTGCCGGCCTATCGCACGGCCCCCGATGCCGACGGTCAGGCCCGCGTCCGCGAGTTGGTCAAGTCCGGAGAGATCGACCTGGTCACGGTGGCAGCGCCGAGTGCCGTAGACGCGTTGCTCGATGCCCTCCCGGCCGAGCATGCCGGTCGACTGCCGGTGGCGTGTATCGGCCCCGTCACCGCGCGCGCCGCGAAAGTGGCCGGCTTCCCCGTGAAGGTGGAATCGGGGGCCGCCACGATGGAGGGGTGGGTGATCAGTATCGTGAAGGCCTGCGGCAAGTAATCCGGAATGGCGGGGGCTAACTGAACCTGCGGCTCCCCCAATAAGTTGTAGCATGACTGATCTTGTCGTCCGCATCGGAACCCGTTCCTCTGAGTTGGCGCTGCGTCAGGCGCGCCAAGTTGCTGCTGCGCTCGCCGAGCGCGGCGTCGCGAGTGAACTGGTGGAGTACACCACCATCGGCGATCGCATTCTCGATCGCCCGCTCAACGCAATCGGTGAGAAGGGGCTGTTTACGGCCGAACTCGAAGCCGATCTCATCACCGGTCGCACCGATTGTGCGGTGCACTCGCTGAAGGATCTGCCCACGGCCGATCCCGAAGGGCTCACCATCGTGGCGCTGCTCGAGCGCGAGGATCCGCGTGATGCGCTGGTCGTCGGTCCGAACACGACCGCGCGTACCCTTCTGGAGCTGCCGAAGGGCGCGAAGGTCGGTACGTCATCACTGCGTCGTCGCGCCCAATTGCGCGCGCTGCGTCCCGACTTCGATGTGCGAGAACTGCGCGGCAACGTGGGTACGCGGTTGCGGAAGATCGACGCTGGTGAAGTCGACGCCGCGCTGCTCGCTGCCGCCGGCTTGCGCCGTCTCGGACTCGGCGATCGCATTGTCGCGTTCATGGATCCGCCCGACTGGATCTCGGCGCCGGGGCAGGGGGCCATCGCCGTGCAGGCGCGCGCGAACGACGAGCGCATGACGGCGATTCTGGCCACGCTCGATCACGCGCACACGCGCGCCGCGGTGACGGCGGAACGTGCACTGCTGGCCGCGCTCGAAGGCGGTTGTCAGGTGCCGATCGGCGCGTGCACCACGTACGAAGCGAAATACGGCCCGATGCTGCACGGCATCATTGCGTCGATCGACGGTGTGTCGGTCGTGCGCGGCGGATTGCCGATCAACGCCGATGATCCGGCGTCGAGCGGACGTGAACTCGCCCGGCAGCTGCACGCGGCCGGTGGTGCCGGCATTCTGGAAGAGTTGCGCGAAGAGCTGGCCGAAGCGGCGGCAGCGAAGGCGGCCGAGAAGGCGGCCGCGCAGGGAGCCAGCTGATGCCGATGCGCATGCGTCGCTTGCGGCGCACCGAGGCACTTCGCCGCATGGTGCGCGAAACGCGGCTCGACCCGGCGCAGTTCATTTGGCCGTTGTTCGTGCGCTCGGGCACGGGCGTGCGCGCACCGATCGGGTCGATGCCGGGTGTGTCGCAGACGTCGGTGGATGAGATGCTGCGTGACGCCGAGAAAGCGGTGGCGGCGCAGATCGGCGGCATTCTGCTGTTCGGTATCCCGGACACGAAGGATGCCACCGGCTCGTCGGCGTGGGATCCGCAGGGCCCGGTGCCCGCCGCGGTGCGTGCGGTAAAGCGAGAGTTCCCGCATCTCGTCGTCGTGACCGACGTGTGTATGTGCGAGTACACCGATCACGGACACTGCGGCTTGCTCACGCCCTCTGGTGAGGTGGACAACGACGCCACGCTCGAACTGCTCTCGCGCGAAGCGTTGGCGCACGCCGAAGCTGGTGCCGATATCGTGGCGCCCAGCGACATGATGGACCTGCGCATCGGGCACATGCGTCGCGCCCTCGACATGGCCGGCTTCACACAGACGCCGATCATGAGCTACGCCGCCAAGTACGCGTCGGCGTTCTACGGCCCGTTCCGTGAAGCCGCGGAATCGACACCGGCGTTCGGCGATCGCCGCAGCTATCAGATGGACCCGGCCAACGGCCGAGAGGCACTGCGTGAGGTGAAGCTCGACGTGGAGGAGGGGGCCGATATCCTGATGGTGAAGCCAGCGGGCGCGTACCTCGACATCATTTCCGCCGTGAAGCGCGAGACGCAGATGCCGCTCGCGGCCTATCAGGTGAGTGGCGAGTACTCGATGATCAAGGCGGCGGCCGAACGCGGCTGGATCGACGGCGATCGCGCCATGATGGAATCCCTGGTGGCCATCGCCCGCGCCGGCGCCGACATGACGATTACCTACTTCGCACTCGAAGCGGCCGCTGCTCTGCGCAACCGCTGATTTGTCTTCTTTCAACACCCCTTCGTCGATGCACAATCCCTGGCGCGACATGCCCCCCGGTCCGCATGTGCCGGAGCTGGTCACCGCGATCATCGAAATCCCCGCGGGCTCGCGCAACAAGTACGAGCTCGATAAGGAATCCGGACAGTTCAAGCTCGATCGCGTGCTGTATTCGGCCGTGCACTACCCGGGCGATTACGGCTTCATTCCGCGCACGTTGCACGAGGACAACGATCCGCTCGACATTCTCGTGCGGATCAACGAGCCCACGTTCCCCGGCTGCCAGATCACCTGCCGCCCGATCGGCGTGCTGAAAATGCTGGACAAGGGTGAGCCCGACGAGAAGATCCTCGCCGTGCCCAGCGACGATCCGTATCACAACGACATCTACGACATCGCCGACATGCCGGCGCACTACCTCAAGGAGATCGAACACTTCTTCGGCATCTACAAGGATCTCGAGGGCAAGCGCGTCGAGATTCAGGGATGGGAGAAGAGTGAGGTGGCGTTCAAGGTGATTCAGCGGTCCATTGAGCGGTATGCGGAGACGTACTTGAAGGGTGCGTAAACGGGACTGAAACTGCCAACTGCTTAGTGTGCAGGAAGGAGGGTGTCAGGGCGGAGAGGGCAGGGAGACCACGCGCGGTTTCTCTGCGTTCTCCTTCCTGAGACCCTCCCCCCTGCTTCCTAGGCAGTTGGCTTTTTGAGCACCAACGCGGCGTTAATCCCACCAAACCCAAAACTGTTCGACAGCACCACCTTCGGGCTCAGCTCGCGCCCGTGCTGCGGCACGTAGTCCAGATCGCAGCCGTCGTCGGGCGTTTCCAGATTGAGCGTGGGCGGAATCCAGCCGCGTGAGATCGTGAGCGCGCTGATCGCGGCTTCGAACGCGCCTGACGCACCGAGCGCGTGGCCGTAGTAGCCCTTGGTGCTCGACACCGGTACGCGGTACGCGTGATCGCCGAACACCTGCTTGATCGCCATCGTTTCCGTGGGGTCATTGAGCGGCGTGCTGCTGCCATGCGCGTTGATGTAGTCGATCTGCTCCACGCCGACCGACGCATCACGCAGCGCGTTGCGCATACAGCGTGCGGCCTGCGCGCCGTCGGGGCGCGGTGCGGTCATGTGATGCGCGTCGTTGGTGGTACCGTAGCCGCTCAGCTCCGCATAAATGCGGGCGCCACGCGCTTCCGCGTGTGACCACTCCTCCAGCAACAGCACGGCGCCGCCTTCGCCCATCACGAAGCCATCGCGGTGTTTGTCGAACGGACGCGACGCGCGCGCCGGATCGTCGTTGCGCGTCGACATCGCGCGAATGAGCGCGAACGCGCCGAAGCAGAGCGTGGCCAGCGGCGCTTCCGATCCGCCGGCCAGCATCACGTCGGCGTAGCCATCGCGGATCTGACGGAACGCTTCGCCGATGGCCATGGAGCCCGATGCACAGCTCATCGCGTTGGTGGAGTTGGGGCCTGACACGCCGAACTCGATGGCCATGTTGCAGCTGGCCGAACCGCCGAACACCGCGAGGGCGAGCGTGGCATCGACGGCGCGCAGTCCTCCGTGCAGAAAGCGAGCGGCCTGTTCCTCGGCGTAGCCGACGCCGCCCAGCGCGGTACCCATCATCGCGCCCACGCGATCACGATCTTCGTTGGCCAGATCGAGATTGCCGTCTTCGAGCGCGAGTATGGAGCTCACGACCGCGAATTCGCTGAAGCGGTCGAGCCGCTTCACGCGCTTCGCATCGATCCACTTCGTGGCATCGAAGTCGTCGATCTGCGCGGCGCACTGCGATCGATAGATCGACGCATCGAAGCGCGTGGCGGGAACCACCGCCGAACGCTCGGCGCGCAACCCCTGCCAAAGCGCTTCGACGCCGGTGCCGATCGGTGTGACGCACCCGATGCCGGTGATGGCGACCCGGCGTCGGGATGGTGAGGATTCGGGCGTGGTGTGCGACTGCGGCGGATTGGTCATGAAGGATCCCGTTCAGCGACGGCGGCCAGACCCGCCAGCGTGCGCGACGCGATGCCGTGCACAAATACCGGAGCGATCACCTGCGTGGCCGCGAACCGTCCGATCACCGGCCACAACGGGCCGTTCCACACGTGCACGATACGCGTGAGCGTACCGCCCTCGACCGGCGTGAAGCTCCACTCCACATCCATGCGCGTGGTGACACCACCAACGTGCTTGAACCGAACCCACGGTACGTCATGATTCACCGCCATCTCTGACAGCCACCACGTGGGCCAGTTGAACAGGCCGAACGGGCGATTGGCCGCCATCTCCACCATACCACCGCCATCGGGCGTGCGATGACGGAACCGTACGAACCGGTAGTGCGGCAGATACGCCGGCCAATGCTCCACCTCGCGCGCGATCTCGAAGATGCGCGCGACCGGCGCTCGTACGATCCGCTCGTCGATCTGTGTCACCAGTTGATCCGCCGGTGGCGGACCCAGTTCGTAGTTCGCGTGCATGGTCGAGGCTGAGGGAAAATTGGGCGACACTACGAGCGCCTACTGGCCTGTTGCAATGGTGACCAGACGGCTACAACACGGAACCCCAACGCCCGGCCCGTGCGTACCGGACATCCGGTGGCCCGCTCCACGAGCCGCTGCAACTCGTCGCGCGTAAAGCCACGCAGAATTGAGACGATGCCGTCGTGGCGGCTGACGGGATGAAACCCCAGCACGAACGATGCCGCCCAGAGCCCGGCCACCGCAAACCAACTGCGACGCAGGTCGCCGATGATCACCGCCGACCGCGCCACGCGCGTGCATTCCTGTAACAAGCGCTCCGCCTCCGCCCCGTCGAAGTGGTGCAGCACCTGCGAGCAGGTCACAATGTCGATGCTTCCATCGTGGAACGGCAGCACCATCGCGTCAGCGGCCAGCGCGTGCGTGCAGGCGGCGCTCGCTGCGTGCGCCAGCGCCGGTACGAGTTCTACACCGATGGTGGTGAGTGGCACTGCCGTTCCGGCGGCCATGCGTTGCGCGGCGCGCGGGATGTCGCCGAGTCCGGTGCCGATATCGAGCAGCGTGATCGCGGTGCTGGCTCCATCGAGCGCCCGCTGCCGAAGCAGCTCGCGCCGAACCTCTGCGAGCACGGCTCGGCGCCCACCAAAGAAACGATTCGCCAACGCGACATCACGCAGCGAGCGCAACGCGAGCGCGGGATCCTCGCCGGGGTCGTCGAGGATCTCACTGCCGCGTTGGCGAGCCGGCGTGAACATGGAGGCGAAGGGCGAGTCTATCGTTCCAACTGCGCGTAACCACCGCGATAGTAGAGCAGCGGCTTCGCATCGCGTGCGGCCGCCTGTTCGACATGTCCGACCACGATGACATGGTCGCCGGCTTCATGGCGCGCCACGATGCGGCATTGCATCGAGGCCAGCACGTCATCGAGCACGGCATCGCCCAGCTCACCGTCCACGTAGCCCACTCCGGCGAAACGATCGTCTACCTTGCCGGCGAAACGGCGGGATAGCGCCTCCTGTGAGTCGGCAAGCACATTGACCGCGAAGCTCGTAGCCTGCGTCATGACGGGTGCCATAGTGGCGTCGTTGCCGATGCACACCAGCACGAGGGGCGGGTCGAGACTCAGCGAGGAAAAGGCACTAACGGTCATGCCGTGCGGCGTCCCGCTCGCATCACGGGTCGTGATGACGGTAATGCCGGAAGCGAAGCGGCCGAGGACGGCCCGGAACAGGTCTTGATCGATCATCAGGAAAGGAATCGGAGCAGGGTGCGCGGGCGAAGCACCGCCGACGGCGGGACAAAGTCGCCCGTGACCCCGATCAACAGGTCAGCGAGATCGCGATCGCGCGTCAGCACTCGCGCGGCGTGATTCATCAACGTCGGAAAGGCCACGGCGGCTCCAATGAGCTTTTCGACGCGCCACTTTCCCGCGAAGGTACGCTTCCGCGCCTGCTCATAGGCCCTGAGTGCTCGGCGCATGCCGCGCGCGTCGGACTGCTCGCGGGCATGCACCGCGTCGACGGCGAACGGGGCCAGCAACTCACCGCCGCGCAGGGCGGCGTAGATGCCTTCCCCGGTGAAGGGATCGTAGAAGTCGGCGGCGTCTCCGGTGAGCATCGCGCCCGGCGCCCAGGCTCGGGTCGCGTGCGATGCGAACGGGCCGGTCGCGCGTACGGGCGTCTCACGCACGGCGTCGAGAAAACGCGGGTGCAACGCCGGTTGCGCGGCAATCCACGCCTCGAGAAACGCCGACGGATCGCCCGCCATCCCTTGGGCCGCACTTCGCGGCACGACCAACGCCACGTTGGTCAGGCCACCGGACACCGCGGCGAGTCCCACGTAGCCGTTGCGCGTGACATGCATCTCGCCAAGGGTGCCGATGTCGCGCACCCCCCGATAGTGCGCCACCAGCGCCACGCGTCGCGGCCAACGCGATTGATGCGCCAGTTCCAGGCGGCGCGACACGATCGAACGCAGTCCGTCGGCGCCGATCACGAGTGAGGCGCGCATCGTACGCATGCCCTCGTCGGTGCGCACCTCGACGCCGCTCACGGCGCCACTCGCGTCGAGAGTGACGCCCTCGACTTTCGCGTCTTCCAACACGCAGACACCGGCCGCCCGCGCACGCTCGATGAGCAGCGTGTCGAGAATCTCGCGTCGCACGCCGAGTCCGCGATCGCGGAATCCGCGAAAGCCATGACGCGCGACGAACTCGCCGTGAATGCGGTCACCCGATGGGGCATGCACGACCATTCCCGTCAACGACGCCGCACCGCCGTGTTCGAGCGGCGCCAGCGCCCCCATGGCATCGAGAATGCGGCTGGCTTCCGGGCTGACGTACTCAGCGCAGGGCTTGGCCCGGGGAAACCGCGCCCGGTCCAGCAGGCACACCTCGAGGCCCGCCGTGGCGAGATGCCAGGCCGCCG
Source organism: Gemmatimonas groenlandica (assembly GCF_013004105.1). NCBI lineage: Bacteria > Pseudomonadati > Gemmatimonadota > Gemmatimonadia > Gemmatimonadales > Gemmatimonadaceae > Gemmatimonas > Gemmatimonas groenlandica. The sequence goes on from NZ_CP053085.1 coordinate 292,784, forward strand.
AACTGCCGGCGGGGCCACCGCCCACGACGATCACCTGCCAGGCGCGCGAGTAGTCGGACATGAAGTTCGGAATGGGACAACACAAAACCAGAGGAATCCAGAGAAGCTAACTCCTCGAGCGGGCTCACAGATCCCAGGTGCAAGCGAGGGGCCAGCCGGGCGAGTGGACGTGAGCCGTCGCTAGGCGACCGCGCCATTGATGAGCCAGGCCAGCAGGGCCGCCGACGCTGTGCACACGAAGTTCACCTCGTCGTTGCCGAGCCATCGCCAGCCTCCCCGGTGCCGCGTATCGGTGCCGCAGGAATGGCGAGACTGCTCGGTGGCCATTTCGCAGGAGGGGCACCAGCGTCGCTGCTGCACCAACGCGCCGGCGACGGTGTCGACGATCGCCCCGAACAGTGCCGCCACGGCCACGATCCACCACTGTGGGGCCGGTACGAGTCCCATCGCTACAGCGATGGCGGCCAGCACGAGCGCACTCAGCAGCGTGGCAAAACTTCCGGCAGCGCTCACGGCACCAGACGTACCGGTGGGCACCGGACGCCATGTCCGTACGGAGCGCGGGATCCCGCCGATCCAGGTGCCGATTTCCGTGCCCAGCGTGTCGGCACCGGCTGCCGCGAGGCTCGCCGCGCCCCACACTGCCACCTGCGCCCACGGATCGCCTCGCACGAGGGTCAGTGTAGCGGCCATGGCGAAGACGCCACCGTTGGCCATGACCTGGACCGCGTCGCGTTGCGCGCCTTTCTCCACAACGCCGGCGGTTCGCTGTTCCTTTCGAGCACGTCCCAGTCGAGAGGCGAGCGTTGCCCACGCAAACCAGGCGATCAGGAATCCGCCCCAGGGCCAGCCCGCGCGAAGGGCGATTGCCCCCACCACCGCCGCGGCCAGCGCGCCGCTCGTACGAAGACTCTGCTGGCGCCACGCGGCACCAGCGATGAGGATGGCGAGACCGAGCGCCACCGGGGTGGACGGGCCCGCCACGCTCGACCACGCGGGCACGGCCGCCGACACGATGGAGATCAGCGCGACGCGAGGATCTGCGCCGCGCGCCGACGCAGCGCGTCGCTCGCGCAGGCTGTTGTCTGCTCCCGTCGCGCGAGGGCGCGCAGCGCGGCACGCAGTGCCTGCAGCTGCCGTTCGAGCCGCGCACAGGGCTCGCACACGCGCACATGCGCACCGACCAGCTCCGTGAGCGGGTGGTCGTGGCCATCGAACGCGGTGAGCTCACCATCCACGAAGGCATCCAGATGCATCCGGATGTGTGCGCAATCGGTGAGGGACGCGACGGGCGCGTCGGGCGGGAGGTGCTGAGCCATCTTAACGAACACGCTGCCTACTGAATCGCCTTCGCGCAAGATGACGAGCCGAACCATGAGCGGGTCGGCGTCGCCGATCTCATCAGGTTCGGCGTGTCTTTGCGTCGTTCTGCGCTTGTAATCGTGACCGGGGACACGTTAGCATCCACCGCGTGTCCTCTCTGATTGACGGCCGGCCTGCCCGCGCCACTGTCCCTGCTGAATCCACGCTGGTGCTCTCGGGCAAACCGCTCGACGCGCGGCTCCCGCTGGCGCTGCTCGAGGCCGTCAAGGCGATCGATACGCCGGAAGCGGAACTCGATGCCGAGCTGGTGCATGAACTGCGCAACAAGCGGCTTGGTCTCAGCGATACGGTCTACCAGCAGATCCGTCGCTACAGCGACGCGGTCCGGGCTCGTCAGCGCGTGGGTTTCGACGAAGTGCTCGCGCTTGCGCGCCTCATCGGCCGTCGTCCAGATGCCGACCTCGCGTTCCGCGAAGCCGGACGGCGGTGGGCGCGCTCGTACGTGTTGACCATCAGCGGACTCCAGCGCGGCGCCGCCCGTTCGCTCCCGTCGCTGATCGGGCGACCGATCGCGTTGCGACTGCTGCGAAAGCTGTCGCGTCGCTACATGAACGGCGTGCTCGTGCGCCAGGGCAGCACCTTGCTGCTCGACGTGGAGTCGCCCGTGTCCGCCGATGCCGCGCCCCGGGCCGTCGGCTGTGGTCTCTACGAAGCGGCGTTCAGGGAAGCGCTTCTGCTGCTGGCCGACGCCGATGGTGCGATCGAGCATGTGATGTGCCGCACGCGCGGTGATCGCCACTGTCAGTGGCGCGCCGAGTGGCGTCGCCGCTGATTTGTTGATAGGCCCCGTCGAATCGTCGGCGGAGCGTCGATGGTGCACTGCCGTGCACTGATCCTGACATCCAGACTGCCATGCTGACCCCCGAAATGCTGCCGCGCCTCCAGCAGCTGCTTGCCGACGCCGATCTCGACGGCTGGTTGTTGTACGACTTCCGCGGTACGAACGCCATCGCGTCGGGGCTGCTGGGCTTCGACGGCCTCGTGTCGCGTCGCGTGTTCGCGCTCATTCCCCGCGAAGGTTTGCCGATCGGTATTGCGCACGCGATCGAACCCGGCCCGTGGGCACAGTGGCCGAAGGCATGGCCTCTGCGGACCTACAGCGGCTGGCGCGCGCTCGAGTCGGAAGTGGCGTCACTGGTGCAGGGCAAACGGGTAGCGATGGAGTACTCGCCGGGTGACGCGATTCCGTATCTCGATCGCGTGCCGGCCGGTGTGTTGGAAATGGTGCGCGCAGCCGGCGCGACGGTAGTCTGTTCTGGCGATTTGGTGTCGCAGATCTACGCCACGTGGACACCCGACCAATTGCTGTCGCACGAGCGGGCGGCCGAACGCATCATGCACATAGCGCACGGGGCGATCGCCTACGCCGGTGACATGGTCGCGCTGGGCACGCCGGTGGCCGAGCACGAGCTGCAGGCGCGAATTCTCGAAGCGTTCGAACGGGCCGGACTCGAGACGCATCACGGCCCCGACGTGGCCGCCAGCGAGAACGCGGCCAACCCGCACTACATGCCGTCGGCCGCTTCGCCCCGGCTCATTCAGCGCGGCGACACGCTGCTCATCGACTTGTGGGCGCGCGAGAAGAACGGCGGCGTGTACGCCGATCAGACGTGGATGGCATCGATGGGCGCCCCGACCGAGCGCGTGGTGACGGTGTGGGAAGCGGTGCGCGACGCGCGTGACGCGGCGCTGTCGCTGCTGCAGAGTCGCATCACGGCCGGCCTGCCGGTGCGCGGCGGCGAAGCCGATGACGCGGCGCGCGCCGTGATCGAAGCGCGCGGGTTCGGCCCGCAGTTCTGGCATCGCACGGGGCACAGCATCGACTCGCGTGAACTGCACGGTTCGGGTCCGCAGATCGACAATCTGGAATCGCGTGATGATCGCCTGCTGATTCCGGGCGTGGGCTTCTCGATCGAACCGGGTATTTACTTGCCCGGCGAGTTGGGTGTGCGGTCGGAAGTGAACGCGTACGTGGCCGAAGATTCGTTGCTGGTGACGCCCGGCGACGTGCAGCGCGACCTGATCGTCGTTTGACGGCTCGCGCGTACGGCCGTTGGAGTTTGGTGCTGCTGGCGACACTCGTCGCCTGCGGTGAGTCGCGATCGTCGAACGAGGCGAACGGACGCATCGCGGATGTACAGACCACCGCCGGCGCGGGCGCCGATCGGGCGGGCGCCGATCAGGCGGGCGCGGTGTCACGCGACAGCGCGGTGTTGTCGCTCACGCGAGCGGCCGGCGGTGCCGACGGAACGCAGTACACCCTGTCGGCGCAGGCTAGCAGCGGATTCATCGTGGGCAAGATCGGCGGTGGCGCACCGCGTGACACCAGCATTGCGCCCACGCACGATCTGTCGGTGTGCCGTCCCTTCACGCAATCGCTGGTGCCCAGTCGCGACGGTGGCGTGGGGAATAGCGTGGTGTGGCTGGTGGGCGTCGCCACCGGCCCCCGCGACGACGCGCCGCGTCGCGTGCGCGTGATGCTCGACGGCTGTCGGCTCGATCCGCGCGTGCAGCGCGTCGCGGCCGGTGGCACGGTCATGATCACGTCACGCGACGCGATGATGACACGATTGCAGTTCATCGACGTGGGCGCCTCGTCGGCGTCGCGCGGCACGGTGCTGTTCAACGACGCGGGGCAGGTGGTGCCCACGAGCGATGCGGCCAAAGCGCCTGGGCTCGTGCAGATCCGCGACGATCTCCATCCGTGGGTGCGCGCCTATCTCGCGGTCACACCGCATCCGTTCGTCGCGATTACCGCCGCCGACGGCCAGTTCCGCTTCGACAACGTCCCGCCCGGATCGTACACGCTGGTGGTGTGGCACGAGCGGTTCGGCACGAAGCAGCAGCGAGTAAAAGTCGACGCACACGTGGAGACGCGGGTGGAGCTGGCGTACTGACGTCTCTGGCGTTGCTGCGCGACCCAGGCACTCACGTGCGTTGGGAGTCGTGCGTTCAAGTTCGGAGTCGTGAGTGGGCGAACTGTGGTGGCTTGACTCACGACTCGAAACTTCCACTCACAACTCCAAACTCACCCGCCCTGTTGCTCAGCTCAGCTGATGCAACCGCGCAAAGAGTCCATCCTCTCGGCCGAGCAGTTCGTCGTGGCCGCCGGTCTCCACGATGCGGCCCTGATCGAGCACCACCACGCGGTCGGCGCGGCGGACGGTGCTGAGGCGGTGCGCGATCAGCAGCGTGGTGCGACCCTGCAGCAACTGCTCGAGCGCCTGCTCCACGTACCGTTCGCTCTCAGTGTCGAGACTGGAGGTGGCCTCGTCGAGAATCACCACCGCGGGGTCCTTCAGAAACACGCGCGCGATCGCGATGCGCTGACGCTGGCCGCCAGAGAGCTTCACGCCGCGTTCACCCACGCGCGCGTTCCACTGGTCGGGGAGCCGCTCGATGAACTCCCAGGCATGCGCCGCCTGCGCCGCCCGTAACACGTCGGCGTCGCTGGCGTCGGGGCGCGCGTACGCGATGTTCTCGCGGATCGTGCCGCTGAACAGCACCGGTTCCTGCGGCACGATCCCAATCGCGCCACGCAGCGTGTCGAGTGACAGGTCGCGGATATCAATGCCATCGAGCGTGATGCGGCCCGACGTGACGTCCCAGAAGCGCGGCAACAGACTCGCGATCGTAGTCTTGCCGGCGCCGGAGCGCCCGACCAGCGCGACGACTTCACCCGGCGCGATGTCGAGCGAAATGTCCTGCACCACGTCGGGCTGATCGGGTTGATACCGGAATGCCACCGACTCCAGCGCCACCGCACCGCGCACGGGCCCGGTGAAGCGATGCGGCTGCGCGGGGTCGCGCACCGTGGGCTCGGCATCGAGCAGCTCGAAGACGCGCGTGGCGGCACCGACCGCTTCCTGAAAGTTGCCGAAGAGCGTAGCCAACGAGCCCACGGCCGCCGCGACGAACAACGCGTAAAACAGGAACGCCACCAGCGTGCCGGCTGTGAGCTTCCCCTCCAGCACCTGCGCGCCGCCCTGCCACAGCACCGCCGCCACCGAGCCGAAGGCCACGAAGCCAACCACGCCGAAAAACAGCGCCCGCATGCGCGCGCGATACACCGCCACCCCGACGAGGTCGTACAACAGCGCGCCGAAGCGTTCGGTCTCGATCCCTTCGCGCGTGAAGCTCTGCACGGTGCGAATGGAGCCGAACGATTCATCGGCCATGCCCATCGCCTCGCCGATGCGGTCCTGCACACTCGTGCTGGCTTTACGCAGCGCTCGGCCGAAGGTGAAGGCCGCGCCGACCACCAGCGGGACCACGGCCAGCGTGGTGAGTGTGAGCCGCGGGTTCGTCACGAACATCATCGCGATGCCGCCGATCAGAAAGAGCGTCTGTCGCGACAGTTCGGAGATCCACGTGCTCAGCAGCGATTGCAGCAAGGCGAGGTCGCTGCTCAGGCGGCTGGTGAGCTCACCGGTGCGCCGCTCGGTGAAGAACGCCGGCGACAGCCGAATGAGATGCGCATAGGTCTGTTCGCGCAATGTCGCGACGATCCGCTCGGTGGAGGAGCTGAGCAGAAACACCTGCGCGAAGTTCGCGACCGCCTGCACCGCGAACACGCCGAGGAGACCAAGCGCGATGCGGTCCAGCGCGTCACGGTCTTTCAGTTCGAACGCGGCGTCGAGCAGATACCGTAGCACGGCGGGGAACACCAGCCCCGCCGCCGCGGCGACGACCAGAAAGAGAAACGCGACAACTAGTCGCGACGTGTACGGCCGCACGAGCGGCACCAGCCGCGCCAGCGGGCGCGGCGACACCGAGCGGCGTGACGTCACCGCGTAATCGCCCGATCGACCGCCATCGCGAGAAAGAGCAGCGCCAGGTACAGCAACGAATACTTGTAGACCCACCACGCCGGACCGGTCCACGGCTTCGACGCGCGCGCGGCGAAGAGCACCTTGAGTACGCCGCCCATCAACAGCGCGTTCAACAGGATCGCCGACAGCAGATACAGCGTGCCGAACGCCCCGAACAACACCGGCAGCAGCGTCAGCGCGATGAGGATCACCGTGTACCACACCATCTGATACATCGTTTCGCGCTCACCCCACACCAACGGGGCCATCGGCACCTTGGCGCGGCCGTAGTCGACCTGCTTGAGCAGAGCGAGCGCCCAGAAATGCGGCGGCGTCCAGTAGAACACAATCAGGAACATGCACAGCGCGGAGACGTCGAGCGTACCCGTCACCGCCGCCCAACCCACCAACGGCGGAAACGCACCGGCCGCGCCACCGATCACGATGTTCTGCGGCGACGACCGCTTGAGCCATCGTGTATAGATGAACACGTAAAAGTAGAAACCGGCCAGTGCGAGTCCGGCCGTGAGCACATTCACGAAGTGCGCGAGCAGCCACGTGGCGAAGGTCGCGCAGGCGACCCCGAAGGCGAGCACCTGAATCGGCGACATGCGTCCGCTCGGAATCGGACGCAGGCGCGTGCGCGCCATGACGTCGTCGATATCGCGATCGAGATACATGTTCACCGCATTCGCGCCGCCGGCCATGAGATAGCCACCGATGCTGACCAGCAGCACCGTCAGCAACGTCGGCGAGCCCGCCGCATACATCGGCGCTACCGTCGTCACGAGCAGGAGCGAGATGATACGCGGCTTGGTCAGCGCGATCAGATCGCGCGAGAGCGGCGTTGGGGCTTTGTCGGGGTCCAGCGCGACTCCGGTCATGAAATCGATGGAACCGCACGAGCCGACACCGGAGCGGTGCCTGCTCCCTTCGCCTGCGACGCCACCACCGTACGGCCGGCGGCGATGCGCGCCAGATACACCATGGCGAACGTCGTCACCCAGATCAGAATGCCCGTGGCCTGATGCAGCGAGCGCACCACGCCAGGGAAGCCACCGGTCACCATCCAGCCGGCCCACACGATCTGCAGCACCCCGAGCCCGAGCCCGATCCACGCCGCCCGCAACATGGCCGAGGGTTCCCCTCGCTTGCGGAAGATCATCGGCAGTGAGATCAGGTGCGCGACCAGCAGGTACGCCAGAATGCGATGCGTGAGCTGCACATGCTGCGCGCCACCGCCGAGCGAGCCTTCACCACAGAGCGGGAAGCCCGCACAGGCCACCGCCGCACCGGGAATCTTCGCCGTGAGGCCGCCCAGCAACACCACCAGCAACGCCAGCACCGCAGCGCCCGTGGCACCGCCCACGGCCTTCGTCGTGCCCTTCGCGGTCAAGATCGACGTGCCACCGAGTCCGCCGGCCCGAATCGTCGCCACCGTAAGCACCGCCAGCAGTGACGCGGCCAGCAGCTTGTGCACCACGGTCGCCCACGCCGGATTTCCGGTGAACACCGTCACCGCACCGAACAGCGCCGGCGCAAACCACAGCCCGAGGGCCACGCGCGACGCATTCCAGACGCCACCGCGTCCACCCACCGAGGGATGCGCACGATGCGTCCACGCACTTGCCACCAACACCGCGATGCTCACGAACAGGGCGATGGCGAGATAGCGATGGAAGACCTCGATGATGAGGTCCATACGCTCGAGTGGCGGAAACCAGTAGCCGTAGCACTTCGGCCAGTTGTCGCCGCATCCCATGCCTGAGCCGGAGATGCGCACGATGGCGCCAAAAATGATGTGCACCAGCGAGACGAACAGCGCGGCGTAAGCCGACCGACGCACCGAGGCCGGCGGCAGCGAGAGAGACGTGCTCATAGAGGCAGGGCGCGATACGCGCCAATGAAGACGGCGATCAGTCCACCCACCGGCAGGACCACCCACAGGATTTCCGTGAGGCGATGCGGCGTCGGCACCTGCGACGACGACGGCAGGATGGGCAGTGTACGGAACACAGCGCGCAAAATGAACAGTTGCGCGATCACGCAGGCCACGACGGCGCTCCAGAACAGCGCGGTCACAACAGCCGGCGGAAGGGACACAGTGAGGACGGAAGTCATAGCCCTTGAAAAGTAGACGACGGCACCCCGTGCGGTACTGTGCGCGGCGTACTACCATAGCGTCATGACCTCACCATCGGTTTCCTCGACGAGCAGAAATTCCGGAACCAGCACGGAGCTGCCGCGCCGCTTAGGGCTGTGGAGCGCCATCGCCGTTCTGGTCGGTACCACCATCGGCTCGGGCATCTTTCGGTCCCCGGCCGGGATCGCCGATAAGCTCCCCGGACCGCTGCCCCTGATGGCGGTTTGGGTCACCGGCGGCATTTTCGCCCTCTGCGGTGCCCTCACCCTGGCCGAGTTGGCTGGAGCGATGCCGCGGACCGGTGGCTACTTCGTGTACATCCGCGAAGCGTGGGGTCGCTTGCCCGCCTTCTTGTACGGCTGGTCGGAGCTCACGCTCATCCGGGCCGCAGCACTTGGCGGTATCTCGACCACCTTCGCCGAGTACCTGTTACGCGGGCTGGGCTATAATCCCGCCCTAGCGCCATACGATACCTACGCGCATTGGATCGCGGCGGCCACGGTCGCCCTCATGGCGGTGATCAACGTGGTGGGGCTCAAATGGGGGGCCCTCGTCCAGAACTTCACCACGGTCGCCAAGTACGGCGGCCTCATGCTGATCATCCTGCTCGCCCTGATTCTTGGGCTCCCACAAACCGGCGGGCACTTTACCCCGGCCATGCCGCCGGGAAGCTTCTCGGTCTCCGCCTTCGGTTTGGCCCTGGTCTCGGTGCTCTGGGCGTTCGACGGCTGGGGCGACCTGTCCAAGGTGGCTGGCGAAGTGAAGGACCCCGAGAAGACGCTCCCCAAGGCGATCGTCCTCGGTACGCTCAGCATCATCTTCATCTACCTGCTGGCCAACATCGCCTACCTGTCGGTGCTCTCGGTCGACGAGATCCGCGGCGCCCGGCTGGTCGCGGCCGACGTGGCCGAGAAGCTGATCGGCCCGATCGGGGTCACGCTGGTCGCGATTACGGTGCTGCTGTCGACCTTCGGCTCGGTGAACGGCTCGCTCCTCACCGGCCCTCGCATCTTCTTCGCGATGGCCGACGACGGGCTGTTCTTCAAAAAAGTCGCGGCCGTGCATCCGACGTTCAAGACGCCCTACGTGGCGATTCTGCTCACCGCGACGATCGCGATCGCCTTCGTCTTGGTGCGCACCTTCGAGCAGCTGGCCGACATCTTCGTGACCGCCTCGCTGGTGTTCTACATCCTCAGCATCGGCGCCGTTTTCAAGCTGCGGCAGCGCCCTGACTGGAATCCACCGGTACGCACGCCGTGGTATCCGCTGGTCCCCGCACTGTTCTGTCTGGCAACGCTGTTCCTGTTGGTGAACGCGCTGATGGACGACGCACAACGGGTGCCCACGCTGGGCGTGTTTGGCGTGATTCTGCTGGGGGTGCCGGTGTACTACCTGACGGTTGGGAGAAGGGCCTCAAGGCCCTGACTGCCAACAGCTTAGGAGGCCGGGAGGAGGGTGTCAGGGAGGAGGAGGCAGGGGCCATACGTGGTTCACCTGCCTCATCCTCCCTTTTCACCTCCTCCCTGCCTCCTCGGCAGTTGGCAGTTCAGCGTGACCCGCCGGTTACACCACTGTGTTGCCCCTCTGTAACGGCGACCCTAGCTTTCCCGATCTTGGTGGCCGGTCTGGTCTGTCCAGCGCCGAGAGAAGTCTCCTCCACAAACGGACAAACTGCATCTATGCGTATCCAACGTTGGCTTAGCCTGGCCGTCGCGGTCGCGGCTCTCGCCGTCGGTTCCACCACGCCGCTCGCGGCGCAGGGAACCACGACGGGCGCGATCACCGGTACAGTGACGGACGAAAAGAACGCCCCGGTACCGAACGTCGCGGTCGAAGTGGTCAATCGCACCAATGGTGCGAAGGCCAGCCAGATCACGCGCGACAACGGGCGCTTCTTCATCCCGAACCTTGAAGTCGGCACCTACAGCGTCACGGCGCGCCGCATCGGTTTCATGCCGCAGACGCGCACCGATATCGTCGTCAGCCTCACGCAGGCGACACGCCTCGACTTCCAGCTGAAGGAACAGGCGACGCAGCTCGCCGCCGTTCGCACGGAAGCGGTGACCACGACTTCCGACTTCTCGGCCACCCGTCAGGGCGTGCAGACGGTCCTCACCGATACGCTCGTGCGTCGCTTGCCGACGCTCAATCGCGACGTGACGGACCTGATCCGCAACTCGCCGCAGGTCAGCGTCTCGCAGGACGGCCGTATTTCGGCCGCCGGCCAGAACAACCGCTTCAACAATATCCAGATCGACGGTGTGTCGCTCGCCAACCGCTTCGGTCTTGGCGCGTCGCCGACGGTCGGTGCGCAGGTCGGTGGCCGCGCGCTGCCGCTCGACGCCATCAAGGAATTCCAGGTGCTCGTGTCGCCGTACGACGTGCGCCAGGGCAACTTCACCGGCGCGCTCGTCAACGCCGTGACGCAGTCGGGCACAAACGAGTTCACGGGCTCGGCCTTCATCTACTATCGCGACCAGCAGATGGGTCGTGACACGGCGTTCCTCCGCACGTCGCCGTTCGTGCGACGCCAGCTCGGCTTCTCGCTGGGTGGCCCGATCATCAAGAACAAGCTGCGCTTCTTCGCCACCGTCGAAACCAGCCAGAACGTGTCGCCGTCGTCGGGACCGTTCTACGATCCGACGTCGCCCACCGGCCTGGTCAACTCGTCGGTCGCCACCGCGCGTATCACCCCCGCGCAGGTCGACTCGTTCGTGAACTATCTCTCGAGCAAGGGCATCGCCGCCGGTAGCGCGGGCCTCACGACCAACGAGAACCCGCTGCTCAACACGTTCGTGCGTCTCGACTACCAGCTGTCGGGCAACACGCGTCTCGTGCTCCGCAACATCTACAACGATCAGGAGGCGTTCGACTTCTCCCGGTCGCTCGGCACCTTCAACTTCTCGTCGAACGGTTTCCGCCGCACCGAAAAGTCGAACCAGATCGTCGGCCAGGCGTTCACGAATTTCTCGAACGGCTTCTCGAACGAATTCACCGTCGGTCTCACGACCACGCGCTTCAAGCGTGTCTCGGATGTGCTCGCGCCGCAGGTGCTGGTGCAGAACATCGGTGGCACGGGCTCGGGCATTGGGTTCCGCGCCGGTACGGAAAACAGCTCGCAGGGCAATGAGCTGCGTGAAGACCTGTACGAAATCCAGAACAACTTCACGATGCCGCTCGGCAATCACATCGTGTCGATCGGAACGCGTAACGAGATCTACAAGGCCTACAACGCCTTCCTGCAGAACTCGTACGGCAACTACACCTTCAACTCGCTGAACGACTTCGTGGCCAACCGCGCCCCGGCTTCGTTCTCGGGTTCGGGCGGACTCGGTGGTGACGTCGTGGCCAACTTCTCGGCCGCACAGCTCGCCGGATACATTCAGGATCAGTGGACGGTGACGCCGCGCTTCACCACCACGCTCGGCCTGCGTATCGACGTGCCGCTCTTCTTCGACAAGCCCTCGTTCTCCGCCTCCGTGCAGCGCGACTTCGGCCGCAGCACCGCCGACCTCCCGTCGGGCAACTTGCAGTTCTCGCCGCGTATCGGCTTCAACTGGGATGCCACCGGCGACCAGATGAATCAGATCCGTGGTGGTGTCGGTCTGTTCCAGGGTATCCCCGCCTATGTGTGGATGTCGAACCAGTTCCAGAACACCGGTGCCGGTCTCGCGCAGTTCACCTGCGGCGGTGGTGTAACCGCGACCAACGGCGCCTCGCCGCTGTTCAATGCGTCGCCGGTGTCGCCGCGTGGTTGCGGCCTGAAGACGAACAACACGCCGGGACGCAGCCTCGATGACGGCACCTTCCTCGGCACTGTGAATCTGGCCGATCCCGACCTCAAGTTCCCGCAGTTGCTGCGCGCCACGCTCGGCTATGACCGCAAGCTGCCGGGTGATGTGATCGCGACGTTCGACGCACTGTACTCGAAGTCGATCAACAACTTCTTCTACAACAACATCAACATCCCGCAGACGGGTCGCATCGACGCACAGGGACGCACCGTATTCGCCAATTTCGCGGCGACCGGCATCCCGACCGTCGCGCCGCTCTTCCCGGTGTATGGTTCGAACGTGATCGAGCTCTCCAACCAGAGCAAGGATTACGCGTATAGCGGCACGGGCCAGCTACGCAAGCGCTTCAACGGCGCGTTCGAAGGGTCTGTGGCCTACACGTACGGTCGCAGCTACTCGGTGACCGACCTGACGTCGTCGGTGGCGCTTTCCAACTGGCAGTTCGGCCGCGTGTACTCGGGGCTGCAGACCGACCAGCCGGTGAACGCGTCGCTGTTCGATCAGCCGCATCGCGTGCTGGTCAACGGCACCTACACGGCGCCGTGGAAGTCGAACCAGACGAACATCACGTTCTACTACAGCAAGGCGTCGGGCACCCCGTACTCGTTCGTGTACGGCGGCAATGGTGGCCGTGGCGACATGAACGGCGACGGCTCGAATGCGAATGACCCGATCTACATCCCGACGGGTCCGACCGATCCGAAGCTGGGCTTCGTGGCCACGACGGTGAGCGGGGTGACGTACACGCCGGCGCAGCAGGCCGCGTTGCTCGACCAGTTCATCAAGGACAACAGCTGCCTCGAAACGCAGCGTGGCACGATCATGAAGCCGACGTCCTGCCGCAACCCGATGTTCGATCGCTTCGACCTGACGATCGAACAGCAGCTCCCGACGATCCGTGGAGAGCGCGCGACGCTCCGCCTCGACATCTTCAACGCCGCCAACCTGCTCAACAGCAAGTGGGGACGGATCAAGTCCGCCACGGCCAACGGCAACGCGACGCTGCTGCAGGTCCAGTCGTTCACCAGCGCCGATCCGTCGACGCAGGTGCCGGTCGTGACGTTCACGAACAACTTCAACACGCAGTTCACGCCGCTCAACTTCAGCCAGTTTTATCAGCTGCAGGCCAGCTTGCGGTTGTCGTTCTAAGCTGTTTGGTGATGGTGATGGTGATGGTGTAAGGAGAGCGGCGCCGGAGACGGCGCCGCTTTTCCGTTGCGCCGACTGAAAACTGCCAACTGCTTAGGAGGCAGGGAGGAGGGTGTCAGGGAGGAGGGTGCAGGGGGCGTCGCGGCGAGAGCGGCGGCGTACTTCGGGTGACACCGATAGTGTGGACCGCCAGTATCCTCGGCGGCATGCAAGATCCTGCCAACATTCAGGCGTGGCACCGCGCGATAGAGCTGGCGGTGCGCGTTCATCGGATCACGCGGAGCATCCGCCGCGCCGAAGCGCCTGGACTCGCGTCGCAGCTTCGACGGGCGGTGGGTTCAATTCCCACCAACATCGCCGAGGGTGTCGGCCAGCCGACAGCGGCCGACTGCGCGCGATTTCTCAGCTACGCGATCTCGTCCGCGTTCGAGGTGGAAAGCCACCTCGTCCTCGCCGAGAAGCTCGGCCTCCGACTTCCCGGCATCGGCGACGCCATAGACGAAACCCGCCAGGTCCGCCGAATGACCTACGGCCTCCGGCAACATTTCGTCCGCAAAGCAGCCGATGAAAAAGCAGCCGCCAAAGGAAAGGAGGCAAGCCGCCCAAGCGACCTGCCCCCTCCCCCCTGACACCCTCCCTCCTGCCTCCTAAGCAGTTGGCATTTTCAATCTTAGAAGATTCTCAGGTTGATGTACTTCTTTGGATTCTTCTTCAAATCCATCACCAGCGAGTCCACGCGCAGCAGCAGCGTGTCCAGGCGCGCGTACACCGCCGGATCGTTCAGCAGCTTGCCCGCGGTGCCGTTGCCGTTGCTCACTTTGTCCAGCACGCCTTGCACCTGCACGTTGGTCTGCTTGAAGTCGCGCGTGAGCTGCTCGAGCTGCGCCGACGTGGCCTGCAGATTCTTCACCGTCGAATCGACCTTGGTGGAATCCACGCTGGCCAGGGTGCGACGCACGGTCTGCTGGGTGAGCGTGAGCTGCTTCGACTGTTCGGCCGTCACCGAGCTCAATTGCGCCACGAGCTTCGTGAGGTCGGCGATCGTCTGCCGCACATCCTTCACACCGCCGCCTTCCACGAACTGCGTGCGTGCTTCGTCGGTGAGGGCGCGGATGTTGAGCGCGATCGAATCGCCCTTGCTCAGCAACTCCGGTACGCCCGGCGAGCCGGTGCCGGTCGGAATCGTATCGCCTTCCGACATGTAGCCCTGGCGGCCGATGATCGGCGTGAGGGCGATCAGCTGGTCGCCGAAGATACCGTTGGCCTGCACCGTCGCTGTGGTGCCGGCCGGCACCTTGTACTGCGACTGCAGCTTGAGTGCGACCGCGATCGTGCCGTCGGGAATCAGGTCGACCTTGTCGACATAGCCCACCTGCACACCGGCCAACAACACAGGCTGCCCCTGCTTGAGTCCGGCGCCCCACTTGAAGCGGGCGAACATGGGGTAGCCGCTGGCGAGACCGCCACGGGCGATCCAGATCGTGCCGCCGATGCCAAGAATCACCGCCACCAGCAGCAGCAGACCGACAAGCAGTTCGTCGCGTCGTTTCGTCGTCATGTATGAAGAGAGAGCAGGCGGTCAGGCCTGAATGAATGGAGCAAGGACGGCAGCCACGAGGGCATCGAGCACCAGAATGCACACCGACGCGATGACGACGGCGAGCGCGGTGGAACGACCCACGCCCTCAGCGCCCGCTTCGGTGACGTAGCCCTCGTACGAACAGACGAAGGAAATGGCCGCTCCGAACAGGAACGCCTTGATCAGCGAATACACCACCTGGAACGCCGTGAAGGCCAGACGCAGCCCGGCGAGAAAGTCGTCGGTGCGCACGTCGGTGGCCGTCACCAGAATGGCCCACGCGCTCGCGATGGCGGTGGCGTTCGCCAGAATCACCAAGGCGGGCAACATCACGATACCGGCCAGAAAGCGAGGCAACGCGAGATACGCCACCGGATCGAACGACAGCGTTTCAAGCGCGTCGATCTGCTCGGTCACGCGCATGGTGCCGATTTCTGCCGTCATCCGTGCGCCGACGCGGCCCGTGAGCACCAGTGCCGTGAGCAGCGGCCCCAGTTCCAGCACGATGCTCTGTCGCGTGATCAGACCGACGACCGAGAGCTGCACGCCGGGAAAGAGCTGATAGCGCGTCTGGAAGGCTGTCACGCCGCCCAGGAACGCCGCCACGATAATAGTGAGGGGCACGGACTCGACGCCCATCGTCCGCATCTGCCTGATCGTTTCGGGGACCCACGTGCCGGGGTCGCGTACGCCGCGCACGATATCTCGCGCGAAGTAGCCGCGCTTGCCGAGCGCGCGCAGAATGCCCCCGGTGCGCCGTTCGGCCAACCGGACTACGAGGTCCATACCGAGCATCAGGTACGCACCCGATAGAGCAGCACCAGCGCGAAGAGCCCGCACGCCACGTTGGGGACCCATGCCGCCAGGTCGGGGGGCATGAGCCCCTTTCCACCGATCGCCTTGGTCAACTGAATGAGCACGAGAAAGAGAATGGTCGTGGCCAGACTGACCGCGATACCGTAAGCGGCTCCACCGCGCTGCGAACTGGTCGCCAGCGGTGCACCGAACAAGGCAATGATGAGACAGGTGACCGGAATCGCCAACTTCAGCATCCGTTCCACCCTGAGCAAGTTCACGTCGGCCCCCGAGCGTTCCAGCGCGGTGATGAATCGCGTGAGATCCGCGAAATTCATTTCACTCGGCTGCCGCTCGGTCGCCTGTAGATCCTGTGGCTTCTCCGTAAAGTGCCGGTCCACGAGGGAATCGTAGGCCACGGCACGGTCGGTGGAGTCGTTGGGGACCATATGCACGATCCCCGACTTCAGGACCCAACCGCGATTGTCGTACCACGTCGCATTCTTGGCCGCCACCAGCAGTCCAGGTCGCTTGGCCGACCCGCGCTCTTCGATCTCCATGTTCTCGACGAAGCGCTGCTTCACGTCGAGCGTGTAGATACGGTAGACACGGCCCGTTTCGCTGGCAAACGCGAAGTTGTAGCGATTATTGTCGCGGTCCTGACCTTTACCGGCCAGCAGCTTGAGACGCTGCGCGTTGGCCGGTGGCGCAATCTCGGCGAACACCACGTCGATGCCCATGGCGACCATCGACATAAAGAGGATCGGCGCGATGAATCGATAGAAGCTGATCCCGGACGCCTTCGCGGCGGTGATCTCGGAATAGCGCGTGAACGTGCCAATGGAAAATACCGTGGCGAACAGCACGGCGGCCGGGAGCACCATGAACAGCGTGTCGGGAATCCAGTACACGTAGCTGAGGGCCACCGCTTTGAGCGCGAGCTTGCGCTCGGTGTACTTCCGCAGGTTGTCCACCAGATCGATCACGAACACCAGCACCGGGAAGCCCAGTGTGGTGATCGTAAAGATGCGGGTGAACTCGGCCGCCACGTACCGATCGAGCGGCGTAATGAAGCGACGGCTCACGCGCCCACCGCCGCCGCCGATCCCTTGCCCGCCGCCTTCGCGGCCTGTTCCTGCTTCATCTGGGTCGCCAGCGCGCGTCGCGCCCCGCGATCCGCCCACCAGTCACGAATCCCGCCGCCGCGCGACGTATCGGTCGTCGACTCCACTCGCCACAAGAGCACCACACCGGTCACCGTGAAAATGGCATTCGCGATCCACATCGCGATCGACGGTGGCACCAGACCCTTGTCGGCCAGTGCTTCACCACCCATCAGACACACGTAGTACAACCCGAACACGCCGATGCTGACGCCGATCGTCACCCCGACACCGCCGCGCGGAAAGCGCAGCGCGATCGGTGGGCCGAAGAGCACGAACACGAGGCAGGCGAACGACAGCGCGAACTTCTTGTGGATCTCGACCGTCAGGCTGTCGAGTCCTTCGCGCGACGCCACCAGCTGGGCATCGGCCGCGTTCATCGCGCCGCGATACATCGTCACGGTATCGAGTGCCGGCGGAATCGGCGCCGACATCGTCACGGCGGGCGGCGGCGTAGGGACGACCGCGCCGAGCGTGTCCTTCTTCAACGTGTCGCCGGGCTGCGCGATCACGGGGGCGCCGGGCTGCGCAATCACCGGGGCGCCCTGCGGTGTGACCACGGGAGCCTGTGGGATGGTTGACACTACCGGTGCTTGCGCCTTGGCTTTCTTGGGGAGGAAGAGCGACGGCAACGTCACACAGTAGAAGCGCGAGAGGCCTTCCTCTGGGGGCCGGTCACGCGGCGCCGTGAGCGTCTTGGTGCCCGGTGCCACGAGGCGGCTGGCGTACATGATGTACTCCTGACGCACTCGCCGGAACTCCAGCGCATCGGCCGCGTACCGCCGGTGCATCTCGCACACCGTCATCTCGCGGTCGCTGCGGAAGTCGTCCTTGCTGGTGCTCTCGAAGCCACGGGTGATGCCGCGCACCTTCACCGTCTGATCTATGAAGAAGCTGCGCTGCAGCCGCTTCGCATCACCACGGACAAACTCCTGCGTATATCCATCGAACAGCCGCAGCAGCAGATCCTGCCCGTTCGACGTCAGCGAGAACACGCCGCTGTCGGCGTAGATCGTCTTGCGCTCCGGTCCCCTGGTGAGATCGTAGATCACGACGTCGTACATCTTGTTCGTGTTCGCATCGCTGCGGGCAATCCGCATGAAAAACTGGTCCGTGATCGCATTCATCGCCTGGTCCCTCAAGGCGAGCGTCGGCTTCGTCTTCGCGATATCGTTCTGCAGAATACGCAGTTCGTGGTTGGCGCGCGGCAGCACCTGATCGTTGAACGCGACCATCGCGATCGACAACAGGAAGGCGCAGGTCAACACCGGCAGCATCAACGTGCGGACACGCACACCACTCGCCTTGAAAGCGGTGATCTCGTGTTCGGCGGCCATACGGCCGAAGGTGTACAAGGTCGCCACCAGCACGGCCATCGGCATCGTCATCGCGACGGTGAATGGCAGCGACAGGACGAAGAATTTACCGATGGCCGACCAGGGGAGTCCCTTGCCGGCAAGGTTCGCAAGCTGGCGCGCGACGTACTGCAGCATGAGCAGCGACGTCAGCGCAGACAGCGCAAACAGGAGAGGTCCGACGTGCTCGCGCACGACATAGCGGGTAACAAGCTTCACGACGTAAATTCCTTGGTGACCACCCGCATTATCAAGGGCGCGTCGGCCTAGAGTCGACAATATGCGCTCGCAGTTTTTGACCGTACCGCGGCGACATGGCTGGCCGCTGGTACCCCACGACCGGAGTTCGGTGCGCAGGCTGCTCCAAACATGGGCGCTCGCGGTAGTGCCCATGGCCTGGCCCATGGCGCTGCCGATCGCGTTGCTCCCGGCCGTTTCCCTTTTGGCGTCGCCGCTCGCGGCTCAACAGGTCGTCCCGAGGCCTGCGCCGCTGCCTCCAGGGGCGCGTCTGGCCGCGGACACGCTGCGGCTCAGGGTCCCCTCCATACTCGGCCCTCTCGGGGTCGCTACGGCGCTGCGCCCGGATCCGGCCCGGGTCGCCGACCGTGCCGTGGCCATCGCCCGCCGGCTCCACGACGAGCGGATTGTGGCCCGCTGGGGACAAACTGTGGTGCGCGGACTCTCCGCGCCCGGGCCGACGGTCGCGGTTGTCCGGTCGGACAGCGGTCCGACCCCGGGCGCCCTCGTCCCGCTCGTCCCGCAGCGCCGGGTGGGTGCCGACGCGGCCACCCAGCTGGCGACCGACCTGCTGGGCGACATCGGCGACCTCGGGATCGCGCTCCAGTCGCGCCTCGAGTCGAAGGTGCAGCGCAGTCGCAACGAGCGATGCACCACGGCGCAGCTGACCATCCTCGGCAACAATTGCTTCGGCATCTTCCAGCCCGCCTTCGACTTTCAGTTCAACGTGCGCACCGGCGGCGTCGTCGCCGATCGCATCTTTGTGAATGTCGACTACGACTCGCAGCGCGAGTTCGACGCGTCGAACAACATCTCGGTGCGCTATCAGGGCAAGTCGGACGAAGCGCTGCAGACGCTGGAAGTCGGCAACGTCACCTTCCAACCGCCGGCCTCGCGCTTTCTCACCGCCGGTATTCCGTCGGGCAATTACGGCATCCAGGCCACCGGCCAGATTGGCCCCATGCGCTTCACGTCCATCGTGGCGCAGCAGAAAGGCAACGTCTCGAAGGACAACGTCTTCACCATCGGCGAACGCTCGCAACAGCAGGTCGACCGCGTCATCGAAGACATCCAGGTCGAAACGCGGCGGTTCTTCTTCACGGTCGATCCACGTTTGCTCGGCGGATACCCGAACATCGATTTGCTGAACCGGCAGCAGATGCAGCAGCTGGCCGCATCACTGCCCGATTCGGTGCGACCGGCACGGCTGTACGTGTATCGCCAGCTCATCGGCGCCGCCAATCAGAATCCGCGCGGTCCACAGTTCTCGGTGCGCGGTGCGCGCAACCCGTCGCGCCAGATCTACGAGGTGTTGCGCGAGAACGTCGACTACTACGTCGATCCCTCGCAGCTCTGGATTGCGCTGGTCCGTCCGCTCAATCCCAACAACGAGCGCCTCGCCGTTGCGTACGAAGTGACCGTGAATGGCACGTCCGGGCGCAACGTGAACACCGGCGGTACGCCCGACATCGAGTTCACCGCCGATCCACAGTTCGCAAATCTGCTCTGGGAACCCGAGCTGCAGCCCACGAACACCGCCTACTTCCTGCGCGAACTGAAGTCGGTGTACCGCCTCGGCGGCGAAGATCTGCAGCGTCAGACGATCAAGCTCAAGCTCGTGACCGGCACGTCGGGCGATCAGGAAAAGCCGATCGATCCCTCGCGCGGCGAAACGTATCTGCAGCTGTTCGGCCTTTCGCAGGCGACCAACTCGGCGGCGTTCGACGTGGAGAATCGCGTGTGGCCGCGTCCCAATGATCCGAACACGCTGGCGTCATTCGCTGGCGGCAACGGCCAGCAGAAGCTGATCCGCGACTACTTCGTGTTCTATCCGTCGCTGCAGCCGTTCGCGCGCGGAGGACTGGCGCAGCCTCTGGCCAATCCCGCCAACGATACGCTGTACCGCTATCCCAACGAGTACCTGTATTCGGCGCAGCGCCCGCAGGCCATCTATCGCATGGTGGCCAGCTACCTGTCCGAGGGCGGCGGCAGCACCCAGTCGATCAAGCTGAGCACCATTCAGGTACGGCCCAACTCCGAGCGCGTGTCGCTGGACGGCCGCCTGCTGACCAAGACCACCGACTACGAGATCGACTACGACCTCGGCATGATCACCTTCAACCGCCCTGACACGCTGTTCGCGACGCCGCGGCAGGTGTCGGTGCGCTACGAAGAGAACCCGCTGTTTGCGGCGGCGCCCACCACGATTCTCGGCTTCGCGTCACAGTTCCCACTCGAAAACGGCCAGTTGGCGTTCACCGCCATCTCGCAGAGTCAGCGCTCGGGATACAACCGGCCGCCGCTGGGTTTCGAACCCGTGGGCTCGTTGGTGGCCGGCGTGACCGGCAACCTGGCGTGGGATGCGCCGCTCCTCACGCGAGCCCTTGGCAAGTTGCCGTTCAAGCAGAGCTCCACGCCGTCACGCGTGAGCCTGCAGGGCGAGTTCGCGATGAGCAAACCGCAGCCCAACGCGGCGGGGCAGGCGTACATCGAATCGTTCGAAGGGGAAGGCGCCATTCCCGGCATCTCGCTCTCCGAAGGATCGTGGTACTACAGCTCGCGTCCATCGCTCGGCAATACGTTGGCCGCGCGCTTCGGCAGCAGCACCTTCTCGGTGAACCGTGCCGCGACGATGGCCTTCCAGAACAACGGCGTCGATGTCGCCGGCAATTTCATTCAGTTCAACATCCAGCAGATCGATCCGTCGGTGCGCATCGTGGGTAGCGGTGTGCAGTCGCCCGAGCAGTTGTTCTGGATGACGCTGTATCCGCTCAAGACCGGCGGCATCTTCGATTTCGAACCGGGCACGGCGAAACGCCGGTTTGCCTGGACGATCGGTGACAATACGCTGGTGGGCAATACGCCGTCCGGTCGTCGGTGGCGCTCGTTGCGCACGGTCATCAATCCCAGCGGGGCCGACCTGTCGCGCACGGAAAACATCGAGTTCTTCGCGCTCGTTCAGTCCGAACAGTTGAAGGTGAAGCGTAATCCCACGCTGGTCTTCGACTTCGGTGAGATCAGCGAAAACAGCGTAGCCTTCGCGCCCGAAACGCTTATCGTGAATTCGCCGGTACGTCAGGGGCTCCCGGCCGACACGACCTACAAAGGCAAGCGGCTCGTGGGCTTCGATCGTTTCGACTCCGAACGCGATCCGTTCTCGCGCGCCTTCAACGCGGCGGAGAACGACAAGGGTCTGCCGGGCGATGTAGCGGATACGATTGTCGTGGTGAACCGCACCGGCCCGACGCCGGTGACCACCACGCAGAACAAGGTGGCCATCTGCACGCAGGCCGTGCAGATCGTGCAGGTGCTCGGCGACAGCCGCGCGAATTGCGGCGCGCGTAACAACCGGCTCGATGAAGAAGACATCGATCTCGATGGCCAGTTGAACATCCCCAATGCCGCTATCGATCAGGAGCAGTACAAGCGCTTCGTGGTCGATCTTGCCGACACGCGCAACTGGACGCGCGTGGGTAAGTGCTATCAGCAGCAGGATTCGACAGCAAACGGCGTGGTCAGCGATTCGTTGTGCTGGGTACAGGTGCGCATCAACTGGCGCGCGCCGGCCGAAGAGCAGAACAATCCGAACGACCGGCGCATGCGCGCGCTTCGACTCACGATGGTATCGAGTGCCGAATCGGCCGATGATGCGTTCGTGCGCGTCGCGCTCACGCGCTTGAAGCTGGTCGGCGCGCCGTGGCTCAAGCGCAGCGTGGAGCCGTTGTCGGGCATGGCCGGCGACTCGGCCGGGGTGGTGGGCGGATATGTGATTGCCAGTGTGATCGGCACACTCGATTCCACCTCGTTGGTGCCGTACACACCGCCCCCTGGCGTGGTTGAAGCGCCCGAGAACAGACAGTCCGGCTACGAGAACACGCGTCTGCAGGTGAACGAGCGCGCACTGCGACTGCAGGCAGGTATTCCTGGCCGTCAGTTCCGCGCGTTCGATCGCGCCGAGGCGTTCTTCCGGTTCCAGGAGGGTACCAAGACCTTCATGGGCTACAAGACGCTGCGCTTGTGGATGCGCGGTCGCGGTAACGGCTGGGGGCAGAGTGGCGAGTTGAACGGCTACGTGAAGATCGGGCGTGACGAGAACAACTTCTACATGTATCGCACGCCCGTGAACGCCGGCCCGGGGCTCAGTGCCTGGGAGCCCGAAGTGCGGGTCGACCTGCAGAAGTTCCAGATCCTGCGCGCGCAGCTCGAGAACAACTTCCTGAAGGGCTCCGCCGATTCGGTGTCCTGCTCCGGCGCGGATCTCGAGCTGATTCGTCGCTCCGGCTTGCCACGAGGTGTCGCCGTGCGTCGCTTTGCCGTCTGTCAGGATGGCTACATCGTCTACAGCGCCGATCCCACGGTCACGCCACCAAACCTCGCTGGCGTGCAGGAAATGGCGGTCGGCCTCGTGCGCGTGGATAGCGTGCCGCGCGGCGGCACCGGCATCATGAGCAACGATACGCTCGAACTGTGGATCAACGACATTCGCCTCACCGACGTGGTCGACGATATCGGCTTCGCCGGCGAGCTTGGACTCGCCGTGAATGCCGGCGATCTGGCCGACTTCCGCATGAATGTGAGTCGTCGCGATCCGAACTTCCGTCAGCTCAATGAAACGCCATCGTTCCTGACCACGAGCGGCGTGAGCGTGGGCACGACGCTGCACCTGGAGCGGATGCTGCCGTCGCGCCTTGGCATCGTCATGCCGTTCAGCGTCGACTACGCGGGCTCGGGGGTCAATCAGCTGTTCATCAATCGGACGGACGTGCGTGCCAGTGGCATCGAAGGATTGCGTAATCCGAGCGATCGGCGCGTGAACTACTCGTTGGCGCTGCGAAGGGCCACGCCGATGGGCGGTGGGTGGTATGCGCCCCTGTTGAACGGACTCGCACTCAACGGCACGTGGTCGAACGCTGCGTCACAGAGCGCGTTCCAGAAGGCCACCAACAGCGCCTATGCGCTCGGCGCGTCGCTCAATCTCTCCGATGATCGTCGCGAGTCGAAGCTGCCGCGCGTGGTCGATGTGCTCTTCGGCATTCTGCCGCGTGGGCTCCGTGAAAGTGACGCGATTCGCAACTTCCGTGGACAGCGGTTCCGCTGGTCGCCGACCGCCTTGCGGCTGTCGAGCTCCATGGCGCGCCAGGCCAACTCGAGTACGTCGTTCACGAAGGCGGCCGAGTCGCCGACCGATACGGGTCAGGTCGCGAACGGACTCACGCATTTCTGGCAGAACAGCGGTACGCTGGAGTTCCGTCCATCGGCCGGTCTCACGGCCTCCATGAACGCGCGTCAGCTGCTCGATCTGCGCGACTACCGCACCACGTCGCTATTGCCGGACAGCACCGACCGTGGACAGGCGGCGGCCGCCGAGCGCTTGCAGGTACTGGGTACGACGCTCGGGCTCGAGCGCGAACGGTCGCTCACTTCGGCGATCCTGTTCCAGCCCACGCTGGCCGTGTGGTTGCGGCCGCGAATCGACTTCAACTCCACGTTCAACCTGAACAAGGATCCGAATGCACGCGCGCTCTTGCGTGAACAGGATTCCACGGGTGCGTATCGCTTGCCCAAGCGACTCGGTGCGGCGCAGACACTGAGCACCGGTACCACCTTCGACTTCGGTCGCTTGATTGCGACGCGCACGAAGGAGAAGACGCTGGTGAATCGACTGGGACGGATGTTCGCGCCCATCGATGTGTCGTGGCAACAGAGTCTCACGTCGAACTACGACAACACCGCCTTCATTCCCGGGTGGGGCTATCAGTTGGGGCTTGGGGGTATTCAATCGTTCCGCGGGCTCGATACCCGCCTGGCCACCACGGCCGGGCGCCTGCGGCGCGCCACCGCCACCGGCTCGCTCAATCTGCCCTTCTCGCTCACAGTGCAGTCACGCGTCGAGAACGGCACTACCGAAACGTGGACGCGTCGCACTTTCGACGGCTTTCAGGCCGTCATCACCAGTACGCAGCTGGTAAAGCCCGACTATTCCGTGCGCTGGAGCTGGCGCCCCGTGCGGCTGCGGAAGGTGATCACGATGTTGAACGTGAACGGGCGCTATCTCGTGAGTGAGCAGGAAACGACCATCCCCAACGAAACCGGCGGGTTGGCCGATCGCAGCCGCACCACGGCCCGCAGTCAGCCGCTATCGGGCGCGATCACCTGGGCCTTCCTCGGTGGACTGACCACCAACGCGTCACTCGACCGCACGCACCGCGAAGACAGTCGCCCCGGTTCGCTCACCAACGGCGACACGCGGCGCGTCTCGTTCGATGTGGCCCGGCGGTTCAAAGTGCCGAAGCGATTCACCACGCGGAACGCCACGGTGCGCACCTCGCTGTCGTACCAGAGCGAGGAGTCGCAGTCGATCGTGCAGGGATCGTCGTCCACCAACGCGGCCGGCGAGGTCATCACGATCCCGCCGTCAGTGCTCACCGACAACGGCCGTCGGGCGTTCAACTTCAACGCGGATACCGATCTGTCGGAACTGCTCACCTTCAGTCTGACCGGGTCGCGGGTCGTGAACTTCGACCGCAATTTCAACCGGCAGACGTCGAACCTGATCTTCAGTGCGGTGCTGCAGCTCCGCTTCTTTGCGGGTGATCTGAAGTAGCTCCGGCGTTCCGGCGCGTGATAAAGATGATACTGGCGTCGTGCGGGTTACCACCGCGGCGCCGACTGTCACTACCGTGGCATCATGCCCACGCCCGCGGAACGTCAGGCCCTCCTGTTTCTCGCGGCCGTCGCGGTGATCGGCGGCGGCGCACGAGTGCTGAGTACACGCCAGCTCTCCCGCGACGTCGCGGAGGCAGAGCAGGGGCCCGCTCCGAACACCGATCTCGCCACGCGCGCCCTCGACGCGCAGATCGCCGCGGTCGACTCCGCCCGTCGGAGCGGCAAGACGAAGAAATCCGCTACGCGAGCAACATCAAGCCGCCGCGCCCGGCAGTCGACACTCGACAGCGCACGGGTGCCGGAGCCGGTCCTTTCGATCGATGTGAATGAGGCGACGGCCGCAGAGCTGGAGCGTCTGCCACGTGTCGGACCCGCGCTAGCCGCCCGCATCGTGGCGTGGCGCGTGAAGAACGGTCCGTTCGAATCTTTGGAAAGCCTCCGTCACGTGCGTGGCATCGGGCCGGCCACGGCACGGCTGCTCGCCCCTCTGGTGACGTTTTCGGGGCGGCACAGTCCATCCCAAAGTGAGGCACCTGCCTCGCCAGCCCCCGCGCCCCGTACGTGTCCTAGCCGAAATCAGTACTCATGGCTGCTACTGTTTCCCCGCTCTCTGGTCGAGCCACCGAACGGCTCGGCGATCTCCTCGTCAAAGAGGGGCTACTTACTCGCGAACAGCTGGCAAAGGCGCTGCAGGAGCAGTCCAATACGCCCGGCCAACGCATCGGGCTGACCGTCGTCAAGATGGGCATGGTGCCGGAAACGGAAGTCGTGCGCATGCTCGCACGACAGTACCGGATGCCGGCCGTCGATCTGGCACGCTTCGAGGTCGACACGCGCCTGCTGAAGCTGATCCCGGCGGAGCTGGCGTCAAAGCACACCGTGCTGCCGCTCAAGCGCGACGGACGTCAGCTGACCGTGGCCATCGCCGATCCGACCGCCATGTCGGTGATCGACGATCTCAAGTTCATTACGCGCTACGACATCGTCCCCGTGCTGGCAGGCGAGTACTCGATGCGCGCGGCGATCGAGAAGCACTACGAAGCGAACGAAGTGCACATGCAGTCGCTGCTGCAGGACATCGCGGCGGCTGAGGAAGACGACGTCGAAGTCCTGGAGGCCCAGGAAGACGCCCAGGACGCCAGTGTGCTGGCGGCGCAGGTTGATGAAGCGCCCGTCGTCAAGCTCATCAACGCTATCCTCGTCGATGCCGTGCACAAGGGCGCGTCGGACATCCACTTCGAGTGCTTCGAACACGAACTGCGTGTGCGCTATCGCATCGACGGCGCGCTCGCCGAAGTGATGAAGCCGCCCCTGAAGATGCGTGCGGCGCTGATCTCGCGTTTCAAGATCATGGCGTCGCTGAATATCGCCGAACGCCGAGTGCCGCAGGACGGTCGCATCAAGCTGAAGGTTGGCAAGAAGGTCATCGACTTCCGCGTCAGCGTGCTGCCCACGCTGTTCGGCGAAAAGGTCGTGCTTCGAATCCTCGACAAGGGAAACCTCACCCTCGATCTCGAGAAGTTCGGTATCGAGCCGCGCGCCGAGCGCGAGCTGATGGAAGCGATCTCGAATCCGTACGGCATGGTGTTGGTTACGGGCCCGACCGGTTCGGGCAAGACCACGACACTGTACTCGGCGCTGTCGAAGATCAACAACGGCGACACGAACATCATGACCGCCGAAGATCCCGTCGAGTACAACCTCTTCGGCATCAATCAGGTACAGGTGCGCACCGAGATCGGCATGACCTTCGCGGCCGCCCTGAAGGCGTTCCTGCGTCAGGACCCGAACGTCATCATGGTCGGCGAAATCCGAGACCTGGAGACGGGCGGCATCGCCATCAAGGCCGCGCTCACCGGCCACATGGTCATGAGCACGCTGCACACGAACTCCGCGCCCGAAACGATCACACGATTGCTGGACATGGGTCTCGAGCCCTTCAACGTGGCT
Organism: Gemmatimonas groenlandica; assembly: GCF_013004105.1. NCBI lineage: Bacteria > Pseudomonadati > Gemmatimonadota > Gemmatimonadia > Gemmatimonadales > Gemmatimonadaceae > Gemmatimonas > Gemmatimonas groenlandica. The sequence continues at coordinate 319,809 of NZ_CP053085.1, forward strand.
TCGGCGCTCAACCTGATTCTGGCGCAGCGACTCGTGCGCCGGATCTGCAGCAAGTGCAAGGTGAAGTACGAGCCCGACGCCGCGGAATTCGCCGGCGCCAAGGTGAAGTCAACCACCACGATGCGCGAACTCAAGTTCACCGACGAAGCGCTCGACAACGCCAAGTCGCGCGCCACGCCGGAAGCCGTTCCGTTCCTGACGAACCTGTCGCTCGATACCACGATCGGCGAGCTCCCGTACTTCAAGGGACATGGCTGTGACGCGTGTGGCGGGACCGGACTGAAAGGTCGACAGGGCTTGTACGAAGTGATGTTCCTGACGCAGACGCTCAAGAAGCTGGTGATGCAGAACGCGGACGTGCAGGTGCTGCGCAACGCCGCGATCGATGAGGGCATGCTGTCGCTCCGCATGGACGGCTGGCTCAAGGTGCTCAAAGGAGTGACCACGCTCGATCAGGTCATCCGTGAAACAGCAAGTTGAGTTTGTGTGACGGTGGGGTTTCCTCCCGCCGAAACGCTCGTCCACATCCGGGACGCCGATTGACGCCCCGTTCACGACTGCCCGCGCGATGACAGCTCCCGCCCAGACACCCGTATCACTGCGCACCCTGCTCGATGAAATGATCGAGCGGGATGCCTCCGACTTGCACGTTTCCGCCGGTGACCGGCCGAAGCTGCGGGTCGATGGTGATATCGTGAACTCCAGCATCGAACATGTGCTCACGCCCCGGGACACGCTGCAGCTGGCGTATTCGGTGCTTACCGAGAATCAGAAGAAGCGATTCGAAATGGAGGACGAGCTCGACTTCTCGTTCGGCATCGCGAATCTCTCCCGGTTCCGCGGCAACGTGTTCAAGCAGCGCGGCTGCGTGAGCATGGTGATTCGTTGCATTCCGTTCCACATCAAGACGTTCAACGATCTCAATCTCCCGCCGGTGATTGCCGGCTTCGCCGACCGTCCGCGCGGCCTCGTGCTCGTGACCGGCCCGACCGGCTCTGGCAAGAGCACCACGCTCGCGGCGATGATCGACAAGATCAACACCGAGCGTCGCGGGCACATCATCACGGTCGAAGATCCGATCGAATTCATTCATCGGCATCGCAACTGCATCATCAATCAGCGCGAGGTCGGCGCCGACACCAAGAGCTTTGCGTCGGCCCTCAAGTACGCGCTCCGTGAAGATCCCGACGTCATCCTGATCGGCGAAATGCGCGACCTTGAAACGATCCAGGCCGCGCTCACCATCGCCGAAACGGGTCACCTCGTGTTCGCCACGCTGCACACCAACAGTGCGGCCGAAGCGATCAACCGCATCATCGACGTGTTTCCGGCGCACCAGCAGAGTCAGGTCCGCGCGCAGTTGGCGTTCACCCTCGAGGGCATCATCACGCAAGTCCTGATGCCCAAGATCAGTGGTCGTGGCCGGGCGATGGCCGCGGAAATTCTGGTGATGACGCCAGCCATGCGCGCGCTGATTCGTGACGACAAGGTGCACCAGATCTACTCGCTCATGCAGGCCGGTAAGAAGTTCGGCATGCAGACGATGAACGATGCGCTGTACCAGCTGTACGTGTCGCGCCAGGTGAGCGCCGACGAGTGCATTCGCGCGTCGGGCGATCCGAACGAGTTCCTGCGCATGATCGGCAAGGGGCCGACCGACGACAATCTCTCGGCCCCGCCGCAGGCCAACCGTAACGGCGATCGCGCCGTGGTCGGCGGCCTCGGGAAACGGTAGCTCCGCACCCGCTGTCTCTGAAGCTGTTGTAGTGGTTCTCCGCACTTTGACTATCTGATACCATGCCTACGTTCACCTATACCGCGCGCGGCACCAACGGCGAGCTCAAATCGGCCACGATCGACGCGCCCAGTCGCGACGACGCGGTCGCCCAGCTCCGCCGCCAGCGTCTCACGATCATCAAGGTCGACGAGTCGCGATCGACGCCGAAGAAGACCGGTGGGTCGATCGGCATGCGCGACATCGTGATCTTCACGCGTCAGTTCTCCACCATGATCAACGCCGGCCTGCCGCTCGTGCAGGCACTCGACATTCTGGCGCGCCAGAGCGAGAACAAGGCGCTGGCGGCGGTGGTGCGCGAAGTGGTGTTCGACGTGGAGTCGGGTAACACGGTCGCCGATGCCATGCGCAAGCATCCGAAGGCGTTCAGCGACCTGTACACCAACATGGTCGCGGCTGGCGAAGCGGGCGGTATCCTCGATACCATCCTGAACCGCCTCGCGATCTTCATGGAAAAGAACGACGCCCTCGTCCGCAAGGTGAAGGGCGCCATGATCTATCCCACGGTCATTCTCTGCGTGGCCGGCTTGTGCGTCGTCATTCTGCTCTGGAAGGTCATTCCGGTATTCAGCAGCATGTTCGACAGCGTGGGCATGGAACTGCCGCTCCCCACGAAGGTCGTGATCGGGTTGTCGCACTTCCTGACGACATACTGGTGGGGCATCCTGATCTCCGGCGCCGGCGCGGCGTTCTTCACGAAGCGCTTCTACGCCACGCCCGGTGGTCAGCTGGTCATCGACAAGGCGCTCCTCAAGGTGCCCGTGCTCGGCGACGTGCTCCGCAAGTCGGCCGTGTCACGCTTCACCCGTACGCTCGGTACGCTGATCTCGTCCGGCGTCAGCATTCTCGACGGCCTGGAAATCACTGCGCGCACGTCGGGCAACCGCGTGGTGCAGGACGCCATCATGGGCAGCCGCGCCAGCATCGCCGGTGGTGACACGATCGCGGGCCCGCTGCAGAAGTCCGAAGTGTTTCCGCCCATGGTGATCAGCATGATCGCCGTCGGCGAACAGACCGGCGGCCTGGACGAAATGCTCAGCAAGATCGCCGACTTCTACGATGACGAAGTCGACGCCGCGGTGAGTGCCCTGCTGTCGCTGCTAGAGCCGGTCATGATCGTGTTCCTCGGCGTCGTGGTGGGCGGTATGATCGTCGCGATGTACCTGCCGATCTTCGACATGGTGAATGCGGTGAAGTAAGGGGGGACCTGTACGCTCTCACGCTCATCGATACGGTTTCTCACGCTCTATCGACAATCTTTCAGGTTGCGTCGACAATCAGATCGAGGGTGAGCGGAAAGTGGTTGACGATATAGAGATGCTGGATGTGCCGAGGGCCTCGGGAAGTCTCCGGGGCCCTCGTTCGTTTCCGCAGTTCAGGCGTTTCGGCGCCCGCAAGGGTGTGCGTGCCACGACACTCCACTATTTCAGCCCCACGCAATTTGAAGAAGCAGTAGCTTGCAGCGCAGGACGCCTGTCTCAACTCGCAAGCTTAAGGAGGCATCCCATGCCGGTTCGTTCGCGGTTGATGCGGTGCCTTTGCCTGGGAGCGGCCCTGACGACAGGTGCCCTTAACGCGCAGGCCCCCACGCAATCGCCTAATGAGATTGGCCAGATCATTGATGAGGCCTTACGCACGGTGACTCCGCCCGAGAACCGCCTCACGAGCTACACGGTTGAGGAACGAGGAATCCGCTTCGATTACGGCCGCACGTTGGCGACGTTCAAGAGGGCGGATAGTCCGGAGGCGCGCGAACAGCTTCGTTTGACTCGCGCCGTCGCCGAGGGGTCAAGAGCGCTCCTTGAGGATTGCGATCAGATGGGGAGTCAGGCGTGTTCGCGACTGGGACGGTCGGCATATGTCGCTGTCGAGCTCATCTCCGCCTCGGCGACCGAGACTGCCGTGTGGGTGCACGTGGAGTGGGCAACTACGTTCCCGAAGCGATCTTACCTCTCCTCAGCTTCCACGGAAGTGTTCCTCACTCGTAGCGGCTCGGGCCCATGGCGGTTTGCTCGCGTGGGAAGACGCATCGTTTCCTAGACGTACAACCGCCTCGCCCTCAGCGTAAATCTGCTGCGACGCGTGCGCGACGGGTTGATTCGTTTCTGGCGCGACCACCACCTGCCGACTTGGATGCTGATCGCCGGGCTAGCCACGGTGGTGTTCGCGTTCCTTCTGGCATTCCATTCCTGTCCGCTCCGGGGCGGCGTCTACGGGTTGGGCAGGCCCACGTTCCGCCTCCCCGCGCGTGGTGCTCGAAGCGGGCCTCAACGCGTGGGTTCCGGTAGCGACAAAATCTGCGCGAGAATGGCGCACTGAAGTGCGCCGGGTATGGTACTTAGAACGACCTACGACGAAGCTGACGAAACAGCGTGAGAGCCTGTCGATAGAGCGTGAGAGCGTACATCGCGCCGCAATTGATGTCCGGAACTAGCCGGAGTTGATGTCGCGGACCCGCCAGAAAACGTGTTGCACGGTAAGACGACTAAGAGAAAGTGATTAACGAAAGCCCCGCCGCGAGAAATCCGCGCCGGGGCTTTCGTAATGACGTCTCACGGGGGATCGTTGGAGGCCTCGGGTACGCAGATGCCGGGCGAGGTACTCCGGTATCGATTTCCGATCCTCACCGACTCAGGTCACTGTCTCATCGACCGGTCAAGCTGCGCCTCACGTCGGAACGCATGCGGCGCCTTGCCTGTCCACCGCCGGAACGCGCGATGAAACGCACTCGGCTCCGAGAACCCGAGCAGGAACCCCACCTGCCCGGCCGAGGTATGGGGGTTCGCGAGGTGACTGATGGCGAGGTCGCGGCGCAGGGCATCGACGAGCTGCTGGAACGTCGTGCCGTCGCTGCGCAGCACGCGCTGCAGGTTGCGCTCGCTCATCGCCAGTTCGCGCGCGACTTCGGTGAGCGTCGGCACCACGCCCTTCATCCGCGCGGCCACCACCTCCATCACGCGGCGGGATGGGGTTCCGTGGTGCTCGAGGCGTGCGAGCACTTCGTCGGCGTGTCGCTCGAAGACGGCGAGCAGCGCCGGGTTCGCCGAGAGGAGCGGTTCGTCGACATCTGCCAGCGGGATCATGAATCGGTACTCGCTCATGCCGAAGTGCACGGGCGCGCCCAGCACGCGCTCGTAGTCCGCCAACTCCTCGGGTGGTGGCGCCGGTTGCCGGAACCAGACGGCCGATGCGGTGAGCGGCTTCGCCGTGAGGCGGCCGAGTTCGCGCGCGAGTCCGCCCCACATGGTGTCCATCGCTTCGCGGGGTCGGCGCAACAGGTAATTGTCGGTCCCTTCGACGAAGGTGCAGCGGCAGTACGCCGTCGTCGCCTCGCGTACCACCTCGAGGCGCAGTCCGTCGTTGAGCACGCCTACGTAGCGCGAGAGGCGATCGAGGACCTGACCCACTGTCGAGCAGCTGAGCACGACGTAGCCGAGGATGTCGAGGCTCCCGGGACTGTAGCGCTCGGCCATGTGGAGGCCGACGGCGGGATCGCCGGTTTCGCGCACGACGTGAGCCCAAAGGCGTTCGATTCTCGATCCCGCGACGCGCTCATCGCTACCGGGCGGCACGCTGATCTCGATGTCGCACGCCGTCGCGGCGTCCACGGACGATACGCCACGCGCGTCGAGGTACTGGTACATGTCGGCCACGATCGACGCGGCGATGGTCGTCTCGCGCAACGAGCCTCCAGATGGGTGATGGGCGCTTGCAGTCAATTTACTGTCGCGCCCGGTCATCGGCGCCCCTGGCCGCGACCCGTACGCTTCGTCCATCACCTCAACGGAGTGTCTCAGAATGCGTCTGCTGTCCGTGGCCCTGGCTCTCGCCATCGCGATCCCCACCGCAACGCCCCCTTTTTCGGCCCAGGCCGCCCCGACCCCCGCCGCATGTCCGTCGCGATCGAATCGGACGTGCTTTCGTACGGTCTCAAGGGCTACTCCGGGATCGTCAGCGCCTCTTTCGCCAGCGGACTCCAGATGGCCCTCGGCGCCGGTCGCTACGACGTGCCCACGTTCCTGCTCGAGGGCGACGCCAACTTCGACACCGCGCGCTGGAAAGCGACCGCCACGTCGATCCAGGTGCTACGCGCCATGTACCGTTTTCACGGACCAATGAAGAACGGGCTCGCCCTCGGAGCGATCGTTCTGAACCAGAACTGGCGCCTGCGCGGCGAGAAGCTGACCGGCGAGACGAAGTTCCAGCCGCTCAGCGTAGGCGTGACCGCCGGGTATTACATCCATCTGGGGAAGCACCTGTACCTGTATCCGACGACGGCCTTCACGTACAACACCGTCGCATCGGGATCGGCCAGTCTTCAGGGCCAGGCCTACCGTGTTGCCAAGTGGGCGCCGAACGGTTCGCTGCACATGGGCTGGGAATGGACGCGATGAACCACCTGCGGCGAGCCTGAACTCGACAACCCAAACGATGCCAACCGCCGCACACTTTTTCTTCATTCCCATTGTGTTCTTCTTGGGACTGTTCTTCGGCGGGCTGCTACCGCGACGACGCTTCGGGGTGGCAGCCGGTCAACTGAGCCGTCGGGCGACTTCTGCCAAAGCGGTTGCACTGGCCTCTGCCGTGTTCGCACTGGTGTTTGTGTTTACGCATTTGCTATCGCACACCAGCGGAGCGCACAGTCTGTCCGTGCATTTGGGAGGGCAGGCCCTCTTTGATCAACGTCCATCGTTCTCTTCCTCCGAGGTCTACGTTCGTTTGACGGCGTTTGGGGAAGCAGGCCGAAGCATGTACCAGCGGTTCACCTACACCGATGATGTTGTCTTTCCACTGTCGCTGCTCGGCTTTGTCTATTTGCTGGGGCGGTTTGTGGGAGATCGCAGTGCCGTGGGTTCTGGCTTGCGCTTCATCCTGCAAGGGTTGCCGCTGGTTTGGTTCGGGTTTGACATGTTGGAGAATGCCATGGTCTACCACTTGATTGGCCAGTATCCGTTGACCAACGACACCCTCGGCAATGTCCTCGGGCTGGTCACCGTGACGAAATTTGCGCTGCTCCTGGCCAGTGTCGTCGTGTCTGCTACGACGAGTATCGTGTTTCGCAGACGGGATCATGAACCGCCCGGGAGGCTGGTTTAGCCGAGAAGATCCAGGGTAGTGTCCGTGTCGCTCGTACGGGTCGAGAACTCCACGTCGTCGACGCTCCGCCACTCCCCGTCGCGATGGATCACTTCGGTTGTGCACAGCCCAATTACGGCCCGCGGCGAGCCGGGCCGTTCGCCGACCTCCCGCTCCGCGTCACGGACCCACCGGCGCGACGTCTCCTGTACACCCCAGCAGGGGGGCAATCTGGGGGCAATCGCGCCGATGGTGGCCCACTGCGAGGTGTGGTGAGGCGTTTGCTCCCGTTCCAACCGCACGGCGCGCTCGCGGACGTGAGCACTAAATCGCTGTGCTCGGGATTTCGCCATGACTCCAAGGCCGCCACCGTGGCGCTACGTATGGCCGTCCCTCACATCGTCGGTCTCGGCCCGCAAAACCCGTCGCGATCGGCCATCGGGCTGGCGCATCCGGTCACTGTGGCGGTCACCGCAAACCGGCATCGTCCCGTTGTCGCTGCTCGCCTCAACGCACCAACCGACACCAGTCAATATCGCCATGCGCATGCTTCTCACTGCCGCCCTGATCGCCAGCCTCCCCCCGTCGGCCAGCGCGCAGTCGCCCGCGCCACAGCCCACCTCAACCATAGCGTCCGGTGACTGGCGCGCCACCGTGACGCTGTTCCGCACGCCAGGCACCGGGCGGCAGAAATCCCGCGGCCACTTCGCCGCCTTCGTCGCACTCTCTACGACGGTGATCAACCGGTTGGTCGGCTTCGGAGTGCAGTTCTGATGGATACGATCAAGGCTTCCCCTGAATCGATCGCTCCTCGCCTGGCCGGAGCGACGTACGTGGCGGCGAGCGTCGGCTTCCTGATCGTCTTCTCGTGGCTGGCCAGTCGCTTCGGCTATCCTGACGTGCTCGACCTCCCCGCCGCCGAAGTGCTCCCGCGCCTGCTGTCACTCGGTGGTGCTGGTCGTGCCGTCTGGGCCATGTACGCCCTGCTGCCGTTGATGCTGATTCCTGCGGCGGCCGGTGCGGTTGGCGCACTGAAGCGCGCCGACGGTCGCAGTGACACCGCCGTGCGCATTGGTCTGCAACTGCAAGTGTTCGCCGCACTCTGCATGACGCTCGGCCTGGCGCGCTGGAGCACCGCGCAGTGGTCGCTCGCCACCAGTTGGCAGCTCGCCGATGCGGCACAGCGGGTCGGCCTGGCCGCAATGTTTGATGTCCTGAACGTGTTCCTCGGCAACGGCATCGGTGAGTTCGTGGGGGAGCTCACGCTCTACGGTTCATTCCTCGCGTTTGCGATCGCGCTCCATCACAACGGTGCAAAGAAGGTTGCCGCGCTGGGCGCTGTCACTGCGCTGGCTGGCTGGATCGGCATGTTCCGCAACATCACGCCCACTGTGCAACTCGCGGCCGATGTGACGAACGTGCTGCTGCCGCTCTTCCTGATTGCCTTCGGTATCTCCCTCCTACGTGGCAAAGCCTCATGAGCACCAAGTCACTCCATCCGCGACTGTTCGCCTCGGTGCTTGCGCTGGAACTATTCGAGTACAGCACTGGCGGTGATGCGAACGTGTGCCGCATCTAGCAGCGCTGCTTTCAGTGCAACCCACAATCCAGGCCGTCTCAATGGAGAGACCATGAAATCATCCCTCAATTTCCTTCCAGCCAGCACGCTCGCCGAAATGATCCGCGCTGGCGATACCACTTCTCGGCAAGTCGTTGAGGCTTGCTTCGCGCAAATAGGAAAGCAGAACCCCACGTACAACGCCATAGTTACTCTCCACGAGGCTGAGGCGCTTGCCCAGGCAGACCAGGCAGATCAAGCCAGGCGCGATGGCAAACCATGTGGTCCACTGCATGGAGTTCCGATTACGATCAAAGACACGTATCGCGTCAAGGGCTCGCGCACCACGGCGGGTTACCTCCCGCTGAAGGACCACATCCCCGATACCGATGCGGTGGCGGTCCAGCTGCTGAAAGAGGCCGGCGCAATCATTGTTGGCAGGACCAACACGCCGACCCTTGCCATGGACATGCAAACCGACAATCCCGTCTTCGGCAAGACCAATAATCCATGGGACGTTACTCGTACATCAGCCGGCTCCAGCGGCGGATGCGCCACTGCGCTGGCAACAGGCATGACATCCCTTTCGCTGGGAAGTGATCTGGCGGGCTCGATTCGACTGCCTGCGAGCTTTTGCGGAGTCTATGGATTGAAGCCGACCCACGGCGTCGTGTCGTTTGAAGGACACATTGTGCCGCTCCCTGGGGAGATCAATGGCTACCGTACGCTGGCCGTTGCTGGGCCGCTGGCGCGTTCGATTGATGATCTGGCGCTCGCGTTGGACGTACTCACACAACCGACGTCTCAGGACAGAAATATCGCGCCGCTGCTTGCTGACATGGGCGGCAACGTCGACATCGCCAACCTAAAAATTGCATGGACCGATGACTTTGGTGGGGTTCCGGTGAGTGCAGAGATCAAGGACAAACTGCACGCCTATGTGAAGACATTGGCTCAAGCGGGTGCCACCGTCCACAAGCTTGAACCGCAAGGACTGGACTACAACGAAATCTGGGAGACCTGGGGCAGTTTCGTGGGGGCACAAGGCAATTACGACATGTCGAACGTGAAGCGCGCCATCGGTCATCTGTTCTCAAAAGGCACACTGAAAAATCTTCCGATGCAGCGAAAGATTGTGGGCCCGACTTCTGTGAAGAAGCTGATGCAGGCCTTTGAACTGCAAAGCCGGTACATCACGAAGATGGACAACTTTCTTTCGGATTACGACGCGTGGCTGTGCCCAGTCAGCGCGACCACCGCGTTCAAACACCACGCGCACAGCAAGATGCTTGGCGACTTCAAGATCTACGACACGCCGTTGCAAGTGGATGGTGCTGACGTCCACTATTACGTCGCCACTCAGTCGTACACGACCATCTTCTCGACCACCAACAGCCCCGTGGTCTCCATGCCAATCGGCTTGGGCCACTCCGGTCTTCCCGTGAACATCCAGGTCGCGGGCAAACGGTACAGTGACCGGCGATTGCTCAAGGTCGCCAAGGTGCTGGATTCTTACAGCGACAAGTTCCAGTACCCACTTCAGTAATCGTCGGGCATCGTCTCGGGTGGCAGGTCGTCGCGTTCATCACTCAGGCGTCGGCGATCGACCAGATTCTCGCGCACCTCCGGACCCACGCCCCCCGCGAGCCGGACGCTCACGCTTCGACTCGGAGGCCACGTCGCCTGGCGGGGCCAGAGACGGCCTGCCTGAGGTATGTCACGCCGCCTGGCCGGGGGTGACATTGACTCCTGCGACGTCGTGCGCGGAGAACATCAGCATGCAGAACGCTCTCGTTTGACGACGAGACGCCGCGCGTGACTGTGGTTAGCGTTCAGTGGCGTTGGTGAGCACCACAGCCGCATTCCGCCTGAGCCCCACCAGCTCCGCACGCAGCTCCGTCGCAAACGACACGTTCCCCGGACACACCTCTTGGGACATCTGTCGGCAAAACCGTTTTGAGTTGGCGCTCGGGACCGGGAGGCGAACTCTCATCTGGGAGCGGGCTCGGTCGCAGCATTTTGGCTATCAGGTCCGTTGCAAGGTGCATGGCTGCGGCGTTGCATGCTCACCAGTGATGGTATTCTTCGCTCGTATTCGCGCGGCGGCGCATAATGAGCGCGCCGCACAGCGCGCCGCCTCGGACCATGCCTGACGGACCAGGTGAACCTGACCCTTTCAGCGCGCAGGCGGCGCCGCCGCAATAACGCTGCGCATGACGAGCATGAGCATGGCACCTTCGTTTGCGTTCGGCGTGGGCGTGCGCGGCGATGTGGTGGGTCGCATCATGGCGAGGCCATGCGCGACGGCGACAAACAGGTTCGCCAGCGCATCCGCCGTCGCCGGTAGCTCGCGCCCCGCCTTGGCAAACAATGCCGCGACCACTTCGGCCAGTGCGGTGCGCTGCGCGACCTGCAGCGCATCGATCTGAGCAGCCAGTGCGGTGCTGCGCTCTGCCTGTCGACGAATCTCTACACTGAGGCGCGGCCAGTCTGCGTTCGCGCGCGCGGACTGCAAGTCGTGGCCAATGGCATCGAGCACCGACGCGACATCTCCATCCCTCGCGAGGAAGGCCCGGAACGCTGCCTGTTCTCGCTGCTTGTGCTGTTCGAAGAGTTCGATGAACACCGCCTCCTTCGTTGGGAAATTTGCGTAGAACGCGCCCTTTGTATAGCCGGCGGCCGCTGCGATGCGGTCAATCGAAGCGCCAGCATAGCCCTCGGCGGCCAGCACGGCTCGCGCCGCGTCGAGGAGTCGCTCTCGGGTCTCAGCCTGACTCAGCGCCCGGGTGGAACGAGGACGTTTGTCTTGCGCGGACGCCGTGGACGGCTTGGCGAGCGCCCGGCGCTTTTTGCTGGTTTTTGGACTCGCGGGCATGGATGTCGTCGGCAAAATGGTCAGGAACTGCGGTAGTTGAATATCGTGCCCTTGCATTTCAGATACTAGTCAGTATCTATTCACATACTGATCGGTATCTCAAAACCTTTCTCCTCGGCCAACGAGAGGTGCGCTGGTGGCAACAACTCGGATTTTCGTGACTGGCGACGTCTCCGAAACCCTACGCGACAGCGCCGAGTGGTTTCGTTCTCCACTGAGGATTGCCGCATGAACAACGCACTTCGAAACGCACCCATGCATCGCGGCGACGGTGTCCTGCGTTCGTTTGCCCGCCGTGGCTGGCGATTTGGCCTTGGATCGCTTGCGTTGTCGGCCACTCTCGTGGTTCCCGTCGGCGCCACCGGTTCGGGCAATTCGGCCGAGAGCTCGGGCTCTCTGCTCTGGTCGTCGATATTCAAAATGATTGCGCACAAGTGGCCGTCGGTGCAGCAGCTCTCCACCGCTGAACTTGCACAGCGGATAGAGGCTCACGAACCCGTGCTGCTCATCGATACACGTGCGAAAAGCGAGTACCTCGTCAGTCATCTTCCGGGCGCCGTTTGGGCGGAGAGCCCTGCGCAGTTGCGCGACGCCGTACTCAACGTTCCCGCCACGCAGCTGATCGTGCTGTACTGCTCGGTCGGGGTGCGTTCGTCAAAGGCGGCAGACCTGTTGATGCGTGATGGTGGCCATACGGTCGCCAACCTGCGCGGCTCGATCTTTCAGTGGGCCAACGAAGGCCGCGCGCTCGAAGCCGATGGCCGGCCCACTGCAGTGGTGCATCCGTACAATCGGTTCTTCGGACAGCTCCTCGAACCTCGCCTGCGGGCACCGGGCGCGCCGTGATTGACGCCGTCACACTGGCCTCGTGGCGCGCGCCGGCCTCGATCGGCGTGATGTCGCTGCTCTTCGGGTGGGAAACGGCCCAGCCGTTCCTCGCGCTGTTCGCGCGCGCGCCGCATCCATGGCGAACGCGACTGCGTCACGCCGCCACCAACATCGGTATCGGCGTGCTCAACGGACTGGCGATCCGGTTCGGATTTCTGGCGCTCTGGATTGCGACGATGCAGTGGGCGGCGACCGCGGGCGTGGGCCTGCTCCAGTGGCTCTCCGTGGCGCCGGAATTTCGCTGGATCGTCGTGCTCTTTCTGCTCGACGCATGGACGTACGCCTGGCACCGGTTGAATCACACCGTCTCATTCTTTTGGCGTTTTCATCGGCTGCACCATTCCGATCGCGCGATGGATGTGACGACAGCGAACCGCTTTCACTTCGGCGAGATCACGCTGTCGTCGCTGGCGCGTGTGCCAATCCTGGCGCTCATCGGCTGTGGGATGGAAGAACTTGCGCTGTACGAGGTGCTTCTGTTCGCGGTGGTGCAGTTTCACCATGCCAACATTGGCCTGCCGGACTGGATCGATGGCGCGCTGCGCACCGTCATCGTCACGCCGCACTTGCACAAGGTGCATCACTCCGTGGTCATCGCTGAGCAGAATGCGAACTTCAGTTCGCTCTTTTCGTGGTGGGATCGGATTGCGCAGACCTTTCGACTCGCACCGGATCTGTCGCAGGTGGTGTTTGGTGTCGACCACGATTCCGCCACGGAGCCCCATGCTTGAAATTGCTGACGACGTCTTCCAAATCTCGGTTTTTCCGCGCAACGCGGTCAACGCGTATCTGATTGGTGCAATCATCGTGGACGCGGGGGTGCGCTCGTCCGCCGCCCAGCTGAAAAAGGCGTTGGGCAAGCGCGCATTGACCTCGCACATGCTGACCCATGCCCACGCCGACCACCAAGGTTCCAGCGCCTTTCTGTGTGACCAGTACCGCCTGCCACTGTGGTGTGGCGCGCCAGATGAATATGCCGCCCAAACCGGCCAAGTGACCGGCGAATACCCCAACCCGCGCCACCCGATTGCCCGACTCCAACAGCGCCTGTGGGCTGGGCCGGGGCACCCCGTCACCCGCACCCTGCGCGAAGGCGACATGGTCGGCGACTTCCGCGTGCTCGAAACTCCGGGGCACGCGAGTGGTCATCTCGCCTTGTGGCGCGAACGCGACGGCGTGCTGATCGCGGGCGATGTGCTCGTGAACATGGACATGTTCACGACCCGGCCTGGCCTGCACGAACCGCCAGCCATGTTTACTCATGACGTCGCCCAGAACCGTCAATCCATTCACAAGATTGCGGCGCTCAACCCGCGGGTGATTGGCTTCGGGCACGGCCCAGTCTTGCGCGATTCCGATCAGTTGCTGGAACTGGCGTCGCGGTTCGGCAAATGAATGTGACGCACGCGGCAGCGTTTCGGCGCCAGCCGTCATGCTGCGCGTGCGCGCTAGCTCAGACGAACCGACGGGAGTCAGCAGCGATACGGTTACGGCTGTGCCGAAGATCAGTGGAATTCCGTACATCGCCCAAGGCCACGTGTAGCCTCCGGCATCGCCCACCAGCACGAAGCGACCGATGCCCCACGCCCCCTCACCACTGCGGACGCCCACGCGCCGGCTGTCGTCGCGCGCGGCCAGTGAAACCCGGCCAAGTGCGTAAACGCCAACGCGGCCACCGGGATGTTGGCGAGAATCAGGCGGTTGAGAATACCATCGAGTAGCACGTTGGCGCCCAACCAGCAGAGCAGCGCCAACCGCGCCGTGGTGGCGCGCTGACCACGAACCGTCGATGCGAGATGCAAGTCGGCCTGCAGCATGGAAGCACAGCCAGGCGGTCACCCTCGTCACGCGAGGGTGGCCGCATATGTTTGGCCGACTGCACGGCCTCGATCCACCGGCGAGACATGGTAGATAGACGTCGGCGACGGCGTGCGCGTCGAATGAGAGATCGTGCACCAATGCAGCTTTTGGCGCCCTCGCATACCGCTATTGTTGCTTGCCGCGGACAGTTGACTCCGTCCGCATCAGACAGTTGCTTCGATCCGAAGCAGCGAACGTGTTGTCCGTATTGCAGGTCGGTCGACGTAGGCACGGGCGACGTAGTCCGAAATCGTCGTCGAAACTCCGAACAACACCCTGCCGCCTAGCTGCGAGCACGCGAGCGGCTGATTGGACGGCTGGGCAGCCGCCTGCGCGCGGCCATGGGACGAATGCTATTGCGACATTCTCTCCCTTTGGCAAAGCTTCCCTACGGGGCGACGGCCTCGGGTTGATCCCGCGTCAGACATTGCTTGGGGAGCGTTCATTGGTGACGAGAACGAACGACAGCCCATGGGCGTCTTCGACAAATCATTGCGCGCGTGCGACCGGACGGCGTGTGGCGTTCTGGCTCGCCTTTCTCGCCGCGCAGCTGGAACCAAATCGGCTGCCGGCGCAATCGTCGGCTGCCCGGATCGAGGGTAAGGTACGACTGCGCGGCAGCAATGCTGCCGTTGCGGACGCAACGGTCGGTGTGGAAGGCACCGACATCACTGCCCGCACGGACTCACTCGGCCGTTATGCGCTGGTCCGTGTACCCGCGGGCCCGCAGGTCCTGATCGCCCGACGTCTCGGATACGCGTCGACACGTGTTCCGGTAACCGTTCCTGCGGCAGGGGCGCGCACCGTTGACATCGTCCTCGCCACGAGCGCGCTCCAACTCGACCAGCTCATCGTCACCGCCGACCGCACCGGGCGCGCCAAAGGCGAGCTTGGCACAGCCAGTGTGATCGATCGGGACGCCATCGCCAATCAGATCGCCTCCAGTCTGTCCGGAGTGCTCGAACTCATTCCCGGTGTTCCGCTGCAGCCGCCAGGGCTCGACGCTCCAGGGCAGTTTTCATTGCGCGCGCTCGCGGGCCTTGGCACGACCGGTGTGGGCGGCGTCTCCGGTCCTGGCGCCGCAGATATCGGAGCGGCCGGTACGTTGATTGTGCTGGACGGCATCCCACTTTCCAACAACGCCAACCTGCAAACCGTCGGTGTTCGCGGCGAAATCGTGTCGCAATCGTCTGCCGCCGGCGGCGGCATCGATCTGCGCCGCATTCCCGCCACAACGCTTGAGCGTGTGGAGGTGATTCGCGGCATCCCGTCGGCGCGGTGGGGCGATCTCACGCAGGGCGCGATCATCGTGGATACGCGGGCCGCGGCAACCATGCCGGAATTCGCCGGGCGCTTCGATCCGCGTACCACCGAAGGCAACCTCGTGGGCGGCCGTGGTTTCGCGACCGAGCGTCAGGCGCTCACTATCACCACCAACCTCGCCGAAACCCGAAACGCACGCACCCTGAGCAGTGCCACGGCGCTTCGCGGAGCAGGGCAGGTCGCGCATCGGCTCAGCCTCGGCCAACGTGTAACGCTCGACGGTCGGCCGCTGAACGCACGCGTCACACTCGATACCCGCGTGGATTGGTGGCGTCTCAAGTTCGACAGTCCGGAGCGACCCGATCTCGAAGTCGGACGCAATTCCTTTCAGGACGACTATGGCCTCAGGCTCGGTGAGCGTGCCCGCGCCGTCATCGGCGGTGGCCTGCTGGAGTGGACCGCGGCGTACGATCACCAGCGTCAGGAGACGCGCGAAACGCGCCGCATCTCACGCCCGACCACGCCCTTCACCAACAAGCTCGACAGTGGTTTCGCACTCGGCACCTACGTCGAGGGGACGTACAACGGTGCCTATGAACTTCAGGGTGCCCCACGTCTGCTGTACTCGCGCCTCGAGTGGGATCGGAGTCGCACGACTGGCTCAGGTCTGCATCTCTCTCAGCTACGCATCGGCAGCGAAGTGCGGCGCGAGTGGAATGTGGGCGAAGGCTATCTGTTCGACGTCAGTCGTCCGCCACAGGCCAGTCAGTTCAATGGCACGGCGGGGTATGATCGCCCGCGGGACTTCCGCGATACGCCGCCGTCCGCCACGAGCGGCATCTACACCGACGCGCGACTGTCGGCCCGTAGCGGTACTCGCACCGTTGACCTGCAGGCAGGTATTCGACTTGAGACACTGCACGACGGGTCGTGGTGGACCAGCGGCGTACGCTCCTCGCAACTCCAGCCACGTCTGACCGCGCAGGCCGCACCATGGCCTTGGCTGCGGTTCCGTGGGGGCGTGGGTGTCGTGAGCAAGTCGCCGACCATCGCACAGCTCAACCCGGCGAGGCAGTACTATGATCTCGTCAACGTGAACCGGTTCACTCCAGCGCCAAGTGAGCGGTTGTCGGCGCTGACCACGTACATCCGCGATGTGGGCAATCCTGATTTGGGGCTGTCGCGCGCGCAGAAGCAGGAAGTGGGTTTTGAACTGGACGGTGGCGCACGGCGCGGCTCCATCTCGGTGACGTGGTTCGACGATCGTATCCGTGGCGCGGTGACACTGCGTCGCGATCCGGATTTTTTGCAACGCGCGCGTTACGCGCTGGCCGATACCGGCCGCGGCACCGGACAGCCGGGTCGCATTCTGCAGCCGCCGCTCTTTTATGAGCCGGTGCCGGTATTTCGTGACCGCTACGTGAACAGCGGTCGCTTGGACACGCGCGGCGTCGAATACGTCGTCACGCTGCCAGTCATCCCGTCGCTGCGTACACGTCTCGAGATCAGCGGCGCACAACTGGAATCGAGTTTTGCCACCGACGATCGTGACTACGGGCCGGCGACGCGCGTGAACGATTTCCAGGTGGACACGATCATCAAGCGCATCGCGTACTTTGGCCGAGCGAGCACCGTGAACAAGCGCGGCATTCTGACGTGGCGGCTCGTGCATCATCAGCCCGAGCTTGGCTTTGTGGTCACGGCCACCGTGCAGCAACGGCTGGGTGACGTTCGTCGTGTGCTGAGTCGGTTCGATTCGCTCGCCTTCGACGGGTACATCACGCGCACCGGCACGCTCGTGCCAGTGCCCGAGGCGGACAAGCTCAAGCCCGAATTCGCAGACCTGCGGCAACTGCGGCCGAGTACCGGTGCAGGCACGTCACGCCTGGCGGATGATTGGCTCGCGTCGATTCAGGTCGCCAAGTCGCTACCAGGGAACGGCCGCCTCAGCTTCTACATCTTCAACGTGCTCGATAAGCTCGTCACCATCAGCGGCGGCTCGGCGCGCGCACTCCCGAGTACCCGCTTTGGCGCTGAGCTCACGGTACCGACCGCGTCGTGGATGCGAGGTGGGCCATGATCGGGCGGCGCGTTACGGGAGTGCTGGTTACCGCATCGATTATAAGCCTCGCGCCCCTGTCGATCCATGCGCAAGACGTCCCCGCTTCCGGATGGGGGCGCGCGATCGACAGCAACAGTGCGTCGTCGGCGGCGAGCGCGGCATGGTTTGGCGCATGGTCCCCGCTGCGCCCCGTGCTCGATGTGCCTCGCGGGCTGCTGCGTGCCCCGCTCGCCCCCGGACTGCTCGACGCGCCTGCACCACTAACGGGCGCGTTCGTGCTGGCCGGCGCACCGGGGGCGATCGTCCGCGACTTCCGCCCGTGGCTTGCCGGTGACACGGCACACTGGAGCGAGCTGCGTATGCGTCAGAGCGGTGAGTCGGGCACATACAAACGTCCACTCGATGTCGCCGACGCGAACGTCACGCAGGCGATCGGGCAGGGGTGGGCGCCGATAGGGTCGCGCGGTGTCGCGGTGGGCCGGTTTATCCTGGACCGCGAACGACATGATGCCACTGGCTACTCGCAACGGGTCGCCCCGTACTGGTCGTCGCCGTTCATTGTGACCGACTCGGTCACCCCGCCCATGCAACGCACGCGCGTGCGCCTCGAGGGCGCGGTCGGCTGGCAGGTGGCGGGGTTCGGACTCGGCGTATCGGCCGGTGTCGAGTCGCGCGAGCACAACTCGGTCAACGTGCCGCTGCGTCGGTCAGGACGGGCGGCCACACCCGCGGTGGTGCTTGGCGCGGACCGTGCGCTGCCATGGCTGGGGCTGGTCGTCGGCGCGTATTACAAATGGTCCGAGCCCAACGAAACGAATGTGCTGAACGCCGTTCCGCTGCCGACCATCATGTACCAGCTCAAGGGCTACGACGAACCGTTCGGCTTCATCGTGACGGACGCCAATCCGGTCTTCGTTCGCAATGACCGACAGCTGCGGGCTACTGGCGGTACCGCACAGCTCACGGTCCTCGGGACCCGCCTCGTCGTCGCACACGAACAGGCCCAGCGCGCCGAAGACCAATATCAGAACTTTGTCTCCGGCAACACGCCCACCGATCGATGGCGCGCGACCGGTAGCACATCGCACCTGCAGCTATCGCGTGGCGTCGGCCGGTTGCTGCGCGCGACGGTCGTTGCATCACGTACAAAGTTGACGGGCGTTGGGACGCGCTCCGATCTCACGGGCGTCGCGATCGACGGCGGCGACGAGGCATCGAGTGTCGAGGCAGACGTGCGCGCTTCCCGCGGGCACTGGATGGCCGCACTGCTCGGCGGGTTCGCGCAGCGCTCCCATGCACGTGTGGACTACGTGGCTGAGCGCCGGACCGCTCTCGACATCAGTACGCCATTCGTCGGTGGCGAAGTCGCGCGACAGCTGGGTCGCGGTGGCCTCGCGCTCGGCGCGTCCTTGGCAACACGTGCGGCGACGGGTGGTATCCCGACCATTCCCGCCCCGCAAGTCGCTCCGACCTATCGACGGCTACTACAGCCCGAATTGGCGTACGAGGCCGCTCAGTCGCAGGCGGTGGCGGGGTGGGCATCGGTGCGGGTGCCGGTTTCCTCGCAGTTGCTGGTGATCTCGGCGCGGATGGAACGGGCGTCACCGAGCACCGCTTCACCCACGCGGTTGCAACCGGTTGGCGACAGGACGGCGTGGAGCCTTGGCGTGGGGTGGCAGCGGTGAACGTGTCAACGAACGTGTCAACGAACGTGTCAACGAACGTGCCGAGAGACATGCCTGATGCACGTCGCAAACGAGGAGGGCTGGCAATGATGCGATGCATGCGGGACGCGCTCACCAACGCGGCGATTTGTCTTGCGTTTGGAGTGACAGCGTGTGGTGGCGGCACGGTAGTCGACACCGGCACCGGGCCTGGGGCAACGCCGACCGACACGACCCGCCAGCCGACGGTGCAACGGGCGTCGATCGCGGCGCGCGTGACCATCGATCCCGCGGACGCAGCCATTGCGCAACAAGCGGGCATCACCGTGGGTGGCTTGACCGCCAAGCTCACCCGGTCCGCCGCAGGCTTTACTCCTGTCACCGCCGTGACGGCCGCCGATGGCACGGTGCGCTTCGACAACCTGTTCGAGGGGCGGTACCAGCTATCGATCGAACGTACCCTGAGCAGCACGGAGCTGCAGCGACTTACGCCCGGCGATCGCGAGGCCTCGCTCTTCGCGGGTGGCGTTGATGCCGTCTTGAGTCCACCCGGGAATGCGTCAGTCGAAGTGCCCTTGGTGTCGGCGCGTCGCGGCTCGCTGATCATCTCCGAGCTCTGGCCTTTTCAGGCCCCCGCCAGCGCGAGCTTCGGCTACGGCTTCGGCACGTACATCGAGGTGTACAACAACAGCGATACGACTGTTTATCTGGATGGTGTCACGATCGCTAACACACCGTTGGCGCTGCACGGCGGGTGGCCCGAGTATCCATGCGCGCAAAACAATCTCGCGGCTCGCATGGACTCCGTGTATTTGCGGCTGAGCAATCTCGGGAATGAGTTCCCCGGCACAGGGCGCGACTTTCCCCTGCCTCCGGGCGAAGGGCGCGTAGTTGCCATGGACGCGATCGACCATAACGCGGCGGCTCCAGGCATGGAACAGCTCGACTTGTCGCGGGCTGATTTCGAGAACATCGGATCGGACGCGGACACCGATAATCCCTTTGCCGTAAACATGGTGAGACGCACCAGCAGCCTGGGCCCGTTCGGCCGTGGGACACTCTACAACACGTCGAACATTGCATACGTACTGCTCCGGGCAGGTGCCTCCGCGGTAATCGATACCGTCGTCATAACGCAGACGTACGGTACACCTCCTGCCGTCGGCAGCCCGATGAAGGTGCCGCGGGTTCCGCGGGAGTATGTGCTCGATCTGGCGAGCTTCAACAGCGATCCGACCACTCCCGGATACGCGAATGTTTCCGGGATCACCTGCTCGCCGTTCATGGCGGCGTCATTCGATCGCGCGCCGGCGCCACTATTCAACACGAGCAAGAGTGTCGCGATTTCCCGCAGGTCTCTCGGGCGGACGGCTGCCGGCAAGGAAATCCTGCAGCGCACGCGCACGTCGGTGCGCGATTTCGAGCAGGGCCCGCCGCTATTGCGTACGCTTCGCAAGTGAGGTTCGCATGACACCCGCGTTTGCACTCGCCGGTTCACTCCGCGGTACCGAGATGCCCAATCGGGTCGGTCGCTTTAGGGCGTCGACCATGTACGCCGTCGTGCTGACCGCGGCTGCCGCCCTCGCGACTGCGTGCGGCGGCGGGGGCGTCGCCGACACCGGTGGAGGTCCAACCACACCGACCGACACGACACGTCCACCAACAGTGCAACGGGCGTCGGTCACGGCGCGCGTCACGATCGACCCCGCCGACGCGAGTCTTGCGCAGCAGGCGGGAATCGGCGTCGACGGACTCACCGTGCGTCTCACGTCATCGCGCGCGGGCGAACCCGTGCGCACTGCCGTCACCGGCGCCGATGGCACGGCACGTTTCGACAATCTGCTCGAGGGTATCTACACCGCCAGCGTCGATCGGGCGCTCACTGCGGCCGAGTTGCAGCGACTTCCTGTGGGGCAACGCGAAGCAGCGGTATTTGCCGGCGGGGGACAGGTCGTGTTGACACCACCCGCATCGCGCGATGCATCGATCGCTCTCGTCGGCGCGCGTCGCGGGTCAGTGGTGATCTCCGAAATCTTTGGCAATTATGGCCCGCCCGGCAGCGGCACGAACAACTACGTGTACGGCAGTTATCTCGAGGTGTACAACAACGGCGACACGACGGCGTACCTCGACGGCATGTTGTTGCTGCAGGCGTCCGGGTTGCACAGTTCCGTCACCAGCATCGGCGGGCCTTCGTGCGACCAGTCGCCCAATTCCGCACGACTCGACAGCACGGCAGTGTACACCGGTACCATCATCGCTTTCCCAGGATCAGGCCAGGACTACCCGATCAGACCCGGCGAGGCAAAGGTGATGGCGATGGATGCCGTCAATCACATGGTGGCCGCGCCCGAAAAGGAGCAGGTCGACCTGTCTCGCGCACAGTTCGAGCAATTCTGGACCGATGGCGACGTGGACAATCCGGAATCGGTCAACATGGTCCGCGTGTACGGCACCACTGCCGGCGTGTTCGGACGTGGCCTCCCCTATTTCAGCGGGAGTTTGCAGCATGTACTGCTCTCGCGAGCGGCGCGGCCGTTCGTGACGCCTGTTGACGTCCCGTATTGCGGCGCTAGCGGTTGCACCCCTCGCACATCCGCGCGGGTGCCGAGTGAGTACATCCTGGATCTCATGGCGCTCGAGTACTCACCGCTGACACCGGGGTACGCGGTGTCAGAGGCGCAGTATCCGCGGTGTGTGCCGTGGACCAGCCCGTTCTACGATCGTGCACCGGCACCGCTGGTGTCCACGATCCAGCGCAAGGCCATCGCGCGACGCTCACTCGGCCGCACCGCTGACGGACGTGAGATCCTGCAACGGACGCGGAATTCGGCGAGGGACCTGGAGTTGGCGGAGCCACTCAGGCGGTCGTTGAACAAGTAGCGCGTCGCTTCCGAGGCGATCCACGGTCGCAGGCGGTACCGTCGGCGACCCGACGTTTGGCGTAGGCGGGACCGATAAGAAGGCGAAATCGCTGGCGGCGTCGTCGCCGCGGCCGCGCCGTACTCGCGAACGCGAGCCTTACCACGCACTCCGCGCTGTCGTACGTTTTCAATACAAACACACTCGTGGCCGATCCTGGATGGCAGATTCGCGGTGTATTCCCTCAGGGTGACGCGGGCCAACAGGCGACTACGCGTGGGTACGTAGGTGTTCAGTCCCGGCGCAGTTGTTCCGGCGTTCCTAGGCGACTTCGCCGCGCAACCTACAGCGCGCGCGTTTCGCTCCCTAGCTTCTAGTCGGCGCCCAAGCCGGAGTGAGCGTGTCGCAGTCGCTTCCTAATGACCAGTCACTCCTCGCCGAGAATGCCGCGCTGCGCGTGCGCCTCGACAAGGCAGAGGCAATGCTCCGGGCTAGCGGCGTCCGCGAGACGGATGCGCTCGTGGCGGAGGGCGACGCCGACCCGCGGCATGAAGCGGAGGTGGCGCAACGTCGAAACGAAGCGCTGTTCTCCACGATCATCGAGCAGGCGCCGGGCGGCGTGTATGTGGTGGATGCGCAGTTTCGTGTGGCGGCGATGAACGCGGAGACGCGGCCGTACTTCGCGGCGGTGCAGCCGCTGATCGGGCACGATTTCGATGAAGCGCTGGAGATCGTGTGGGGACCGGAGGTCGGGCCGCAGATCGCGACCATCTTCCGACACACGCTGTCAACGGGCGAGCGCTATGTCTCGCCGCGCTTCTCGGAGCAGCGCCACGACATCGGCGTGGAGCAAGCGTTCCAATGGGAGACGCAGCGCATTACCCTGTCCGACGGGCAGCCCGGGGTGGTCTGCTATTTCCAGGAGATCACCGCGCGGGAGCGCGCCGAGGCGGCGCTGCGCGACAGTGAGGAGCGGCTGCGGCTGGCGATTGTCGGGTCGGATCTGGGGACCTGGCATTGGGACCTGCGCACGGGAGCGCTGGAGTGGTCAGAGCGGTGCCTCACGATCTTCGGTATTCCGCTGGGTACCGCCATGACCTACGAGACCTTTCTCGGCGCGCTGCATCCCGACGATCGCGCTCGCGCCGACGAGGCCGTGCGGAGCGCGCTGCAGGACGGCGCGGAATACCGCATCGAGTGTCGTACCGTCTGGCCCGATGGCAGTGAGCACTGGGCAGTGTCGCTCGGCCGCGCCTACACCGACGCCGATGGCGCGGCAACCCGCTTGGAAGGCATCGCCTTTGACATCACCGAACGCAAACGCGTGGAGATGGCGCTGCTGGAAAGCGAGCGAAACTATCGCGCACTGGCAACCGCCACGTCCGAGGTGGCCTACCGCATGTCAGCGGATTGGTCCAAGATGCTGCCGCTGGACGGACGCGACGTGGTGGCCAGTTCGGATGCCTCGCTCGTCGAATGGGCGTGGCTGAACCAAAACATCCCGACCGACGAGCACCCGCGCGTGAGGCGGGCGATCAGCGAAGCCGTCGCCACACAGGCGCTTTTTGAGTTGGAGCATCGCGTCCGTGATTCCAACGGCTCGGTCGGCTGGACGTTGTCTCGCGCCGTGCCAATTCTCGATGCGAACGGAACCGTGACCGCGTGGTTTGGCACCGCGAGCAACATCACCGACAGACGGAACGCACAGGAGGCGCTCAGCGCGAGCGAGGCCCGCAACGCGTTTCTGGTGATGCTGGCCGACACCCTGCGCCCGCTGTCGGACCCCGTCACGATCCAGGTCGAAGCGAGTCGCGTGTTGGGCGAGCGGCTCGGCGCCAACCGGGTCGCGTACTTCGAGGTGCACGGGGACGACTTCATCGTCCTGCGCGACTACACGAGCGCGGTCCCGTCCATCGTCGGGTCACACCCCGTCGCGTCGTTTGCACCAGCGATCCTGGCCGTGTTACGGACCGGCCGCACTTCGGCCGAGCGGGACGTGCACGGTCAGCCTATAACGCCGGATGAGCAAGCGGTCTTTGCTCACCTGCAGGTTCGCGCTTACATCACGGTGCCGTTGATCAAGGATGGGCAGTTCGTGGCGGGCCTTTCTGTGCACACCGACACCGTGCGGACGTGGTCGGCCGCGGAGCTCGCGATGGCAGAGGACACCGCCGAGCGGACGTGGGCGGCGGTTGAACGGGCGCGCGCCGAGAGCGCGCTGCGCGAGAGCGAGGCCCGCCTGAGCGGCATTCTGCGCCACTCACCGGTGGGCATCGTCGAAACCGACGCTCACGGCGCCATGACGCTGGTCAACCCGTGCTGGTGTGAGATGTTGGGCCGCGCCGAGGCAGAACTACTGGGCCGCACCATCCTCGATTTCACCCACCCCGCGTGCGTCGATGCGACCGCGACGGCGTTCCGTGGTGTGGCCTCCGGTGGACCGGATATCGTGATCGAGCTCGATTACTGCCGCAAGGACGGTTCGGTGCTTCACGCGCAGAGCCACGTCACCGCCATCTTGTCTCCCGCCGGCGAGCTCGTCGGAATGATCGCGGTGGTGCTGGACGTCTCCGCACGCCTTCGCGCCGAAGCGGAATTGCGCCGGCTTGCTGCCAATCTGTCCGAGGTCGACCGCCGGAAGGACGTATTTCTGGCGACGCTCGCCCACGAATTGCGGAATCCGCTGGCCCCCATCCGCAACGGCTTGCAAATCATGGAGCTCGCCGAGGCCGATACCGGGATGGTGGAGAAAACACGCTCCATGATGGAGCGACAGGTTGAGCACATGACTCGGCTGATTGACGATCTGATGGATGTGAGTCGCATCAGCTTGGGCAAAATCCAGTTGCGAACGGCGACGATGTCACTGGCGGATGCCGTGCAAAGTGCTGTGGAGAGTA
This sequence comes from Gemmatimonas groenlandica, assembly GCF_013004105.1. Taxonomy (NCBI): domain Bacteria; kingdom Pseudomonadati; phylum Gemmatimonadota; class Gemmatimonadia; order Gemmatimonadales; family Gemmatimonadaceae; genus Gemmatimonas; species Gemmatimonas groenlandica. The sequence goes on from NZ_CP053085.1 coordinate 344,612, forward strand.
GCCGCGCGCTGATTGAGGTGCAGGGCCATGAACTCGTCGTCGACGTTCCTCTCGAACCCATTTACGTCGAAGGCGACGTCGCCCGGCTGTCGCAGGTCTTTGCCAACCTGCTCAACAACGCGGCCAAGTACACCGGCCGGGGCGGACGCATTCGGCTGGCCGTCGAGCAGCAGGAGATCGACGCGGTGGTGAGCGTCGATGATAACGGAGACGGCATTGCGGCCGACAAGTTGTCTCATGTGTTCGACATGTTCACGCAGATCGACGGCTCGCTGGAGAAGTCGCACGGCGGGCTGGGCCTCGGCCTGTACATCGTGAAGCGGCTGGTAGAGCTGCACGATGGCAGCATTATCGTCGAAAGCGGCGGCTATGGAGCAGGGAGCCGGTTTGTCGTGCGCCTTCCAGCGGCACTGGCCCCAGGAACCAACGGTGCAGTCGACCACAAGCATGAGCCAAGAAGCACGCCGGTACGGCGCCGCATCCTGGTGGTCGATGACAACCACGACGTAGCGACCAGCTTAGCTGAGTTGTTGCACGTCATGGGGAACAACACCAAGACGGCCTTCGACGGCGAGCAGGCCTTGATCATAGCCGAGGCATTCCGGCCGGACGTGATCGTGATGGACATCGGCATGCCGAAGCTGAACGGCTACGACGCGTGTCGCCGTATCCGGAGTGAGCCGTGGGGACAGAACATCGTCATCATTGCCCAGTCTGGCTGGGGGCAGGAAGACCAAGTGCGGATGTCGCAGGAAGCCGGGTTCACGTCGCACCTGGTGAAGCCGGTCGATCCCGTCGCCCTGAATACGCTACTCGCCGGTTTGCCCGCGCCGATGGTGTGACATCCCTGCGACCCGCTGCACCCTACATCTTCGGCCCGGTCGCAATCGGCGGCAGCCCAATGGCTCGCAGCGCATTGTTCAAGCGCGCCACATCGCGACGCAGGATGCCGTCGAGCTTGCTGAGGTGCGTGTCCAGCTCACGCGAGAGTTCCAGGTGCATGCGCACGTAGGCCGCCGTTGGTCGCGCATCGCCCTGCTCGAGATTCGCGCGCAGCCCGGTCAGCCTATCGTTCAGCCGGATGGGAAACGCGATCTTGTCCTTCGGGCTCTGGTTCTTCACCTGATACAGCTGCTGCTCGACCGCACTCATCTCGCGATCAAGCGTCGTCGCCGCGCTGCGGAGACTGTCCATCATCGTGGCGGTCACCGCGCTCGTGGCCGTGGCCGCGAGTTGTGCCGCCTCACCGTTCCGCGATATCACTTCGCGGCGAATCGCCCGCACGCGTATGACCGCCTCGTTGGCCGCGCTTTCCGCATCGCGAATGGCTCGCGCCAGAACGAACTGCGCGCGCAGGTCGGCATCGGTGACGTCGGTGAGGCGCGGATCCTTGACCAGCACGAGGTCTTGCAGCTCGGTGACCGTGCCAGGCGCGGTGCTCGTGCCGCCGAGAGTGGTGTCCTGCAGCGCGCCGCCAAAGGCGGTGAACCGTACGCGATATCGTCCGGGTGGTGCCCACGGACCACGGCGCGGATCGCCGCCTTCCAGCACGATGCCGGGGAAACTGGTGGCGCCGGTATAACGCCCGTCCCACGTGACACGATGCAGGCCGCGCGTAAGGGCGTCGCGGCTCGAGATCGCCATGGTGCGCACAACCGCGCCGCTCGGCTCCAGCACGTCAAGGCGCACGCTGTCGGCGGCGGCGTGGAGGAGATAGTCGAACTCTGCCGAGTAAACGCGGCGCACCGCCGTGGCCGGCTTGAGCAAGTGCGTACCCGTGACACGGCCGGCCAGCATCTCCGTGGTGAACTGCCGCAGCGGCTCGATGTTGTCCATCACGTAGAACGAGCGACCATGCGTGGCGATCACGACATCGCGCTGCTCCACCACCAGATCGGAAACCTGGACGTCGGGCAGATTCTGCGACAGTGGTCGCCACGCCGCCCCATTGTTGAACGACACGTACACGCCGTGTTCCGTGCCGGCGAAGAGCAGCCCGGCGCGTACGCGATCTTCGCGCACCACGCGCACGAAGTCGTCGTCAGCAATGCCGTTGATGATTTTCGTCCACGTGGCGCCGTAATCCTCGGTGCGCCAGATATACGGCGCGCGATCATCCATCTGCTGTCGCTCGACGGCCACATACGCCGCGCCGGCGCGATGCGGTGATGCGTCGATGCGGCTGACGCGCGAGTTGGGCGCGAGGCCCGGCGGAGTCACGTTCTTCCAGTGCCCGCCGCCATCGCGTGTGAGGTGGACCAATCCATCGTCCGAACCGGTCCAGATGGTGCTCGCCTCGCGCCGCGACGGCGCGATGGTGAAAATGGTGGCGTAGATCTCAGGACCATCCTGATCGAGGATGATCGGGCCACCGCTGTTCCCCATCGTCGCGCTGTCGGCCCGCGTGAGATCCGGGCTGATCTTCCGCCAGGTGCGACCGTCGTCGAGGGACTTCCACAGATGCTGTGACCCCGCGTACAGCGCGACGGGCCCGGGCCGCGCGCCCAAGCGCGAGACCGCGATGGGATAGGTCCAGTTCCATCGTTCCGGCATGGCCGAGGCAGGCTCCCCCATGACAAGGCGCGGATTCGGCTGCACGTCACGCGCCTGTCCGGAGCGTCGATCGAATCGGGTGAGCGTGTTCGTCGCGCCGGCGAAGAGAATGTCCGGCGCACCCGGCTTGGGTGCGATGTCCGCGCTCTCACCACCGCCGACCTCGTAGTACCAGTCGCCAGGTCGCGAACCCGGAGGCGCCATCGCACTCGCGGCATCACTCGGCACGCAGATGGTGGAGTTGTCCTGTTGTGCACCGCACACGTGATACGGCGTTTCGTCGGTGGTGGCCACCCGATAGATCTGCGCTGTGGGATAGCGTGTTCCGGTCCACGTGGCACCGCCCGTGACGGACACGATCGCGCCCGCGTCATTCGCTTCGATCATCCGTCGCGGGTCGCGTGGGTCGATCCACAAGTCGTGATGGTCCGCGTGAGGGGCATCGATGGTCGTAAACGTCTTGCCGCCGTCCACCGACTTCTCGATCAGAAAATTCAGCACGTACACGCCGTCGCGATTCGTGGGGTCGGCGGTCAGCCGCATGAAGTAGAATGCGCGCTGCCAGAGATTGCGACCGGCATTGACCAGCGCCCACGTCGCGCCCGCGTCGTCGGAGCGATACAGCCCACCGCGCTCTGCTTCGACATTCGCCCACACGCGACGACTGTCGGCCCCACTCACCGTCACAGTGATCTTCCCCAAGACGCCACCCGGGAGGCCGGCGTTGCGCGTGAGTTCTGTCCAGGTATCACCGCCGTCGACGGATTTAAAAAGGCCCGACCCCGCGCCGCCGCTCCAGAGCATCCACGGCCTGCGGTACACTTCCCACAGCGTCGCGTAGAGCACGCGCGGGTTGTTGGGGTCGATGATGAGATCGACGGCGCCGGTTCGATCGTTGCGAAACAGAATCCGCGTCCAGCTCTGGCCGCCGTTTGTCGTACGGAACACGCCGCGCTCGTCGTTCGGCGCGTACGGGTGGCCGAGTGCCGCGATGTAGACGCGGTCGGGATCACGTGGATCGATGCGGATGCGCGCGATGGCCTGCGTGTTGGCGAGGCCGATGTGTGACCAGTGCGCGCCGGCATCGCTGCTGCGATAGACCCCGTCGCCCTGCATGATGTTGCCGCGCAGTTCGGCCTCGCCCATCCCCATGTACACGACATCCGGATTCGACTCGGCCACCGCCACGGCGCCCACCGACGAACTCTTGAGCTGACCGTCGGTCACGGGCGCCCAGCTCGTCCCGCCGTCACTGGTTTTCCAGAGGCCGCCACCGGTGGCGCCGAAGTAGTACTCGAGCGGTCGTTGCGCGGAGCCGGTGGCCGCGATCGAGCGGCCGCCGCGGTTGGGGCCGATATTGCGCCAGCGGAGCGGCGCGAAAAGGGCCGCGTCAGTGGGCGACTGGGCGTGCAGCTGCGCGTGCGCCGCACGAACACGGCCAATCGAGAGCGCCAGTGCCGAGACAATGGCGACGAGAGCGATGAGAGGAGAGCGCATGCGGGAACGTACCGCGGTTGACGAGCGATGACGAGTTTGCGGGGTCGTTCTGCCGTGAACCGTCCGATGATTGGGGTACGGAGATAGGAGTGCGAAAGAAGGACCCCGGTGATGCCGCGCGGAGTGTGGTGGCGTATCCGGCAAGCGCGCGAAGACTCGCGTCGCAACGTCGGCTGGCGGCTCCCCGTCGCTCCACCCATCTTCTGCCTATGCCACGCACCATTGCCGAACGACTCACTTCTGCGCTCGCTGGACGCTACGTCCTCGAGCGCGAGCTCGGTGCCGGTGGCATGGCCACGGTGTGGCTTGCGCGAGACCTTCGCCACGATCGTGCGGTGGCGCTCAAGGTGCTCCGCCCGGAACTCACGGCGGTCCTCGGTGCTGAGCGCTTTCTCGACGAAATCCGGCTCACCGCGCGGCTCGACCATCCCCATATCCTCACGCTGATTGACTCGGGTGAGGCCGACGGACTGCTGTTCTACGTGCTGCCGTACGTGCGTGGCGAAAGCCTCCGCGCCAGGCTCGATCACGAAAAGCAGCTTCCGCTCGACGACGCCGTGCGACTCGTGCGGCAGGTGGCGTCCGCCTTGGCATACGCCCACAGCCACGGCGTGGTGCACCGCGATATCAAACCCGAGAATATCCTGCTGCACGAGGGCGAAGCCGTCGTCACCGACTTCGGGATTGCGCTCGCGCTGCGCGAAGCCGGCGGCACGCGCCTCACTGAATCGGGGCTCAGCCTTGGCACGCCCCAGTACATGAGCCCGGAGCAGGCGACTGGCGATCGAGAGCTCGACGCCCGATCCGATGTGTACAGTCTGGGTGCGGTGCTCTACGAATTAATCACCGGCGATCCGCCGCATGCGGGCACCACAGTGCAGGCCGTCATCGCCAAGCTGCTGACGGAGAAGCCGACGTCACTGCGCACGCTTCGCAATACGGTGCCGGACGCACTCGAAAAGGCTGTGTTCAAAGCGCTCTCCAAAGTGCCCGCCGACCGCTTCACCGGAGCCAACACGTTCGGCGATGCGATCGCGGCCGGGCTCACCCAACCGGAACGCGGCTCGGAGTCCCCACCATCGCAGCGGTCTCTGTGGAAGCCAATGATGCTTGGCGTTGGCATCGGGCTCGCCGTTGTCACGGCAACGTGGCTGTTGCTCGGTACGCGCGGTGTTGCCGCGACGACGGCGAACATCCCGGAAGCTGGGGTGCCAGCCACGTACTTCGGCGACGTGCTGGATTTCGCCCTCTCGCCCGATGCGCAGCGACTGGCGCTGGGTCGACTGGCCTGTCCGGAACGCGGCCGCTGTGAAACCGTGGTGGAGGTCCGGGACGTGCGTGGCGGCATCTCCCTGCCGTTGGCGCGATTCCTCGCCACGTACGACATGCGATGGAGTCGCGACGGCCGCTACGTCGACGTCACCGCAGCTGACTCCACTGGACGGTTTGGTCTCTTTCGCGTGTCGTCGCTCGGCGGCCCCGTGGCCTACCTCGGACTCTTCGGCTTTGCCCAATCGGTTGGCCGGACAGACTCACTCTTCGTTGGTGTTAGTGTTTCCAATTTCATTCGACTTGGTTTTTTGCTCCCCGGCGAGACGGCGCAGCGCGACACCGCCTCGTTTGTTGGCCTTGACGCGTGGGCGATCTCGCCAGATGCCGCACGCATCGCGTTGGTGCAACAGCGTGGCGGTCAGAACCAAATCCGGTTGGTAGACCGGCGTTGGCGCACACTCGACTCACTGTCGGTCCCGGAGTACTACTCGCAGCCGCGCTGGTCGCCACCGGGCGACGCGCTGCTGTGGGTCGCCGACGCCAACAGCGATGTCGGCCTGCGGGTCGTGCGGGTGGAGGTCGATCGCGCTAGCGGCCGCTTCCGCGGATCACCAAGAGCGGTCACGGTGCCGTTCGACATGCCGCAGTCCTTTTCTGGCCGCCGCCTGGATATCGCCGACGATGGCACGATCGCGTACGTGAGCGGGGTGACGCCCCGTGTCTTGCAGCTGATGTCGAGAACGCGAGCCGGCACTGTTCCCTCGGTCGTTCGTCGCATTGTTGGACAGACCGGTCGATTGAGCGCGTTCATCTCGCCAAACGGCGGCACCATCGCGTTCACCAGACTGGCTGCCCATAAAGGTTCGGCGACCGACCAACTCATCGCCTTCGACGTGGCCGCGGGGCAGGAGCGCGAGATCTCTCCGCCGCTCCAGCATTTCGTCGACGCGGTGTGGACGAACGATGGCACGGCGCTTATCTACGCGTCGTACGAAGAGGGCGTCGGAACTCGCTTCACGCGCTGGGATCGCGCCACCGACCGTCGACAACTGGTCGGCACCTACCCGGGGCGTTCGCTGAATCTTATTTCGGTGATGCCTGACGAGTCATTGTTCACCATCGGTGAAGACGGCGCGAGTGTGGAGCACCTCGCCAGGGATACCGGCGAGCGGGTACGCCGCTTCCCGTTACCCGGAGGACAGGCGGTCACCGTGCTCGTTGCTGCCCCCGACGGCACAGACGCGGCGACGATGTCTTGGACCGCGAGCGGTGATTCGCTCGTGATCGGCAGCCTTGACCTACGGTCCGGTGCGTGGAAGGAGTTTACTCGATTGTTTGCCGAGGGCACCGGAACGATGCGTTGGCTAGCCGAAGGCAGTGTCGAGTTCACGATCACCAGCTCGGTGTCAGCCAGTGAGCTGTATCGGCTTGACCCGCGACGCGGAACCGTGACGCGGCTGGGAGAGCTCGCCGTACCGTTTGCGTCCTACAACTTTTCACGAGATGGTCGCTGGGCGACGGCCGTGGAACGGCGCGTCGTCTCCAACGTGTATCTGGTGCGTCCCCGCTAGCGAGCCGCGTCGGTATCGGGGTCTCGGCCTGCGTCGTCGGTAAGTGTGCGGAACCGTCCCCTACTTCCAGCGATACCGCACCGCCACGTTCGCCATGAATCCCTCGAGCGGCGCCCACACGTCCGTCGTGCGCCGGCCGCCTAAACCCGGCGTCGGACGCACGAGGGGGTCGGTGTCGGTTTGTCGCACGTTGAGCAAATTCTCGAAGTTCGCGATGAGTTCGATCGGACCGAGCTGCCGGCCGACGATCGCCATCACGTACAGATAGGGCCTCGATGTGGTGCGGAAGGGGTTGTCGTCGAGCGGCTGCGCACCGAACCACGTGCCCTCGATGCCCCAGCGATACACGCCCGGGCGCTCGATCATGAGATCACCGCCAACACGGTGACGCGTGAGCAGCGGAAGTGCCTCGCGAACGCCTGACGCGACATCGGTCCGGCTTCCCTTCGAATAGCCATAGTTCGCGATGAACTTGCCGGCCGCGAATCGCCAGACGGCAAGCGCTTCGACGCCGCCGACACGCGTGGGTGCCAGCGCATTCCGCAACTCGGCCTGGCCAACCGCACCCGCGACCTCGCCCAGTTGCACGGCGTCGGCAATGCGCGAGCCGTAGGCCGTGAGCAGCACTTCCGCGCCGGCGAGCGAACCGTTCACGTCGACCATCGCGCCCAGGCTCCGCTCGGGATCGAGCGCGCGCGTGGCCCGCACCGCGCGAAGCCCGATCGCGTCCGTCTCCTCCGTTCGGCCAGTGGGTGCCGTGTAGCCCGTGCCGACGCTACCGCGTACCGACCACCCCGGTGACGGACTGACAAGCAGGGCCACTCGCTCCGTGAGTTGCGTGCCCGCGTCGGGATGCGCATCCGCGCGAACACTGCCAGACAGGGTGACCGGCCCGAGCTTCTGCTCGGTGGTGACGAACGCACCCGGCACGAGCCAACGGTGATCGAAGGCGCTGTTCAGCGCGTTCCGATACTGGTCGAGCTGCAGCACGCCGCCGACCACGAATACGCGCCTGGATCCCTCGAACGTACGCGTCGTTTCGAGGAAGCCCGTCGTCGTGCGGTCGTCCTCGCGCGCGCCGGTGCCAAAGGTGCGCGCACGCGCCGTATTCGCCACCGCGAAGCGCAACGACGCGCTGCCTCCGTTCTGTAGTGGAATCCGCGCGGTGCCTCCCACATCTGCGCGATCACTGCGCAGTGCCTCACGGAACGGCGCGCCATTCACCGTGAACGCGCTGCCGACCGAGCCCCCGGTGCGATCATCGTGGCCGGCGCCGGCGGTCAGGAACAGCGAACGGCCGTGCGAGTCCACCGCGCTCAATCGCGGGCGCACGCTCCACCGCGTGGCGCGCGCCTGGTCGGCCCAGCCGTCGTTGTCGACATCCTGCGCGGACTGCGTCGTGCCGGTGCCGAGCAGCGACACGCCCACGCCCTTGCTGAGGCGATGGCTGAGCCACGTCGCGGCATCGGTCACGCCCATCGTGCGGCGATTCAACAGCACTTCCTTGCTTCCCGTGGGCGGCTTCGACACGAGGTTGATTACGCCGCCCAGAGATTGCCCGCCGTACAGCGCCGACGCGGCGCCCTTGATGATCTCGACGCGCTGCAGGTCCACCGGCGAGACATCGAGCGGGCCGAGCGCACTTGAGCTCGCACCATAGAGCGGCAAGCCGTCAGCAAGCATGAGCGTGTATTCGCCTGGCAGTCCGAGAATGCGCACGCTGCCGGTGCCGAGGCCGGGTGCGGTGGCCTGCACGCGCAGTCCCGGCGTCTCGTTCAGCAGCATGCTGATTCCGCTCGGCGCCATCAGTGTCTTCTCATCGACCTCCATCTCGTCCACCACTTCCACACGGATGGGCGACTCGCCAGCCAATCGTTCGGTGCGCGTGGCGCTCACGCGAACCTCGGGCATCGCCATCGTGCTCATGGCATCGGAGCCCGTCGCCGGCGCGCCCATCGACGCCGTGACATTCGCGGTCACGAGGCTGTCCCGCACCACAAGCACGGCGAGGCGGAGTGGAAGGAAACCTGTGCGCGTCACCGTCACGAGCTGGCGTCCTGACGGGAGGGTGAGTCGCGCGATGCCGACGCTGTCGGTGGTGGCGCTGCGTCCCGCGGCCTGCACGAGAAAGCCGGAGCGCATACCCATCGACTCTTGGACGGTGATCTGCACGCGACCACTGTCGGCCGGTTGGGCGCGAAGGGGGGCGGCCAGGCCGACGAGCCACACCGCGGCAATAGAGAGCACGGCGAGCGCCGTGGATCGGGACAGAGGCATGGGAGAATCGTAAGGCCTGCGCCGCGGGTTTGCGTCGCTGTCTATGTTGTCCGGGTACCCCCACGAGGACTTCCAATGCGCGTCCGCTCCCGCCGCCTGGCGATCAGCACCGCTGCCGTCTCCCTGGCCGTCTCGGCCGTCTCCGTTGCCCTGTCGGTGGCCGCGCCGGCCGCGCTGTCCGCCCAGCGCCGCCCCGGCGTGGCGATGGGCTTCTACACCACCACCGGGTTGCTCACCGGTGAGGTCGAAGGAGGAGCGGTCAGCGCGAGCACCTCGCGGGCAGAGGCGCCGAATTTCGCGTTGTCGGCGCTGCTGACGGCCCCGCTCAAGCGCATGCCGAAGCGCGCCTGGGTTGTCGGGCTGCGGGCCACGCCGCTCAACCTGGGCAACAACGGGTCCTGCTACATCGTCCGCGGCAGCGCCGACTGCCAGAATCGCCGCTTCGAGGAGCAGGTGCAGCTCCTGACCGGCGGTGCCTTCGATATCCGCTCCACGGTCCTGCGCGTCATGGTCGGCCCGGCGCTTTTCGGCGTCGAAGGGCAGGGCGGGCGAGTCGGCACCGCGGTGCGCCTCGACTTGGCATCCCCACGACTGCGCGGCTCCACGCCCACGATCTTTTATAGCGGTTCCTTTCTCGGGAGCCAGAGCGGCGAGTCACTTTCGATCGGCACGCTGGGCATCGGCTTCCGCTGGGTGCGCAAGAAGTAGCACAACGCTTGGAACATATAGTATTGACGCATAGTATAAAATAATAGTATTCATGTGTAGTGCAATTTCCTCACCGCGAGGCTCGATGAAGACCCATCTGTTTTTTATCCTGATTTCCCTGGCCGCCGAGCCACGATACGGCACGGCCATCCAGGATGACGTGCGCAGTCTCAGCGACGGCAGCGTGCGTCTGTGGCCGGCCACGCTGTACGGATCCCTCGAAGAGCTGGTGCGCGTGGGTTGGATCGAGGAGGTGGCCGACGACGATCGTCCGGACGGCGGGTCGGGACGCGAGCGCTTCTATCGTCTCACCGGTGGCGGGCGCACCGCCCTAGAGGCAGAGAGCGCTCGACTCGACTCGATGGTGCGGCTGGCGCGTGCGCGTCTCACACCGCAGGGGCTCAGCGTATGAGCGGTCACCACACGTCCGACTCGACGCATCGCGGCTGGCGTCGTGTGTACGGCGCCCTCTCGGTGTTGATGCCAAGCGCGATGCGCGACAAGCATGGCGCGGCCATGAGCGAGCTGTTCGTGCGTGAGCTCGAGCGCAGCGCAGGCTCCGGCCGTGCGGCCGTAATCTGGACCGCGGCCGTTGGCCTCGGCGACTTGGTACAACGCGGACTCTACGAGCGCGTCGTCGAAGAACGCACGGCGATGACGGCACCGAACCGGCAACTGCTCCGACAGTTGAGCAAGGGGTACGTCGTGGCCTTCGTCGCATTAACGAGTGTGTTGCTCGCGACGTACGCGTGGCGGCAGGTCGAACGGTGGAGCGCGCACGCGATTTCGCCGACCACGTTGATCGAGCTCCTTGTATTTGCGATACCATTCACCGCCGCGCTCACGCTGCCCATGGCGATGTTCATCGCCGTACTCTCGACAGCGAGTCGTTCCGCGGCCACGAGTGACGGCGCCGCCGCACGGCTTCGACGAGCACCGTTGATTGGACTTGCCTCCGCCCTTGCGCTGTTCGCCTTTGCGTGGAATGCCGAGGTCGTCCCGCGCGCGAACGCACGGCTCGCGGCGCTGCAGTCGAATCAACCGGTGGCGGCACCCAGCGATCGCACCATGACGTTGGGCGAGCTGCGCACCGCCGCACGACGCGCGGCGCAACGACCGGTGACCGCGGCGGGCACCACGAGGCTGGCGGAAGTGGCGAGCTACGGCATCGAGATTCACAAGAAACCCGCGATTGCGGCGGCGTGCGTGGTGCTCGCATTGTTGGCGCTCGCGATCTCGCAGCGCGCACCACGCGCCGGTGTGATCGTGCAGCTGCTCGCCAGCGGGGTGGTGTTCACGGTCTACTACGCGATCATCATGGCCGGAGAAGCGCTTGCCGAGCGGCTCGTGCTGTCACCGATGCTGGCCATGTGGTCCGCGAACGGGGTGTTGCTGGGCATCGCGCTGCTCGCGATGCGACGACGACGGGACTCGACAGACTGGCGAGGCGTTGTATCCGAGCGTATATAACGCTCGGTACCCGCCCGTCCTATCCCGTCCGCTTCCGAAGATGCCGTTCCAGAAACGCTACGTCCTGCACGGCCGCGCGTCGCAACGTCTCCTCGATCGAGCGGTAGCGTTCGACGATCTGATGGCCAAACGGCGTCAAGGAAGCGCCGCCGCCGTGCACGCCGCCGTGCGCTGCCTCGGTCACGGGCTCTGTGAACATGTCGTTCATCGTCTCGACCAGCAGCCAGGCCCGTCGATACGACATCCCCATCATGCGCGCCGCGCCGCTGATGGAGCCCTCGGCTGCGATGGCCTCGAGGAGCGCGACTTTGCCAGGGCCGAGCCGTTCCGCGTCGTCGAACAAGATGCGTAGGAAGAACGTGGTCATGGCGTGGGATCAGTGGATACGACGTGGAGTGGCGACGGCCATGCTGCTGCCCGTGGTAGTCGCCACGGCGCACAGTCAGAGCGCGGCAAGCGGCATCATCGGCACCGTACGTGACTCAGTGGGCCATCCGATCGATGCGGTGGTCGTGGAGGCGCGCGACGGTACCACCGGATATGTACAACGTGCCGCGACGAACAGCACGGGGCGGTACATCCTGCTCGGATTGCCGCTGGGCGGCCCCTACGTTGTGAGCGCGCGACGCGTGGGCTATATCCGCAGCGACCGCCCCGGTATCACGCTGACCATTGGAGCGCGTGAGATCGTCGACCTCGTGCTCCGCGTAGTACCGGTGCGCCTGACCGAACTGAACGTGCGCGCGGATGCAGAGGCCGGCCGGGAATCGCGAATCGGCGGTAGCACACGTATCGCCCGGGAACAGATCGACGCGCTGCCGATTCCGGATCGCAATTTCTCCGGACTCGCGTCGCTGAGCCCGTTGGCCGGCAATCAGCTGTCGCTGGGCGGGCAGCGCTGGACCAGCACGGACCTGCGCATCGACGGGGCGCAGTCGCGCAATCTGTTGCGCGCCGGAGAAGCCAACGGCGGTCCGGCCGCGATTTCTCTCGAGGCGGTGCGCGAGTTCGAGGTGAACACCGCGGTGTTCGATGTGGGGCAGGGGAGGCAGGGCGGCGGACAGATCGCGGCAGTGACGCGTGCCGGCGCTAACAGCCCCGAAGCCCGCCTGTACACCGGCTTCCGCAACGAACACCTCGCCGCGAGCACCGACTTTCAGGGCCGCAGCCGAGCGGCACGCACCGCACAGACGCTCCAAACGGCGTTGTCGCTGGGAGGGCCCCTCGTGCGCGATCGCGCGCATTACTTTCTCGCCTACGAACGACAGGACGCCAGCGAGCCGCTCACCACGGGCGACGTCAGCACCGCCGAGGCACAGGTGGCGTCCGGCATCGCCCGCGATTCACTGGTGAGACTGCTCGACGTGTTGACGCGGCAATACGGTACCGACCCGGCCGTTTCGCAGACCGGTCAGTTGGGTCGGCGGTCGGTCTCGCAAACGCTGTTCGCGCGGGTGGATTGGCAGCTCGCGGCGGCCCATCGCGCGACGGTGCGACTGACGGCCAGCGATTGGGTCAGCCCACTCAGCGGCGGTGTGGATCAAGCGATTGCCCTGCGCGAGGCGCGTTCGGGCTTTTCGTCGCGCGAGGCACAGCTGCTCTCGACGCTCACGTCGCACCTGGGTGAGCGCACGCTGAATGAAGTACAGATCGCTTTCGGCACCTCTCGTCGAGCGCTCATCCCCGAATCGCCCGGCGTGCCGCGCGGCTTCGTGCAGGTGCGCTCGCTGCTGCCCAACGGCACCACCGGGAACTCCACGATCCAGTTCGGCGGCAACCGGCTCGCACCCGATGAGAGTCGCGAGTGGCAGCTGCAACTCATGAATCGCCTCACCTCGCAGCGCGGGTCGGTGTTGTGGACGTTGGGCACCGACAACTCGTTGGTGGCTACGCGCACGCTCATCGCCGAAGCGCAGGGTGGCCTCTTCGTATTCCCCTCGTTGGCCGCGCTCGAGGCGCGACAGCCGAATCGGTTTACGCGCACCGTGCCGCTTTCCGGCGCGTCCCCGGTCACGCGACAGCGTGTGCTCGAACTCGGCGCGTATGGCCAGGTGGAGTGGCAGGTGACCGATCGCATCACCTGGACGAACGGCATGCGGTGGGACGCGACGGCATTTCTCGACGCACCGGCCGCGAATGCGGCGATCGATAGCGTCTTTCAGGTGCGTACGGCGCGCGCACCGCGTGATCTCGCCCAACTGCAACCCCGCACGCAGCTCGTATGGCGCCTGCAACACGACGCCCGCGACATCATTCGGGTAGGCGCCGGAGCATTCACCGCGCAGCTGCCGTACTACGCGGGGCACAATCAACTGCTCTACACGGGGAGCACGCTGGCCGATATCGATCTACGTGGCACGGCGGTCCCCACACCCGACTTCGCGCGCTATCGCGCCGCGCCGCTCGCGGTACCAGGACTTCCTGCCGGGGCGGTTCTGTCGCCCGCCTACGTGAACGTGGCAGGCGCGGTGCGGGCACCGCGCACCTGGAAAGGGTCTGCGACATGGTGGCACCGCATCGGTGACGGCACGACGGTGACGCTTGGCGTGCAGGCGTCACGCATGCGCGATGGCTACGCCTACGTCGACCGCAATCTGCGCAACGTGCCGGCGTTTGTGCTCACGGCCGAGGGCAACCGTGCGGTGTGGGTGCCGGCGAACACCATCCCTGCAGCCACCGGCGTGACCGACGTGCGGAACGCGTCGCAGCATCCGGCCTACGCGCGTGTCCTCGCGCTCGAGTCGGGTGCGCGTGCGGAACAGGTCGCGGTGACCGGCGAGGTCGCCTTTCGCCTTGGTGATCGCGCGCAGGGCACGATGGGCTATGCCTGGTCGCGCGCCCGTGACAACTCCAGCTACGGCTGCTGTCTGGCGCGCACGACGACCACCTTCACCCCCGTGGTCGACGATCCGCGAGCACTCGGGCAAGCGTGGGGGGTGTCCGATTTCGACGCACGGCATCGACTGACGGGGGCGCTGAGTGTGCGTGCGCCGTTCAAGCTGGCGATCACCGCGCGCTACGTGGGCACCACCGGGCGCCCATTCTCGCTGGTGGTTGACGGCGACATCAACGGCGATGAGGCGAACGGCAACGACCGTGCCTTTCTCTTCGACCCGGGGAATCCGACCACGCCGGCCGATGTCGCGGCCTCCATGCGTCGGGTGCTTGCCAACCCCAACAACCTGGCGCGGCGATACATCGCGTCACACTTGGGGCAGGTCTCGGGGCGTAACACGATCACCACGCCATTCACCAACCGGGTCGATGCGCGCATCGCGCGCCAGTTCCGGGCACGTGGCAGTGGCGCGCTGCGAAGCGCCGAGCTGATCATCGATGTGTACAATGTCGGCAACCTGCTGAATCGACGCTGGGGGGCGCAGTATCTGCTTCCGGTCGGGATTTCGTCGCAGAACCCGGTGGTGAACCGGGTGCCACTGTTGCGCGTGGTCGGGTTCGATCCGGCCACCCAGCGGTATCGCTACAGCGTGAACGAGTCGGCGGGCGTGTTGCCCAAGGGGGGAGATCCGTATCAGGTGCAGATCGGCGTGCGGATCGCGCGCTGAAGGCTGCGCTGAACGGCCGCGCGCTAGATTGCTCCACATGGATCGCAACGCACCCTGCCCCTGTGGCTCCGGCAAGAAGTTCAAGAAGTGTCACGGCGCCGCCGTGCCCCCCGAAGCGGCGGCGCTACCCGCCGAGGCGCGCGCGGAGTGGCTGCGCGGCGACGTCGTGCTGCAGCGCCAGAAGCGCGTGGGGCAGGAACTCCTCGACTGGGCCGAGAAGAAGATGGGCGCCGAGTGGATCGATGCGTCGCTTGACGCGTGGGGCGTGACGGAAGATGAAGACATCGACGAAGGGGTCGCCGATCTGTTCACCACTTGGTCGCTCTTCAACTACGAGCCCAACTCTCTCGGCAGGCCTATCGCCGCCGCCTGGCTTGATGATGCGGCGGGCAAGCGCGCCGATGTCGACACGCGCGCCCTCGTCAGCGCCGCCTTGCGCGCACCGCTTGGCCTGTGGGAAGTCGAGACCGTCGAAGCTGGGGTCGGCGCGACGATCACGGATCGATTCAGCAATACCACCTGCTTCGTCCACGAGCCGGATCTCACGCACGACCTCGGCCCGAGCGAGTTTCTACTCGCCTATGTTGTCGAGGCCGATGGCGTGCGTGTGTTCTCGGGGTTGCACGCCGACACGCTGGTGATCGTCGACGGCAAGGAACTGCTGGCCGATGTGTGCGCCGATGCCGGGGTTGGCGCCGCGCCACTGCCCGCCGAGCTGCAGCGGGACGCGTCGTGGCAGATACGAGTCTCGCGTCGCTTCTCGGAGACGGCGGCCATCGCGTATGACGATGGGGCGCATGAACACGGTGAGGACGACGACATCCGCTGACCGACGCCGCTGAGATCTATGCGGGCTGCATGGGCAGCTGGATCGCCTGGGCACGTGTCCGCGTGTCGTCGTCGGCATCTTCGAGGAGTCGACGGATCAGCGGGATCGCACTGCGCGGCTGACGCGGTGAACCAGGTCGCGTGCGGTCGCCGACGATTGACAATGCAGCGCACGCAGGTGGTGCGCCTCCTTGCTGAGTCGCAGCGCGGCGATCGCCTCGCTCGGCGGCGCCTCGCGATTGGCCAAAAGCACGCCGGCGTCCAGCTCGATGCGGACGGCGCCTTCGCCACGCTGCTCTTGCACTCGCGCAACTAGCGCCGAGAGGCCAGCACCGCGATCGTCGCCGGCGAGGCGACCGAGCAGATCCGACAAGCCGCACGCGAAGGCGATGCGCACGCCCTTCTCACGGCGCGAGCGGAGGCCGCCCTTTCGTGCTCACTGGCTTCACGCGTGCGCCGTCTCATGCCGAACGGCCGCGCGGGCCAGTGACGTGAGCGCATCGAGCGCGATGACACACAGCGCGTGGTCGGCACGCTCACGAAGGCACCCTTCCAGTCGTCCGGCGGCAGCGCTAATCGTCGGAAAGCCGTACCCGCCCGCCGAGCCTCTGAGTTTGTGCGCTTCCACCAGCACGCGATCGAGCTCGCCGGCGTTCCAGCTGTTATGCATCGACTCCACCCGCTCGTCGAGACGGACCAGGAAATCCCCGATCAACTCGCGCATCTCCGGGTCGCCCTCGAACTGACTCGGTAGCGTGGCGGCCACGTCACGGTGCATGCCTGCGTTCGACAGCCAGCGATGGCACGTCCGTATCAGTACCGATCGATTGATCGGCTTTGTCGCATAGTCATCGCACCCCGCTTCGATGCATCGCTCCCGGTCTTCGGACATCGCATGCGCGGTCAGGGCAACGACTGGAATGCTCCAGCCACGTTCCCGCACGGTCCGCGCTAAGCTGTAGCCGTCCAGTTCCGGCATCTGCATGTCGGTGATCAGCAGATCGAACGGCGACGGAGAGCCCTGCTGCGCGTCGAGGAGGTCGAGAGCAATCCGTCCGTTGTCGGCGACGGTGACCTGTGCTCCCGCGTTACGGAGATGGTGCACGATCAGGCGCTGATTGTCTTCTCCGTCTTCCGCCAGCAGGATCCGACCGGACAACGTCGGCGTCTCCGCCTCGGCACCGAGCGGCGCTTGGGTGACACTGCGCGCGATGCACGCCGCGAAGGTATCCAGTCGGATGCTGCCGGGCACCTCATGCAACGGAATCTCGAATGCAAAGCACGATCCGACGCCCGGCGCGGTCCTCTCGAGGTGCACAGCACCGCCGAGGAGTACGGCCAGTCGTTGCGAGATCGTCAGGCCGAGGCCGGTGCCGCCGTGGCGACGGGTCACTGACGCATCGGCTTGCGAGAATGGCTGAAAGAGTCGTGCTGCCTGTTCCGGTGTCATGCCTGGGCCGGTATCGGTCACGGCGAGTCGTAGTACTTCACGGCCGCCAGCAACCGCGACACTCGCGAGGATTTCGACCTGTCCCTGCTCGATGAACTTGACGGCATTGCCGGCGAGATTGAGCAGAATCTGGCGCAGGCGCGTCGGGTCGGTGAGGATGCGCTCGGGAATCGGGGTCAGCACACGCGTCTGCAGCGACACGCCCTTCGCGACGGCCCTTGCGCGCACGATGCTGTCCACGTCGCAGAGGATCTGTGCCACTGAGCTGTCGAGATGTTCGGACACGACCTTGCCGGATTCCAGCTTCGACAAGTCCAGAATGTCATTGATCACGGCCAGCAGGTGCTCGCCGGCGCGTTCGATCGTATCGACGGCCATCAATCGCGGTGAGAGTAGGTCGTCGTTGCGAGACTCCGATTTCACAATGCCGGCGTAGCCGAGAATCGCCGTGAGCGGCGTGCGGATCTCATGGCTCATGTTGGCCAGGAAGGCGCTCTTGGCGATCGTAGCCGCCTCGGCGCGCTCCGTCAGCGCCGTGGCGCGCTCGATCTCGGCGGCGAGTACCCGATTGGATTCGCGCAAACGATCGCTGGATTCATCCGCCTCGACACGCAGTGACTCCACGCATTCCGCCGCTCGCCGCATCTGGACCGCGACGTTCAGAAACGCGCCGTACAGCGCCTCCGACGGCGGCAGGTCGATGGCCCGCTGCTCGATCACCGCCGACTCGAGCTCCGCGCTGCACTCTTCGAGCGCGCGGATGGCGTCCACGACAGTACGCTGCGCCGCCACCACGTCGTCGGTACTCGCATTCTGCCGCCCTTGCCACCCCAGTTCGCCGAGTGTCTTGAAGACAACCTGCGTCTGCTCGGCCTCCATCTCGAGGCGCCACGCCATCAAGGCGAGAATGGTCGACTCGACCAGCACGAATACGATGTGCACGGCGAGCATGTACAGTCCGGCCGTGCCGGACATCGCGTTCACCATGACGTGCACGCCCGGCATGATCTGCTGTGCGTAGAGGAACAGCGTGTGGTGTACGGCGATGGCCGCCGCGGCGATCAATGGCAGGCGCCAGTCTCGATAGACGAGCAAGAGAGCCAGCGCCGCGAACACGTGGAAATGCAGCTCGGTCAGACCATGCGCAAGCTGAATGAACAGCGCCGAGTATAACATGTACGCGACGCTGACCACGATGCGTGTCGACGACCGTCCGGGATGCTTTCTCGTCAAGGCGAAGGCGAGCGCCGAAGTCGGCGCGCCGAACGCGAGCGCGATCGGCCAATCGCCATAGATCGACGCCAGCAGGCACGCGACCGGAAAATGCGCCAGCAGCAGGACGCCGTTCAGGTGATCGGCACCGGCTCGACCAACCCGAAGGAGGTCGGACGTCACGCTGGACGGACGAAGTGTGGCGCTGAGCATGGGGCGGTCGGGATGCGGCTAGGGAGCAATGGAGGCCGCATCGCCCCAGAACCTTTCGGCGAGATAGAGGATCGGCGCGGGGACGCCGAAACCTGAGGCCGTTCGTCCCCGCGACTTCCCGTCCGCCCTACAGAAGCCGCTCGTCGGGGCGTTCCACCCGACGCGGGTCGCCGTCCGCGAGTGGAGCGATGTACGGCGACGCCTCCCGCCCGAAGCGACGTGCGCCGAAGAAGCTGCTGTCGTCGAATGCATACAGCTCGTCGACAGGCGCATCGGGAATGCGCTCGCCGTCATACGTCGGGAGTGCTCGAGTAGCGGCGGAGCTCAGTTCAATGATCACGTCATCTTCGTCTTCATCGAGACGCGCGGACTCGATAGGAATCAGAACGCGCCGCTTGGTCTGCTGTGCGACATCGTGCAGCATGACCTCTCCGTCGATGTATCGCACGCGCATGAGACTCGTATCCACGACGAGATCCTCGACCGTGCCGATCTTCTCTCCATCGAGTGTGCGCAAGTCCCACCCGCGGATATCCGGGTCGCCGTCGGCTACCTCGAGGTCCGACGCGTCCTTGAGATGAACGAGCCGAGGGCGAGGCGTCTCTTCGTTGTGCCTGGTGGAATCCATGGTGCTATCTCCGTGCGGTAGGATGAGCAAATGGCGGCGATACGCCGTCGGGCTATCGCGCTGGCGGTACCTGCATCGTGTCGGTACGGATCACGGCGCTGTCGCGCGGTGAGGCGAGCGTGCCGGCGGCACTGTTGGTGTCGTAGGCACCCGTACGCTCTGCTGTAGAAGCGTCGGGCGTGCTTCTCATCGCCACGAACCAGATGAGTGCACCAAGCAGGAGCACACCAAACACCCACGGTAACCACGAGCCGCGCTTCTCCGTGATGTTGATTTCGGCCACTTGAACTCCTTTGTGAGGTGAGCCCGCACCGAAGTGCAGGAATCATGCGAGGCGGCACGTCCGTTGCACACGGGGTCACACATGCTGCCACTGCTCAAGCAAACCGTCGTCGACTTCTTCAGTGACAATGCGCCGCGCCACGGAGCCGCGATCGCGTATTACACACTCTTCGCGCTGGCTCCCGTGCTGCTGCTGGTGATCGCGGTCGCCGGATTTGTTGTTGGTGAAGACGTGGTCCGCAGTGAACTGCTTACGCAGATTGCCGGACTGATCGGACGCGACGGCGCCGTCGCGGTCGGCGCCATGCTCGAGCGCGCCGGAAAGCGCGAGGCTGGCGTATTGGCCACCGTGCTTGGAATTGGCGGGCTCGTCTTCGCTGCGACGGGTGCCTTCCTTGAACTGCAGGCGGCACTCAACATGATCTGGCGCGTGCGGACAACGGATTCAGGCGGCATCGACGTACCGCAGATTGTCCGGCGTCGACTGCGCTCGCTCGGTGTTGTCGTCTCGATTGGATTCCTGTTGCTGGTCTCGCTGTCCGTGAGCGCGGGGGTCCGACTCGCCATCGCATACATGAGCCGCTTGGCGCCGGGTCTCGAAGCGTTTGTCGCAGTCATCGATCAGCTACTTTCGGTCGTAGTAAGCAGCGTCCTGTTCGGGCTGCTGTTTCGCGTGCTTCCCGATGTTCATCTGCGGTGGCGCGATGTGGCGGTGGGCTCTACGGTTACCGCCGTGTTGTTCGCGATCGGACAGTGGCTCATCGGGCTTTACCTGGGCAACAGCTCGCTGGCCTCGCCGTTCGGAGCCGCCGGCACCGTCGTCATCCTTCTGGTGTGGGTGTACTACTCGGCGCAGATCGTGCTGTTCGGTGCCGAGTTCACACGACTGTACGCTGAACGCGCCGGCAAGCGGGCCCCGCTTATGGCAGGGGCTGTGCGCACGGCGGCACCCTGAGCTCGCCTGCGTCCTGCGGCGAGTGTACGCACACGCTCCCTTAGCCGAGACAGTCGATATGGCTCCGATCTGGAAGGGCAGTATCAGTTTCGGATTGGTCAACATTCCAGTGGAGCTCGCCGCCGCGGTGAGAGCGGACAATATCTCGTTTCGCATGCTCGACGCCGAAACAGGATCGCCGGTGAAGTACGAGCGAGTACGCGCCAGCGACGGATCGCCGGTGCCTTGGGAAGAGATTGTGAAAGGGTTCGAGTACGCGAAGGGACAGTACATCGTGCTCACCGAGGAAGACTTCAAGAAGGCCGCGCTCGAGTCCTCCAAGACCATCGACATTTGCGACTTCGTCGACGCCAAGGAGATCGACCCGAGGTTTTTTGAAACGCCCTACTTCATGTTGCCGAGCAAGGGGGGTGAGCGGGGCTATGCCTTGCTGCGCGAAGCGATGCGGGAAGGCGACGTGGTGGGCATCGGCAAGATCATCATGCGTAAGAATCAGCATTTGGCGGGGATTCATGTGGTCGGAGATGCGTTGGTACTCGAGCTCATGCGATTCTCCGCCGCGGTGGTGGATGCCTCCAAGTACACCTTCCCGCCGGCCACGGCCGCCCGTCCGCAAGAGCGCAAAATGGCCGTGCAGCTCGTGAAGAGCATGCAGGCGCACTTCGACGCGGAGAAGTACACCGATGACTATCGGGCCAACCTCATGCGCATCATCAAGGCGCGTTCGAAGGGCAAGCCGATCAGCTTCGACGCTCCACCGCCTGATGCGGCAGATGGCAAGGTGCTCGACCTGATGAGCATGCTGAAGCAAAGCCTCACCAAGAAGTCCGGCGTCAAAAAGGTGGCCGCGCGAAAGGCCGCCACGAAGAAGGCCCGCAAGTCCGCATGAGGGCGACGTTCGCACCGATGCTGGCCACGTCGGGAACCGTGCTCCCCGCGGCTGACGGTTGGGCGTTCGAACCCAAGTATGACGGGATACGGGTGATCGCCGTGGCGTCGAGCACGAACGTGCAGCTGCTATCGCGAAACGGGATCGACAAGTCCGCGCAATTCCCCGAGGTCGTGGAAGCGCTGCAGGCGTTCGTGGGGCGCCGGCGCAGCACCCTCGTGCTGGACGGTGAGCTGGTGGGAGTGGAAGGCGGCGCCCTCGGCCGTTTCCAGTCAATGCAGGCTCGCGTGCATGAACGCGACGCGCAGGTGATCGCCACGCGCCGGTCGGCCCAGCCGGTCGCGCTCATGGTGTTCGACCTGCTGCACGATGGCGCGCGATCACTCGTTGATGCGCCATGGCGTAAGCGGCGCGTCGCACTCGAGCGGCTATTCACGGTGCGTGCGGTGTCCGGCGGCCGCGCCCTCGGCGCGCTTCGACTGGGCGATGCCGTCTTGCACGACCATCACGCGCTGTTGGCCCGGGCGACGGCGGAAGGCTGGGAAGGCATCATGGCCAAGCGCGCGGATGCGCCGTATGCCGTCGGTGTGCGTTCACGCGACTGGCTCAAGCTCAAGCTGGAGCGTCAACAGGAGTTCGTGGTGGGCGGCTGGACGGAGCCGCGGAACAGCCGACCGTACCTCGGCGCACTCCTGCTGGGATACTATCGGGACGGGGCGCTGCACTACGCGGGCCATGTCGGCACAGGGTTTACGCACGACGAGCTGGCGTGGCTGCACGCTCACCTGAAGCGCCTTGAGCGCGGGTCAAGTCCATTTGTCACGACGCCGGCGGCGAACGCCACCGCACACTGGGTCCGGCCGATACTGGTGGTCGAAGTCCGCTTCAACGAATGGACCAACGATGGTCACCTCCGACAGCCGGCCTATCTCGGCGTCCGAACCGACAAGCGTGCGCGCGATATCGTGCGGGAGGCGGTTATGCCACGAGCGACAGCGACACCAAGCGCCGACGCCGAGGTGCAGTTCACCAACCTCGACAAGATCTTCTATCCCAAAGCAAAGAAGACCAAAGGCGACATGGTGCGGTACTACACGACCATCGCGCCGCTATTGCTACCCTTCATCGCTGACCGGCCGCTGGTTTTGCGGCGCTATCCGAACGGCATCGGTCAGCCGGCATTCTTTCAGCAGCGTGTCGCCAAAGGGGTGCCGTCGACCGTGCGCACCGAGATGGTGCCGCAACCCGACGGCTCGAGCGAGCGACGCATCGTCGGTGGTGAGCTGACCACGCTGCTGTATTGTGCGCAGCTCGGTGCCATCGACGTGAATCCGTGGCACTCCCGCGTCGCGACGCTGTCGGCTGCCGACTATTCGATCATCGACCTCGACCCCGGCGAAGGCGCCACCTTTCGTCGCGTGATCGACGTGGCGCGCTGGACCAGGGAGGTGATGGACGAGCTCGGGATCGCCGGCGCACTCAAGACGTCGGGAGCGAGCGGCCTCCACATCTACCTGCCGCTCCCGCCGGGCACGAGCTACGACAGTGCGCTGCTGTTGGCAAAGGTGATCGCGACGCGGGTTGTGAAAGGGCACAGCAAGCAAGCGACCGTGACGCGCACCGTGAGTAAGCGCGTACGAGGCAGCGTGTACGTCGACTACTTGCAGAATGTGCAGGGCAAGAGCGTCGCGTCGGTGTTCAGTCTGCGCGCGCAACCGGCGGCGTCGGTGTCGACGCCGCTCAGGTGGGATGAGCTCACCAATGATCTCGATCCCCGTGACTTTACGATCGACACCGTGCCGTCGCAGGCGGCTACGCGCGCGACGCTCTGGTCGCGCACGCTGGCGACGCCGAATGACCTAGAGTCGCTTCAATCGGCCTGGTGAACCCGCGGCTCCAGCGCCCGCACGGCATCCCGAATCGGGACGGCGGTCGCGTCAGCGACGAGGTGCAGCACGAGGAGCCCAAAGGCGGACACGAACGGCATCTTGGGAATTTCGTGGGGAATGACGTGAATGGATTGGAGAACGGCGGATGTGCGGGCGATACTCCCTGCATGGCGTCGTTCGTTCTGCATACCCCGATGATTCATTCCGTGCGCCGGCTCAGCGCGCCCGGAACTTTTCCCGTGTTTGCGCCCGGCGATGGTGTCCAGTTTCAGGTGGCGGGCGGACCCGTTCGCGGACGCGTGACCGGCATCGACGCGCAGGCCCGAAAAGATCTGCCGCTCGGCACGCCCTATCGGCTCAACGTCATCGCAGCGCCGCCGCAGAGCGGCTACGCGGCGGGCACCGACTGCACCATTCGCGCGGCCTGCCTCGAGCTGGATCCGACCGCGCCGCGCTACGCCGAATCGCTGGCCGCCGCATCCACCGTGACGGTGGCGCCCGAGCTGGCACCCCTGATGGCGCCGGCGCGTCCCAGCGTACCCACCTTTCTGGTGGCCTTCATGCGCGAGGGGGGCAACTACCCGATTCAGGGCACCTTGCTCGTACAGGGCGCGACGCTCGACGCCGCCAACGCGGCTGCCACGGCGTATCTGAACGACGAACTCGCGACGGACGTGGCGGAGGGCAGGGAGCTGCCCGACGCGATGGTAATGCTGCTCAACGCGTCGGAAGTGCCGACGGCGGCGGCCGATGTCGCCGTGGTCGCGTCGGTCAGTTGGTAGCGGTTCGTCCCAGTTTTCTTCTGCCAGCCGACGGAGTGGCGGAACAAAGGGTGTGATCTGCGTTACAAGGCGAGGCAACCCAGTCCAGTCGACTCCCGCCTTTTATTGCCAGACCAATGCCTCTCGCTCCGCGTACGCGTGTCCGTTCGCTATGGTTGTTGTCGCTGCAATGTGTCTCTGCGCTGTTTCTCCTCGTGGCTGTTCCCGCCACGCTGTGGGCCCAGCAAACGGCCGATGTCATTCGTGGTCGGGTCAGCGGCCCTGACAGTTTGCCCATCGTGGGTGCGCAAATCACGGCGGTGTCGTACTTCGGGGGCATCACCAAGACCGCCCGCACCGACAAGAACGGTCGATACTCCATCACCTATCCGAACGGCGAAGGCGACTACTGGCTGTCGTTCGCCGCGATCGGCTTCCAACCTCGCCGCTTCGAGATCAAGCGCGTGGCGGATGAAGAGGTGCTGTTGGCCGACATTCGCCTCTCGAACACCCAAACGCTGGCCACCGTCCGCGTCGCCGCCTCTGGACCAGCGCAACCCCCTGGCCGATCCGACGCGGCCAACCAGTCCGACGTTTCCGGCGCCGACCGATTCATGGGGAGTGGACTGTTGTCCCCCGAACAGGCCGGCAATCTCGCCGCGATGGCCGCCACGTCGCCGGGGATCCAGCTCATTCCGGGCATCGACGGCAATCCCGATCGCTTCTCGATCTTCGGCCTCGACGGCGCGCAAAATAATTCGGCGCTGAACGGGCAGCAGAACGGCATCAGCAACATTCCGCGCGATGCGGCCGTGTCGACGCAGATGCGCGCCGGCTACGATGTCGCGAACGGGGGATTCAGCGGCGCGCAGGTGAACGTCAGCACGCAGTCGGGCACCAACTATTTCGCCCGCTCCCTCAGCGGTCTGTTCAATGCCCCGCAGGCCCAGTGGAATGATCGCGTCGGACAGGCCTCGCAGTATTCCAACGTGTCGGTGGGCGGACGCTTCTCCGGTCCGATCGCCATGGACCGCAACTTCTACAATCTTTCGTTTCAGTTTGACCGACGGGCGCAGGAGCTTCCCACGCTGCTGTCGTCCACGCCGGTGGTCTTTCAAAGTGCGGGCATCGCCAGCGACTCGGCGGCACGGCTCACCGGCATTCTGTCGCGTCTCGGGGTGCCGCTCAGCGCCAGTGGACTCGGCCGCTCTTCGCCTCGCACCACGGCCTCGGTGCTGGGCAGTCTGGATTGGGCGTCGAAAGCGCCAACGAGTGGCAACGCCTTCAATCTCGCGTACAACCTGACGTACAACTCCGGCGGACCGCAGGGCACCGCACTCGCCTCGCAGACGCCGGCATCGCTGGCCTCGAGCACCACGGCCAGCGGCGGACTGCAGTTGCGGCATACCAATTACTTCGGCTCGGGCGTGCTCACCGAATCGATGTTCAGTGCCACGGCATCGCAGCTCACCAGCGACCCGTATCTCGCACTGCCGGGCGGCACTGTTCTGGTCACGTCGACGCTCAATGACGGTACCGCGACCGCGCGCTCGCTTTCGTTCGGCGGAGGCGCGAACGCCACCAGCAATCGGTCAGCGTCGGTCTCCGCACGTAACATGCTGTCGTGGTTCAGCGACAACAGTAAGCATCGCATCAAGCTGATCACCGAATTGCGACTGGATCAGAACAACACCGAGCAGGCCTTCAACCTGCTGGGACGTTATAGCTACCAGTCACTGGCTGATCTTGATGCGCAGCTCCCCTCGTCGTTCAGTCGCTCGCTCAATCCCGTACGGCGTAACGGTTCGGCGCTCGTCGGCGCGATCGCCGTGGGCGATGCCTGGCGGCCGAATCAGGATCTGCAGGTGCAGTATGGCGTGCGCATCGATGGCAACCGATTCCTCACCACGCCGAACGACAATCTGCTCGTACTCGACGCCTTCGATGTGTCGAACGCGCGCGTGCCGAACGGCGTCTATGTCAGTCCGCGGCTCGGCTTCTCCTGGTTGTACGGCAAGGCGCCGCAGATCGCCTACTCTGGCGGCTTCTTTCCTGGTCCCCGCGCCACGATTCGCGGAGGCATTGGTGTCTTCCAGAACATGCGCGGCCCCGACCTGGTGAGTGGTGCCATCGCCAACACTGGGCTCGCGGGGTCGGCGCAGCAGCTCAGTTGCACCGGCAGTGCCACTCCATTCGTACCCTGGGATGCGCTCCAGTCAAACCCGGGAGCCATTCCCACCGCTTGTGCCGATGGCACGTCCGGCACGGTGTTCTCCAACGCCCTGCCCAGCGTCACGTTGTTCGGGCGCAACTACGCGCAGGAGCAGAGCGTGCGCTCTAATCTCAGCTGGTCCGGAGCGGTGCTGGACAATCGCTTTTTTCTCACGGCGAACGGGACGTACTCGTTCAATCGTCATCAGGCCGACAACGTCGACCTGAACCTGCGGACGACGCCGCAGTTTACGCTCGTCAGCGAAGGGGGGCGGCCGGTGTTCGTCGCGCCCAGCAGCATCGATCCACGATCCGGCCTGCTGGCGGTGCGCGATGCCCGTGTCTCCTCGGCGTTCAATGCAGTCACGCAGCAGCGCTCTGATTTGCATTCGCACAGCCAACAGCTGTCGGTCAACTTCTCGCCGTACTATACCACGCCTCGCACGTTTCGCTGGTCGTTCGGCTACGCCTTCCTGCGGCTCAACGAGCAGTATCGCGGGTTCTCCAGCGCCATCGGGGATCCGCGGTCGATCTACGCCGGCCTTGGTGCGGCGCCGCAGCACGACATCTCGTACTCGTTGGTCTACACGCTCGCGAACTCGGTCACGTTCACGTGGGGAGGACGCGTCACCTCGGGGCAACAGTTTACGCCCGTCGTCGCGGGAGACGTGAACGGCGACGGCCGCAGCAATGATCGCGCGTTCGTGTTCGACCCGGCTACGGTCGGCGATCCCGTGCTCGCGTCGTCCATGCAGTCGTTGCTGAGTGGCGGATCGAGCGCAGCGCGCGAGTGCCTGTCGCGCCAGATTGGGCGCTTCGCGGGTCGCAACAGCTGCAGTGGCCCGTGGACCACTGGCAACACCACGCTGCGCATCGCGTTCAACCCGGCACGGATTCGATTGCCACAGCGCACCACGCTTTCGTTCACCGTGTCCAACCCCATCGGCGCGGCCGACTTGATGCTGCACGGCGATCGCAAGTTGCGCGGGTGGGGGCAAGCGCCGTTCATCGACCAGTCGTTGCTCTTCGTGCGCGGGTTCGACCCTGGCACGCAGCGCTTCAAGTATGAAGTCAATCAGCGCTTCGGCTCCACCCGTGCCGCCCAGACTACTTCGCGAACGCCGGTGGTGCTGACGATGCAGATGGCCATCGATCTCGCCCCGTCGCGCGATTGGCAGAATCTTCGCCAGCAACTCGATCGCGGCCGCAATCGCGGGGGCGTGAAGATGTCGGAGGCCCAGGTGCGACAGATCTCGGGCAACTTCTTCCCCAACGCGATGTCGATGCTGCTGCAGAACATGGAAGAGCTGCATCTCGACCGGCGTCAGGCGGACAGTCTCGCCACGATGAGTCGTCGCTTCACCAAGCTGGTGGATTCGGTGTGGACGCCAGCCGCGAAGTACATGGCGGCGCTGCCCAAGGACTACGATCACACCGAGGCCCGCCGGCGGCTGATCAATGCGCGTGAAATCGCCGTGGGCTACCTGCTCGAGGCCGCTCCCAACGCCAAGAAGATGCTCACCAAGGGACAGTTGCGCATGCTGCCGCCGTACATCGCCAACATCATCGAACCGCGCTATCTCGAGCTGCTCAAGTCTGGGCAGGCCGGCAGCGAATTCGCCTTCTTCTTCTAACCGGAGTACTCCCATGACGCCTGCTTTCTCGCGCGCGCTCGTCGGCGTGCTCCTCTCCACGACGTGTGCCACGCTGCTTGGCGCGCAGGGACCCGCTCCGTCATCGGGCGCCGCGCCTGCTTCGGCCATTCCGATCCGCGCACTCGGACGCGTGGTCAGCTCCGATAGTGCGATCCTGATGGGCGTCGCGTCGGTGCGTCATCTGCCCAACGGCGGCGTGATCGTGAACGACGCCACTCGTCGGCAGCTGGTGCTCTTCGACTCCACGCTGCGCACGC
This sequence comes from Gemmatimonas groenlandica, assembly GCF_013004105.1. NCBI lineage: Bacteria > Pseudomonadati > Gemmatimonadota > Gemmatimonadia > Gemmatimonadales > Gemmatimonadaceae > Gemmatimonas > Gemmatimonas groenlandica. The sequence goes on from NZ_CP053085.1 coordinate 372,753, forward strand.
ACAGGGTCATCGCCGATACCTCCACGAACTCGCCCAACAGCTACGGCCTGCGCGGCAGCATGGGCGGACTCATTCCGTACGTCGCCGACTCGTCGCTGTTCGTCGATACCGAGTCGAGCGCGTTCCTGGTGATCGATCCGACCGGTCGGTTCGTGCGCGTCATGGCACCAACACGCGCCAACGACCTCTTCTTCGTGGCCAGTGGCGGATTCGGTGCGGCCGGTTTCGATCCGAAGGGCCGCATGATCTATCGCACGCAGCGACGGTCGCCGAACAATGACTATTTCTCCCAGCGCGATCCCACCGGCAAGCCGCGCGTGGTGGAGATGCCGGACTCGGCGCCCGTGTTGCGCATGGACTTCGACAAGCGCACCGTGGATACCATCGCGCTGCTGAAGGCGCCAACGTCGAAAATGGTGATCGTCGCCACGCAGAACATGATGCTGACGTACGAGGTCATCAATCCGTTGCCGCTCGGTGACGAGTGGGCCATGCTGCCCGACGGCACCATCGCTATTGTGCGAGGGCAGGACTACCACATCGATTGGCGGGCGCCCGACGGCAAATTGTCATCGTCACCGAAGATGCCATTCGACTGGCGACGATTGCCGATCGAGGAGAAGGAGGCGCTGATCGATTCCGTGAAGAAGGCGAACGCGGAGCGCGAAGCCAAGCTACCACCGCCTCCTCCGCCGACGCCTGGTCAGCCCGTGATGCCACGTCGACCGTTCATGACGCTGGAGCCCAAGGAGTTGCCGGACTTCTATCCAGCGGTTCGACAGGGACAGGTGCGTGCGGACGCGGAAGGCAATATCTGGATTCTCCCCAGCACGTCGGCGGCCGCCAAAGACGGCCTGCTGTATGACGTGGTGAACCGCGAAGGACGCATCGTCGAGCGCGTGCAGCTGCCCGCCGGCAGGACATTGGTGGGATTCGGCGCCAATCGCACCGTCTATCTACAGAACGTCAAGGGGCCGGGCCGCGCCACGGTCGAACGCGCCGACGTCGTGCGCTGAGCGCAGTGACGAGATGTGTCGTACCGTGAGACAGCCCGACCCCGAAGCCGGCGTTACTTGACGACCAGATTGTTCACGACCGTGTACTCCGGCGCCTTTGTCTTGGCGACGACTTCCGCACGAGCCTTCTGTGCTTCGCTCTTCACGCTGCCGTTCAGCGTGACCGTCTTCGTGTCCTTGTTCGTGTCCACATTAATGTCACCGGCGTCTACAGTCGCATCGGCCATCAAGGCCGACTTCACGTCGGCGGTCTCGCCGGCCGCGTCCATAGCGGCGCCGGCGCTGGACGCGGCCTCGCTCGTCGCTTCGGCGGCGTTCTTCGTGTCTTCCTTGGCGCCGTCAGCCGTGTTGCCACAGGCGGTCGCAAATACAACGGTGGTGGCGAGCAGGAGCTGTGTGATGCGTGTCATAGGTGACCCCGGTGTGCTGAAGTTTCACAGGCAATGGTTCGGACACAATCTGCATATGCAACAGCCGTGCCCGCTCGTCACGCCAATGGCCGGGTTCGCCTAAGCTGAGCGCGTCGCGGGAGCGTCGAGCGCGTGGCTAGCCCGCGATCATGGTCAGCACATCGCCAGGCGACATGTCGCGACCCGCTGCCACCAGCGCGTCCAATAACTCCTTCCCGATCGTCGCGCGCGCGGCGTCTACCTGACCGCCCATCTCAGGCCCCATCGGATGGACGACCACCACCCCGGTGCGTTCGGTCATCGCCTCGGCGGCGGCGGCGATCGTCACCGCACGCTCGGCCCGACCGTCGGCCGCTTCCGCCGCCGCCAATCCCGTCAGGGCCAAGCCGATGCCGCGCGCACTGCCGACTTCGTCATACACGCGGAGTGACCGACGGAAGGCCTCACGGGCAACGGGAATACGCGCCGCGCCAAGCGCCGTCCAACCAATCTCGCTGTGCACCCGAGCGAGCTCCGGTCGGTCGCCGACCCGCTTGAACGAGTCGAGGGCTTGCCCGTAGAGCTCGAAGGCACGCCCGACTTCGCCTTTCGCCGCCGTCATCTGCGCGAGAAAGCTGAGCGCCAGTCCGCCGCCTTCGTAGTCGCCGATCCGTGTTTGAATTCTTCGCGCGTCCGTCAACATCTCGAATCCGGCATCGAGCGCGCCGGAGATAAAAAGCAGCAGGCCCTTCATCGACATCGACAGCGACAACAGAAAGTCGTGCTGTGCACGCTGGCTGACCGCAATCGCCTCATCCAGCGCCCGGCCCGATTCGTCCATACGACCGCTACTCAAGTGTCCATAGCCAACGCACATATGCGCCTCGGCCATCAGCGCTTCATCGGACAGGGCGATCGCGTCGGCCAACGCCCGAGCCCACTCGTCGAGTCCGCGATCCATCTCGTCCGTGTTCACCGACACCATCCCACGCGCCAGTAATGCCCTTGCACGTCCCCTGCTCGGCGCGCGGCCGACGGCCATCGGCATCAAGGCATCGATCGCCTCACGGGCCGTGAAATGCTGTCCGCCGATATGCCAGAACCAATTGAGCGATCCGCAGAGCATCAGCCCCCGTTCGACGGCATCAGGCGCATTAGACCCGTGCGCTTGCTGCGTGCGCGCGTGCGCCGTCCGTGCCTCCCGCGTGAACCAGCGAATTGCCGCGTGCATGTTGGCGTTGTCGCGGCGCGCACGCTGCATCGCGTCGAGCTGTGCCGTTCCGGTGATGTCGGTGTTCACGGCCTCGGCAAACGCGAGGAACACATTGGCGTGGGCGCGTTGTACGTCCTCCGCTTCGCCGCTTGACTGCAGCGCTTCCGCGGCGAAGGCACGGATTGTCTCCAACAGCAAATAGCGCTCGCCCGTGCCCACGACGCGCACGAGTCCCTTCTCGACCAGCGAAGTGAGTTCATCGAGGGAGCGGACCCGTTCGCGCGTGGTGTAGCACACCGCGTCCATCTCCTCCAGTGTCCAGCCGTCGGCGAATACCGACAGCCTGCGCAGCAGGCGCTGCTCTCCCGCATCGAGCAGCGAATAGCTCCAGTCGATCGTTGCGCGCAGCGTACGCTGACGCACCGGCAGATCACGATCGCCCGAGGTGAGCAGATCGAGCGCGTCGTCGAGGCGCTTCAGCAGCGCCGCCGGTTCGAGAATGCGAATGCGGGCGGCAGCCAGCTCGAGGGCCAACGGCAGGCCATCCAGCCGGACGCAAATGGTCGCCACGGCCGCGCTATTGGCGCTCGTCAGCGCGAATGTGGGTTGAACCTTCACGGCGCGCTGCACGAACAGCATCACGGCCGGCGACTGCATGACGTCGTCAACGAGCGTGGCATCCGCCTCGGGGAGCGCCAAGGGCGCGAGTGCGAGCTCACTCTCCGCGCCAATCTTGAGTGGCGCGCGGCTGGTGGTGATCACGCACACGCCGGAGCACCGCGACACCAGCTCGGCGATGTCGCTGGCCGATTCGAGCACCTGCTCGAGATTGTCGAGGAGCAGCAGCGTGCGGCCGCCACCGATCACGGTGCCGATCGCATCCAGCGCGGAGCGACCCTGTGCTTCGGCGATGCCCAGTGCGGTGGCCACCGTGGGAATCACGTCACTCGCCTGAGACACGGCCGCGATAGACACAAACGCGGACCCATCGGGGAAATCACCCTGCAGCTGCGCAAAGAGTTCGATCGCGAAGCGCGTCTTGCCCGTACCACCGGCACCGGTCACCGTCAAAACGCGTGCACCACCCTTCACGCGCTGCACGGCCTGCACCAGCGCGGATTCGCGCCCGAGCAACGCGTTGGCTGGTGTCGGTGCCGGTCGCGAGATCGCCGGTGCCGCGCGCGCGACGGTCGCCGTGGGATGGCTGCCGCTCGCGCGCGTGAGCGCCCGGCGCCACTCCTCGACCGACGGAAAGCGGTCGGCGGGCGCCTTCGCCAGCGCGCGTTCAATCGCGTCGGTCACGGGCCTCGTCACGGCCGCACGGAGCGTCCCGAGCTTCGGCACGGGCTCGATCGCGTGACGCATCATCACCGCGATCGCCGTCGGGCCTGAAAACGGTGGTGTGCCGGCCAGCATCTCGAACACGATGCACCCCAAGGCGTAGAGATCGCTGCGCGCGTCGATCACATCGCCGCTCGCCTGCTCGGGGCTCATGTATGTCGGCGTGCCGACGGCCATGCCGGCAACCGTGAGCTTCTCATCAGCCGAGGCGCCGACGGCCTGCGCGATCCCGAAGTCGGCTACGATCGCGTGGCCGTTCTCGATGAGGATGTTCTCCGGCTTAATGTCGCGATGAATGACGCCACGCCCATGCGCATAGCTGAGCGCGTTCGCGATCTCATCGGCGTACCGGAGCGCGTCTTCAATCGGCAGTTGCCCGTCGCGCGCGAGGAGGTCACGCAGGCTCTCGCCCTCCACGTACGGCATCACGTAGAAGAGGAAGCCGGCTCCCTCGCCGGAGTCGTACAACGGCAGAATGTTGGGGTGTCGCAGTCCGGCCGTGGTGGTGATTTCGCGCAGGAATCGATCGTGGCCCAGCGTTGCAGAGAGCTCGGGACGTAGCACCTTCACCGCCACCTGACGTCGGTGGCGTACGTCCTCGGCGAGAAACACGGTCGCCATACCGCCGGTGCCAATCTCGCGCTCGAGGCGGTAACGGTCGGCCAGCGCCGACGACAAACGGGGATCGATCATCCGTGATACTGCGCGCCCCGACCGACGGACGCAACAAACGGAATTAATGGTCCTCGTGGCCTCGATTACCTTTCAAGGTGTATCGACGTGGCGTTCGGGCACCTGCCCGCGCTCCACGTCGCCACCGGAGCCGAATATGAAGAAGAAGCACAACACCGCCGTCCCCGACTTCTCCCGTAAGCGTCCGGTTCCCGGCACGCCGTCCACCGCCGCCGGGGAGAAGTCGACGCAGCCGAGCCCGCGTCAGCCGCAGAAGCCGCCAACCACGGCCAAGAACGGCGGTCGTCGCGGGACCTGATCGGGCCCCGCGGCGGCCTCCTGGGCTTGGCGCGTTCTGTTTCACTGACGCCGACTACGCCTGGCCATGATGCACTGCTGCGTGCCAAGTGGCGAAGCAGCCCAGGCGCTTCACTTGCTGAACGGCACGAAGTCGGCAGGCGCTGAGCCGGTGTCGGTGTTGTAGAAATTCGTGAAGAAGCCGTCAAGAAAGGCCACGCGGTGGCCTTTCCCGACTCGCCGAAGCCGCGGCGGTCGTAACATGATGACCTGGGCGCGCGGCCGATGAGGGTGTGAATCGGGGGCTGCAGATGAACCCATCTCCTCACGAATGGTGCCATATGCATCCCACGCCGGATGCGGAGACGCGCCAACCGAGCGCGAGATCTGCCGCGCTATTCGTCGTCGCAGCGATCCACGGTCCAGCCGGTTGCGCCTTGGCGTCCGGCGCAGACCCAGCGGCCTGACACCGCGGCGTGTTGAAAGAAGCCGATCCGCACCGTGAAGGTCGTTGCACTGGTGAACACGAGCGACTCCGCGAAAATCTCCACGCCCCGCTTGCCCGACTCGGCCTCCACGACCTGCGCGCGATCGAACACCGACGATTCGCCGCGCTCGATCCGACAGGCCGAGGCGGGGCGCAGCGCGAAGGGAACGGATTCCGCGAGCGCCGAGAGGACCGCTGCCGGCGGATCGCCCATTTGCACCCGCACGCACACGATCTCGAGGTCGGCACCGCGACGGACGTCCTGAAGCGAGCGATCGATCGACTCCCGAAGCGCCACGCTGGTGACCTCGTCCGTGGCTGCACTGCGCACTGCCGAAGAAGCCATCGGTCCGCGCGCGCAGGCCAGCGACAGTGCACAAGCCACGAGCAACGAAAACGCCTGAAGAGTCGAGGTCATGCCGAATCGTAGTCCGCGAGGTGAGCGGCGTCACGGAAAAGGACCGCATCATCACAATCCAATAAAGCGATCTCGTCTGTTGGGTGACAACCGTCACCGCGCGTGCGAACGATATAGCACAGCGTTCTCGTACCGTTCGTCCCTCCATTCGTCACCCCATTTCATGACGCCTTCGTTCTCGGTTGCGCATACCACCCGTCGCTGTCTCGCGCTGGTCGCAACCGCGCTGCTCGCCGCCTGCGGCGATCCCTCCACCGCCGCTGACCCCGCGCAACCGAACGATGCCGCGCTCGCCCGACAGGTCCGCAACACCACGAGCACGATTCAGGTGAACGTGAGCGGACTACCCTCGGGTACCGCCGCCGCGATTGGCGTGACCGGACCGAATGGCTACGCGCGTACGCTCACCGGCACGGCCACGCTCACCGGACTGACGAACGGGAGCTACACCTTCACCGCCGCGTCGGTGATCGCCGGCGGCTCCACCTACGCCACCTCGCCCACGACCCAAACCGTCAGCGTCACCAAAGGCGCGACGGCCACCACGTCCTTCGTCTACGGCGTCGTGGTCACCACGGGCTCTTTGGGCGTGTCGATCACCATGCCTGATGCCACGCCGGCGTCCGTCACCGTGACCGGCCCGAACGGCTATAGCGCCGCGCTGAGCTCCTCCGCGTCGCTGACGCAGCTCTCACCCGGTACGTACACTATTTCGGCCGCGACGGTCACCAGCGCCCTCGGCGTATCGCTGGTGCCAACGCCCGTCTCGCAGACGGCCAGCGTCACGGCTGGTGCCACGGCCTCTGCTGCCGTCGCCTACGCCGCGACGAACGTCACCCCCACGCCCGGCCTCAATCTGCAGATCCTCGGCATGTACATCACGCAGAGTGTGCAGACGATGAACGGCGGCGTGCCGCTCGTGTCCGGGCGCGATGGTGTCCTCCGCGTCTTTGCGCTCGCCAACGCCTCCAATACGGCGCGCCCGTCCGTGCGCGCCCGCTTTTTCCAGAACGGTACGCTCGTCTCCACCCTCACGGCGGCGGCCCCGGCCGCGTCGGTGCCCACCGCCGTGAACGAAGGGTCGATCACGGCCTCGTGGAACATCGTGGTGCCGGGCGCGCTGTTGCAGCCTGGCCTCACCGTGCTGGCCGATGTCGATCCTGACAACGCCGTCGCCGAAGACCTCGAGACGGACAACCTGTTCCCGGTATCCGGGACGCCGCGCGCGCTCGACGTGCGCTACGTGCCCGCGCTCGCCGTGCGCTTTGTGCCGGTGCAGCAGGGCAACGGACTGCTTGGCACCATCTCCGACGCCAACGCCGCGGCCTTCCTGACGCGGACCCGCGATATCCATCCGCTCAACGCAGTCACCTCGAGCACGCGTGCGGCCTATACCACGACACTGAACATCAGCAGCGACGGCACGAACTGGAGCCCCCTACTCGGCGAACTGCGCGCCCTGCGCACTGCCGACGGCGCCTCGCAGAACTACTACGGCGTGGCAAAGGTGAGCTACTCGAGCGGCGTGGCTGGCATCGGGTACATCGGCGCGCCGGTCTCGATGGGCTGGGATTATCTGCCCAGCGCCAGCGAAGTGATGGCGCATGAACTTGGGCACAATTGGGGTCGGCAGCACGCGCCCTGCGGCGGCGTGGGCGGACCCGACGCGAACTATCCATACGCCGGCGGTACGATCGGTGTGTTCGGCTTCAACGTGCGCTTGAATCAGCTGTTGTCGTCGAGTACGGCCGATCTGATGGGCTATTGCTCCCCCACCTGGATCAGTGATTACACCTATCTCGGTGTGATGTCGTATCGCGGGACGTCCACCACCTCCGCGACGATCACGTCGGCGTCGGTGCAGCCGTCGTTGCTCGTGTGGGGCCGCATCGATGCCGATGGCGAGATCGAACTCGAGCCTGCCGTGCGTCTGACCGGCCGCAGCGTGCTGCCGGCCCGAGCCGGCAACTATACAGTCGAAGCCACCGACGCCGCCGGGAACACCATCTTCTCGGTGTCGTTCGACCCCGACCAGGTCGCCGACGAATCCAACACGCTCGACGACGAACACTTTGCTTTCATGATCCCGGTCAGCGACGCCGCGCAGGCGCGCCTCGCCACCGTGCGCGTGCGAGGCAAGGGTCGAGCGGCGGAACGTTCGGCCCGTGGCTCGCAGGCCGCTCTGGATGCCGCCGCGGCGAACGCCTCGGTGCGCGCCAACGGTGTCGGTCGGGCGCGTGTCCAGTGGAATGCGACGGCATATCCGATGGTGGTCGTGCGGGATGCGGCGAGCGGCGAGATCCTCTCGTTTGCGCGCGGCGGCAGCGCCGACATCGCCGCTGCCGGAGCGGACGTCGAGGTAGTCTTCTCAGACGGCGTGCGCAGTGCGAGCCGGAAGGTGAAAGTCGGCGGTCGCTGAGTCTTGCAGCGAGAAGCAGGGCGTGGGGGCACATCGCGTGACGCGATGTGCCCCCACGGTTTTCTATATGCCCTTAGCGTTGGCTAATGCATTCCGTGTTAGTTGAATATTCGCTTTGTGGAAAATCTGCATGAAGAATCCGTTATAACTCCGTAGCTCTGTTCGGACTATCGGTCCAGAATGCATGAAGTTATCCTCTCGCCACAGCCCCGCTCGCCCTGCCGCTACTCGGAGGCGCCGCACCAAGTGGACATTGGAAATGCATCCCGCAACGACGGCGTTCAGCCGACCGAGCCCGCCGAGCAAACCTTGCTGGCGCGTGAGGCGCTCTTCCGCACGCTCGCGGAGTCGTCGCCAACCGGTGTGTTTCTCGCGGACGCGCACGGAACGCCGACCTACGCCAACCAGCGACTGCTTGACTGGTTTGGATTGCGACTCGACGAGTTTGCCACGGGCAGGTGGCTCGATTGCGTGCATCCGGCCGACGTCGCGCAGGTTCGCGCGGGAATGGAGCGAAGCATCGGGAAGGCGCAGAGCTTCGACGAAGAGTATCGCGTCGTAGTCGACGGGCATGTCCGCTGGATTCGGGTGCGCACGCAGGCGGTCATGTGTCCCAAAGGCACGACGGTAATCGGTCAGGTCGGCTCGGTGCTCGACACCACCGGTGAACGCGCGGCCGCCGACGAGCGCGATCGACTGCAAGTACAGCTGGAGGAGGTGCGGCGGCTCGAGTCGCTCGGACTTCTCGCCGGCGGCGTCGCGCACGATTTCAACAATCTGCTGGTCGGTATACTCGGGAACGCATCACTTGCCCGCGCGGTGATCCCGCTGGACGCTCGCGGACACGAGGTGCTCACGGACATCGAACAGGCCGCACACCGCGCGTCCGAGCTCACCAAGCATCTGCTCGCGTACGCGGGCCGCGCGCGCGTCGAACGGCGCACGGTGATCATCAGTGATCTCGTCGCTGATGTGCCCCGACAGGTGGGTGCGTACATCCCGTCCGTCGTTTCGCTCGCCATCGAGTTGCCACCGTCGTCGCCGATAGTCGACGGCGACGAGACGCAGCTACGTCGGGTATTGCTCAGTCTCATCACGAATTCCGTCGAGGCATTCGGTGATGGGCATGGGCGCGTGGACGTCACGGTATCGCGTGAACACCTCGATGCAGCGGCGCTGTCCCACGTCGCGCTCGGTACCTCGCGTGAGCCCGGATGGTTCGCCGTGATCACCGTGCGTGATACCGGCATCGGCATGAGCGCCGATGTCCAGGCGAAGATGTTCGATCCGTTCTTCACCACCAAGGGTCCCGGACGTGGCCTCGGGCTGGCGTCAACGCTCGGTATCCTGAACGGACACGACGGCGCGATCGGCGTGACGTCGCAACATGGACACGGGACGACCATGCGCGTGCTGCTTCCCCTGGTCCGTGGACTGACGCCGTATCCAGGTACCCCGGTGATCGACGCGTTCGCGCGCGTGGAGTCGGGTGTGATTCTGCTGGTCGACGACGATACGGGGGCGCGCACCGCTGCGCGTCGGATTCTCACGCGCGTGGGCTACACGGTGGTCGAGGCGGCCGACGGGCGTGAGGCCCTGGACCTGTACGACCGAATGACCGAGCCGCCGCGCGGCGTCGTGCTCGATCTCGCCATGCCGGTGATGGGTGGCGCGGAGTGTCTTCGGCAGCTGCGTCTGCGAGGAAGTGTCGCACCAGTGCTCCTGATCAGCGGGTATGACGCCGAAGACGAGGCCCAAGGGCACGTGCGGCGGGGCGAAGCCCGCTTCCTGCAGAAGCCGTACACCGCTCGCGGACTCCTCGACGCCTTGCACGATACGCTCGCTCCCGTCTAGCGAGCGTTCAGCGTTTCGCAAACCCTGCAATCAGGTCGCGTGATCGAGTACTCTTCAGCATGCCTGTAGCGCTGCTGACTGACGGTGCGTTTTCCGCTGATGTGCTCGCCCACTCGGGACTCGTTGTGGTCGACGTCTGGGCCGAATGGTGCACGCCGTGCCGAGCCCTGGTCCCGATTTTCGAAGCACTGGCCGTGCGCTTCGACGGCCGGGTTCGCGTGGCCAAACTCGATGCCGACGCCAATCTGGAAACGGTCACCCGCTACGATGTTCGCGCCCTGCCGACGGTCTTGATCTTTCAGGGCGGCGTGCTGGTTGAGCGGCTCAGCGGAGCGCGCGCTCTGGGCTCTTACGTCGATGCCATCGAGGCGCATCTGAACCGGGCGGGCATGGCCGTGACCGCGGTGTCGTCGCTGGAGCGCGCCGTGGCGCCGCTCCCGCCGACCCCCGCGGAGAGCCATGCCATCCGCGAAGCGCGGGAGCTTCTCGCGCACGGCGAAGCGATGCTGGTCTTCAAGCACAGCAACAGTTGCCCCGTGTCGTTTACCGCCAAGCGGCAATACGATCAGTTTGTGGCGGCCAATCCCGACGTGCCCACCCGACTCGTGATCGTGCAGCAGGAGCGCGAGCTTTCGAATGCGCTGGAGACGGTGAGCCGTCTGCGGCATGAGTCGCCGCAGGCGCTCATCGTGCGTGAGGGGCGGGTGCTTTGGGATGCCTCGCACGGCGGCATCACGAAACCGCGGCTAGAGCAGGCCTTTGTGACGGTGCAGCCTCACGGCTGATACCCCGGGCCTGTTGGCCGTCGTCTCGACGGTGCACTTGACACGCAGCCAGTCGGCTGCATTGCCGAGCACGGCAGGAAGTCCGTAGAATCCTTCCGATACCGCTACCACGTCGCTCGGGAAACGCGCCCGATTCTTGCGAGTGTGCAGCGTGCGGATGATCGATTCCCGATCACGGCGAATTCGTCCTCGAGTTCGACATCGCGATCGCAGTACGCACCACGTCTCGGAGTTTTCGTCGATGACCATGAACGCAGAGGGCCAAGTGGCGCGCGTGGTCGGATACGTCGCCGACGTCACTGCGCCGATACGCCCGGAGTCGGATATTCAGCGGTACTCCGAGCGACTGCGTCGCCTCTCCGATATCATCGTGGCGTTCAACGTGGCGGGTCACGTCGGCGATGTCGTGCAGGGACTCGGCGACGAACTGCGCCTCATGTGCGCGGCCGACCGTGTCGACGTCGACGTGCTGCGCGGCGTGCGTCGCACCGAGCATCATGCGGTCGGCGATGTGCCCATCCTCTCCGTCGGGCTCAGCGACGCCGCCAGTGAGCCGCTGCGCATTACGCTCGCGCGACGAGACGGTAGTCGACTGGGCGAAGTCGTACTGTCGCGCGCGTCGGCACCGTTCACGTCCGACGAGATTTCCATCGCCGTGCAGGTGGCGCAGGTGGCCGCCGTGACGATCGAGAATCTCGACCTCATCGATGCGCTACGCGATGCCGATCAGCGGAAGGACCGTTTCCTGGCGACCCTCGCCCACGAGCTGCGCAATCCGCTTACGCCGATCGTGAATGCGGTGGCCATGCTCGAGCGTGTGGCTGGCTCACACAGCGGGGTCGCGCGTGCCAAGGCGACGATCGACCGACAGTCCAGTCAGTTGGTCCGTCTGATCGACGACCTGATGGACGTCAGTCGCGTGACGCAGGACCGCCTCGAATTGCGTCGGGAAGTGGTGTTACTGCGTGATGTCTTCGAACTGGCCTTCGAAGCGGTGCGGCCGATGATCATCGAACGCAATCTGCACCTGACCGTCAACATGCCGGACGAATCGATTGGGTTGTTCGTCGATCCGGCACGTCTGGCGCAGGCCCTCACGAATATTCTCAGCAACGCCGTGAAGTACACGGACCCGAATGGCGACATTCTGGTGGCCGTGCACATGACGACAGACGACGTGCGCATCGAAGTGTCCGATACCGGAATCGGCATTCCGGCCGAGCAGCTCGAGCACGTGTTTCAGATGTTCTCCCGCGTGTACGACCATGGCAGTCGAATGCCGGCCGGGCTAGGGATCGGACTGGCGCTGGCACGCCGACTGGTGGAAATGCACGGTGGCACCATGACCGCGCACAGCGCGGGTGTGGGGCAGGGCAGCACATTTCGCTTTACCTTACCGCGCGTCGTACGTTCCGATTCCCATCACGATGAGCTCCTCAAGGTCGACGCCGATCGGTCGCGTGCGTCGGAGAACGTTCCCGATAGCCCGTTGCCCATGTCTACTCCTCGGTTCGTGCCAGTCGTCGCCGGTCGGCGCGTGTTGGTGGTCGACGACAACATCGACGCCGCCGACAGTCTTGCCCTGCTGCTCGAGCGCGAGGGCCATCAGATCTCCGTCGCCTACGACGGGGAGCACGCGGTGCGGGTCTATGCCGAACAGCGTCCGGAAGCGGTCGTGATGGACATAGGCCTGCCGCTCCTCGACGGCTACGAGGCCGCCCGGGCCATGCGCCTGGCACAGGGTGACCACCCCCTGCTGCTCATCGCACTGACGGGCTGGGGACAGGGCGAGGATCGTCGGCGCTCGCAGGAAGCGGGGTTCGATCATCACCTGGTCAAGCCGATCTCGCCCAGGACCATTCACGCGCTACTCGTCGAGCATACACGCCTCGCGCCGTCAGCCCCGACGAGCTAGACATTCAGGGACGCAGGTTCATCGATCCCCGGCCCCTCTGCCGATGTCTCCGTTTCTTGTCGTTGCTCGTCCCCACCGCTTAATCGCCGCCGCGCTGGTGTTCTGCCTGGCCGCCGCGCCCGGACTCCTGCGCGCTCAGACCGCGGCCGCCACCGCCGCGTCGGCGTCAACTCCGCCGCGTGCGATCCGGCGCGACGTGCCGATTACCAACACCATCCGTCGCGCTTACGCGGCTGGAACCCGTGATTCAACGGGGCGTCCGGGTCGGAGCTACTGGCAGCTCCGTACCGACTACGCGATTGACGTCTCGCTCGATCCGGCCACGTCGCGACTGACCGGTAAGGCGCGCATCACGGTGCACAACAGCAGCCCCGATCAACTGCGCGACATCGGTCTTCGGCTCGATCCCAACCACTTCCTCGGCAACGCCCCGCACGCGGCGCCCTGGGTACCCGCCGAAGTGACCGACGGCATGGTCATCTCGCGCATGACCATCGACGGTAAGCCGGTCAATCTCGCGTCGAATGCCGTCCCCGCAGGCGACGGCGGATCGGGCGCTCGGGCGATCGTGGCCGCGCAGCAGAACGCCGCCAATGCGCCCTCCGGCGAAGCGGTGCTGCGCAACGGCCGCTCCACGTCGGCCAGCGTCCGCCTCGGCACGCCGATTGCCGCCGGCGCCAACGCGGTGCTCGAGATTGAATGGTCGCATAAGCTTCCCGGCGGACCAGGCACCGGACATCGCATGGTGCAGCGATGGGCCGACACGCTGTATCAGCCCACTCAGTGGTACCCGCGCGTCGCCGTGTATGACGACTTGCGAGGCTGGGACAATGAGCTCTATGTCGGACCGTCGGAGTTCTACAACAACTTCGGCACGTTCGATGTGAACATCGACGTGCCGGCCGGTTGGATCGTGAGCGGCACCGGGGTGCTGAAGAATCCTGATCAGGTACTCACCGCGGCCGCACGCGAACGCCTCGCCAAGGTCTCGCAGTCCGACGCCGTCACCACCATTGTGGGCCCCGATGAAATCGGTCCGGGGCAGGCCACTGCTACGGGCAACGCCAACGGACGACTGGTGTGGCGCTTCCACGCCGACACGGTGAACGATTTTGCCTGGGCCACGGCCAAGAAGTATGTGTGGAACGCAACCCGGGCCACGATCCCCGGCAAGGGTGCGATCCCGGTACACATGCTGTTTCTGCCCGGTCGTGCAAACCTGTTCGCCAAGGCGGGTGAGATCAGCCGCCACGCGCTCGAGTTTTACTCGAAGCTCTGGTTCCCGTATCAGTTCCCGCAACTCACGCTGCAGGACGGACCGAGTTCGGGCATGGAATATCCCATGGTGATCAACTCCAACTCGGGCGCGGCCGACCACGAGACGGGGCACCAGTGGTGGCCGATGGTCGTCAGCAACAACGAGACGTGGTACGGCTGGATGGACGAGGGATTCAATCAGTACATGAACATCCTCTCCGATGCCGACGCCGCCTCGAAAGCGCCGGTGTTCGATGGGCTTGGCCAGAACTACGGACGCACCAGCGGCGCCGAAGCCGAGCCGCCGATGATGTGGAATGCGAACTACGCCGGGCCCGGCTTCTACGGCTTCACCACGTATCAAAAGACGCCGCTGATGCTGTCGGCGCTGGGTGGCATCGTCGGCGACAGCGCGGTGCAGCGCGCGCATCGCGAGTGGGCGCAGGCGTGGATGTTCAAGCATCCGTCGCCGTGGGACTACATGTTCTTCATGAACAAGGCGCTCGGTCGCGATCTCAGCTGGTTCTGGAACAGTTGGCTGTTCACCACCGAAAGCGTAGACGGTCGCTTGGCCAGCGTGAAGACGCAGGGCATCCGGACCACGGTGACGGTGGCACAGGACGGCAATATGCCGTCGCCGATCGTGCTCGACGTGAAGTTCGCGGCGAAGGGACCGGCCATTCGCCTCATGAGGAATGCCGTCATGCTCGATAGCCTCACCGCGCGGGTCACGTGGCCGGTGGACGTCTGGTTCAACGGAAGCCGGACCTTCACGGCCGACCTCGTGTTCGGCGGTCGGAAGATCGAACAGATCACGCTCGATCCAGCCCGGCGCTCTCCCGATCGCAATCCGGCCGACAACGTGTGGCCAGCGGCGGCGCCGCCAGGCTCGTCGCCCACGAAATAGTTTAAGACTCAAGTACTTCGGCGACCGTCCCGATAATTCAAGAGAGCGCCTGCCAACCATTCGGTTGGTGGGCTCTCTCGTGCCGGCAACGTAGTCGGCCACATTGGCTGGCCTCCTGTGCTCCGTCGCCATGTTCGCCCTTCGTTCGCTGCGTGCTCGTTTACGCGCCATTGCATTGATTGGAGCCGTCGGCATACTTGCCGTCGCTATCGCTGGTCAGGTCGCACTCCGCGTGGCGAAGTCCGCCACGGCGGATCTTGGCCATAACAACGTCGCGCAGCGCTATCAAATGGATAGCGACATGATGCATGACGCGATGCGCGCGGACGTGCTCGAAGCGATGCTCATGGGCCAACGCGGGGACAGCAGCGGTGTCAACGCCGCGCAGGAGGCACTTCGCGAGCACGAGGCGCGATTCGTAGCGTCGCTCGACAGTGCGGCGGCGTCGATCGAGGACGCGACGATCGTGGCGTCGCTGCCCGAAACGCGAAAGGAAGTCGTCGCGTACGCCGACGCCGCCGCGGCGGTGATCAACGTGGCGCTCGGCGATTCATTGCAGGCGCGCGCGACCTATGAAACCTTCCGCACGCAGTTCACGGTTGTCGAAGGGCGAATGGAAGCATTCGGCGACGCGATTCAAGGCAACTCGCGCGCAGTCGAAGCACGCACGGCGTCTCGCTTTTCGCAGGCCACGCAGTTGATCTGGGCCATCTTTGCCGTCTTCTTCGTGTTCGGCCTGACCTACGCGTGGCGCATTGCGCAAGCGTTGGGTACGCGCATGGATCGCATCGCCGCGCAGGTCACGCTGTTGCAGGAACAGGGGGTCGAAGTCGTGTCGCGTGCGCTCGCCGCCCTCGCCCGCGGCGAGATGCTGCCCACGCACGCTCACACGATCGCGCCGCTCGATGATCGGTCGCCGGATGAACTCGGCGCCGTCTCGGCGGCGGTTGATCGCATGGCCGGTGAATGCGCGGAGTCGCTCGCGGCCTGCGTACGGGCGCAGCACGCGGTCACGCACACGGTGCAAGAGATCGAACGGATCGCCGGACAGGCCCGTCAGGGCGTGCTCGATGGGCGCAGTGACGTCGCCGCAGTGCAGGGCCGCTACGCCGATGTGCTGGCCGGTGTGGATGGGCTCATGACGGCCATTGCGACGCCACTCAGCGCCGCGCGGCAGGCGTTGGCCGAAATGGCGGACCGCAATCTCGAAGCGCGCATGGATGGCGAATTCGCCGGCGAGTTTGCACACGTGCAAGAGTCGCTGAATACCGCAGTGCGGAACATGTCAAGCACGCTCGGGCAGGTGCGCGCGGCGGCTTTTCAGGTCGACGACGCCGCCACGCAACTGTCGTCGGGCAGCCAGCAGTTGGCCAACGGCGCCTCGACGCAGGCCGCCAGCGCTGAAGAGATCAGTGCATCGGTCACCGAATTGCAGACGTTGGCGCAGCGCGCCGCGACCCAGTCCGTTGAAGTGCAAGCTGCCGCGCGGCTCGCGCAGGAGAGCGTGCAGCTCGGTGCCGAATCCATGGTGGCGATGGGAGAGGACATGCTACGCATCAAGCAGTCGGCCGATGCGACGCAGCGCATCGTGAAGACCATCGACGAGATCGCGTTCCAGACGAACCTGCTCGCGCTCAACGCCGCCGTCGAAGCGGCGCGCGCCGGTGACGCCGGTCGCGGCTTCGCCGTCGTCGCCGAAGAAGTGCGCGCGCTGGCGATCCGTTCCGCCGAAGCGGCCAAGCAGACGGCCGCCCTGATCGAGGAAGAGATTCAGAATGTGGGTCGTGGCGTGGCACGCGAGCAGTCGGTGCGCGAGCAGCTCGTCACCGCACGTGCGCAGGTGGAGCGCGTGGGCGTTGTCGTCGAGGAGATCGTGACGGCGTCGGCTATGCAGGCACGGGGACTCGATGAGGTCAGCCGTGGTGTAGCGCTGATGAGCGAGGTCACCCAGACGGTGGCCAGCAACGCCGAGGAGAGTGCGGCCGCTTCCGAAGAGCTGCTGGGGCAGGCCGGTGCGCTCGCGGAGGCGGTGCGCGGGTTCAAGACGCGTGATATCGAAACGCGTCAGGACGACACGCGCTCGTTGAATGCGCGTCGCCGAAAGGTCGCGTAGAGTGGCGCCGCCTTATTTGGACCAACGATAGCTCGCGCGGGTTGTCGAACGGGTTTCGATCGCGCCGGTCAGCGGCGACTGCATATTCACCGACACGTCGGTCACCGACTCGGCCGGTCGTAGTGTACGGCTCTCCACCAACATCGTCGTGAGCGAGGTGGTTTCCGGCACTGGGACGTTGTCGAGCATCGACTCGTCGGCGATGCCCATCTGCTTGAGCATGGCGAGCATGGCGGGTTTCATCGTCTCGCGCGTGATCACGAGTTTGGTCCCGAACTTCCAGCATGCCGACAGCTGCGAGTCAGCGGGGCAGTCGGCCGTCCCCTCGTAGCGCACGACACGCCTGGCCTGAAACGTCAGTCCGTCAGCGCCGGGGAAGGGCAGATCGGACATGCGCACCAATGTGTCGCCAACCGCCCAGCTTCTGGCTGTAAAGTCGGCGTTGGTCGTTTCCCATCCAAGGGCGACGGTCGCGGCGATCGACTGGATACTCATCGACTTCCTGACCGCCGCTATCGTGGCGGGCGGAGCGCTTGCCAGCTGCTGAAGCAGGGGTGCCAGCAACGCCTCCATCTGCTGTTTCGTGGCGAGCGTGTCGTCGAGACGTAGGAACACGCCGCTGGTGGACACGATGTACGTGGAGCGCATCGCGGCCATCGCCGCTGAACTGATTCCCGATGGACCGGTCGTTGGTCCCGATTCCACCGTGCCCGGGCCGGTCTGCACTTGCAATCCCTCGGCGTGGCGGGCCACCGCCAAGCGCGAGCGGGTCACGGTGACGGTGGAGTCGGGCTGACCGGGTACGTTCGACTTCGCGACGGTGCGCGTGACGAGATCAGCCGAGGTACCCGCCGGCCACGCGAACTTTGGTGCCACGGCCTGCGCGGAGAGGGCGGACCACGCCGGCGCGAGGGCCAGCACGGCGGCGAACAGGGGGAACTGACGGGAGAGGAGAAGCATGCGCATTTGGAAGGAGAAATGAGTCAACAGGTGGAGCATTCCCCAGCATTCTAGTCGTCTGTTCCGGCGCCGCGCGACTGATAATGCAGACTCAACTATCTCAGCACTTGACTAAAGCGTCGTTCGGCTGCTAACCTCCGCAAACAACTGAGATCGTGGTCATTTGCCGCCTATTGCCGCCACGTAAAACAACGAGCTAAAACGCGACTGCCCGGGCGAACCAATAGCTCGGGCTTTGTCGTTTGGGACGGCGCCATCGCTACCGGAGCTCCTCATGTCCACGCGCCCCATCGCCATCTATCACGAGCACCCTGACTGGTTCCGCCCGCTGTTCGCGGAGCTGGAGCGTCGCGGGATTGCGTACGAGCGGCTCGATGCCGCCGCGCACGAATTCGAGCCGGCCAACACCGACACGCCGTACTCGCTGGTATTCAACCGGGCCAGCCCGTCGGCATATCTGCGCGGTCACGCCCAAACCACGTTCTACACGCTGCACTGGCTACGTCATCTGGAGCGGCTCGGCGTTCCCGTCGTGAATGGTGCCGACGCCTACGCACTCGAACTCTCGAAGGCTACCCAACTCGATCTGCTGCGAGAACTCGGACTTCCGTACCCGCGTTCGCGCGTGATCAACGATCCGTCGCGTGCGGTGGCCGCCGCTCGCGGCTTCCGCTATCCCGTGTTGGTCAAGGCAAACGTAGGCGGCAGCGGCGCCGGCATCGTGAAGTACGACTCGGAGCAGGCACTGGCTGATGCCGTGGCGGCCGGTGTGGTGGACCTTGGCGTCGACGGCACTGCGCTCGTGCAAGAGGCGGCGCCGCTGCGCGAGGGGCACATCACGCGTGTGGAGACGCTCAACGGCAAGTACCTCTACGCCATCAACGTGTTTCCGGCCGCGGGCTCGTTCGATCTCTGCCCGGCCGACGCGTGCCAGACCACGAATGGTGTAGAACTCGTGCGCGGCGCGTGCGCCATCGACGCGCCCAAGTCGGGCATGCGCGTGGAGCGCGCCGATCCGCCTGCACACATCATTGCCGAAGTCGAACGCATCGCGCAGGCTGCCAAGATCGACGTGGGTGGCATTGAGTATCTCGTCGATGACCGCGACGGCCAGCACTACTTCTACGACGTCAACGCGCTGTCCAACTTCGTGGCCGACGCGATCAACGTGGTCCGCTTCGATCCGTTCGAACGCTTGGTGGACTATCTGGCGGAACGTGCCGGCGTGCTCGACGCGGTGGGGGCATAATGCGTTTCGGCTACTGGCTCCCGGTGTTCGGCGGCTGGCTACGCAACGTGCCCGACGAGGGCATGGAGGCGAGCTGGCCGTATGTGCAGCGACTCGCACGGCGCAGCGAAGAGATCGGCTACGACCTCACGCTCATCGCCGAGCTCTTTCTCAACGACATCAAGGGCATCGACGCGCCCGCCCTCGACGCGTGGTCGACGGCGGCCGCGCTGGCCGCGGTGACCAGCCGCCTCGAGCTCATGGTGGCCGTGCGTCCCACCTATCACCATCCCGCCACGCTCGCCAAGCAGGCCGCGAACATCGATCGGATCAGCAACGGGCGTCTCTCGCTGAATGTGGTGTCGAGCTGGTGGAAGGATGAAGCACGGCGCTACGGCAGTCAGTTCGACGAACACGACGATCGCTACGCGCGCACGGCCGAATGGCTCGACGTGTTGCATGGCGCATGGTCGCAGTCGTCGCTGAGCTACCACGGCAAGTACTACCAGGTCGACGAGCTGATCGTGCAGCCGAAGCCGATCGGCAGCCGTGGCCGCCCGCATCCGGTGTTGTACGCCGGCGGCGAGTCCGACGCCGCGAAGTCACTGATTACGCGCGCCTGCGATGCGTACGTGATGCACGGCGATCCGCCCGATCGCGTAGCACCGAAGGTGGCCGACATGCAGCGCCGTCGTGACGCGGCTGGTCTTGCGCCGATGCAATACGGCATGGCTGCCTACGCCATCGTCCGCGATACCGAAGCCGATGCGCAGCGCGAGCTCGAGCGCATCACCAACGTGCAGCCGGGCTCACCGGGCTTCAATAACTATCAGGACTGGATCGCCAACACGCAGCTCGATCAGCACCTCTCGCTGCAGGATTACTCCGTGTCAAACCGCGGCCTGCGCGCTGGTCTGGTCGGCACGCCCGAACAAGTGGCCGATCGGGTGCGCGAGTTCGAGGCGGCCGGTGTCGGGCTGTTGCTGCTGCAGTGCAGTCCACAGCTTGAAGAAATGGAGCGATTCGCCGAGCAGGTGATGCCGCTGGTCCGCTCGCCGAATGTGCTGGCGGCCTAGGTCGCCACCGCGAAAGGCAACAGCGACAGCGGGAACACGGAGTCGGCGGATTTCACCGGTCACACAGATAAGCAAAGGGCGCTTTTGCTTATCTGTGATGTCTGCGTCATCCGCCAACTCCGTGTTCCCGCTGTTGTTTTTGCCGTTGCCTTTTGCTGTCGCCGTTTCGACCTGTCGCCACGCAACCAAACAGGTAATTTGGGTCCATGCCCAGACACGCCCAGCTCGCCACCGCTCTCCTCTTCGCCGCTGCGTCAGCGACGTCGCTCTCCGCGCAATCAGCCCGTCGACCCTTTCGGATTGAAGAAGCGACCATCGCGCAGATTCACGCCGCATTCAAGGCGAAGACACTCACCTGTCGCGCGCTCACGAAGGCATATCTCGATCGCATCGAGGCGCTCGACAAGCGTGGCCCGGCCATCAACGCGATCATTCTGGTGAATCCCGATGCGTTGGCCGTGGCCGATTCGCTCGACAAGCGATACGCAACTGGCGGGCCCACCGGCCCGCTACACTGCGTTCCGATGATCGTAAAGGACAACTTCGAGACCGTTGGCATGCAGACCACCGGTGGGTCATTGGCGCTCGAGGGGTGGAAGCCGCTGCAGGATGCCACGATGGTGCGGCAGATCAAGCACGCTGGGGCGATCGTGCTGGCGAAGTCGAATCTCGCCGAATGGGCGTTCACGCCGTACGAAACCGTGAGCTCGATACTGCCCGGCTACACGCACAATCCGTATGCCCTCGATCGGGTGACCGCCGGTTCCAGTGGCGGCACCGCCGCCGCCGTCGCCGCCAGCTTCGGCGCCGTCGGACTGGGCACCGATACCGGCAACTCGATTCGCGGCCCCTCGGCGCATCAGGCGCTCGTCGGCATTCGCTCCACCATGGGGCTCACCTCGCGCGCCGGCGTGATCCCGCTCAATGCGTCGTCCGACGTGGCTGGCCCGATGGCCCGCACCGTCGCCGATGCCGTGGCCGTGTTCGATGTCGTGGTGGGCAGCGATCCGGCAGATTCCGTCACCGCACCGGCCGACGCGAAGCGCAGTGCCTCGTACGCAGCCTTCCTCGTGCGCGGCGCGCTCAAAGGCGCGCGCATCGGCATTCTTCGGCAGGCGTACGAGCGTCCCACGCTCGATCCGGAAGTACAGCGCGTCTTCGAGCGCGCCGTCGCCGACCTGCAGGCCCAAGGCGCCGTCATCGTGGAAGCGCGGGTCGACTCGCTCGACGCCATCCAGCGCCGACAGCAGGGTGGGTGTAATCGGTTCAAGGCCGATCTCGAGCGTTACTTCGTCGCGCGCGGTTCGAACGCACCCGTGAAGACCATCGACGAGGTGCTCCGCAGCCGGAAGTTCCACCCCACCGTGGAGCAGCGTCTCCGCGACGCCGCGCAGTCCACCGAAATGCCCGAGGCCAGCGCCGGCTGTCAGAGCCGTGAGCGCGTGCGGTCTGCACTCCGCGACGCCGTACTGCAGATGATGGACTCGCTCAAGATCGACGCCGCGATCTATCCCACGTGGAGCAATCCGCCGCGCCTGATCGGTGACCTGAACACGCCGCACGGCGACAACAGTCAACTCTTCTCGCCAAGCACCGGCTTCCCGGCCATCACCATGCCGATGGGCTACACGCGCGACAATCGATTACCCGCCGGCGTGAGCTTCCTGGGGCGGCCCTGGAGCGAAGCGCGGCTCATTCAGCTTGTGTACGACTACGAGCAAGCCACCAAGCATCGTCGCGCGCCGGTACTTCAAGCGCGCTGAGCACATTCAAGCAACTGTGAAAGCAAAAGCAACAGCGGGAACACGGACATGACTGATGACACCGATGACACCGATAAACGAAAAATCGCACTTTGCTTATCTGTGTAATTCGTGAAATCCGTCGACTCCGTGTTCCCGCTGTTGCTTTGGTAGTTGCCGTTGCCGCCGCCGTTCAACTGCTGTAGTACGACGCGTTCTCGTCGACGTAGCCCTTGGTGAGATCGCACCCGTAGGCGATCGCCTCGCCGTCACCGACGCCGAGTGACACCGAAAGATCTACCACTTCACGCGAGAGCGTCTCGCGTACCACCGCATCGTCGAAGGCCAGGCGCTCGCCGTGGCCCACGACTTGGAAGCCGTTGATCCACGCATCCGTGGTGGCCGGACGGATCGTGCAGTCGAAGCACTTGCCGACCGCCATCAGCAAACGGCCGACGTTCGGGTCGGCGCCGTGCACCATGGTCTTCACCAGCGGCGAGTTCAGAATCGACTTGGCGACCACATGCGCTTCCGTCTGGTTGAGCGCACCGCGAACCGTCACGCGCACCAGATGTTCGGCGCCCTCGCCGTCGCGCGCCAGAATCTCCGTCATACGACGGCAGCCCGCCGTGAGCACCGCGAGAAATTCCGCCTCGTCGACGGCGCCGGCCAATCCGTTGGCCAGGATCGCGCAGGTGTCCGACGTGCTCGTATCGGTGTCGACGGACAGCATGTTGAATGTCGGCGTCACGGCGGCCCGCAGGAGTCGATCAAGCGTCGGCGCGTCGAACGCTGCATCGGTGAAGATGTACGACAGCATGGTGGCCATGTTCGGCTCGATCATGCCCGACCCCTTCGCCACCCACGTGATCGTGGCCGTGCCGACCGACGCCGAGAGCGCTTTCGGATGCGTGTCCGTCGTCATGATGCCCTCGGCGCCGACCATGGGATTGTCTTGCAGATCAGACGTCATGCCGGCGATGCCCGCCTCGATCTTCTCGATCGGCAGCTGCACGCCAATCACCCCGGTCGAGCTCACGAGCACGCGATCCGGAGCCGTGCCCAGTTCGGTGGCGGCCGCCATGGCCATCCGCCGTGCGTGCTCCACGCCACGGGTGCCTGTCGCGACATTGCTCACCTTGCTGTTCGCAATGATCGCCCGCAGCACACCGCCCTTGATCGTTTCGCGACCGAGAATGATCGGCGCGCCGGGAAAATGATTGCGGGTAAACACGGCCGCCGCAGCGGCGTCGACCTCACTGGCAAACAGCGTCAGATCGCGAGCCGACGGCTTCAGGCCGACATTGCGGCTGGCGCAGCGAAAGCCGCGTGGAAACACCGGCGTCGCATGAAAAGTGATGGCGGAGGACATACCGAAAGCTACTATCATTCGTGGGTACGACGTAGCCAGCACCTCGGGACCCGCCCTTTCCCTTCGCTCCGCGTCCGCATGTCCACATGCCCTGTTCCTCAGCCGCGCGGTACGATGGCGCGTCGGCTTCTCCCGCGTGGTGCGGCCGCTCTGGCGACACGGCTCGCCGCCGCCACGTTGGTCGCCACGGCTGCCGCCGCGGTGGCCTCCGCGCAGTCTGCGCCGGCCGGCACCGCACGGCCACGCGCCGTGTCCGATACGTCGGTGTTCGCACCGCTCGTGCTGCCCACGCCCAACGAATCGCGCAGCGGCAGCGGCGCGCCCGGTGCGAAGTACTGGCAGAACCGGGCTGACTACACCCTCGCCGCCACGCTCGATACGGCGGCCAAACTCGTCAAGGGCGAACTCACCCTGCGCTACACGAACCGGTCGCCCGACACGCTGCGCTTCATGTGGTTGCAGGTCGAGCAGAACGCGTTCCGATCCAGGTCACTCAACTCCTACATCTTCCCCGAGGAGTCCCGCTTCGGAGCCCGCGGCTTCGAAGGCGGCTACACGTTCTCGAAGCTCGATCAGCTCGTGGCGTCGGCCAAGGGCGGGGCGCCCAAGCGGTCGCCGCTCGCGCGCCGGATGAACGAGACGATGATGAAAGTCGATTTCGCCGAGCCGTTGGCCCCGGGTCGCACCGCCGTGCTGGATATGGCGTGGACCTTTCCGGTGCCCGAGCACGGCGCCGATCGCATGGGGCGTGATGGTGCGCTGTACGAGATCGCGCAGTGGTTCCCCCGTGCTGCCGTGTACGACGACGTACGCGGATGGAACATCGAACCGTATCTGGGCCAGGGCGAGTTCTATCTCGATTACGGTGACTACAACCTGGCCATCACCGTGCCGTCCGGATACATCGTGGCCGCGACCGGCGCGCTGCAGAATGCGCGCGAGGTGCTCACCCCGACACAGATCGCTCGTCACGCGGTGGCCGCGAAGTCTGACACGGTGATCCGGCTGATTACCGCCGATGAACTGGCCAACGGGAGCGCGCGCCTGCGCACCACCGGCATGATGACGTGGCGGTTCAGCGCGAAGAATGTGCGTGACGCCGTGTGGGCGGCGTCGCCCGACTTTCAGTGGGATGCGTCGAGCTGGAAGGGGATCATGGCCTACGCCTACTATCGCCCCTCGGCGGCGGTGAATTGGCATGACGCGGCCGACCAGTCGCGCATGTCGATCATCGAATACTCGGAACGCTGGTTCCAGTATCCGTGGCCGCACATCTCGGCCGTGGAAGGACCGATCAGCGGCATGGAGTATCCGATGATCGCGATGGAGAACATCAGCAACGACATCTACGATCTGTACAACGTCATCACGCACGAGATCGGACACATGTGGTTCCCGATGATCGTCGGCAGCAACGAACGGTCGTACATGTGGCAGGACGAAGGCTTCAACACCTTCATCAATACCTTTTCCGAAGGTCGTCGCTATCCGGAGCGTGGCGATCAGCTCGCACGCGCGGCCGAAGAGCGGCGAATGGTTGAGCAGTACATGGTGCAAGGCGTCGACAAGCCGGTCGACATCAATCCCGATCGCATCAATCCGGCGTTGCTCGGTGAAGCGGCGTACGTGAAGCCAAGCGTTGGCCTGCAGCTGCTGCGTCAGGAGATCCTCGGACCTGAGGCGTTCGACGACGCCTTCCGCACGTACATCGCACGGTGGGCGTACAAACATCCCACTCCGGCGGACTTCTTCCGCACCATGGAGGACGTCAGCGGCCGTCGCCTTGATTGGTTCTGGCGTCAGTGGTTCGTCGAGAATGCGCGGTTCGACCAGAGCGTCGACAGTGTGGTCACGCGCACGAAAGGTGACACGACCTTCGTCGGCGTGTTGTACGGCAATCGCGAGCGCGGTGTTTTGCCCGTGCGCGCGCGCTTCACCTTCAGCGATGGGACGACACAGGACTACGTGTATCCCGCTGAAGTCTGGAGCACCAACTCACGTCAGTACGTGCGCGAATATGCGTTCGTGAGAAAGCAGCTCGTGCACCTCGAGCTCGACCCTGAGCAGCGCCTGCTCGACGTGGATCGGAAGAACAACAGCTGGGGGACGAAGCGTATCACGCCGTGACGAACTCATGCGTCAACATTAAGATCGCTTTAACTCCTATTTGCTGAAACGTGAAAAAAACGGGACCAAGTACAGTTAGCTGGGGCTGAGCAGTGTGCTGGAGGGGACGGTAGGAGTGGGACCAGTCCTGTGCAGAATCGGGAATGGGGTTATCGTCTCGCATGCCAACTCAGCCTTCACTTCGCCCGTTTGACGTCGCTGTGGCCCTTCGCCTGCTGCTGGTGCCGGAGGACCGCTACGAGCCGCTCGCCAACGCGTTGGCCACGAGCACGAGCGCTGCGCACCGGTCGGTAGCCAGGCTCCAGCACGCAGGGCTCTGCGAACCGTCCAGCCGAACGGTGAATCGGAGTGCCTGCCGGGAGTTCCTCGTGCACGGCGTTCGCTACGCGTTTCCGCCGGTGCACGGTCCGGAGCGGCTCGGAATGCCGACCGCCGGATCGCATCCAGAGCTCTCGCCCCTGTTCGGCAACGGATCGGCCATGAAGTCGATCGTGTGGCCAATGGAAGGAGGCGTGGTGCGCGGCGAAGCGCTGGTGCCGCTCTTTAATGGCGTCACCAAGGTGGCAACCCGGGATGCCAGGCTCCATCACTTGCTGGCGTGCGTGGATGTCATTCGAGTCGGCAACAGCGCCCAGCGCGACGTGGCGGCTGACGTGCTCGCGCAACGGCTTTCGCTTGCCTGACTGGCGGCCAGCCCTCTGAGGCAATCGTCTACGATGCACAAAGAGCCGCTCCGGAATCCGGGGCGGCTCAATGCATTGAAGCAATCCACACAGTCGACTCACAAAGCCAACACACAGAAGCGGGATTCCGGTGTCGGTCAGCGCCGCCACGGAGCCGGTCAAGCTAACCAGCTCGCTGACAGTACTCTCGTTGCGTCAGCCAAGCGTCATTCGTTTCGTCCCGACGCGGGAAAACCCGCCGCGCTCCAAGCGGCGAACCCGCCGCGGAGGTTCACCGCGTCGGTTCGACCGAGACGGTGGAGCAGGCTGGTCGCCACCGCGGAGCGCACGCCGGACTGGCAGTGCACGAGCAGCGTCGTGGCGGGGAGTTCGTCGAGTCGTTGACGCAGGTCGCCCAGCGGAACGTGGAGCGCACCAGCGATATGCCCCGCGTCCCACTCCGTGCGGCCTCGCACGTCGATCACCGTGGCGCCGCCGTTCGCCGTCGTCGTGGGGATGTCCGTCGCCGAGATCTGCGGAATGGTGTGCAGGTCGTGGCCGGCCTCGCGCCACACCTGAAGAGCCTCGTGCGCATCAACCCAGCCGACGATTCGATCAAATCCGATGCGTGAGAGATCTCGGACCGCGCGCTGCACGTCGTCGCTCTCCGCGTCCGCCATCAGCACGAGCTCGTCCGTCACCGGAATGATCGACCCCGCCCAGGTGCTGAAGCTCTTGGAGTAGGGTAACGACAGACTCCCGTCGATCGCGCCGTAGGCGAATTCGCTGGCCGGCCGCATGTCGAGCATCCAGCGCGTGTGGCTCGACGAACCACGGAGCGCATCGGCCGCGGCCAAGCGTGGCGCGAACGGCGGCCGGCCCAAGATCGGCGGACCATCCCGGTTGATGCGCTTCATCGCCGCGAAATAGCGTGGCGGCTCGGGCTGCCCGTCGAGCACAGCGGCCACGAACGCCGCCTCGTCCGACTCGGCGACACCCCAGTTCGAGAGCTTTTCGTAGCCGACCGTGGACGACGGCACGGCACCCAATGCCTTTCCGCAGGCGGATCCTGCGCCGTGCCCGGGCCATACCTGCAGATGATCGGGAAGCGCCCGGAACCGCTGGACCGAACGGAACAGCGTTCGCGCTCCCGCTTCCATCGTGTCAGCGATGCCGGCCGCCCGTTCCAGCAGGTCGGGGCGCCCCACATCGCCCACGAACACGAAGTCTCCGGTGAGAATCCCCATCGGGCCGGCACCGCGCGGACGATCGGTCACTACGAACGAGAGATGTTCGGGTGTGTGTCCGGGGGTGTGCAGCACATCCAGCTGGATGTTGCCCACAAAAATCGTGTCGCCGTCGTGCAGCAGCACTGCGTCATCCTGCGCGGCAAAGGCGTACTGCCACTCGGGGCCGCCTTCGGCTGACAGATACAAGCGCGCGCCGGTCGCCGCGCGGAGCTCACGGGAGCCGGACACGAAGTCGGCGTGAATATGTGTTTCGGTAACATGCGTGATGCGCAGCCCTTCAGCGCGCGCGACATCGAGATACGTCGCGGGATCGCGAAGGGGGTCGATCACGATGGCTTCGCCGGTCGCCTGGCATCCGATCACGTAGCTCGCCTGAGCGAGCGCCGGATCATAGAGTTCGCGAAAGAACATGTTTGGAATATACCGAAGGCTGGGTCGAGCGGCTTGTCACAAAAAGTTTGAGACAATTCCCGCGCCGTAACGGTGGTGCCGATGTCGCTATGCCTGGTTGCTCGTCATTGAAATAGCATGTTCCCATGTCCTCGAATCCCCCGCGCCGCCCATCGACGCTTTCTGCGGAGAAGTTCTCTGCAGCGACGCGGCCGATCGGCTGGGCGCCTGACCCGCGTGCACCGGCACGCCCCGCTGAGGCCGCGATGACGTGGTCTGCGCGGCCGCCTGCTCCTGTTGCGACGGCGTACCCGGGAGCGCGAGCTCCTGGCGTCGCCTCGCCGGTTGCCGCTGGCGTACGGGGGGCGGGTGCCCTGCCGGAGCGGGAGACAGCGCGAACGCGCGCACTCACCAAGGGTGCCGCGAAGTCGGAGAAGGACAGTCAGATCGTGACCAGCCTGGTCGTCGCGTTCGTGCTGGTCGTCCTCGCCGTCGGATCGCTGCGCGTGCGAGGCAACATGCGCGTGACCCAAAGCAAAGATGCCGTCTCCGGCACGCTCAAGGCGGTGCACGAACGGCAGTCGACGTTCCGCCTGTTGAATCAGCGCTTCGCGACCTGGCGTGAGCTCGAAGCCCGCGGCATGCGGCTGCCCACCGAGCAGGCGGTGGTCAAGTCGAACGCCACGGCATCGCACTGGTTCGTGTCCGTTCGGGACAGCGCAACCGGCGTGATTTGCGACAAGACGGGCGAATTGTTCGACGAGAGCCCGGACGAACGCCGCCCGGTGTGCCGCGAGCCCGGGAAGTAGCCGACGAAATCAGTTCGGCGGGAATCGTCGACGCGGGTTCCGATTCCCTGCTGCGGGCGATAGATCGGAGCGTGCATAACGAACCTCGATTTTCATCGCTGCGCCGGATCCGCCGCCGCGACCCGATCGCCGCCCTCGGCGCGGTCATGCTCACGCTCGCCGCGACGACGGCGCACGCGCAAGCGCGCACACGTGCCGATAGCGCGAAAGCCGACAGCGCGCGAACGACCAGCGCGCAGGCGTTGCAGGGCGTCCGCGTGACCGTCACGCGAGACGCCGCCCGCTCGCCCCTCGAACTACCCTTCGCCTGGTCGCGCGCCACTATCGATGACCGCCCGGCCCTGCGCCGCAGCGGCGTCGCCGATGTGCTGCTCGGTATCCCCGGCGTGCAGGTACAGGATCGGGCCAATCCGTCGCAGGATCCACGGATCGCCGTTCGCGGCTTTGGCGCGCGCTCAGCCTTCGGGGTACGCGGCGTGCGCGTCCTGCGCGACGGCATTCCGCTCACACTTCCCGATGGCCAGACGCCGCTCGATTGGCTCGATCTCGAATCGGTCGGTCGCGTCGATGTCATCCGCGGCACGGCAGCCGCTCTGTACGGAAATGCCGCCGGTGGCGTGATCGATTTCCGTTCGCGCGCGCCCTCGGCGCGTCCCTTTGCGATTGATGCCCGACTGTGGGATGGCGGTGGCCTGCAGCGCGGCTCCGTGCTCGCCTCGGGCAGTCGGCGTGATACCACCGGTACGGTGCAGGGTGGCGGCTGGCTCGGGTCGGTCACACGAACCACGGGCGATGGCCCGCGGCAGTGGTCGCATCTCGATGCCACCAGTGCTTTCGGCCGTGCGATGGCGACGCTGGGTGGAACGCGCTTCGAAGTGCAGGGCACGCGATACGACACACCGCGCGCCGAGAACACCGGGGCGCTCACGGCGGCCGAGCTGGCGCGCGATCCGCGACTCCCCGACTCGCTGAACATCACCCGTCGCTCGCGCAAAGCCGTTGAACAGTCGCAGCTGTCGCTGCTGGCGGCGCGCGGCGACGGAGCGAATACACTCAACGCGTCCCTCTTCGTGGGCACGCGCACGCTCGACAATCCCCTCCCGTTTGCGATCGTCGCTGTCGATCGGCATGTCGCCGGTGGGTCGCTGCATGGCGCACGGCGCACGACGCGGCTGTCGTGGCCCCTACGGCTCGGTGCGGGGGTCGATGCGCAACGTCAAGTCGACGATCGACTCAATTTCGAGAACTGCAGCACACTGGCCGCATCGGCGCCGGCCACTGCGCTCTGCCCGAAGCCGGGCAACGAACGCGGGTCCGTACGCCTCAACCAGCAGGAACGTGTGGGTGGGCTCGGCGGCTACGTCCGCGCCGAGGTGGAGGCGCCGCATCGGATCTTCGCCAGCGCGGCGCTGCGATACGACCGCGTGAACTTCGCGGTGCGCGACCGCTTCATCACGGGCACCAATCTCGATGACTCTGGCGAGCGCGTGCTCAGTGCGGTCAGCCCAATGCTGGGCATCGCCTGGCGTGCACGACCACTGCTGTCGGTCTACGCGAATCTGAGTACGGCCTTCGAGACGCCGACCATCACCGAGCTCACGAATCAGGACAACGGCGCGGCCGGCTTGAATGCGTTGCTCGATCCGCAGCGGACGCGCACGGCGGAAGTCGGCGTACAGGGCATGCTCTGGTCGCGGCTGCGGGCCGACGTGGCGCTGTTCCGCGCGACCGTGCTCGAGGAGCTCGTGCCATTCGATGTGCCCAACCAACCGGGGCGCCGCGCGTTCCGTAACGCCGGGCGTACCTCACGTCAGGGCATCGAAACCAATCTCACCGCGTCCACATCGATGTTCGATATTGGCGTGGCGCACACCTGGTCGCGCTTCGAATTCGATACCTACCGCGTGGGCGCGGCCAACTACGACGGCAAAGTGATTCCCGGTATTCCGGCGCACCTGCTGCAGGCGTACGTCACGGCCCGTCGCGCTGGCTGGTTCGCCACGGTTGACGGCACCGCGTCGTCGCGCGTCAGCGCCGACGATGCGAGCACGGTGTTCGCGGCGGGCTACGCCGCGTGGAATGTGCGCGCCGGCTACACGGCCCCACGCGTGGGGCATGTACGACTCGAGCCGACGGTCGGGATCGAAAACATGTTCGATCGTCGCTACGCCGGCTCGGTAGTGATCAACGCGACACGCTCTCGCTATTTTGAGCCCGGCCTGCCGCGCCGACTCACCTTCGTGATGCGCATTCAAGCAGAGTAGACGAGTCGAGCGCACATCACGCACTACTGATACTGGATGTACAACGGCCTCGGGGTGAGTGCGAGCAGATCGCGCGGCGTCATCATCGTGCTCCCCGAACGCCGGTCGTTCTTGTAGAACAGTTTGAAGCCCGCGAACTGGACCGGCTCGGCGTACACATACGCCGCGTACGAATCCCGCTTGAGACTCGGCGGTCCCCAGCCGTCCATGTGCATCACCACCTGCACGCGCGGATCGCGCTTGATCTTCGTGGCGTTAGTCAGCATCGGCTTGGTGAAGCGGTGCACCACCAGGATCTTCGGCGGCAGCTTCTTTTCCGTGACGAGCTTCGCGAGATAGTCGATGGCCCAGTTCACGTCGGCGGCATCGTAGCTGCCGATCTTCCGGCCGGGCTTGGTGCCGTTTTTCATGGCGAACTCGGGGTCCATGCCGAAGTGCACGTCGCGCTTGGACAGCCATGATTCGAGGCGCGGCAGTTCTTCCTGAATAGTGCTCAGCCCGACTTGCACATCAAGAAACAGCAGCGCGTTTCGCTCCTTCGCCCAACCGTACACTTTCTCGGTGAGCGCGTCGCCGTGGCGCATGCGGTACTTGCCATCCTTGCCGGCGTCGCCCTGCGCCACCGTGGTGATCAGATGCAGTGCCGGCTGTACCGGTGTGGAGGGATCGGCTTTCGTCCAGGCCGCCACTTCGCGGTCGAGCATGGCGAGCATCTCGGGCTTCGGATATTCGCCCAGCACACCCATGCGTTTCGAAAATGGATTGCCGTAGTACGCGATGATGCGCTTGGCTGGGAGCACGCTGCCCGGCAGCGGCGCGGGGCCTGGCACGGGCCACACCGGCACGGGTTTACCGGCGAGAGCACGGGCCGCTGCCGACGTGCCAGTGGCCGGATAGGCGTACTTTGGGCCTGAGTCGGGCTTGAGTGTACTCCCTGCCGGCTTCGTAGCCCTAACCTGTGCCTGCTTGGTGGAGTCTTGCGCAGTGAGCGGCGATACGACGCGCGTGGTCGCGAGGACAAACAGTATGGATGCCGCGATCACGCGCGGCGAAACACGAGAAGTCATCTGGAACAATCTAGATGACCGACTGGCACGATACGGGAACCGGTCTCATTGTGTGGCTGGTTGAGTTAGTGTTCCATCGCACGACTCGCGCACGCCAGTCTCCTCCATTCGTCCCGCTGCCATGAACGAAACGACAACCGTTCCCGAGGATTTTGACGGATTTCTCCTCGACTTCGTCCCCGTGCACGACGGCATCTGGAGCCTGTACGGCATCGATGACGACCGTCCGGTCGCGATGTGGAGTCGTCCGCACGCCGAGCGCTATGCGCAGCGTCTGCAGGAAGCGACGGCGCGCGAGAAAATCGCGGAATGGGCGCTGGGTGATGTGACGGCGAAGAACCTTCCCGCTTGCATCTTGAAGGCGGAAGCGACGCTCGCCACAGCGCGTGCCGCGACCGCCCTGTGGTCGGAGCGCCTGCGCGTCGTGAATTCGTTTCGGCCGGAGTAGCCTTTCAGTAACTCACGACTCCAAACTTCGACTCAAGACTCGAGACTCACGTGAGTCTAGAGTCTTGAGTGAAAGTTTGGAGTCGCGAGTATTTCTGCGATTCTTAGTGAATGCGGAGCACGAACGGCATGCGCGCGTACACGCCGCGCGGGTCGTTGTAGCGCAGCAGCACGTCCAGCTCATGTGTGATGTCACGAGCCAGTGAGCTGGCCGGGCCGCGTCCCGACAGGAGGGCGTTGGCACCGGCCGGCGAGGCCGCACGGATCGCCGCTGCCACCGGCGTCGGCTTGTTGTCCAGCATATCCGTCAGCTTCTCGGTCGCGCTCTTCACGCGCGGGTACTCGCGCACGTCGTAGTCGCCGGTGATCTTCGCCAGTGTGGCGGCGCTCTTCAGGGCGGCATCGAGTCCGCCCATCGAGTCCACGAGACCGATGCGCATCGCATCGTCGCCCGACCACACGCGCCCTTCGGCAATCGCCCGGACCGAGTCCGGCGTCAGCTTGCGCGCCGTCGACACGCGCGTGATGAACGCCTCGTACACGGCGTCGGTCCCGCGCTGCAACACCGCGAGTTCAGCCTCGGACCGAGGACGCGCGATCGAGAACAGGTCGGCATAGCGTCCGGTCTTCACAGTATCGAAGGTCACGCCATTGCGATTGGCCAGCGTCTTGATGTTTGGCACGAGCGAGAACACGCCGATCGATCCCGTGATCGTGTTCGGCTGGGCGAACACGCGGACGGCCGCCGTGCTGATCCAGTAGCCACCGCTCGCGGCCACCGTGCCCATCGACACCACGATCGGCTTCTTCTTGGCGATGAGCGTCAATTCGCGCTGGATCTGCTCGGAGGCGATCGCACTGCCGCCCGGGCTGTTCACGCGCAGCACCACAGCCTTCACCTTCGCGTCGTTGCGTACGCGGCGCAGTTCGCGCGCCATTGATGCGCCGCCGATCGTGCCGTCGCCGCCTTCGCCATCCACGATATCGCCTTCGGCATACACGATCGCGATCGTCTGACTGGCGCTGAAGCTGCGATCCTTCGCCACGGCGATCGGGGCGTACTCGCCCAACGTGATCTGCGGCAGCGTCGGCCGGTCGAGCAGCCTGGCCATCTCCGCAGCGCGGGTGCTGTCCTTGGCGCTCGGTTTGGCCCCATCGGCCGAACGCGCCGCCGAGGCGAGCTTCTGCAAGTCGTCCAACACGTCGTCGAAGTACGCGATACGGTCCACCAGCTTGGCCGCCTTGGCGTCGGCGGCGAGAATGATGCCCTGTGTATCCACGATGGTCTGCAGCGCAACCGTGTCGATGCCACGACTCTGCGCGACACCGCGCTTCACTTCACTCCACAGATCGCCCAGGTACGACTCGGTTTGCAGTCGATTCTCCGGGCTCATCTCCTGCCGCGTGAATGGTTCGACCGCCGCCTTGAAGCGGCCGACGCGGCTCACCTGCATGCCGATGCCGTACTTCTCGAACATGCCGGTGAAGAACACTTGCTCCGACGCCAGACCCGGCATCAGCAGTGATCCGAAGGGGTCGAGCGTGACGACGCTGGCGGCCGAGGCCACGTAGTAGTCGCGCGTATCCGGATTCACGAGGTAGGCATGGACCGGCTTCTTCGACTGCCGGAAGGTGGCGATCGCCGCGCGCAGTTCGCGCAGCGCCGCGAAGCCCGAGGCGTAGCCGTCAGCGGAAATGGAGCCACGCAGGAGAATGCCACTGATGCGATCGTCGTCGGCGGCGGCCTTGAGCGCGATGGTCGCGGCGCGCAGTGGGATGGCGCCACCACGCCCGGCCGAGAGTGCGTCGTCGAGAAAGGATCCCGGCTTCGTTTCGGCAGGCCGATCAGAGAAGGCGCGATCCAGATCGATCACGAGCACCGAGCCATCGGCGACCTCCACGGGAGCCTTTGAGCCGGCCGAGGCGGCGATGCCGACGATCAGCAGGATGCCGCCCACGACGCAGATCGCGATCGTGAGCAGGTTGGCGGCGATGGCGGTCAGAAACTGCTTCATCATGATCCGGACTCGAGAGGAATCGGCGCGCGTGGTCAGAAGCTCCTACGTTGTTCGCGTCGAAAAAGCTCCAGAAGGGTATACCCGAGGCCCAGTCTCCTCAAAACATGACGGTGGCGTCGCAATTGGGGCTTGCCGACGTCCTGATCCGGCCACAGCTTCCAAGGGAGCAGGTCACCCCGCCGTACCCCCGCTGTACACCCGCCTGGAGGACGTCCGTCCATGCCCGCCTACAAGGCCCCACTCGACGATATCCGCTTTCTGCTGCATGACGTCCACGATGTCGCGCAGTTGGCCGCACTCCCCGGCTTCGAGGACGCGACGCCTGACATGATCGATGCCGTGCTCGTCGAAGGCGCCAAGATCTGCGAGGAGGTGCTCTTCCCGATCAATCAGAGCGGCGACACGGAAGGGGTGAAGTACGAGAACGGCGAGGTACGCACGCCGAGCGGCTTCAAGGAGGCGTACGCGCAGTACGCGGCGGGTGGCTGGACCGGCGTGGCGGCCGATGCGAAGTACGGCGGACAAGGGCTGCCCGAGTCGGTGCGCTTCGTGATGGAGGAGATGCTCTGCTCCTCGAACCTGTCGTTCAGCATGTATCCCGGGCTCACGCACGGCGCGGTGAGCGCGCTGCTGAGTCACGGATCGGACGAGCTCAAGGATCGCTTTCTTCCCAAGCTGATCGACGGCACGTGGGGTGGTACGATGTGCCTGACCGAAGCGCACGCCGGCACCGACCTCGGCATCATCACCACGAAGGCCGTTCCCGCCGGTGATGGCGCCTACAAGATCAACGGCACGAAGATCTTCATCTCGGCTGGCGATCACGATCTGACGGAAAACATCGTCCACCTGGTGCTGGCCAAATTGCCGGATGCCCCCGGCGGCACGAAGGGGATCTCGCTGTTTCTGGTACCGAAGTATCTGCCGAAGGAAGACGGCTCGCCCGGCACTCGCAACGGCGTCACGGTGGGCTCCATCGAGCACAAGATGGGCATCAAGGCCTCGGCCACGTGCGTGTTGAATTTCGAAGACGCCACGGGCTGGATGGTGGGCGAACCGCACAAAGGCATGCGGGCGATGTTCGTCATGATGAACGGTGCGCGCCTCGCCGTCGGCTTGCAGGGATTGGGACTGGCGGAGGTCGCGTATCAGAATGCGTTGTCGTACGCCAAGGACCGTCTGCAGGGACGCTCGCTGACAGGACCGAAGAATCCTTCGGGACCCGCCGATTCGATCCTCGTGCACCCCGATGTGCGCAAAGGCTTGTTGCGCATCAAGGCGTTCAACGAAGGCATGCGTTCGTTGGCGTACTGGGTCGGTATCCGCATCGATCTCGAGCATCGACATGCCGATCCCGCGGTGCGTGAGGCGGCCGAAGATCTGGTGGCGCTGATGACACCGGTGATCAAGGCGTTCCTCACCGACAAGGGGTTCGACAACACGAACATCGCGTTGCAGACGCTGGGCGGGCACGGGTACATCAGGGAGTACGGCATCGAGCAGTACGTGCGTGATGCGCGTATCGCGCAGATCTACGAAGGCACGAATGCCGTGCAAGCGCTCGACCTCGTGGGTCGCAAGCTGCCGATGGAAGGCGGGCGCTTGGTACGTCGCTTCTTCGAGCTGGTGAAGGGCGACGTGGATGCGGCGGCGCAGGTGGACGGCCTCGAGGAGTTCGCGAAGCCACTGGGCGGTTCGCTGTATCAGTTGCAGAAGGCGACGATGCTGCTGGCCGAGAAGGGCTTTGCGAATCCTGATGAAGTCGGTGCGGCGGCCACGGAGTATCTGCATCTCATGGGATACGTGGCGGTGGGGTGGCAGTGGCTGCGCATGGCCACCGTTGCGCAGGAGCAGCTGGCGGCGGGGAAGGGTGACAAGCGCTTCCTGCAGGCGAAGCTGAAAACGGCGCGCTTCTATTTCGGGCGATTGTTGCCGGAAGCGGCGACGCTGCTGGCGGCGATTCAGGCTGGCTCCGCGCCGATCATGGCGTTCGCTGACGACGAGTTCTAGAGGGACGCAGGGCGTAACGACTGTGCCCGCCGTGTGACGGTCACGCGGCGGGTACTCAACTCCTGGGTGGGACGTGCCGATGTTCAAGGCAACCTCACACCCACTTCATGTTCTTCAAGAAGCTCGTGTCCGAGCCCCGCCCCTCGATCGAACGAAGCAGTTCGAACGGCGCGTCCGGCTCCCCAGTCCTGAAATCGATCTCCGGCGGCCCAGGCACCGAGATCTCCGTCGCGCCCACCGCACAGAGCAGCGAGAACGCTCTCGGTCTGGTGCTCGATGCCCTCGGTGGCGTCCTCACCGCGCTCTCACGCTATCCGATCGATCTCCCGGATCGACCCGCGGAAAAGAGCGCGGAAGAGATCGCGCGATGGCAGCGTCATGCGACCATGGGATATCCCCTGGAAGAAGGGGCTGGTACGCTCGGCGTGGCCGACCGTGATTGGGACGGTGTTGTTCGTGCGGTGACCGAACAGCGGCGGGAAGAGCACAAGTACGTGGACTCGTCGATCACCGAACTCCGTGAGGCCCTCTGGGCCTGCGTCGAGACGGTGCACAACGCGGTGAAGATCGATCATACGGCCGACGCGTCGACGGAGACGCAGATGGACCGGGCGAAGAACGCGCTGAAGCGGATGCAGACCGGGTCGATCAAGCAGGAAGTGCTGGGCGCCGTGCTGGCGATCGAGGGGGCGCTGCAGTCGCGCCGCGATCAGCAGCAGGAGCAGTACGTGTCGCTGGCCACGAAGCTCGACCGCATGGGCAAGCAGCTCGAAGAAGCGCGGAAGGAGAGCACGACCGACCCGCTGACCGGCATCGGCAATCGCAAGCTGTTCGACATGATGGGGCCGCGCGCGGTGCAGATGTTCGCGCTGGGCCGTCAGCCGGTGGTGCTGCTGATGATCGACCTCGACAAGCTCAAGCTGGTGAACGACATGTACGGACATCAGGCGGGTGACGCCGCGATCGCGAACCTGGGCGGCGCGTTGTCGAAGGTGTTCCTGCGTCAGAGCGATGTGCTCTGTCGGTACGGCGGCGACGAGTTCGTGGCCATCCTGCACAACACCGACTGGAAGATGGCGCAGACCTTGGCGCGTCGACTGCAGGAGCAGGTAGCGGCCATGCCGGCGCCGCATCCGGCGATGGAGTTCTCGATCGGTGCGTCCGTGGGCGTGGCCCAGCTGGAAGCGCACGAAGAGGTGGATGAATGGATTGCGCGTGCCGACAAGGCCTTGTACAAGGCCAAGCAGAATGGTCGGGACCGGGTGTGTGTGGCGGAAAGCCTCTTGCTCAAAACGGCCTGATTAGGCCGGTTGAGCGGGCGGCAATGCAAAGCGGGCCCGGTCAATTGACCGGGCCCGCTTTGAGTTTGTGCGTCGTACGGACGGGCCGCGCGAGTTACGCGGCGAGGTTCCGACGGCGGCGGGCGAAGCCGAAGATGCCGAGGAGGCCGGAGGCCATTAGGGCGTAGGTCGAGGGCTCGGGGACCGAGGTGATGTTCGGGTTGTCGCCGCAGGTGTAACCGCCGGTGTTGGTGGCGTTGAAACAGCGGAGCGATACGGCGGCGCCGTTCTGATTCGTACCTTGCGCGAAATATCCAAACCCGAGCGTGTTGAGCGTCTGCTGCGTAATGACCTGCGATGTTGCGAAATTGAGCTGAAGGTAGCCGCTTGTTCCGTCTGCGCGAAAGTAGCCAGAAGCGAACGACGAAGCGAGTCCGATGAGCCCCTGCTGCTGCGGAGTAGAACTCGCTCCACCGATCCCAGTGAGGCCGGTGCTCGCGAAGAGATTGTTGCCTGCACCGTCGGCAAACGTCGGGGAACCCACCACGGGGCCGTTGATGATGTTTGCCGCCGAACCCGCCTGCAAGTTCGATCCCGAGACGCTTTGAAGAGCGAAGGCGTTGCTCGTTCCGAAGAATCCGACATCGGTGATGCGAATGTTCTGCATCGTACCGCCGGCGCCTAGACGCACGGAAAAGCTGTTTGCACCGGTTAGCTGGAACGAGTAGGTGCTACAAAAGGTCAGCCCACCGTTTGCCCAGCAAAGGTCAGCAGCGCGCGCCTCCGTGGCTCCAAAGGTCATACCAGCGGCAACAGCGAGTGAGGCAATAAGTCGACGATTCATGAAAAACTCCGTGCTTCGGGGGGAAGCGATCTTTCCGCAATGGCCGCTCATGGTGTACAAGCGACGCTTCGGACATGTTCTCGGCTAACTTGTAGAGCAGAATGCGGACCAGAGTTCATGGCGTAGCGCCGGTCTGTAAGTGGTATCGCTTCAACATGTTAGCTGCGATTAACTGATGTTCACATAAATAGTGTAGTTGTTGCGCAACAATTAAGTGCGTCCGCACCACATCATGAAGAAAAATACACTAAGTCTCATCCGTGCAAGTGAAGCAAAATCAATGCTTTGCATGATGGCAGGTTCATTATGTCCGGCTCATGAACGCGGCATGCGTCTTGAAGTATCGATCACAGAGGATCCCAAGTGCACGAGCCAAAATACGTCAACAGGTACCATCGATGAAGAAATTCATTTTGACTGCGACTTTTGCTGCAACCGCGTTCGTTACCTCCCCGACGGTGTCGGCCGCGCAGACGACGCTGTTCGACCTGCAGAACGTCTGCGCTACGGGGCTCTTTAAGACCTGTGCCGATGGCAAGATGCTGAAGTACACGGCGCCGAACTACTTCAGCTTCCAGGTCAAGAATGAAGAGGCTTCCCAGAAGTTCACGAGCATTCTGATGTTCCTGGACAAGACGGCGAATGCGTCGGTGTACAGCGCGCTTCCGTCTGGCTGGTCGATCGACAACCAGCCCTTTAATGGTCAGATCTGGTACAACGGCACGCTCTGCAACCAGGGCGGCGGACTCGGCTGCCCCACCGTGTACAAGTTTGACTTCCTCAACAACGGTCAGGGCCTCGCGGCAGGCGCCAGCGCAACGTTCAACTTCACGCTGAGCGACAACACCGCAACACCGATCGGTTTCGGCTTCCACGCGCAGAGCGGCCCGAATGGCCAGTCACAGTGGATCGCCATGGGCGGTACGGGAGTCTTCAACATCACCTCCGTCCCCGAGCCCTCCACCTACGCCCTCATGGCGTCGGGCCTGCTCGGCATCTTCGGCTTCGCCCGTCGCCGTCGCAACAACGCCTG
Source organism: Gemmatimonas groenlandica (assembly GCF_013004105.1). Classification (NCBI taxonomy): domain Bacteria; kingdom Pseudomonadati; phylum Gemmatimonadota; class Gemmatimonadia; order Gemmatimonadales; family Gemmatimonadaceae; genus Gemmatimonas; species Gemmatimonas groenlandica. The sequence goes on from NZ_CP053085.1 coordinate 412,415, forward strand.
AGTCGTCCCCCCGTTCCACCCCTGCTTCAGCAGGCAGCTCCACTGAATGCACCGCCTCGGCCAGTCGCCGAGGCGGTTTTGTTTTGCCCTCGTCTCGACACCGTGAACGAATGCAAATGTGATCCGACCCGCCGCTCAACAGTCTGATCCGACAAGCGCGCGCCGCGACCACTTGGGTCTCGACCAGCGCTACCATCATCTGTCGGAGTCTTGCAATGAAGTGGTCTGCTCTCGCCGCCGCGTTCACCGCCGCGCTGCTGTCCGTTATGCCGGCTCAGGCCAGCGCGCAGTCCATTGCGTGCGCTATGGGCTCGTCACTCTGCGTCGGCTACGAGATCACCGACTACACGACCACCGGCCTGTCGCTTCGCGTCTGGAACGCGAGCCCTTCCATCCAGCAAGCGCGCATCGAATCGATCGCGCTCTGGAACATCGGTGGCATCAGTGGTGCCCTGCATGATTGGAGCGCCTCCAACGACGTGACTGTGGACAACGCCGGCGCTGGCTGGAGCTACGGCACCCCAAGCGGATGGATCAGCGGCCCGGTTTCCACTCCCTCGCTTTCGGCCAAAACCGGCACGAACGGCGGTATCGTCGGCCAGGCCGGTTCGGCCGGCGGCGGTACCAGGTGGCAAACCGCCAACGCCAACGTGAATGACCCGAGCGCGTTTCTCACGTTCCGGTTCACCTACACCGGCGCCCCCGCACTACTCGCGAACAACGTGCTATTCGGATTCCGCGCCAAGTCACTCGAGCCCACCGTCGACGACGCCGCGTCGTATAAGTGCGATCCCACCAGCACCAATTGCGCGCTCGTGGAGTGCCAAGGCACCAACTGCGCCCATTACACGGCCATCGTCCCCGAACCGCAAACCATCGCGCTCGTCGCCACCGGACTGCTAGGGCTCATCGCCGTGTCTCGCCGCCGCCGCAACCAATAGCGCCGTTGCCCGCTTTTAATTCTTAGCGCCCCTCATTCATAGCGCGGTCAACTCTTAGCGCCCCTAATTCCTAGCGCCGTTCGCCGTTAGGCCCGCGCCCGCTGCTCTCAACGCATTCAATATCACCGCCACATCGATCGCCTCTTGTATCAGCGCCCCCGCAATCGGCGTCAGCATCCCCGCCGCCGCAAACCCCATCCCCACCAGCGAGAGCCCGAGCCCCACACCAATAGACTGCTTCGCGATCATCAACGATCGCCGTCCAATCCGCACCGCCTCCGGCACGCGACGCGGGTCATCAATGAGCAGCACCACATCGGCCGCTTCCGCGACCACACCGCCGCCGTGTCCGGCCAACGCAATGCCAACCGTCGCCGTGGTCAACGACGGCGCGTCGTTCGTGCCGTCGCCTACCATGACCACCCGACGACCGCGCGCTTCCAAGGCTGCCACGCGCGCGACCTTCGCCTCCGCCGTGAGATCGCCTTCGTACTGCGAAATCCCGACCTCGCGCGCGATCTTCGCCACATTCTCGGCCTTGTCGCCGGAATACAGATACGCGTCGCTGATCCCGAGCGCGGCCAGTTCCGCGAACATCGGCGCCAGATCGTCGCGCAGTTCATCGGCGAACTCAATGCGGGCGACCGCAGGTACAAAGCCGTTCTCCACGCCGCCGTGACTGCCGTCGGTCGCCACATACGCGCGCAACCCCGATACGCCGACTTCCAACGCGGCCAACCGCGCGGCCAACGACGGCACCCGCTCGCGTACGAAGTCGGGCGACCCCACCGCGACATAGCGTCCGTTCACCATCCCCGTCACGCCGCGCCCCGGCGTTTCCACCAACTCGGTCGCGATCATCATCGTGGCACCACGAGACTCCGCCTCGGCCACGATCACGCGGGCCAGCAAATGTCCGGAGCCTTGTTCCACGGCGGCTGCGACCTCGAGCATCGTCACGTCTGACGTCCCGTCGTCAGTCACGACCTGATGCACCCGCGGCTTGCCGACGGTAAGGGTGCCCGTCTTGTCGAACACCGCCGAGTTCACCGACGCCAGCGCTTCGAGCGCGCCACCGTTGCGCACGATGATCGACCGACGCGCCGCGCGATTGATGCCACCAATGATCGCCACCGGTGCCGCTAAAATGAGCGGGCAGGGCGTGGCCACCACCAGCACCGCCAGCACACGGGTCCAGTCGTGTGACACGAGCCACGCCATCAGGCAGGCGCCAAGCGTGAGCGGGGTGAACCACACGGCCCATTTATCCGCCGTACGCTGTAGTGGGCTCTTCGACGCCTGCGCGGTCCGCACCAGATCCACGATCCTGGCGTACTGACTGTCTTGTGAGGTGCGTACGGCGCGCAGCGTCAACGCGCCCTCCTGATTCACACTACCGGAGAGCAGCGACGTGCCGGTCGCGGCGCGCACGGGAATCGGCTCGCCGGTGAGTCGTGAGGTGTCGACGTGCGACGAGCCGCCCACCACGGTGCCGTCGCAGGGCACTAATTCGCCGGGACGGACGAGCAGCTCATCGCCCGGCGCGATCTCCGTGGCCTCGATGTCGTGGACCTGTCCCTTCACCACGCGGTGCGCCGTGCGCGGTGCATCGGCTTCCAGTGACTTCACGGCACTCGAGGCGCGCGCCACCGCGTACGCATCGAGCGCCTCTCCGCCGGTCTGCATGAGCACTACCACGAGACCAGCCAACGGTTGTCCCAACAGGATGGAGCCGGCGATCGCCAGCATCGCCACCACGTCAGCGGCGAACTCGCCGCGCAACAACCCGGCAAAGGTCCGCCACGCCACGGGAATTCCCGTGAGAACGAGACCGACAAACCAGATGCGATTGCGCCAGGGATCCGCGCTCACCACGAGTGGCGCGACCGCACCCGCCGCGAGGAAAGCGAGCGCGGCCGCCGGCAAACGGGGGATGGACGTCCAGCGCATCAGCAGGTCTGCGTGAAGGAATCGAGAAACCGAAGGTGCGGCAATCCAATCGGGTAGGAATCGGCCCGATGCTGGAAAGATACCGGTCCGAGAGGCTATTCTCGTGGGATGGCTGACACGCATTCGCTTGAAGCGCTCGCGGCAATCGTCGACATCGCCGCTGACGCCATTATCGCGCTCGACAACGACTTCCGCATCGTGCGTTTCAACAAGGGCGCCGAGCAGATTTTTGGTTGGACCGAAGAAGAGATGCTGAAGCAACCTCTCGATCGGTTACTGCCCATGACGGCGCGTCCTGTCCACCGTGGACATGTACGCACCTTCGCCGAGGGGAGTACCGAATCGCGCCGAATGGCAGAGCGCCGCGAAATTGCCGGACTTCGTCGCAACGGTGAACAGTTCCCCGCCGAAGCGTCGATTGCACGCGTGACCATCAATGGCGAACGCACCTTCATGGTCACGTTGCGCGATGTCAGTGCGCGGCGCTACGGTGAGGAGCGACAACAGCTGTTGGCCACGGCCGGCTGGGTCTTGGCGGCGTCGCTCGATGTGGAGTCGACGATGGCGACAATCACCGAGCTGCCGGTGCCGCTGTTGGGCGACTGGAGCGTACTCGAATTGCTGTCGCCGCAGGGACACATCCGACGCGTTGCCGCCACGCATAAAGATCCGCTGCGCCATGATGAATCGTCGGCGCTGGTTTCCCGCGTGTCGGAATTGCTCGAAGCCGACCTTCCGGCAACGAGCGCCGGACGTGTCGCGCACGAAACAGAAGCGCAGCGCATCACCGACGTGGCATCATGGCTGTCGGCGAATTTTCACGACGCGGCCTCACGCGTGCGGGCGGAAGCGCTTGGTGCGAGCGCGGTGTTGATCGTGCCACTTCGCGCCGGTGGGCGGGCGATCGGTGCGCTCCATCTCGTGCGGTCGCGGCCTGGTTCGACGCACAGCATCGAAGAAGTGGTCGTGGCCGGTCAGTTTGCCGGTCTCGCTGCCTTGGCCCTCGAAAACGCGAGACTGTATCAGGAATCGCGACGCGCCGTGCGTGAGCGCGACGACATGCTGGCCATCGTGTCACACGATCTGCGGAATCCGGTAAATGCCATCGTCATGCTCACGGGGGCCGTCCTCAATCGCGAGCCCGGCGATGAGCGGCCGCTGATGGATCGTGATGATGTCGAGGCGATTCGCGGCGCGGCCCGGCAGGCCGATGGCCTGATTCAGGATCTGCAAGACGTCTCCCGTATCGCGACCGCGCGTCTACAGGTGGAACGACAGCCCGTATTGCTGTCAGAGTTGGTGAAGGAGTCGGCCGACATGTTCGAGCCGGTAATGGAAGATGCGATCCTGCGTTTCGTACGACAGATCGACGACCAATTGCCACCGGTTCAGGCCGACCGTCATCGCATTGAGCAGGTACTGTCCAACCTCCTCGGCAATGCCGTGCGCTTCACACCGCACGGCGGCGAGATTGTGCTCACGGCCTCGCGCCATCACGACCACGTGCGGATCAGCGTGTGCGATACTGGCCCAGGTGTCGCCCCTGACGACGTACCTCGGCTGTTCGAACGCCACTGGCAGGCACCGCGACTGCTGCGCGCGGGTTCGGGACTCGGACTCTTTATCGCCAAGGGCATCGTCGAAGCACACGGCGGCGAGATCGGCGTGGAGAGCGTGATCGGAGAGGGCAGCGAGTTCTGGTTCACGGTGCCGCTGTAATCCTTCGTATCGTGCACTGGTCACGCCGCGTACACCACGAACGCCGCGACGGTGGTGTCGGTCACTCCAGCACGACCGGGGCGACGAGTCCGGTATCGAGGTCGTACACACCGCCGGCGATCACGAGCTCGCCGCGCGCTACCCGTCGGGCAATTACCGGAGAAGCCTCGCGGAGCACCTCCGCTTGGATCTGCACGTTGCGGCGGATTGCTTCGTTGAGATCGCCCCTCGCTTCCTTGGCCGCGCGACGAATATGCTGGTAGAGCGTCGAGATCTGTCCCGGCACGTCGTGGCCTTCCATCGTGGCCGTGACGGCACCGCAGCGTGTGTGGCCAAGCACGTACAACACCTGCGCGCCAAGTACCTCGGTACCGAACTCCAGCGAGCCGATGATCGCGGCATCGGCCACATTGCCGGCAATGCGCGTGACGAATAGATCGCCGAACCCTTGGTCGAAGACGATCTCGACTGGGACGCGCGAATCCGCACAGCCGAGGAACGCCGCAAATGGCGCCTGCGTGTCGCTGACTTCCTTGAGGCGCGCCATGTGGCGATTCGGCGCCGTGATCTCCCCGCTGGCGAAGCGTGCGTTACCGGCGTACAGCGCAGCGAGCGCAGCCTGTGGATCGCGGTTTTCGTGGGGCATAGGCACGGTCAATGAGGCAAAAGGGCGGACCACGACGGTGGCGAATGCAAAAAACGCCGCAGTCCTTACGGGCTGCGGCGTTCGTGCGTCAAGAAAACGCGGAGTGTTAGTGCTTGGCTTCAGCGGCCGGAGCAGCAGCGGCGCCTTCGGCGGCCGGAGCGGCCTCGTGCTTCGCGGCACCAGTGTGCTTCGCGTTGTCTTCCGCGTGATACACCTGGAAGTTCATCGGGTCGCGCGGATGCCGGTACGTATTCTTGTGGATCGTGTAGGCCGTGAATAGCAGCCCCAACGTGGCCACCGTGGTCACGGCGGCGGCAGGCCAGCCCAGCTTGTTCGGATCGTACGCGACACTCATAAAGACACCCCGACGGGAAAGCGCAAACGGCGAAGAAGAACACTTCAGCGCAGGGAAGCTATACAGGGCCGCGTCATTCTTCCACCCTCGGCCCGGTATCGCGCGAGCTATCGACCAAACGGGCCGGAATGATCGCGCTACTCCCGTAGCGGTCCCGGATCTGGTCGAGTGCCCGCGTGAGCGCCCGATCCTTGGCGTTTTCGACCGGTTCCCCTTCCGGCACGGGCGGCGGCGAGGCCGCGAAAAAGCCGAGCTGGGTGACGGCGCCGGTCCCGGAGCCGCTGTCGTCGTCGAAGTGCGAAAGCCCGATGCCGACCAGGCGCACTCCGACCCGCCGTTTGCCCCGGAGCGCCCGGTACAGTACCCGCGCCGCTTTGATCACCGACTTCTCGGACTCGATCGGCTGGGCCAACGTCCGCTGGGCCGATCGCGTCTTGAAGTCGGCATCTTTGAGCTTCACCGTGACGGTTCTCGCCCGGAGCCCCTGACGGCGCAGGTCGGTGCTCACGCGGACCGCCAACCGGAGCAGTTCGCGCTCGATGAGGTCGTCGTCGTGCAAGTCGCGCCCAAACGTCTCCTCGCGACTCACCTGCTTCTGGACCTCGCGAGGCGTCACGATGCTATCATCGATGCCCCGAACGCGCCGATGCAGCCAGGCGCCGGCGCGCTCCCCGAGGCGGGACTGCAGGTCGGCCTCGCTCCACCGCTGCGCGTCGGCGATGGTCTCCAGCCCCATGCGCTCCAGCGTGGCCGAGAACCGCGGGCCAACCATCGGCAGGTCGGCCAGCCGGAATGGCGCCAGAAACGCGGATTCCTGGCCGGGCGTGACGCAGCGTACGCCGGTAGCGCCAGAACCGGGCTTTGGCTTGGCCAGTTCGACCGCCATCTTGGCGACCAACCGCGATGTCCCGCCGCCGATGGAGACCGTGAGACCGGTGGCGGAGAACACCGCGTCCCGGATACGATGCGCCGTGGCCTCGAGCGACTCGTGACCGTACAGCGCTTCGGTGCCGCCCATGTCGCAGTACCACTCGTCGATGCTCGATGCCTGGACGATCGGGGCGAAAGTGGCCAGCACCTGCTGGATCTGCTTGCTGCGCGCGCTGCAGGCACCGCGGGGTACCGGCACGCAGGTGGCCTGTGGGCACAGTTTGAGCGCACGCGAGATGGGCATCGCCGAGCGCACTCCGTAGGCGCGGCACTCGTACGAGGCACTGCACACCACGCCGCGTGAACCAGGCCGACCACCCACGATCAGCAACGACGCCTTGCCCGCACCGTCCGGATCCTCCTGGCGTGCCACGGCCACGAAGAACGCGTCGGCGTCGACCAGCAGAATGCGGCGTGGCGAAAGAGTGGTCATGTCCGGGGAAAGCGGTGGCCCTGACGCAAGCTAGCAGCAATCTTGAAGAATGACGCCCGCCATCCTGTTAGTGCGAAAAGCCAAGATCGCGCACGACGTGCTCTCCTATGAGCACGACCCGGCCGCCGAATCGTACGGACGCGAAGCCGTGGACCTGTTGCAACTCGAGCCCACGATGGTGTTCAAGACACTCGTCGCCGACGCGGAAGGCGTTGGACTCGTCTGTGCCGTGGTACCCGTGCTGATGATGCTCGATCTGAAAGCGCTGGCCGATGCGGTGGGCGCCCGACGTGTACGCATGGCCGACCCAGCGGCGGCGGAACGGGCCACCGGCTACGTCGTTGGCGGGATCAGTCCGTTGGGCCAGAAGAAACAACTCCCGGTGGTGATCGATGCGACTGCGCTCGCCTTCGAACGCGTCTACGTGAGCGCCGGCCGTCGCGGACTCGAACTCTCGTTGGCGCCGATGGATCTGGTGAAGCTCTCGCGGGGGCGCACGGGGCCGATCGCCCGCGCGTAGTCGCTCTGATGCGCGCGTTACACCGCTCGCGGACGCGACGGGCCTTCGGCCAGTTCGTCGAGGGCCGGTCCGCGACCGCGTGCTTCCACGGGCCAGCGCGTCTCGACGGCGTGGCCACGCACCCCGATGATTTCGTCGAACAGATGGACGACAATGCAGACGTGGTTGGGCACGACGCGCACCTGATCGCCCAGTCGTGGGCGCCAGTCCGTCTTGGAGAGATCGAGGATGCCATGCTCTTCCGACATCCGTGACACCACGACCTCGGGATGATCGAGTAGCGCGCCGTAGCCGTCGCCCTCAGCGCGCAGTGGCTCGCGGCCGAGCGCCTTCGTGCCGGCATCGATGACCGCCTGTCCCTTCACCGCCACGCTCACCACCGTGGCAAGCACGGTGAGCGCGCAATCATCCCAGTCGCACGCGCCGATCATCGCCGTGGTGCGATCGTTGTACACATACGTTCCGGGTCGCACTTCCGTCACGCCGGGGACTTCGTGCATGCGCCAGGCGGCCGGCGTGGAGCCGCCGCTGACGATGCGCGGCGGCAAACCCGCGGCTTCGAACGCCTGCACATAGGTCGCGATGTTCGCACCGAGCTGCGAGAGCGCCGCGCCCTGTTCGCCCACGGCCTCGCGAATGTGGCCGGGATAGAAGAGCATGCCGGCGAAATTCAGTGCCGACGCACGATCGATGTGCTTCGCGATCGCGACCGCACGCTCGGGCGATGACACACCAACGCGATGCATGCCGAGATCCGCTTCCACGAGTACGTCGAACTGTCGTTGCCCGAGTCGTGCCGCGACGTTGAGGGCGTCGAGCGCATTGGCGTCGTCAGCGGCGACGGTCACACGCACCGCTCTCGGCAGCCGCGCGAGCCGTTCGAGTCTCGCTGCCCCGACCGGCGGGTACGCCACCAGCAGATCCTCGCAGACCTCCGCCATCACTTCGGCCTCCCGCAGTGTGGCGCACGTCAGCCCGACGGCGCCCAGGCGGAGTTGGTCGGCGGCAATCCGTGGCGACTTGTGTGTTTTGACGTGCGGCCGCAGTTGAAGCCCGTGCAGGGTGGCGTACGCCGCCATTCGGTCCAGATTGAACGCGAGCCGATCCATGTCGACGATCGGTACCGGTGTCTCGAGCTGCTCGAGATACGTCGTCATCGCGCCCCCTTCTCTTCGAGACCGTAAAAATGCCACACGCTGACGCACCGTCCGATCGTCCGTGGACTCCCGTCGTGCTGCCCAACCTGCCGGCGCCTGCGGGAGCCTACTCTCCGGGCGTGCGCACCGCAAATATGGGGAGCCTCTTGTTCGTCTCCGGTCAGACGCCGAGGGACCAAGCCACCGGGGACATCGTCGAAGGAGACGTCGAAGCGCAGACGCGCCTCACCCTCGCCAACATGGAGCGGATCCTCATTGCCGGCGGTGCCACGCTGGCCAACGTGGTCAGCATCACGGTGTATCTGGCCGATGAGAACGATTGGGGAACGTTCGATCGTGTGTACCGCACGGTGTTCTCAGCGCCATATCCGGCGCGAGCCGTGGTCGGTGCATCGCTGCGCGGCATCCGCGTCGAAATCTCGGCGATCGCCGCGCTCTAGGCATTCGCGATGACGCCGCCGCGGATCGTGGTGTACGCCACGAGTCGACCCTTTCGCGTGCAGTGCGACGCGCTGCTGCGCGCGGCCGGGGCGGCGGCGCGTCTCGCCAGTCGACAGGCGGAGCTCGCCAAGGCCGTCGGCGAGGGGACGATCGCGGCAGTCATCGCGGAGGATGAACGTCACGCGGAGATGGCGCGCGCCGTCACTCGCGCGGTCGTGATACCGCGAGCGCCCGGCGAATCGATCGAGGCGATCGTCGCGCGGGCGCTCGGTGCTGCAGGGACGTAAACGGATCAGCCGAGGTCGAGCGAGTAGCCCTCGCCGCGTACGGTCCGGATGTCGACCACGCTTCCGGACTCCCGCAGTCGCTTGCGCAGCTGAGCGACGTGCACATCGACGACGTTCGAGCCGGGATCGAACTGCAAGTGCCACACATTCTCGAGGAGCATCGGCCGCGTGACCGTTTCACCGGCACGCATCGCCAGAAACTCGAGCAGTGAATACTGCCGCGCCGTCAGGTTGACCGGCTTGCTGTGGCAGTGCACCTCGTGTGACACGCGATTGAGCGTCAGATCGCCGGCACTGACACGCTCCATCGATCGCGCGCCACCGCGGCGAATCGCCGCCCGTACCCGGGCCGCCAGTACTTCGTTGGGAAACGGCTTCTGCAGATAGTCATCGGCTCCGGCGTCGAGCGCGCGAACGACATCCGCGGTCGTATCGTGCGCCGTGGCGACCACAATCGGCGTGGTGCTTCCTTCGCGGCGAAGATCCTGTAGCACGGCGAGACCGTTGCGATCGGGCAACTCGAGATCGAGAACGATCGCATCGTACGCGGTCGACAGCGCGAGCCGTCGTCCATCTTCGGCAACCGGTGCGATGTCGACGTCGTATCCATCGTCGATCAGGACCTGACGCATCAGATCAGCGACGAGTCGATCGTCTTCGATGACCAAGATCCGCATTCGCGTGCCGGATTGAGTAGGAACCATGCGTCGGAGAGCAGTGGCGGGAGCGGACGTCAATGGGCGCCGCGGCCCGGGGAGGGCAGACGCCATCGTCGGCGAGGTGATCCCCTAACCGTTGTTCCGACATTTTAATGCAGTTTTGTCACAAATTTGGCAGGATGAATGGCAATTCATGAAGTTGGTCCACCCGTGTAACGGTCCCCGGGGTCAACTGTCGCCTTTGAGTCGGCGAATAGCGCGTCGGTCTCGCTTCCCAGGCTTGCTGTCGCCGAAGGCAAATGCCGTCGGCATCTGTCGCAGCTGTTCCTGCGCGGCCTCGCGTTTCCGCTTGCCGTCGGCGACTTCCTCGTAGAGCCGCTGGGCGATTTCGGCGGAGCCGCGGCGCTCAGCGACATCCTTCACGCGAAGCTGCCACGCAAGAGGGCCCTGCTGCACGCGGACCTCGTCGCCCGCCTGCACCAACTTGGCGCGCTTCGCGCGGTCGCCGTTGACGTCAACCTTGCCGCCGTCGATTGCTTCCGCGGCGAGCGCTCGCGTCTTGAAGAACCGCGCGGCCCAAAGCCACTTGTCGAGTCGAACCTTGCCCGGTGGAGACTGCTCGTCATCGTCGCGCATTCGCTACTTCGACCCGTCAGCGCTGTCGTCATCCTCGTCGAAGTCGATGACATCATCGTCCACATCGTCATCGTCGAGATCGTCGAGATCGTCGTCGTGTTCCAGTTCATCGTCCGGGTTTTCAGTGCCATCGAGCGCCTCGGAGGGAATCCCATCCGCCTGCGCGGACTGCGCCTCCGCCGATCGAATCTCCCGGATTCGCGTGGCCGCGCCGGCGTACACCGAACGAACGGCCGGATTGGATTGCTGCTCGGTAGCGCGACGTTCGAGCAATGGAACCAGTGCCATGATCGCGTCGAGCTCCGCGCTGGCATCCCCGTGACTGGCAATCGCCATCAGCATGGCAACGACTTCGTCGCAGGCATCGGCCATGCGGCCCGATGTCGAGGCATCGGGGCCGGGCACTTTCGTACCCCGCGCCATGAGCGCGACTCGCTCGCGCAACACGGCGGCATCGGTCTCGAAGCGATTGACGAGATAGTCTCTGGCGGTCGTAGTCATCAACTGAGGTCGTTTCGGGTAATGCCAAGCTCGTCGCGTGCGGCGCGCCACGACGCCAGCCATGCGTCCGCGACAACCGCCGGGGCAATCCCGATACGGCCACAGCGAGACGCGAAATCATCCCACCACCCTTGTTCGAGGGCATCGATGACATCGAGCAATTGTCCGAGCGGCAGCTGGCGATCGACCATCGTGTCGCGCAGTGCATTCGGCAGCGACATGCGCTCGGCCAGCATCGGTGCCGACGCGCCGAGCGCGAACTCGAGCGTGGAGAGCAGGCCGGCGATGAGTCGCATGCGCGCATGCGGCGCGTTGTCGAGTGCCGCGCCCACCCGCTCGCAGGCACGCGCGCGACGTAGCGCCACGAATCCGAGTTCGGCATCCTGCGCGGCATCACCGATCAGTCGTGCCGCGACCGACACCAGTCGGTCCATGATGGCATCGCGACCGAGCATCGTGATAGCGTGCGTGACCGACCGCGGCCCACGTACACCGAGCGACGCGGAGCCCATCGCGCGCAACAGCGATGCCGCCAAGTGCGGATCGTCATGCACGAACGTATCGAACGAGGAGTCGGTGGGGCGGCCATCGGCGAACGCGGCGAGCATCGTGATCGCGCGAACGACGCTCTCTTCGGTGGTACGGTCCACCGGGACACCGGCACCGCGCGCCAGTAGGCGCCCGCTGTACAGCGGCACACCGGATTGCAGGACGCGGTGCCGCGTGAGGCGGTCGTCCACCCCGCGAACCAGCGGCCGCAGCCCGGCGTCGAGCAGTACACGCACGCGACTCTCGAGGGCGCTGGGCGGTGTACGCGCTGCATCGAGCACAATGGTGCTGCCCACCAACGAGGGAGGGAGTGGTTCGCCGTCGGGAAACCCTTGTAGCGCGAAGTGAAATCCGGCGCCAATCAAGCGGTCGACCGCACGCCGCGTTGCGGCATCGTCGAGTGACTCGGTCGCCAGGAGCCAGACGGCATCGGCCGAGGCAAACCGGGTAATCGCACCCTCGCGCACGATGGCGGGCGTGATCGGCACCACGAGACTCCGCCCGGCGAGCCGGGTGAGCGCCCCGACCATATCGACGAGCCGGCGCGCATCACCGTCGGGATTCGAACCGCTGCGGCGGGGATCGGCCGGACAGGTCGTCACCGCGTACCCAATCACGCGGTCTCGACGATCGCGAATCGGCATCAGCGAGGTCAGCATCGGCGGCTCCCCCTCACGCGATCAGCGCGGCGCGCGGTCCGCGCGCGCCAGCACGGAATTGAAATACGCCGGCTCTCCGGTGACGTCGCGCGCGACATACGGCACGAGCCATTCGGGGAGCGCCGGTCGGTCATCGAGTCCCGAGAGTTCGACTTCGGCGAGTACGAGATCGCGATCGAGAAAGACGTCAATCTCCCACGCATAGGCCTGATCGCGCACGACGTGCCGCTGCTTGCGTACGCGCGCCGCGACCGTCAGCGGCCACATCGCGTCGAACAATTCGCGGCTTGTGCCCTCGTCTATCTCGACGCGCGCCTGCGCCGGACCGAGTTTCACGTTCCGCCAGCATGCGACCGTGCCATCGGGATTGGTGGATCGACGCAGCCGCTCGCGCAGTGCGGTGCCGGGCAGCCAACCCTGCTCGATCAGTGTCGGGGTTACGGCGGCGGCCACCGGGGGCACGCGCGTGAGGAGATATTTGCGTTCGATTTCGAGCGGCACGCCGGACTCGGTTGCCGGTGCGCTGTCACGCCGCAACTCGACGACAGCCAGCTCGAGCGCCTTCATCACGCTGTCGATGCGCGCGCACCAGTCGAGCGTGAACGCTTCGTAGTGCGCCAGCGCCACCGCTCCCAGGGCACGATGTAACGCCGGGAGCTTGGCCTTGAGCGCCCGCTCCGCCAACAGGTCCGCGTCGCGCACCGCGCCCAGCAGATCCTGACCTCTCGTGGCGAGTTCATACCATGCACCAAGTGCCGGTCGCGACTTCGCAAATGGCGCGAGCATGGCGCGTTGGCGCTTGAGGCGGATGCGCACCCGGTGCATCGCCTCGCGCGATTCCACGCTGGTGACGCTCTCCAGATCGCGCCGCAGTCGCGCCGACGCCCGTTCGACTCGCGTGGCGAGATGCCGCGCGAACGGAGTCGGTGTGGAGGGCATACCCACGCGATGCATCAGCAGATACGTGGACAGGCGGGCCAGCAGCCGGTCCACGATCGGATCGAGATGCTTCTCGAACGCGCGCGTGACGTCGGCCGTCGAGCGGGTGGCCCGACGGTCGAGGATCGCGCGCAGACGCATCGCTTCGTCGCGGGCGTCAGCGGGAAGCTGCTCCGTTTCCGCGTCGAGCCACGAGCGCTGCACGTCAGCATCACGCACGGCATTCGTGGCTTGTCCGAGTGCCTGCAGTGAACGCAGCGTGCGCCGGTCGACCGCACCGTCGAGCGCACTCTCATGCTCGCGAAGCACCGCGCGCAGCCGTCGCAGCGAGACGCGAGCGCGGTGCAGTGTCTCCGCCTCCATCCCGTAGGCGGTATCGGCCGAGGCCACGGGAGCACCGGCCAGCAGCGCGGCCTCACCAGGCGGCAGCACATCCGCCGACACGATCGCCGACGGCTGCCATCGCGCGCGCGCTTCACAAAGCTGATCGAGCCAGTGCAGGGCGACCACGCGCGCGCCTTCCTGTGCCGGCCGGCGAAGCGCCTCTGGCAGCAGACGGCGCAGGTCGGTGGCGGTCAGGAGCGAAGCGTCAACCATCGTTGTCATCGTGATCGTCGTTCGCGTCGACGTGCACGTGGGCCGTACCGTCGTCGTCGTAGCTCACCGACACGAGCCACGGACGACAGCAGACCTGACAGTCCTCGACGTACTGCTGGTGCGTCCCGGAGCCCGGGTCGAGTGTGATTTCAACCGGCTCGCCGCAGTACGGGCACTGCACCTCCCCAACGAGATCGGCGACGCCGTCGCCAAGGGGAAACTCCTCGTCGTCGAGCGCGTCTTCGGCCTCATCGGGATCGCCGACGTCATCAGGCAGGTCCCACTCTTCCCGGTCAGCCATGTTGGCTCAGTGTAAGCATGCGCGTAATCAAACGCCGCTACCGCCCGTGTCCACCTCTGGCGACCTAGTTCTGCTTCAACAGCAGCGTCCGGTCGCCGGTGGCGACGGCGAGGGCGGCACGGGCGCCCGCCACTTTGGCTTCTACCGCCGCGAGCTTGACGGCTTCATCGAGCACCAGGCGTTCACGCAGGTTCAGAATGAGCAACGTGCTTTCGCCATTCTCGTAGCGCACCTGCTCGGCATCGCGTAACAAGCCAGCGTTGCGAACGTTCGCCGCCTGCCGCTGCCGCAGCCGCTCCAGATTGAAGATGTCGAAGATCGCGGCGCGCGCGTCGAATTCGACCTCGCGTCGTACGCGATCCCGCTCGAGCCGCTGAAATTCGAGACGCTGCCCCGCCGACGCGAAGCGACCGGTTTCCTTCAAGAAGAGCAGGGGCGACTTGATGCTGAGGCCGGCCTTGTAGTTGTTGTCCAGTCGCTCGCCGTCAAAGAACGACTGCTCGCTGTCGCTCGCCCCGAGTCCGGCCAGCTTCGCTTCGGCCAGCGGCAGGAGCGCCTGCGTGCTGAACAGGCGCTGGGCCTCGGCCTGCTTGATGCGCGCCTGCACCTTGAGCAGATCCGGATTCCGACGCGTGGCGACGTCGAGCAACTCCTCCAAGCGCGTGGAATCGATCCCCACGCGATCAATGCCGAGCAGCACGGGTTTCGCATCGGCGGGCAGTGGGGCCGGGCGGCCCGCGTCGTCCCAGAGATACGCCGTGACGTCGAGCGATGACAGGTAGAACGACGCTTCGGCCTCGAAGCGGGTGACCTCGCGGCGCTGCAATTCGAGGAGCGCTTCGATCGTGTCGATGGGGGCACTCTCGCCGTTTGCCACACGCCGTCGTACGGCCTGCAACCGGAACTCGGCCAACGCTTCGCCTTCCTGCGCGATCACGCGGCGGCGCCAGCTCTCATACCACGCGCCATAGTCCTTCGCGGCCGAAAAGAGCAGCTTGTTCACGATGGCGGTGCGATCAGCATCGCCGGCATCCCGCGCAGCGCGCGCCTGTTGCAGCGCGTTTCGGCGTTCGTCGGTGAGGATACGTTGGCCGAGCGGGATGGAAATACCCGCTTCGAACGTGCCGTTGGCCTCGGTGCGTCGGTCCGGGTTGAAGTACCGCCCCATCGTACGATCGAAGGCGATCGTCACATCGGCTCCGATCGGCAGCGGGATCTTGAGCTCCGCGTCGAAGTAGTTGTAGTACTGCGTGCCACCGAACTTCTTCTGATCCCACGAGGCCGTCACCGTGGGGTCGAACGCGCCCCACGCGGTGCGCAGATCGGACCGCGCTTGATCGGCCACCAATCGAGCCTGCGCGGCCACCGGATGGTTGGCGAGAATGCCGTCAACGAATGCCGGAAAGGTGAACGGCGTGCCGAGGGTATCGAGCTTGGCCGGTGCCGACTGCGCGGACATCGGACCCGAGAGCAAGATCGTACAGCAGAAACCGAGTGTGACGGCGAGCGTGCTGCGCACGGGGCCCGTCACTTCTTGCCTACGCTTTTCGCATCGCTCTTACCCGTGCCTTTCCCGCCTGCGACCGCGTCCGCCGGCAGCGCTTCGTTCGGATTGATCGAGAGCGGGAAGCCGTTGAGCTGACGCCAGATTTCCCAGCCGACGGTCACGTTGTCGAGCATCGCCCAACCTTGCACGCCTGTGCCGAGGCGCAGCTGCGCCGGCCACGGTTCGTCCCGAGTGGTATCAGGAACCAGCAGCACTCGGAACTGTCCCGCGCGGTTCGGGAATTGGTCGATCACGGCAACCTGCGCGCCGAATGTGCCGGAGGCCACCTGTGGCCACCCCGAAATCTGCAGTGCGGGCCACCCGTCGAAGAAGATGCGCACGTGTCGCCCCGGCTTGAGCAGCGCGATGTCCATCGGCTTGACGAACAGCTCAACGGCCTTGCTGGGGCGCGCCGGTTGAATCGTGACGATCGGCTCGCCGGCTTTCACGATTTCGCCCTGTCCAGCCTTCGTGGCGCGTACCACGTAGCCATCCTGCGGCGCCTCGATGAGGTAGAAGCTGTTGCGAATGGTGAGCGAGCCGACCTTGTCCTTGAGCTTCGCCACTTCAGACCGGCCTTCGCTCACCTCGGCGAGCGTCGACGCGCGATCCGACCGTGCCTTCGAAATCTTCTCGCCGTACTCCGCCGGAATGCTCGAGAGATCCGTCTGCGCACTGAGCAGCATCTGTTGCTTTTCCACCAGCTTGGCGGACGCCGACTGCGCGCGGATCTGAAACGCCTGCAACTCGTTCACCGAGACGAGACCGAGCGTATCGCGGAAGAGTCGCTCGCGGCGACGCAGCTGATCGCGCGCCACCGAGTCTTCCAGCACCGCTTGGCGGACTTCCGCACGATACTGTTCGATCTTGTTCGCGGTCTGCTGCAGCTTGAAGTCGCGCTGCGCGTCGAGCTGCGATATCAGCGTGCTGAGGGCAGCCGCCTTGTTCTGCTTCTCGCCGATCGCGGATTCCTTCGCCGACTGCTGCTGCGATGTGAGCGGAAGGACGTTGGGGTTGAGATATTCCTCCTTGATCTCGGAGATGCGGACGATGCTGTCGCCCTTGTTCACGTACTGGCCCTCCTGCACAAACCACTGCTCGATGCGGCCATCGATCCGCGTGGGCAGCTCCTGCGGACGGTCGGCGGGATCGAGAGCGGTGACCGTGCCTTCACCGCGCACACTCTGCTGCCAGGGCAGAAAGAGTACGAGGAACAGCGTGATGAGAATGCCCAGCAGCCAGCGTGATACGATGCGGCCGGTGTTCGCTTCGCCCAAGAGCGCCGTCGTCTCCAACGGCAGGTGTTTGAGTTCGCGTTCGATATCGAGATCGGACAAGGCCATGGTGTCTAGGCTCCCGTGGTCATGGGCGTCTCGTGCAGCAGGTTGAGGCACATCGGGTCCATCCGGACGACGCTGAACGGGCCTTCGCGCACGACCTGTCCGTCTTCGACCACGAGCACGCGATCGAACGCCTCGAGCAACTGCGGATCGTGCGACACTGTGATGACCGTCCACGGACGGTTACGGTCGGTGAGCAGCTTGATGATGAGGGTGCGCGACGCGGCGTCGAGATTCTGGAAGAAATCGTCGAGCACGATCAGGCGAGGACGGCCCACCATACCCTGCGCCACGAGCAACTTGCTCGCGAGATGCGCGGGCAGCGTACGCCCACCATTGGTGAGTTCGGTTTGAATGCCCTGCGGCAGCTGTTGGATCTCGTCGGTGAGCGCGAGGTCATCGAGGGCCTCGCGAACGTCACGCGGGGTGATGTGAGTGCGACCGACGCTGACATTCTCCTCCACCGTTCCGTCGAAGAGATCCGTCCAGGAGAGCATTTGTCCGATGCGCGCGCGCAACGCCGGCCGATCGAGGTCGCGCAGCGTGACCCCGTCGAAGCGGATGGTGCCATCGTAGTCGTCGATGAGCCCACCGAGCAGCTTGAGCAGCGTCGACTGGCCAGACCCGTCCGAGCCCATGATGGCCACCCGTTCGCCGGGGGCAATCTGCACGGTGACCCCGTCCACCGAGGCGGAACGCGCCGAAGGGTATCGATAGCGGAGATCCTTGGTCACGATGGACACACCCACGCCCGGTGTATGGATCGGGGCGAGTCCGCCGCGGGCTTCGAGCGGGAGATCGGCGACGTGGCCCGACTTGTCCACGCTCGTGAGCACGTCGTACACGGTCGCGATGCTGTTGATGAGCTTCTCGACACCAGCGAGAACGGTCACGATGACCACTTCCGCGGCCACGAACTGGCCGAGCAGGAGTCGGTTCGACTGCACCAGCGTGGCCCCGATGATCAGGACGGCAGCCGTGATGAACGTCTTGAAGCCAATCAGTGCGATCGTCTGCTTGACGAGTATGGCGAAGTGTTTGCGCCGGTACTTGAGGTACCCAGTGACGACATCGTCCATACGCTCCACCGGTAGCGTGGAGTCGCCGGCATACTTGAAGGCGTGGAAGGCGCGCGCGATTTCCTCGAGCCAGTGCACGGCCTTGTACTTGTACTTCGATTCGACGATCGAGGTCTCGAGTCCTTCAGGTCCCGACCAACGGATGATAAACCAGAGTGCCGCCGTGACGCCGATGGCGAACACGGAGAACCATGGACTGTACACCGTGAGCAGCAAGAGGCTGAAGACGATCGTGAGCAACGCGGTCGGCACGTCGAGCAACAGTTTCTGCACGCCCTTCTGAATGGCGATGGCTTCGAACAGACGGTTCATCTGCTCGGGGAGATTCTGCTCCAGCGACGCCGCGTAGCGCAGCCGCGGAATGCGAAAGGCGAACTCGAGTGCCATGCGGGCGAAGACGCGCTGTTGAATGCGCTCCACGACATTGAGAATGCCGATCTGCAGCACACCGGCGACGATTGTCCCCAACACGACGAAGGAGATCAGCACGATCACAGGCTGCAGATACAGGCGACCCTGGACGATCTGCACGATACCGCCTACGGCGAGCGGAAGAATCAGACTCAAGCCGCCGGACAGCGTCGCATAGAAGAACACCGTGAGAATCTCGCGACGCTCGCGGGCGAAGAGGGCGAGTGTGCGGTCGATCGGTGTGCGCGGCTCATGCTCGTCATTGCGGCCAGTTTCGCCCACGGGACTGTGTGGATAGGCGTTCGAGAGGGAGCTGTTGGCCGGCCGCAGGGCCATTGGCGCCAGTGCCGCCAGTGCATTCCCCGACCCCATCCGAGCGAACAGGGTTTCGGCGAGCGCATCCCCCTGTCCGTCGATGACCACCTCGCTCCCGTCGCGCGGAACGAGGAGCGCCTGCACCCGGTCATCGGCATCGCGACACATGACGATCGCATCGTCGTTGCGTAGGTCCAGCAGGACGATGGGAACCGTACGCTCCCCAATGGCCAGCTTCAGTGTGTCGAGGGAGATCTGGCGGTCGAGGTAGCCGACATCGACCGCGCCGCCGATCGACCGCAGTCGGTTCGGCAGAGGATCGGTGGACAAGATCTGACGCGTGAGCGCGCGCCAGCGTGCCTGCTCGACATCAAGGCCGAGCGCGGCGGTTACGAGTTGGTTGACGCGAGTGGCCTGAGCCGACATGACGTATTGGAGGGCGCTATGAGCAAGTACGCCCCCTCGTCGCGACGGGCGACGAGGGCGAACGCTGGAAGAGGCGGGCCTGAGTGCCCGCGCTCTGGTGACCGGTACCGCGAGCGATCAGCGGTGGTGCGGCGGAGCCCGTGTCGGTGCTGCGCCCAGGCGGCCAACGCGACGGTGCACGTCGAAGTGTGCGACGGACGGTAGGCCGCGACTCCGAGCGTAGGCAGATCGGGCAATCAGGCCAGTCGTACGCTCGACGCCAGAAATCTGCGACGACGCCGTGCGCTGCGTACGTCGGCCAGTGCTGCGCTGCCAGGCGGCGCGTGCTGTGGGAGCCAGCCGCGTCGACGCGCGATCGATCGGCGCATCGTGGTTCATCGGCAGGACGCGTCGCACGGACTCGAAACGGAACGCACCGTCGCCTGCGATCCTGGCGGCGTGCAGCGCACTCGGCAGCGCATTCGGCAGCGGCCGGTGTACCATCGACGTAGCGGCAAGCAACACGCACGCCATGGCCGCACAGGCCAAAGTGAGGTGAAAGAGCCAGCTGGGACGAGGCGCCTCGGTCATACGGTCAAGAATTACGAGATCTCTGGTCGGGATTCAAGGCGTGTCAGCATTAAGACTCGCCGCAACCGGGGGGGGAGCGCAATCCGTGACACTTTCGGCAGTCGCTGGCGTATTGCTCAGCCATAGCGACCGCACTCGGCGGTCTCTTTGTAGCTTCCAATTGAACGACTAACGCGCCAAACCATGTCACGCGTTTCCATTGGTTCATTCCGTGTCGCGTCCGCGCTCGTGGCCGCCCTCACGACCGCCCTTCTGGCCAATCCGGCCAAGGCACAATCCAGCGGCGAAGCCGGCGCGCCCTCAGGGCGCGGATCGGTCGGCGTCCATCTGCAGATCTCTGAGCCCAAGGGCGAATTCGGCCGGAATACGGGCAACGGCTACGGCTTCGGAGGCTACGTGCTGATGCGGCTCGATCCGAACTCGATCGTGAATCTCCGCGGCGATGTCTCTTTTCTGATGTATGGGAACACCACCCGGCGCATTCCGCTTGGTGGAACGGGAGGGCTCATTCAGCTCGACCTGCGCACCACCAGCAACATTGTGTCCGTCGTGACCGGCCCGCAGCTGCTCGGCCCCACCGGGACCTTTACCCCGTACGCCACGGCGCTCGGCGGCTTCTCCGTATTCTGGACCTCCAGCGCGATCGAAGGGTCGGCCAACGAGAACGACCCCTTTGCCACGACGACCAATGCCAGTGACGCGGTCTGGGCGTACGGCGGCGCGGTGGGCAGCTACATCCGCGTCAGCAACGGTAAGAATCCGGTGCGCATCGATCTGGGCGCGCGCTTCCTGCGTCACGATGACGTGCGATATCTCAACGCCGATCGCGTCCGCGAAGCGTACAGCAACGATCGTCCGCCCGTCCCCATTCGCGGCCGCGCCGATTTCGTGACGTACTACGTCGGTGTCAACGCGATCGTCTTTTAAGCCGCCGTCCGGCGTCCGGCGTCCGGCGTCCGGCGTCGCTCAGTCCTCGTCCGGACGTCGACGCCGCTTGGTCTCTCCGCGCTGACGCTTCTCGGTCAGTCGTCGTTCGACGGAGCCCCGTGTAGGCCGTGTTGCCTTGCGGGGTTTCTGTATCACCAGCGCTCGCGACACGAGCTGCACAAGCCGCTCGATCGCCGCCCGCCGGTTCTGCTGTTGACTGCGATACTCGCCGGCGACGATGCGCAGTGCGCCGTCGCTGTCCAAGCGCGATGCGAGGCGCGCCATGACGAGTGTGCGCTGCTCGTCGCCCAGCGCACGCGTGTGCCGCACGTTCCACTGCAATGCGATGCGCGTCGCACTGCGATTCACATGCTGACCGCCGGGCCCGCTGCCGGAGATTGCGGTGATATCGAGTTCATACGCGGGAATGCGAACACCGGGTACGACATCCACGTCGTCCTGCGATGGCGCTGTCAACTCAGCCACCGCCCGGCGCACGACACGGCGACGCGCCGAGTGCCGTCGAGATCGACGCAGGAGTTGGACGTGCGGTCGAGTCCGGCGACGCAAAGATCGCCACGTATTCTGACGGCGCCGTGTTGGTGAACGAAAGCTGTCGATAGCCCACCGCCGCCAGCTCGCAGCGCAACAACGACGGCGGCGTCCCGTGTCCGAAAGTCGGGCGTTCAAGATCAAGGATCACGAGCCGTCCGCCAGGCCGCATGGCCGTCGCCAGATTCCAGAGCAGTGCGAACGGCTGCTCGATCTCGTGATACATGTGAATCATGATCGCCACGTCCACGCTTGCCGCCGGCAAACGTGGGTCGTGTGTGTCGCCACGAACCACCCGTACGTTCCGCAGTCCTTCCCGTTGCACGCGGCGTTGCAGCATCGCGAGGTAGTCGGGAATGATGTCCTGCCCGTACACTTGACCCGTGGCGCCCACCAACGGCGACAGCCGCGTCACGTAGTAGCCATCCCCCGCGCCGATGTCGGCAACGCGCTGTCCGCGACCGATCTTGGCCAGTTGCACCACGCGCGCGAACTCGCCGACATCGTCGCGATCGTCTTCGTCGCTCCAACGCGGCGCGACGATATCCGCCACGGGACGCATCGGGCTCGGAAAGGCACTCGCCGGCGCGCCGGGAGGCGACGCCGGACCGATCGTATCCTGCGCGGCGCCGGTCGCGCCGCCCACGGCGTTGTCGCTGCGATCGATGGCGGCGCCGCACGCCACGGCGGCGGCAACAAGCAAAAGTGGCCACTTGGCACGGATCATATGGCGCTCGGTACTTCGGTTCGTAGATGCACGCGGAGGGCAGCCACCCGACGACCGTCCATCGCGACGATTTCGAGTTCACCGCCAGGATAGGTCACCCGATCGCCGACCTTGGGCAGCCGCCCCAGCATCGCGAACGCATAGCCGCCGAGTGTTGACCAATCACCTTCGGGAATCGGAAGCTTGTGATCGGAGCGAACGTCGACGAGTGACATGGAACCGGCGAGTTCGAGCACGCCGTCGAAGAGCAGGGCATCGCGCGACAGCGGATCGTACTCGTCAGCAATGTCACCCACGACTTCCTCGATGAGATCCTCCATTGTCACGATGCCCGCCGTCCCGCCATACTCGTCGAGCACGACGGCAAGGTGCGCGCGGGTGCGTCGCAAATCATCCAGCACGCGTTCGGCCGCGCGCGTGGCCGGAACGAACATCGGTTCACGCAGGTGATCGCGCAGTGAGAACGACTCGGGATGCTCATCGAGCCAGAAGTCCTTCGCGAGAAACACGCCGACGATATCATCCTGGGTTTCGCGATATACCGGGTACCGCGAGTACCGCTCGCGGCGCAGGGTCGCGATCAGCTCGTCGAGCTCCACGTCTTCGGCAATCGCGATCATGTCGGTGCGAGGGCGCATCACGTCCAGCGCCTTTTTGTTGTGGAAGTCGAACACGCCGGCCAGCATGGCCGAGTCGGATTCGTCGAGCGTGCCGTGCGCACGGGCCTGCATCACGAGCAATCGCAGCTCTTCCGGGCTGTGCACATGTCCCCCTTCGGAGACCGGCTGGACGCCGAGCAGCTTGAGCAACCGGTTGGCGGTACCGTTCAGCATGCCGATGAAGGGTGACATGACGCGCGAGAAGAGCATGAGCGGGCGGACCACCCAGCGGCTCACGCTTTCCGGGCGTGCAAGGGCGATCGACTTCGGGGCCAGCTCGCCGAGCACGATGTGCAGGAAGGTGATGACGAGAAACGCGACCGCGATCCCGGCGCCGGTGTGCGCGGCGCCTGTCGCTGGCTCAACGCCCACCAGATGCAGCGCGCGGTCGACCAACACGGCGATGGCCGGCTCACCGATCCAGCCGAGGGCGAGGGACGCGAGGGTAATGCCGAGTTGCGTGCCCGAGATGTATCGGTCCAGCTGGCTGAGGGCGCGCTGCACGACCTTCGCGCTGCTGTCCCCCTCGGCGGCCATCTGGTCGATACGGCTTCGCCGGACCGCCACGAGCGCGAACTCGGCGGCGACAAAGAAGGCATTGAGCAGGACCAGCAGCAGAACGACGAGCAATCGGCCCGAAGCCACCCCGAAGGTGAGTTCGTCGACGACCGGCGAAGAAGGGTCAGCAAGCATACTGAAAGGAAACGGACACGCGGGTGATTCGTCAGGGTAGTGCAATCTGCAAGAGTGCCGGGCATTCCGCTTCTGCGGCATTCTGCAAGACTCACGACTTCTGTGCGCTATACCCCCGCGATCCCGCAGGTCCCGATTCAGGAGATGCTCGACCCGCGCCGCGTACTGCGCTGGGTCTGGCTCGGCCGTGTCGTGCTGTCCTGTGCGATTTTGGTGGCAGCGGTGTTCGTGTGGAGCGAAGCGGCCCCCAGCGACACCCTGATCGCGACGCTCGCCTTCGCCGGAGCGACCCTCGCGACCATCGGTTCTGCGCTCTACGGCGAATTTGAGCGCCGAGCGCTGAGTTTGCGCTTCTATGGATTGCAGTGCGCGATCGATCTGGCGCTGGTGACCGCGGTCGTCCACATCACCGGTGGCTGGAGTTCGCAGTTCGCGGCGCTCTACATCTTAGTGATCGCCAGCGCTGCGCTGCTGTTGCCCTTCCGTGGCGGGCTGGCGGTAGCGGGCGGCGCGTGCCTTCTGTACGCCGCCGATGTGCTCCTGCTGCGGCCGGGAACGCCGTACGTCGGCATCACCGTGCAGATCGCGGTGTTCGTTGTGGTGGCGCTGGGCTCCGGGTACGTCTCCTCTCGGTTGAGGCAGGCGGGTGTGGGGCGCGAGGCGCTGGCCGCACAGCTGGTGAAGGTCCAGCTCGAAGCAGCGGATATCCTGCGAACGATTCGTTCCGGTATCATGACGGTCGACGCCCAGGGCCGATTGCTGTACGCGAATCCTGCGGCGTCCGATCTGCTCGGTCTCGACCTGAGGTCGCTCGTGGGGCGGCCGGTGTTGAACACTCTTCTCGGTGTGTCGCCGCAGCTGGCCACGCTCCTCGAGCAGTCGTCGCGCGACGGCGTCCGGACCACCCGGGCCGAGGGCGTGATTCATCGTGACGGCGAAACCGTGGAAATCGGCGTCACGACCACGATTGCCAATGGCACACGGTCGGACGGCGGTGTGACGGCGACCGCGATCTTTCAGGACATCTCCGATAGCAAGCGCATTCAGGCGTTGCACATTCGCGCTGAGCGTCTGCAGGCAGTGGCAGAGCTCAGCGCTTCCCTCGCGCATGAAATCCGGAATCCGCTGGCGTCGATCCGCAGCGCAACCGAGCAGCTGGCACGTCGCCGCGCCCGATCGCTGGAGCCCACAGTCGACGATGACGACGAGCGCATTCTGCACGACCTCGTGGTGCGCGAAGCCGACCGACTGAGTCGGTTGCTTGCGGACTTCCTCGACTTCGCCCGGGCGCGCGTGACGCGCGTGAGCCGCGTTGACTTGGGTGCGATCGCGCACGCGGCGTCGACGATCGCGGGATCGCATCCCGATCGGCGCGCAGGCGTACAGGTGCAGGTGAGCGTCGCACCGGAACTGCCGCCGGTGGAAGGCGACGAGGATCTGCTGCATCGCGCCGTCTTCAATCTCGTTCTCAATGCCGTGCAGGCGGTCGGGCCCGAGGGGCACGTGTTCATCGAGGTCGATCGCTATCGCCCGGCTGGGGAGCATGGCGCGGCGTCGGCGATGCTGACCGGCGAGCTGCTGACCGTGAGCGTGACCGATGACGGTCCCGGCGTTCCGCCGGAGCTGAAGGAGCGACTGTTCGAACCGTTCGTGACGGGCAAGGCCGGCGGGACCGGGCTCGGACTGCCGGTGGTGCATCGCGCCGTCGAGGCACATCGCGGCGTGGTGCTGGTCGACTCGCTCGCCCGCGGCACGCGCTTCACGATGCTGCTGCCCATCGCCAGTGACAACGACTCGTCGCGTCGCGGTGAAACACCTGTACACAACGCTGTCCCCTTCGAGCCGCATCAGGACGATGCGGCTGATGTTCTGCTTCCTCGCCTTACTGGAGTTGCACCGTGACCCCTCCCGCGCTCGCCGGTGACGCACCGCGCGTGCTCATCGTGGACGACGAAACGGGCATCCTCGAGTCGTTGCGCATTCTGCTCAAGAACGAGGGCTTCATTCCCTTTACGGCGCATGGTGGCCGTGCTGGCGTGGAGCGCATCCCGGAACTGCGGCCGGACATCGTGCTGACGGACGTTCGAATGCCCGATGTGAGCGGCGTACAGGTGCTGAGCACGTCGCGTCAGGTCGATCCCGATGTCCCGGTGATCCTGATGACGGCGCAGGCGACGTTGCAGTCGGCCATGCAGGCCGTGAACGAGGGCGCGTTCTATTACATCCAGAAGCCGTTTCGCAACGACGAACTCCTGGCCATCCTGCGTCGTGCCGCCGAACATCGCAATCTGCGCGCGGAGAACACCACGCTGAAGCAGGAGATCAAGCGGCGCGAGCGCACGACCAGTGGCCGTCCGATCGGGCGGAGCAAGTCTTGGCTCGACGTGCTGCGGCTTGCTGAAACGGTGGCCCCCACGGATTCCACCGTGCTCATCACGGGTGAGTCGGGTACCGGCAAGGAAGTGATCGCGCGATACATCCACGAGTTGAGCACGCGAGCGGACAACAGCTTTCTGTCTATCAACTGCGGTGCACTCCCGGAATCTCTGCTGGAGAGCGAACTCTTCGGTCATGTGAAGGGCTCGTTTACCGGCGCCGTCAAGGACAAAACCGGCCTCTTCACGGCGGCCAATCAGGGCACGTTCTTTCTCGACGAAATCGGCGAGACGACGGCGTCGATTCAGGTGAAGCTGCTGCGCGTGTTGCAGCAGCGTGAAGTCATTCCCGTCGGTGCCACCGAAGCGGTGTCGGTCGACACGCGCGTACTCGCGGCCACCAATCGCGATCTCGAAGAAGAGATCAAGCGCGGCAGCTTCCGGCCCGACTTGTTCTATCGACTCAATGTGATCGCGGTGCACCTGCCCCCGCTGCGTCAGCGTCAGGACGACATTCCGTTGCTCGCGGAGTCGTTCCTGGCCCGCAGTGCTACGCTGCGCCACGAGAGTGTGAAGATGCTCCGTGACGATACCCTCGACGCGCTGATGGCCTATGCCTGGCCCGGCAACGTCCGTGAGCTCGAGAACGCGCTCGAGCGCGCGGTGATCCTGTCCACGGGATCGGTGATCGATCCTGACGCGTTGCCGGAGCGCGTGACGGCCCGTCGGGCCGAGCCGCTGGTGAGTGAACGCACCCCGGTCTCGCCGACGCTCGAGGCCATCGAGCGCGCCTATATCCAGTGGGTGCTCCAGAACGAAGGTGGGAACAAGAGTCGTGCAGCCGATATGCTCGGCATCGATCCGTCCACATTGTATCGCAAACTTGCCCGCTACGGAGAAGCCTGATCATGCCCGCACTGATGCGACGTCGCACCGGATTCACGATCATCGAATTGTTGATCGTGGTCTTGATCATCGGGATTCTGGCGTCGGTAGCAATCGCAAAATTCGGTGAGTCGAAGCGCCGCGCCTACCTCACCGCGATGAAGTCGGACCTGCGCGGATTGGCCACAATTGCCGAATCGCGCTACACGTCGGACAACTCGTACGAGAGTGTCGTGGCGCCTCAGGGCTCGGACGGTGTCACGCTCACGTTTACAGGAACGGTGTCTGGCTGGTCGGGGACGGCGACGCACGTCGGCGTGCCGGGCGTCCTGTGCACCATCGCGGCGGGTTCGTCGCTGGCGGCGAACGCGCCCAGTGAGCCAGTCTGTCAATAGCCATCGCGGCGCGTCGCTCGACTCACGTGGCATGTTTGTCACGCGACGCGCACGGTCATTACACCGCGGGAACGCGCGCGAAATACCATGGGTGCGACCGTCGTTGCACGCTGCAAGGAACCTTGCGAAAGGCGAGACGCGGTACGCCGAGCACGCGGGCGTTGAAATGGTGCAAGTGTTTCAATGACAGTGGGTTAGCGTGGTGCCATCAACGTGGCAAGGCAGTTGCCATATGCCATGGTGTCGCGTCGGACACCACCACGGGTGACCAGCGTCGCTTGACCCCCACTGGAGAAGTCATATGAAGCGCACTCGCAAGGGTTTTACCCTCATCGAACTCCTGATCGTCGTCGTGATCATCGGCATTCTCGCCGCGATCGCGATCCCGAAGTTCGCTGACACGAAGCGAAAGGCCTACGTCACGGCCATGAAGTCGGATCTGAAGAACATGGTGTCGTCGGCCGAGGCGTACTTCTCGGACAACAACACGTACGCTGGCTACGCGGCGCCGACGGGTTCGTCGGGCGTCTCGCTGACGTTCGTGGGTTCGGCGACGGGTTGGGCGGGCACGGCGACGCATGCGAACGCGGCCGGCGCTACCTGCTCGATCGGTGCTGGCACGGACACGCCGGCCGGCCTCGCCGAAGGCCAGCCGGGCGGCGCGACCTGCAAGTAACGTCTCACGATGGCGAAGCACTGCTTCGCTTCGTGTAGGACGACCTGAAGGGGGGAAGGGGTCGAGCATCTGCTCGACCCCTTTGCCGTTCCCGTTCGCGTCGTCTCCACCGATCCTCGAGTCTCGGGACGAAACAGGGCATTGTGCGGAAAGATCGCGAAATGAAAGGGTGTCCGCGACGCGTGGTGTTCGTAGGGTACTCGTAACACCATGGGTATGAGCGACTTGCGGTTGTGCGCGCGGGTGGTACGCGCTGTGCCTTGATACCAGTCGACGACGCGGGCATCTGGTTCGCGCGCCTTCTCCCATCGGAGCTCCTCATGAAACGCACGCGCAAGGGTTTTACCCTCATCGAACTCCTGATCGTCGTCGTCATCATCGGCATTCTCGCCGCGATCGCGATTCCGAAGTTTGCCGATACGAAGCGAAAGGCGTACGTGACGGCCATGAAGTCGGATCTCAAGAACATGGTGTCGGCGGCCGAAGCGTACTTCTCGGACAACAACTCGTACGCCGGCTATGTCGCGCCGACCGGATCGTCTGGCGTCTCGCTCACGTTCGTGGGTTCGGCGACGGGTTGGGCGGGCACCGCGACGCACGCGAACGCGGCCGGCGCAACGTGCTCGATCGGAACGGGTACCGACACACCGGCCGGCTTGGCCGAAGGCCAGCCGGGTGGCGCCACCTGCAAGTAAAGACTGTGCAGGCGTAGCGCGGCTGGGTTTGTCGAAGGGGTCGGGCTCTTGCCCGGCCCCTTTGTCGTTGGTGGTCACGCGAACGCGCGGCGCGCACGTGTCGATGCCGTTGCACAATGCGTGAAATTTGCGAAATGAAAGCAATCGCGCGTCGGCCCCTTCGCGCGTCAAGAATGGAAAGCGTTCAGCACCAATAGCTTGCGAGATCGGAGCGCGGTGGTACGCACGTTGCCATTCATCGAGTCAACGAAACGGGCATCGAGGCCCGGTCGCACCCCCCGAACGGAGACGGATCATGCAGCGCACGCGCAAGGGCTTTACCCTCATCGAACTTCTCATCGTCGTCGTGATCATCGGCATTCTCGCCGCGATCGCGATCCCGAAGTTTGCCGACACGAAGCGCAAGGCGTACGTGACGGCCATGAAGTCGGATCTGAAGAACATGGTGTCGTCGGCCGAAGCGTACTTCTCGGACAACAACACCTACGCCGGCTACGCGGCGCCGACGGGTTCGTCGGGCGTTACGCTGACCTTTGTTGGCGCGGCGACGGGTTGGAGTGGCACGGCGACGCACGCGAACGCCGCGGGCGCGACCTGCTCGATCGGAACGGGCACGAGCACGCCGGCCGGCCTCGCCGAAGGCCAGCCGGGCGGCGCGACCTGCAAGTAAGTCGGGCATGACGGCTGCGGCGGTGCGCGTGGTCGCGCTGCCGATGTCGCATCGAGGTTCCGCGGCTCACCGCGGGCATCGCAAGAGGGGCCGAGCAGACGCTCGGCCCCTCTTGGCTTTGACGCAATTTCACCCTGACGGCGTTGCCCAGTTGCCACGAGCGCTCGCGGCACGCATCCTCCGCAGGTGCTCGCCATTCCGACTCCTCGCATCCATCAACGACTCAAGCAGGTGCTCGTCCTTGCCAGCGGCAGTGCGCTGGCGGCGATCATCCTGACCATGTGGGTCACCGAATATCTGCCCCCCTACCTTCGGTGGCCGCTCGTCGTGCTGCTGGTGGTACTGGTGTCGATCGTGTGGGTCAGCGTGCTCCGACGACAAGTCGTCGAGCTGGTCGAGATTCCGTTGGCGCAATGTGTTGAAGCCGCAGAGGCGATTGCCGATGGCGATAACAGCCGCCGGGTGCCGGTAGGGCAGACCCACGAGTTCGCGCAGCTCGCCACCAGCATCAATCGCATGACCGAGCAGATGCTGGCCGCCACGCAATCGCGAATGCGAGTGGAAAAGCTGGCTACGATGGGACGGATCGCGGCCGGCATCTCGCACGAGATTGGCAACCCGGTGTCGGCGATCGCGAACTATGCGCATCTGCTGCGAATGAGGACGAGCGACGTGCCGGGAACGACGGAGCCGCTGGATGCGCTCGAACGCGAGATCACGCGCATCGACCGCATCATGCGTGGGCTGCTCGACTACGCGCGTCCTCGTCGGCTCACCCCCAAGCCGATCGTGGTCGATGAGGTGATCGAAGATGTCGTGAGGCTGCTCGACGACCAAGGCATCGTGCGGCGCTTCCGTGTGTCGCGCGGACTCGAGGCGCCCGATGGCATCGTCTATGCCGAACGGCACGATCTCGAGCAGGTCTTCGTGAATCTGCTCCTCAACGCCGTCGACGCGATGGATCGCGAAGGTGATGTGGTCATCAGCAGCCGCATCAACGACGCCGAGTCGATCACGGAGGCAATTGATAAGCGCCGCACCGACCCGTCGCCTCAGCGCTGGACGCACCGGCCCAGCAAGCGTGCGCTAGCCTGGCTCGCCCGGCCGGAATCTCCGTCGCGGTTCCTGCAGATCGTCATGGCGGATTCGGGCACCGGTGTCGCGCCCGAAGACGAGGAGCGCATTTTCGAGCCGTTCTTCTCGACGAAGCAGCCGGGAAAGGGCACGGGGCTCGGACTCGCGATCGTGGCGAGTACAATCGAGAATCTTGGCGGCACGATCTGGGTGCAACGCGCGCGCGAAGGCGGTGCGGCGTTCGTGATTCTACTGCCGCTGCATTCCGGGTCGAGTGGGCTGCTCGCGATGACGTCGGGCGAGCGCGCGGCGGTCTCATGATACCGCGCGCACGATTCTGGTGACACGTCGGGGAAGGGGTCGCACTACCGTGCGGTCATGCCTTCCCCGTCATCATCACCCGCGACCTTCGCCGCGACCTGGCGACCGCAAGCACGACCCCGTCGAGGGGCGCTGCTGGTCGAGTGCCTCATGGCGCTCGTCTTGGTGGCCTTGGCTAGTCTGGTGCTCGCGACCACGTCGGTCTCCCTCGCCACGCTGGGCGACGATGCGCTCCAGTTGGCCCGCGCTCAGCGCGAGCAAGCGAACGCCGCAGGACGCGCGTTGTTGGCACCGTGCGATACGGCCAGCGGCGGCGTGGTCACCACACGATGGCCAACCACTCGGCTGCGGGTCGATGCGGCGCTCACAAACGCCGGCACGCTGCATCGCAGTCTCGTCGACGTTCGGTGGACGGCGTCCGCGCTGGCCATCGATGCCTCGCGCGCGCTGCGCGTGAGCAGTGCGGCTCGGTGCCGATGAGTCGCGTCGCGCGGTGGCGCCGTGGCGGCACGCTGGTGGAGTTGTTGATCGCGCTCCCGATTGCCGCACTGCTAGCGGTCGCCGCCGCCGCCACCCTGATCGGTGCCTGGCGAATCGGGCGGCGCGCGGAAGCCTCGCAGGGTGGCACGCGAGAACTGCGACACGCGCAGGCCGCCTTCGAAAGCGAGCTGCGTCCGTTGCGCGCCGGTGATATCCGAGCCCTGAGTGACACCGCGCTGGAGTTTGATGCGCTCCTCGGCGCCGGCGTGGTGTGCGACGCGACCGCAGCGGCAGCCGGTGTGAACGATCGTGTGGAGATGGCGTCGGCCGATCCCGCCGATGCACGCGGGGTGTCGTGGGCGAGCAGCGTGCAGATCGGTGACGATCTGTCACTCTGGCGCGCAGACGCGGATAGTCTCGCGTCACTCATCGAGCACCGGACGACCGTGCGCGCCATCAGCTGGGGCGCGGCATGCACCGCCTCGCCGTGGATGGCAGGGTGGGCCGACCAACGCACGGTGCGCCTCACCCTCGCGGACGCGAGTCCGTCAGCGCTTGTGGTCGGCGCACCGGTCGCATTGCATCGCCGCACGCGACTCACGTTGTACCGCAGCGGAGTCTTGTGGTATTTGGGCAAGCGCGCCCGGACCAGCGGTGTGTGGGACGGCGTCCAGCCGGTGGCGGGCCCGTTTCTCTCGCCAGTGCAGCGCGGTATGACCGCACAGCTGCTCGACGCCGGTGGCACCGCCACGCTTCGCCTCTCAGACGCTGCGGCGGTGCGCATCGAGCTGCGGGCCGATCGCGCACCGGACGGGCGCACGGCGGCGCGTCGTGATACGGCAACCTTTGATGTGGTACTCCGAGCGGAAAGTGCGCAGCGCCGCCGCTGAACGCGCTCGGCGCGCCGGGTTCGTGCTGCCGTTCGTCGTCGTGGCAACTGCGCTCGTCGCCGTGCTCGCGCTGGCTGCGATCAGCACCATCTGGCGTGGCTATCGCGCCACTCGCCTTGCCGCCAACGGCGTGCGCGCGCAGTTTGCCGCCGACGAAGGAGCGGCGCTGCAACTCGATGCGTGGCCGTCAGAGTCGCTGGCGTCGATGCCACCCGGCGCGACCTTGTCGACGCGTCAGACCACCGCGGTGGGGGACAGCGTGCGCGTGCGGGTCACACGCACGCAGCCGCTAGTGGCGTGGCTCACGGCTGACGTCGCGCTCGAGCCACGGGGGACGCCTGGCGTGGTCCGCCGACATGTCACACGCGCCGTATCGCTTGAGCCACCCGCGTTGCCGATCGTCGGTGCGGTCACCGCGATCGCCGCGGTGCGGGGGCAGGATCCCACGACGATCGATGGACGCGATCTGGTCGATGCCGGTGACGCCTGTGGTCCGCTGCGCGATACCCTGTCACTCGTTCCCGTCGCGTCGAGTGCGTTGGGTGCGTCGAGCGGCGGCGCATGGACGGCACGTCCGGCCACGTCGGCGCTGGTGGATACGGCAACGGTACGCGCGGCGTTCGACCTCGCGTGGATCTCCGTGATGGCGCGAAGTCCCGTTCGTGCGGTGGATTCCACGCCACAGCTGCTGGCCGCGTCACCAGGCTGGCATGCTTTGTTACTCGATGGGGCGGTCGTCACCGTGCGAGCACCGTCGAGATGGCGCGGTCTGCTTGCGGTGAGCGGTGATCTCGTGGTGACGGGTAGTCTCACAGTCGACGGCATCCTGGTGGTGCGCGGACGACTCGACGCACGTGGCGCCGCACTACGGATTCGTGGCGCGCTCATCGTCGCCTCACTCGGAAATCCCTCGGTGGAGCTCGGCGATCAGACCACGCTGCGCTACGACCGATGCGCCGTACAGCTCGCGCTGGCCACGGTCGCGGTGCCGCGCGCGCAGCCGTTCTCCCTCTGGTTTTCGCCGTTGAACTGACCGTCGAAAGGTCAGAACGCCCGATTACGGAAAGCGGTGCAGCGGGCCGACACTGTCACGGTGTGGGCAGTAGTACCGGCCGTTCCTCTAGGAGGGGGCGTTACCTCGTGAGGGGACGGTCGTTTGAAGGATGACATGCCCGGTGAAGGCAGGTCAATCTGTCCCTTCGGTGCGCTCAGCGTCGAACGGCAGCGTGCAAACCACCAGTTCAACCCCAACAGCCATGGCGCTCTTCGGCCGAAAGAAAATCACCGTCGGACTCGATGTCGGTTCCGGTCTTGTGAAAGCAGTGGTCATCGACCACAGCGGACCCACGCCGGAGCTCGTCAAGGTCGTCATCACCCCGCTCAACGACACGGCGATTGTCGAAGGCGAAGTGATGGATCACGGCATCGTCGCCGATGCGATCCGCCAGACGCTCGAAGCGACTGGCGTGAAGACGAAGAGCCTCGTGGCGGCCGTGGGTGGACGCGACGTGATCGTCAAGAAGATCTCGATCGAGCGGGTCAAGGAAGCGCAGGCACGTGAGCTGATGCGGTGGGAAGCCGAACAGCACGTGCCGTTCGACATGGACTCCGTCGAACTCGACTTCCAGGTCCTCGATCCGGACGGCGACGGTCTCGACATGAGCGTACTGCTCGTTGCGGCAAAGCGTGATCTGGTGGAAGCGAAGCGACATCTCCTCGAGGACGCGGGGTTCCCGCCCTCGGTGATCGACGTCGACGCCTTTGCACTGCACAATGCGTTCGAAGCGAATCATCCCGACGCCATGCACGGCACGGTGGCGCTGCTCAACATCGGTAACGAGCAGACGAACCTGAACATCCTCGATGAGGGTGTGCCCATTCTCACGCGCGATCTGGGCGTCGGCACGCGACGCTTCCGTGAGGATGTACAGCGCGAGCACGGCATCAGCGGAGAAGAGGCCGAGGATATGCTGCGCGGCTTCGATCGCTCGGCGTTGCTCGACGGCACCATCGCGATGCGCGGCGAGGAGCTCGCCGTGGGTCTCGAGCGCGCGGCCACGTTCCTCGCGTCCTCGTCACGCAACTTCGGCCAGATCCGCGCCGTGTACGCGTGCGGCGGCGGGTCGCGCGTGCCGGGTCTGCTGGCGTGGATGTCCGATCGCCTGCGCATTCCGGTTCAGCCGGCCAACGCTCTCGCCCGGATCACCGTGCGCGAAGGCGCGCTGGAGTTCCTGTCCACCGATGAAGTCGCACCGCTGCTGATGCTGCCGGTGGGACTCGCGCTCCGCGCTGCGGCCTGAGGAATCCGACCATGATGCTCCAAATCAATCTCCTCCCGGGCTCGAAGAAGACATCGCGTGGCGCCGGCAGTCTCGCCGGCTCGCTCGGCTCCATCGGCGCCTCCGTTCGCGACCCGTGGCTCGTCGGCGCCGCGGGTGCGGTCGTCGTCGCCTGCGCGACCGTCGGACTGCTCTTCACTGCCCAGAACGCGCGCGCCGGCGAAGTCACCGAGAAGCTCGATCGCGCCGTGCGCGACTCCACGCGCTACTCCAAAGTGCTCGACGCGCGCCGCAAGCTGACTGCCGAGCGTGATTCGGTGCAGCGCCAGTTGCAGATCATCCGCACGATCGACGAGAACCGCTACAACTGGGCGCACATTCTCGACGAGATCAGCCGCGCGCTGCCGGCCTACACCTGGCTGACGACGCTCGAGCAGACGAGCAAGGCGCCGCTGCCACCGGGGGCTGACACGCTGGCCGGAGTCGCCACGCCGGTGCCGGCCACCGCGGCCGCGAAAGCGAAGAAGGCGGCCGTGGTGCAGGACACCATCGAGGTCCATCCGCCGCTCACGTTCCGTGTCGTCGGCCAGACGGTCGATATCCAGGCGCTCACGATGTTCATGCGGCAGATGGAGAGTTCGCCGTTCATCCAGCATGTCTCGCTGAGCAAGTCGGAGATCGTCATCGTCGAAGGCAAGGATGTAACGCAGTTCGAATTGTCGGCGGAGTATGAAGTGCCGCCTCCGGGTGTGGTGCGAACCTCGCCCCTCGTCGTTCCCGTGCGCTGACCAGAGATAACAATGGCACTGCTTCCTCAGACCCAGCGTGATCAGGTCAAGCTCCTGATCGGCTTCGCGGCTCTCGCCCTCGCCGCCGCGTACTACATCTATCCGTATGCCGCTCGCGAAGAGCAGCTCGCGTCCGACATCACCCGCGTTGCGGAGCTCGAAGACGCCAATCAGCGCGCCGCGCGCGAGTTCGCGTCGGGCAGCATCGAGAACCTGCGTGTCCAGGCGGCGGAGAATCGTTCCGCGCTGCTGGTCATGCGACGTCTTGTGCCCACCGGCAACGAAGTGCCGGCGCTGCTCGAAGAGGTCAGCACCGCCGCCCGCCGCGCCGGTCTCGACGTCGGCGGCGTGACGCCCGAGCCGGTCATCCTCGGCGAGCGCTTCGATACGTACCGCTACACCGTCACCATCATCGGTGGTTATCACCAGTTCGGCGAGTTCCTCGCCAACGTCGGTTCGCTGGCCCGCATCGTGGCGCCGGTGAACTTCTCGATCGTCGCCGGCTCGGGCGCCAATGCCCCGCGCAACGCGATCAAGACGTCGGAGAAGGGCGCGCTCGCCTCCACGATCACGCTGCAGACCTACGTCGAGAAGACGACGCCGGCCAAGCCCGCCGCCAAGGAGCGTTCGTCATGAAGCGCCTCACCATCGTCGTCGCCACGCTCGCGCTCAGTGCTGCCGCACTGACCGTCGATGCGCAACAACCGGTTCGCCCCACCGCGGCGCGCACCGTCTCCGGCGAGTCCGCCGGCACCGTCGGGCCCAGTGCCTCGCCGAAGAAGACCGCCGGCATGCCGACCGAGATCACGCTGCAGCGCGAGACGTTCGCGTACAGCGGTGGCGGACGGCGCGATCCCTACAAGTCGCTCATGAGCAGCAGTGACGTGCGTCCGCTGCTCAGCGATCTGCGGCTCACCGCCGTGGCGTTCGACCCCGTCGGCGCTGGCAGCAACTCCGTCGCCATTCTGCGCGACACCTACTCCAAGCAGCAGTACCGCGTGCGCGTCGGACAGCAGCTCGGACGGCTGCGCGTCTCCGCCATTCGACAGAAAGCCGTGCAGTTCACCATCGAAGAATTCGGATTTAACCGGCAGGAAACGCTGCCACTCAGCAGCGACACGACGAAAGTGAGGAACCCATGATGGGACCGACGACCGTTGCAGTGATCTCCGCGCTCCTGGCCCCCGGCGCTCTTGCGCTGGCCCACGTGAACGCCCCCGCAGACGGATATGCGGGATACACTGCCCCCTCGGCCCATGTGGCCATCACCTCCCGTACCGATGTGCCGACGCGTGGACGCGTCTCGAGCATTGCCGTCGCTCCGGCGTCGGCCGGTGCCGACATCGTCCTGGCGATCGACTCGAGCGTGACGCTCAAGCACTTCACGCTCGACAATCCGTCGCGCATCGTGGTGGATCTCGGTGGTGCCAACCTGGCCATCCGTTCCAACTACGACGGCAAGGCCCGCGGACCGGTGCGCAACCTGCGCCTGTCGCAGTATCGCGCCGATACCGTTCGTCTCGTGATTGATCTCGACGGATCACGCAGCTACACCGTCGTCCGTGAAGGCGGCTCGGTGCGCATTGCCCTCAGCGCGCCAGCCGTCGCGTTCGCCCGCTGGGGTTCCAGCAGCACCGGCGGCGAGTTGTCGTCGCAGGTTGCCGCCGGCCGCCTCGAGCAGTCCGCCCCTACGGCCCCGGTGGTCGCCCAGGTCGAAGCCAAGCCGCAAGCCAAGCCGGTCGAAGCCAAGCCGGTTGAAGTGCAGCAGGTCGAGACGCCGATCGTGAAGGCGGGCCCGCAGTCGGTGGTGCTCGATGATCACTCTGGCGATCCGCTCACGGCCCGCACGCCGGCAACGGTTTCGTCGATGGCCGCCGCGCGCCGTCAGCAGCAGAAGCCGCGCATCACGGTCAGCTACGATGGCACGAACATCCGTGACGTGATCGCCGCCTTCGCCACGTTCTCGGGACGGACGATCGTCGTCGGTAAGGATGTGACAGGCGACGTGACGGCGGATATCGCCGATAAGCCGTGGGACGTGGCCCTCCAGGCCATCCTGCAGGCGCAGGGGCTCGCGGCCACCGAAGATGCCAGCGGCATCATCACGGTCGACAGCTACCGCAACCTCGCCACGAATCAGGCGCTCGAGCCGCTCGTGACGCAGATCATCGACATCAACTACTCGAAGGCCTCGGTGCTGCGCGGCACCGTGCAGC
The DNA here is from genome assembly GCF_013004105.1 of Gemmatimonas groenlandica. Classification (NCBI taxonomy): domain Bacteria; kingdom Pseudomonadati; phylum Gemmatimonadota; class Gemmatimonadia; order Gemmatimonadales; family Gemmatimonadaceae; genus Gemmatimonas; species Gemmatimonas groenlandica. The sequence continues at coordinate 449,624 of NZ_CP053085.1, forward strand.
AACTGTTGGCCCGCGATTGCACCGGATTGACCACGATGGCCACTGGCCGTGACATGGGCATGCCGATGAATCAAGGTGGCGGTGGCAGCGGTGGTCAGCAGGATCAGACCGCCGGTCAGGGCTGCGTCGTTCGCGGCTCGGTGGCCGCCGACAGCGCGACCAACAAGCTCATCATCACCGAAGTGCCGTCACGTCTCCCGGAAATCGTGGCGCGTGTTCAGCAGCTCGACGTCCGCACGCCGCAGGTCGCGATCAAGGCGAAGATCATCTTCGTGAATCGCACGGGCATTCAAGACATCGGCCTGGCCTACGACCTCGGCAAGGGTGATAAGCAGTTCTTCCAGCAGCTCGTACCGCGCATCGATCCGAACACGCTGACGGCGGTCGATACCGACGGCGACGGTGTGCCGGATTCACGCGGCGGCGGAACGGCCTACGAAGGCCCGGCCCGTATCGCGCTCGGCGGCAACGCGCTGGCCGGTATCGCCAACGCCAACAACGCCATCAAGCCGAACGCGCTCAATCTGATCTACAGCACGGCGCTCGGTCGCTATCAGCTCACAGCGTTCCTGAACGCGCTGCAGACCTCGTCGCTGGCCGACGTGCAGTCGGAGCCGAGCATCACGATCCTGAACAACCGCAGCGCCGAGATCTTCGTCGGCCAGGAAATTCCGATCCGCGTCATCGACGCGAGCTCGGGCGGCGGCGGTCAGGGTGGCGGTGGCGGCGGTGGCGGTGGCGGCGGGACAGGGTCAGCCGAACGCGGCAGCCTTCTTCCCCCGCGCGACGGTCTCGAAGGAAGAGGCAGGTATCAAGCTCTCCGTGACGCCGCAGATCACCAACAATCGTATGGTGCTGCTCAACATCAAGGCAGAGAACTCGAGTGCGGAGATCGCGGCCACGGACGTGGGCGTGATCTTCAACCGCCAGCGTGCGGAGTCGCAGGTACTCGTGGCGGACGGTGAGGCGGCCGTCATCGGCGGCCTGACCGTCACCGAGACCAACCGCTTCCGCAGTGGTATCCCGGTTCTCATGAACCTCCCGTTCGTCGGTCGCCTGTTCTCGCAGAACTCCAAGAACGAAACGAAGCGCGACCTGCTCATCCTGGTGACGCCGCACATCCTGGATGATGGCGTGATCCCGCCGAGCCGCTGACGCAACGAGGACTCACATACTCATGTCTGAATTCATCGCTGGCCGCAGCTCGCTGCGGCCCACACCTCGCACCGCACGACCGCTCGCCCTCGCGGCGGTGGTCGCACTGACCGCCCTAGGCGCGTGCAGCGGTGACGAAGTGATCGATCCGCCATTCCGGGACACGATCGTCCCGCGTGTCCAAGTGGCGAAGGGGAACACCGTTGCCGACACGATGCTGTCCATGACGGTGAACGCTACGGACAACATCGGTCTCAAGCGCGTCCGCGTGCTGTTGGCGGGTGGTATCAGCGCTACGTATGACACAGTCATGACGAGCGCGGTGACGTCGCTCACGGTGAACGTGAACATCCGGGTGCCCAACAACGCGCCGCTCGGCGCCACCGTGAATGCTCGTGCGGTCGCCATCGACGGCGCTGGTAACGTGTCGGATACCTCTCGCGTAGCCCTCACCGTCGGCAATCTCGAGCCGCCGCAGGCGGTCGTGACCAGCCCAGTCACCGGATCACCGGTCGTGAGCGGCAAGTCGCTCGTGATTTCGTTCTCCGGCAAGGCCCGCTACAAAGTGCGCACGCTGGGCTACGAGATCACCGGCGCGTACAACGTGAAGGACTCAGCGTCCTTCGGCAATCCGCTCAGGGACTCGGTGGCGGTGCTCGATACGCTCGTCGTGCCGGATACGGTGAAGGGGCAGCTCATCACCGTCACGCCGTTCGTGACCGACTCGCTCAACCAGCGCGTGCTGGGCACCGCCGTGCAGTATGCGGTACAGAGCCCGGCGAATGCGACGACGGTGCCGATTGTCCGCACGGGCGTCGCCGCGCGACTCGAGGTGCAGGACACCATCTTTGTCGAAGCGACCGACCCCGTGGGTATCTCGGTGCTGGGTTACGAAGTGCGCGGTCTCACCGGCCAACTCATCGTCGCCGACTCCGTGACGTCGACCGGCGGCTTCTCGACACTGGTGCGTACCTTCCGCTCCCGGGTACCGGTCACGGTGTTCCCGACGCTCGTCACCGTCACGGGCTTTGCCCGGAACGCGAACGGACGTCGCGACGTGGCACGCTTCACGTCGGGTGCGCTGCGCCTCGATACGGTGGCCGTCGTCGCCGGCTACACCAGTCCGTTGCCCACCGGTGGACAGGTGGCCGACGCCTTCTACTTCCCGCGCACCGATCGGATCTATCTCTCAAACATCGAGCGCAATTGGCTCGAGGTCTACAACCTGGCCGACTCGACGTTCCGCACGCCGATCGCCGTAGGCTCGCGTCCGTGGGGCATCGCGCCCTGGCCGCGCAATCGTGACGGCGTCATGGCCGACACGCTGCTCGTCGCGAACTCTGGCGGTACGAATATCAGCTACGTCGACCTGAAGACCGGCACGACGGGACGCGAAGTGTTCCGTTACGCGCTGCCGAACATCGTGGCGTACAGCATCACGACCGTGCGTTCAGAAGCCACCGATGCGCCAATGACGCAGCGCACCGTCTACGACTTCAGCGATCGTCCGCAGTACATTGCGGCGACCTGCAACGGCGCCAACACGCCCGGCGCACCGTGTCAGGACATCATTGCGGTGTACTCCACCACGCCCACGCCCGGCCAGTCGGTTCCGTTCCCGAATCAGGGTACGCTTCGATGGGAGAACCTCACGCAGCGCACGTCGCACTTCTTCTTCGAGCAGGCGATCGGTCAGTCCGTCGGCCGCTCCGACACGCTGGAAGTGGAGCGCTTCGCTGCCGGCGGCTTCGGCAAGGACTCGCTGCTGGTTCCGTACAAGCAGCGCGTCCCGAACGGCAACGGTGGTTTCTTCGACTACTCCATCGTAATCCGACTCGATCGGTTGGCCTTCCGCGACACCACGTTCGTGCGCGGCTCGGGCAACTTCCGGCGCGCGGTGTTCGGTGAAGGTGGATCGGTACTCGGCAGTCGCGCCATGACGTACGACGCCACGCTGGGCTTCGACTCGACGCCGCCGGTGCCCGTGATCGACAAGGGCATCTCCCGTCCGATCGACGTGAGCGACTTCGTGGCCAACACCTTCTCCCGCGTGCAGGGCGTCGGCGTCAACTTCGACGGCGAACTGAATGCGGTGAAGGGCGACTCGACCTATCTGTTCGACAAGACGCTCCGTCTGCAGGGTATCCTGCAGTCACGGCCGAGCGGTGGTGGGCTGGACTTTCACCCGCTGAACACGGGTGCCAACTCCACGCTCCGCACGCGTCTCGCGTTCATCGCCTCGAGCGAGCCGGTCATCGACGTGTTCGACACGTATTGCTACCGAAAGATCGCGTCGATCCCGATCCGCGACCCGATCATCGGTCCGGTGCGCGCCACGACGCGTCCGAATGGCCAGCTGGTGCTGGTCGGCGCGACGATCCGCGGCGTGACGGTGGTCGCACTGCCTGACAATTTCACGACGACCTGCCAGTAACGTCTCGAAACACGGTTGATCGAAGTGGGAAGTCGGCACGGCCCCGGGGCATTCGCTCCGGGGCCGTGCTGCGTGTTGGCTCCGCATGATGAAACGTTCGTGTGCGACAACGCTGCCATCGCGCGGTGTCGCGTCATACGTTGTGACACGGGCCCCGGAGCCACCGGCGTCCATCCGTCTGCCTCGCACACTCATGCTCCGCTTCACCACCGCCGGCGAATCACATGGACCGGCGCTCGTTTCGATCCTCGAGGGCATGCCGGCTGGCGTTCCCTTGCTGGCGGCCCATGTCGACACCGACCTCGCCCGTCGTCAGCAGGGGTACGGACGCGGGCGTCGCATGCAGATCGAAACCGATCGCATCGAGTTCCTGTCGGGCGTTCGCGCTGGCGAGACGCTCGGATCCCCGATCTCGATGCTGATCCGCAACAGCGACTGGAAGAACTGGCTCGAAATCATGGACCCGGCCCCGCGCGAGGGCGATGCCGACGGGCCCCGGAAACGTCAGGTCACCCGGGTGCGTCCGGGACACGCCGATCTCACGGGACTGCTCAAGTACGATCGCACGGACGCCCGCGACATTCTCGAGCGCGCCTCGGCCCGCGAGACGACCGCGCGGGTGGCGTCAGGGGCGGTCTGCCGCGTTTTGCTGCGCGAACTGGGGATCCAGGTCGGTTCGCACCTCGTGCACCTTGGCGGGGTCGATGCGGCCCGTCCTGCGGTGATGCCGGGCGACATCAACGCGGCGTCCGATGCCTCGCCGCTGCGCACGCTCGATCCCGCCGCCGAAGCGGAGATGATCACGCGCATCGATGCCGCCAAGAAGGAGGGCAACACGCTGGGTGGGATCTGCGAAGTCGTCGTCACCGGCTTGCCCGTGGGCCTGGGATCGCATGTGTCGTGGGATAGGCGTCTCGATGGGCGGCTGGGGCAGGCGATGCTGTCCATTCCGGCGGTGAAGGGCGTGGAAATCGGGCTCGGCTTTGAGACGGCGCGCCGGACCGGCGCCGAGGTGCACGACGAGATCGAGGCTGCCCCGGGGAACACCCGGATGGGTCATGTGCGTCGGAAGACGAATCGCGCTGGTGGCACCGAGGGCGGCATGACGACCGGCGAGGAGCTGGTCATCCGGGTTGCGATGAAGCCCATCTCGACGCTGATGCGTCCGCTTGGTACGGTTGACGTTGCCACCGGACAAGCGGCCTCGGCCGTTGCGGAACGAAGCGACGTCACCGCGGTACCGGCCATGGGGGTGATCGCCGAAGCGATGGCCGCGTACGTGCTGGCCGACGCGCTCTTGGAGAAGTTCGGCGGCGATTCGCTGGGAGAGCTGCGTCGGAACGTCGACGCCTATCTGGCCCGCCTCGACGAGCGGGTGGGGTGACCCAACCGGCCGGCCTTCAGATCGACGGGCACCTCGTGCTCGTTGGACTGCCGGGATCAGGCAAGTCCACCGTGGGGCGCGCGGTCGCGAAACGACTGTCGCGTCCGTTCCTGGATTTCGACGCCGAAATCGAGAAACGGGAAGGGATTTCGGTGTCGCGTATCTTTGCCGAACGCGGGGAGGCAGTGTTCCGAGGGTTGGAATTTGCGCTCACGCAGGAGCTGGCTGCGGCGCCGCCGATGGTGCTGGCACCGGGGGGCGGCTGGGTGACCATTCCCGGGGCCATGGCACTCCTGCGTCCTCCGGGGCGTATCATTCATTTACATATTTCCCCGAAGGAGGCGCTGCGACGCCTCACCCGGTCCCGGATCGTGCGGCCGCTGCTGGCTCAAGCGGACCCGGCCATGGCCATGCAGTCATTGTGGGACCGGCGATCTGGGCTGTACGCCTTGGCCGACGTGACTGTAAACGTGGAAGCTGTTGATTCACAACGACTTATTGATTCCGTGGTGGCGCTTGCCCACGACGGGACTCTGGGGATAGGTTAGGCGATGAACGATCGGTGGACGCCTGTCATCGATGATTTGCGCGAACGATTCGCGGCCGACACGGATGTTGTGGAGGTTGAGGCGTATCTCTCGTCGCAAGGATATGACCGGCGACAGATTGGTGAGATTCTTTCACTTCTTTATAGCGATACTGCACCACCGCGCGGCTCGGGTGGTTCTGTGATGTCGCGCAACGGGCCGCTCCGCGTTCAGGGGCCGCACGAGCGCGGACGGTTTACCGCCGAAGCCTGGGGCTACCTGGTCACGTTGGGTGGCTCCGGAGCGGTGAATCTCAACGATTTTGAGCAGTTGGTGGAGCGCGCGCTGGTTCATATCGACGGCCGCATCAACCTCGCGGACATCCGTGGAATCGCGGAGGACGTGGGGTTCGATGACGGGGCCATGGACGGCGAGCGCTCCCAGGTACACTGATCTGATGCCAATCAAGAAGGGCACGACCGCGGCGGCTTCTAGCGTAGCCAAGCCCGCGGCGAAGAAAGCCGTCAAGAAGGTGGCCAAAAAGGCTGCCAAGAAGACGGTGAAGAAGACCACAGCGACGGCGGCAGGCCCGGTCGCTGCGCCGTCGCCTGTTCGGAAGTCGGCAGCCAAAACGGCGGCCGGATCGACGACGAAAGCGGTCGCAAAGAAGGCCGCCTCGAAGACCGCCGCCAAGAAGGCCTCCAGCACCAAGGCTCGCAGCCGCGCCCGGATCGACGACTCGGCACCCGACGACGACGAACCCGCCCCCGCCGGCGGCACGACGCTGGTCATCGTCGAGTCTCCCGCCAAGGCGAAGACCATCGGCAAGTACCTCGGCAAGGGCTTCACGGTGAAGGCCACCGTGGGTCACGTCCGTGATCTGCCGGCCAAGAAGCTGGGCATCGACATCGAGCATGGATTCGCCCCCGACTACGTCACCATCGAGGGCAAGGAAGACATTCTCACCGAACTCAAACGCGTCGCGAAGGGCGCCCGCGAAATCTTCATCGCCACCGACCCTGACCGCGAAGGTGAGGCGATTGGGTGGCACGTCGAGCAGTTTTTCACGCAGCCTCCCCGGTACGCCGTCACGGCGCCGATCCGCCGCGTGATGTTCCACGAGATCACGAAGGACAAGGTGAAGGAGTCCATGGCGAACCCGATGGACATCGACAACAAGAAAGTCGATGCCCAGCAGGCCCGTCGTGTGCTCGATCGCCTCGTGGGCTACAAGGCCAGCCCAGTGCTCTGGAAGACCGTAAAGAAGGGACTGTCGGCCGGTCGTGTGCAGACCGTCGCGCTGCGCATCATCGTGGAGCGCGAGCGCGAGATCCGTGCGTTCACGCCGGTCGAGTACTGGAGCATCGCGGCCGACCTGCAGAAGGGCACGCAGCCGTTCACCGCGAAGCTGCATCAGATCGACGGCAGCAAGCCCGAGATCCCGACGGGCGATGAGGCCGAGCGCATTCTCGCCGACCTCAAGGGCCGTACGCAGTTCACGGTCACCGAAGTCAAGCGTCGCGAGAAGCGGAAGAATCCCGCCGCGCCGTTCACTACGTCCACGCTGCAGCAGGAAGCCGCCAAGAAGCTGGGCTTCGGCTCCAAGCGCACCATGCGCCTCGCGCAGGATCTGTACGAAGGCATCGACGTGGGTGGCGAAGAGGGCCAGGTCGGTCTCATCACCTACATGCGTACCGACTCGTCGCGCGTCTCCGAGACCGCGGCCGGCTCGGCGCGCGATTGGCTCAAGGCGGAATACGGGGACTCGTACCTCGCGGCCGGCATGCAGCTCTACCCGAGCGGCAAGGCGAACGCGCAGGACGCGCACGAAGGTGTGCGTCCCACCGACCCCACGCGCCGTCCCGATGACCGTCTCGCCAAGAAGCTCACCGCCGACCAGTTCAAGCTCTATGAACTGATCTGGAAGCGCTTCATGGCATCGCAGATGGCTCCGGCCGTTTTCGATACCACGACCGTCGACTTCGATATCCCGACGCAGGGGCGTACGTACCTGTTCCGCGCCACGGGCTCGGTCATCAAGTTCGACGGCTTCCTCACGCTCTATCGCGAAGCGCGCGAAGAGGGTGACGGCAAGGCGCTCGAAGACGAGCAGGCGTTGCCGTACCTCGAGCTCAACGAGTCGGTGCCGGTCAAGGCGATCACACCGACGCAGCACTTCACCGCACCGCCGCCGCGCTTCTCCGAAGCCTCGCTGGTCAAGGAGCTCGAACGGCTCGGTATCGGTCGCCCGTCCACGTACGCGTCGATCATCTCCGTGCTGGCCGAACGACGCTATGTGTTGCTCGAGCAGCGCCGCTTCTTTCCCACCCCGCTGGGCGAAACGGTGGAGAAGGTGATGGTCAAGAAGTTCCCCGCCATCTTCAACGTGCAGTTCACGGCGCAGATGGAAGGAGAACTGGACAAGATCGCCGACGGCGAATTGGGCTGGGTGCGCGCGCTTACCGATTTCTGGACACCGTTCCAAGCCACGCTCAACGACAACGATCTCGACGTCCTTATCGGCGAAGCCTACGATCTGTCGGCGCTCGCCACCGAGAAGTGTCCCGACTGCGGCGGAAAGCTGGTGGCCAAGGGTGGGTTCTTCGGACCGTTCGTGGCCTGTGAGAATCACCCCAAGGCGTGCAAGTACACGCGCCCCATCAAGGGTGAGAAGAAGCCGGCCGAGCTCACGAAGTACATGTGTCAGGAGTGCGGCGAGCCGATGGTGGTGCGTCACGGCCGCTCGGGAGACTTCCTGGGCTGCTCCAAGTTCCCGAAGTGCCGCGGTACGCGCTCCATGCCCACCGGTGTGAAGTGTCCCAAGGACGGCGGGGAAATCGCCGAGCGTCGCAGCAAGAAGCGCGGCAAGGCGTTCTACGGCTGCGAAAATTATCCGAACTGCGATTTCGTCGTGTGGGATAAGCCCGTGGCCGAGACGTGCCCGGAGTGCGGGTACGTGGGGGCCGAGGCCAAGAGCAATAAGACCCGCGGCGCGTTCCGGAAGTGTCTCAAGTGCGCGAACGAATGGGACGTGCCGAGCCCGGACGAAGCCGAATTGGTGGCCGAAGTGGCCTGATACGGCTCGCGTTGGATGGATCGTGGAACGGTCGCACGGGCTTCATGCCTGGTGCGACCGTTTTGCTGTGGGCTTTGGGCTTTGGGCTTCTGGTGTGCGCGAGACGCCCGGCGCGGCCCGTGGGATCCCCTTGGCGAAATTTTCTGCGGGGGTGGCCGTGCGCCTGTCGCTGCGCTCCGGCGCCGGCGTCACCCCCGCAGAGATTCGCCGCGGGGACCCACGGGCCGCGCCGGGCTGCGTCGTACGCGTACCACGGCGCAGCCGAACGCTCCAATCTCCGTCGTAGCCGCAAAGTGCGCGCGCTCCCTTGCCACCTCGAAGAGTCCCGCCATTCGGCCGGTCGCATCCTCCCGCCCGCCGCAGATCGCGCGCGTCCGCCTGGGCCATGTGTGGCGGGCGCGCGCTGACCTGCGCGGTGTCGCGTGCGAGCGCTGGCTCACCTCCCCCCGTGTAGCTCGTTCGGCACGGGGACGCCCCGCCGCCGCCTCTGCGTGGGCGCCGGGATCCTACCTTCCTGCGCCAATGCCCGACCGCACGCGCAGCAAGCGGCGAAGGGGTGCTCCCCGATGCCGCACGAGCGTCCACGCCGACCGAAGCGCAAAGCAGCCACGAACCCAACGAAAGCGCGCCCCGTTAGACTTCACGCATGGCATCCAACGAAGTGCAGGTGATCGGCGGCGGACTCGCCGGAAGCGAAGCCGCGTGGCAGCTCGCCGAGCGCGGACATTCTGTCGTGGTGCATGAAATGCGCCCTGTCCGCGGCACCGCCGCGCACCGTACCGAGAAGCTCGGTGAGCTCGTGTGCTCGAACACGTTCAAGAGCACCGAGACCACCAACGCGCATGGCCTGCTCAAGGCCGAGATGCGGCAGCTCGGTTCACTGATCCTTGACTGCGCCGATCAGTCGCGCGTGCCCGGTGGATCGGCGCTCACGGTCGATCGCGAGATCTTCTCGCAACACGTGCACGACCGTATCCACGCGCATCCGCGCATTCGCGTGTCGCGCGAGGAAGTCACGTCGCTCCCCGACGTCGGCATCATCGCCACCGGCCCGCTCACGTCCGATGCGCTGGCCGATGCCATTCGTGCGCGGCTTGGCGTCGAATCGCTCGCGTTCTACGATGCGATTGCGCCTGTCGTATCGCTCGAGTCGATCGATCAGAACATCGCGTTCCGTGCCTCGCGCTGGGGCAAGGAAACGATGGACGGCGCGGGCGAGGAAGGCGCGTATCTCAACTGCGCCTTCACACGCGACGAGTACGAAGCGTTCATCGATGCGCTGACCACCGCCGACCAGTTCACGGCGCACGAGTTCGACTCGGTGCCGTACTTCGAAGGCTGCATGCCCATCGAAGAGATGGCGCGGCGCGGGCGTGAGTCGCTCCGCTTCGGACCGATGAAGCCGATCGGCTTGCAGGACCCGCGCTCCAACTCGCGTCCGCATGCCGTAATGCAGTTGCGGATGGAAGACCGCGGGGGGCGCATGTGGAATCTGGTCGGCTTTCAGACGCGCCTGCGCATTCCCGAGCAGGCGCGTGTGTTTCGCATGATTCCCGGCCTGGCCGAGGCGGAGTTTTTGCGCTTCGGTTCGATTCACCGCAACTCGTACGTGAACGCGCCTGCGGCGCTGTCGTCGCACTTGTCGCTGCGCGACGCGCCGCAGTTGATGTTCGCCGGCCAGATCACCGGCGTCGAAGGGTACACCGAAAGCAGCGCCACCGGTCTGTTGGCCGGCATCAACCTCGCTCGACAGATCGACGGACACGAGCCCGTTGTGCCGCCGCCCGCCACCATGATGGGCGCGCTGTATCGCTACATGCGCGAGGCCGACCCCAAGCACTTCCAGCCGATGAACGCGAACTTCGGTTTGCTCGACGACCTCGAAGGCGTCGCGCCGAAGCTGTTGAAGGACAAGGCGAAGAAGCGCGAGCTGTTCGCGGAGCGCGCGCTCACGGCGATGGCAGCGTGGCGTGACGAGGCGGGCATCATTCCGACGGCTATCCGCGGGTGATGCGCTGATGAACGACGAGGGCGCGCCTCCCGAACTGGCGGTGCCGGAAACGGCCCTCCCCGCCGAGATCGACGAGTTTCTCGTCCATCTCGCCAAGGAACGCGACCTGTCGCCCAACACCGTCTCCGCGTACCGGCGCGACCTGCGCGAATTCTCCACGTGGCTGGCGAGTACGCACGGCATCGATGGCTGGCGGTGGAACGAGCTCGGACGCACCGACATCCGCGGCTTCATGGCGCACTGCACGCGCCGTGGACTCGCCAAACGCTCGGTGGCGCGTCAGCTGTCGGCGGTGCGAAGCTTTTATCGCTGGATGCACCGCGATGAGCGCGTGGATGTGAACCCCGCGCGCGCCGTGAAATCGCCGCGCTTGCCGCGTACACTGCCGGCGTATCTCGACAAACGGCAAGCTGACACGTTACTCGAACACGCGGCGACCCGCGCGCAGAGTCTCGAGTTCACCGACGTCCGCAACGTCGCGATGCTCGAACTGTTCTACTCGAGTGGCCTCCGGCTCTCCGAACTGCGCGGCATCGACCTCGGCGATCTCGATCTCGTCGCACAACAGGTGAAGGTGCGTGGCAAGGGCCGCAAGGAACGCATCGTACCGCTCGGCGATCACGCCCAGCGCGCACTGCGCAACTACCTCGTGAAGCGCGACGCCCTGCTCGCGAAACTCAAGGACAGCACCAAGAAGCCCGCGCGTGGTGCCGTGTTTCTGAGTGAACGCGGCGGGCGCATGAGCCCCCGCGCCATTCAGCACGCCGTCGTACAGCTGCTGTCGGCTGTCGACGAAGGGGCAGGGCTCAGCACGCACTCACTGCGTCATAGTTTCGCCACGCATTTGGTCGACGGCGGTGCGGACTTGCGCGCCGTGCAGGAACTGCTCGGTCACGCCAGCATCAGCACCACGCAGATCTACACGCACACCAGCGTCGAGCGCCTCAAAAAGGTCTATAGGCAGGCGCACCCGCGCGCCTGAGTTTTGCATGTGTAGCGGTGTGCTTACGGCTTTGTTCGTGGTGCGTGCGGTGGCAGGTCTGGACGCGCACGCCGCGTCGGCCCGTGGGGAACTCCTCGTCGGCTTTTCTGCGGGGTGCAGCGTGGGAACGCCGCGCGAGGGCGGTGCGGCCCTCGCAGAGAGCCGCCGTGGAGCCCCACGGGCCGAGCGGCTACACGCAGATGGCCGGAAATCACGCCCGCGTCGTTTGCATTCAGACCCGCCCCCCCAGAGAGGCTCCGGCGCGCGGTTACGGGGGTGAGTAAGCGCGGGGAACGACGTGCCCCCGCAAAGCCCGACAGCAATCACCGCGACGTGGCTCGCGCGCCACGAGCTCCCCGAAGGCACGCTACCCTCGAGCCCCGAGTGCGTGTGCTCCCCCAGCCCCAGGTAGGTCGGCGGTGCATCTCCCTGCAGCCGCCTCTGCGGGCGGCCGCTCCTCACCCGCGTGGCGAACCCGCGCGTCCCGCCCGCAGCAAGCGGCGAAAGGGAGGTGCATCGACGACCATCACCCATCCGCAAGCACACCACCAACTCAAAACTCAAACCGGTGTGCCACCAGACAAAACAGTCACAGCGCGAGCCGCGTCGAGATTGCCTCCGCACATGACGATGCCGACGGTGCGCCCGGCCAACCTCGGCGCCAGCAGGTGCAAGCCGGCCAGCCCTGTCGCCCCCGACCCTTCGGCCAGATTGTGCGTGATCCGCCACAAGTCGCGCACACTCTGCGCGATAGCCGCTTCACTCACCACCACGAACTCCTCGAGTCCTTGGCGCAGCGCGGGGAACGTAAGCTCGTAGGTCGAGCCCGTGGCGATCCCTTCGGCGAATGTGCGCACCGGTGCGCCGGAGCGCGGGACGCCGTCGTGCCAGGCATCGTGCTGCGCCGACGCGCCGATGCTCTGCACCGCGTACACCTCGAGGCTGGGCTTGAGCACATCGCGCACCACCGACGCGCCCACCGCTTGCGAGCCACCGCCCAGCGCGATGATGATGGCGTCGAGATCCGGTGCCTGTTCCAGAAACTCCGCCGTCATCGTCGCAGCGCCCGAAATCACCTCGTGGTGATTCGTCGAGTGCACCAGTGTCTGCCCTTCGCGCTCCGCGATCTCGCGACAGGCCGCCACCGTTTCGTCGTAGCGATCACCCACCTCGATCAACGTGGCGCCCAGTCCGCGAATGGCCGCGCTCTTTTCGGGGTTGTTGCCGCGCGGCACGCAGATGGTCACCGACACGCCACGCTGCGCGCCCGACCAAGCCAGCCCAAGTCCGTGGTTGCCGGTCGTGGCCGCGATGACCCCGCGGGCCGCGTCCTCGTCGGACAGCGCGGTGATCGACGAGGTGCCGTTGCGCACCTTGAAGCTGCCCGTCGGCAGGTGATTCTCATGCTTCACGAGCACGCGAATGCCGTGTCCGACGAGCTCGTCCAATGGCGGGTAGTGCCGGACCGGGGACGGGTCCAGATACGGGCGCAGCCGGGTGCGGGCGGCCACTACGTCGTCGTAGGTGATGGGGTACATTCCTCAAATATGCCTCTCCCAATCATTCGAGCTACCACCATCCTGGCGGTGCGTCGCAACGGACGCGTGGCCATCGGCGGCGACGGGCAGGTGTCCGTCGGGGATACCATCGCGAAGTCGCAGGCCGTCAAGGTTCGACCGCTCAAGGGCGGCCGTGTGATCGCTGGCTTCGCCGGCTCCGTCGCCGACGCGATCACGCTGTTCGAGAAGTTCGAAGAGAAGCTCGATCGCTTCCCCGGCAACTTGCCCAAGGCCGCCGTGGAGCTGGCCAAGGAATGGCGGAGCGATCGCGTGCTGCGACGCCTCGAGGCCATGCTCATCGTGACCGACGTCGATCACGGCTTCATGCTGAGCGGCAACGGGGAGCTCATCGAGCCTGACGACGGTATTCTCGCCATCGGTTCCGGCGGTGCCTACGCGCAAGCGGCCGCGCGCGCGCTGGTGCGCGAAACGGCGCTGTCGCCGGCCGAGATCGTGAAGAAAGCACTGACGATCGCCGGCGAGATCTGCATTTATACGAACACCAACATCACGGTGCTCGAACCCACGGCCTAGTTGGGTGTTTACCGCGACATGAAGCGGTTCACCCAGCTGGCCTTCAGGAAGAAGCTGTCGCTCACGCGGCGCAGTCGATTGAGCCCGAGTGCTTCAGGTTCCGTGAGACTGCTGCCGTAGCCGGCGAAGAACACCGTACCCGGGCTGGGGCGGAACGAGAACAGCCAGTCGGCGCGCAACAGATTCGAGCGCGTCGCCACGGTTGGCGTGAGTGTGCCGTCGGCCCGTCGCGTGTACAGCAGGGATCCGGTGCGCCAATCGCGCAGCGTCTCACGACGGTTCGCTTCGTACTGCGTGATCAGGCGAACGAACACCCACCGCGACACCTGATACTCCGCCTTCACACGCGGAATCTGCGTCGAGAACGTCGACACATCATCCACGCGCCGCACGAACTCGTTGCTGGCGTAGGTCGCGTTCATGCGCAGGCGTGTGTTCGGTCGCCAGTCCACGCTGCCGGTATAGGCCGTGCGGTTCACGCGCGACGTCTCGTTGAAGTCCACGTCGCTCGAGCGCAGCACACTGGCCGACGCCGCGAAGCGACGGAACTGCGGCGTAGACACGCTCGCCTGCTGCGAGAACGTGGTGATGCGCGGCGCCGGCGCGAACGGCACCGCGGTGTTGTTCTCGAGCACGCGCAAGGAACCGTAGACCGTCGGGTCGAACGCATACGTCGCCAGCGCCGGCGTGTAGCCCAGCGACCATCCGCGTCGCAGCGTGACCGTGTTGCCAAGGCTCGCCTTGCTCTCGAGCAGGCTCTTGGCTTTGAAGAAGTCGCCATACTGCCACAGCCCGCTCACCTGCGAGAACATCTGCAGCTTCTCGAACAGCTGCCCCTGCTTGCCGAAGATCGACACGCGGTTGGCAGTGCTCACATTCACAAAACCCGTGCGGGCCACGAAACCGTTGTCGGTGCGGAACTCCGGCGTCACGCCGAGCACGTTGTAGTGGAATCCCCAGCCACGACCGGTGCGATCCACTACCGCTTCCCACAGGCCGCCGCGTTTCTGTTCGCCGGCCGCGCGCGTCAGACTGCCCACCGCTTGCGCCTGCGCGTAGTACTTGCCACCGAACACGTGGCGCACATCGGCGCCGAACACGCGGTTGGCACGTCCCCCGCTCACGCGCTCACTGTACACCAACCCACTCTGTGACTGCAGTTGGAAGTCGCGCGTGATGCGCACGATGTCCACCAGCGGTCTGGTCGCGCCAACGGTGGTTGGCGCTGCATCGAGCGCCGAGAGCATCGCAATGTTCGAGCGCCCTAAGCGGCCGGTGAGCTTCAGGGCCGCATCCGGTTGCACGATGCGACGCGTGTACACCAGCGTGTTCGGCACGTTGAATTGGTCGGCGCCTTCCACGAAGAATGGCCGACGTTCCGGATAGAACAGCGCGAAGCGCGGGTCGGCCGCCACTTGCGTCGCATCCGCTTCGACCTGCGAGAAGTCGGGGCGGATACTGCCGTTGAGCACGAAGTTGCTCCCGAGTCCGACGCGCACGTTACCACCTACGCGTGGCTTACTCGTGTAACGCCAATCCTTCAAGTTTGAAGGATCGGTCGACGGGATACCGCTGATGGTGCTCGTGAGTTCGGGGTTGATCTGGGCATCGATGCCACGGGTGAGACCGGTCATGCCCGCCAACCAACCTTCCTGCGAAATGAACGAGGCCGCCCCGCGCTGCACCGGCGTCCACGTTTCTTCGTACCCGCTGTGCTGCACTTTGCGGCTGAACTGCACGCCCCACCGCTGCACACCGCCCGTGGGAAAACGCAGGCTGGTGTACGGAATGCGGATTTCGACTTCGTATCCCCAGTCCTCCACGTGCCCGCGCGACGTCCACAGGAAATCGGCGCTGAGGTCGTTCTGCCCAGGCATCACGTTCGAGCCGGGAATGAATCCCCCACCTTCGGCCTTCGTCCCGTCCGCTTGGATGCCGAGCGGATTGACGATGAATACGAACGCGCGACGACGCTCCTGAAACGGATCGAGATGGATCTCGATGTTGTCGTCGGCCGTCAGCCGATCGCGGTCGGCCAGCGTCGCGCGCACGATGCCGTGCGGCTCGTAGGCCCGCACCCCGAAGTAGATCGCCGTCGGCGAGTACCACACCCGCACTTCGGTCGAGTCCGGTGCTGGACGTCCGTCGGTTGGGCTATACAGCGAAAAACCGGTCAGCAACGACGCCGTGGACCATACCGGCTCGTCGAGACGGCCGTCGATCGTGACGACCGCCGAGCTCGGGCGGCCCATGCGGACTTCCGTCTGGCCATTGATGGCGTGGTACACCGCCGCCGCGGAATCGTGGGGCGGCTGGAGCGCGGGCGCGGCGGGAAATGAAGCAACCGTCAACTGCAGCGCGCCCGCAAAACTGAGCAGGAAAGACATCCCCGAAAGCTAGACGAATCGTTACCGTTCGGCATGCCCTCTCCTCGCACTCAACAGGCGATCGCTCGGCTCGCCGACCTCACGCCTCGGCAGATCGTGGCGGAGCTCGATCGCTACATCGTCGGCCAGGCCGACGCCAAGAAATCGGTGGCCATTGCGCTGCGCAATCGCTGGCGTCGGCAACGCGCTCCGGAAGCGATCCGTGAGGAGATCTCGCCCAACAACATCATCCTCATCGGCCCTACGGGCGTGGGCAAGACCGAGATCGCGCGGCGTCTGGCCAAGCTGTCGGGGGCGCCGTTCGCCAAGGTGGAGGCCTCGAAGTTCACCGAGGTCGGCTACGTTGGGCGTGACGTGGAGTCGATGGTGCGCGACCTTATCGAAAGCGCGATCGACATGGTGCGCACCGAGCGTGAGTCGGAAGTCGAAGATCTCGCCAACGAGAAGGTCGACGATCGCCTGCTCGACTTGCTGCTGCCGGTGCCGCCGGTCGCCACCGGTGATGCGCCGGAGGTGAAGGCCGAGCACGATGCGGCCCTGGAGCGCCACAAGCGCACGCGCGACAAACTGCGTCTGCTGCTGCTGGACGGTCAGCTCGACGGCCGTGAGGTCGAACTCGAGGTTACGCAGTCGGGTCCGGGCATGCCCGGCATGGCGACCCCGGGCGGCAACGAGGGCATGGAGAGCATGGCGGAGTGGTTCCGCGACATGATGCCGAAGAAGAAGAAGCGCCGCACGGTGAAGGTGAGCGAGGCGCGGCGCATTCTGCTAGATGAAGAACTCGAGAAGCTGATCGACCTCGATGACATCACCGACGATGCGCTCGAACGCACCGAAGCGATGGGGATCATCTTTCTTGACGAAATTGACAAGATCGCAGGCGAGCGGGGGCAGGGTGGTGGTCCCGACGTGTCACGCGAAGGCGTGCAGCGCGATCTGTTGCCGATCGTGGAAGGGTCGAACGTGCAGACGAAGTACGGGATGGTGAAGACTGATCACATCCTGTTCATCGCCGCCGGCGCCTTTCACGTGTCGAAGCCCAGCGATCTCATTCCGGAACTGCAGGGCCGCTTCCCGATTCGCGTGGAGCTCAAGCCGCTCACCGAACAGGACTTCGTGCGCATCATGACGGAGCCCGAGAACGCGCTCACCAAGCAGTATGCGGCCCTGGTCGAAGCCGACGGCGCGTCGCTGGAATTCAAGGACGACGGCATCGCCGAGCTGGCGCGGGTGGCCACACGGGTGAACGAGCGCATGGAGAACATCGGCGCGCGCCGGTTGCACACCGTGATGACGACACTGCTGGAAGACGTGCTGTTCGACCTGCCGGACCGCGGGAAGGACGCCGTGGTGGTGGACGCGGCGATGGTGCGGGAGCGGCTGAAGTCGATCAGTGAGGATGAGGATTTGCGGAAGTACATCCTCTAGCGCGGTCTCAAGGGGTCTTTCAAGGCGTTCAAGGGGTCAGAGTCGTTGAACGCCGTTCAACGACTCTGACCCCTTGAACGCGCCCCCCCACCACAAAACGCTTGACAGCCGCCACCGCCGGCTGCACTTTGTTGTGTCGGCGAACAAAGATGTTCCCTCCTCCGTCGCCGACCGCACCGCTCTCCCGACCACCGCCCGGTGGAAGAGGCCCCTCCATGCGCCTAATGCCGAAGCTGGCTGCCCGCTCCGCGCGGGTCCGTCGCTTGTCCGTGCTCGCTACCCTGCTCGTTGCGGTGGTCGCGCCCGCAACCGCCCGCGCCCAGATGCCGCGCATCGAAGTCCGCAACGATGCCGCCGGCTCGCGCATCCAGGTGAATGGCACCGACATGCTGCTGCGCGGCGTGAACTGGGACTACTTCCCCATCGGCACCAACTACTCCTACAGCCTCTGGGCACAGCCGGACGACGTCATCAAGACGGCCCTCGATCGCGAGATGGGGTTGCTCAAGGTCATGGGCGTGAATGTCATCCGGCAGTACAACGGCGTGCCGCCGCGATGGGTCAAGTACATCTACGAGCAGCACGGCATCTACACGGTGCTCAATCACGCGCTCGGCCGGTACGGCACCACCATCAACGGCGTCTTTCAGGCGCAGACAGTCTACTCCGATCCAAAGGTGCGCCGCGCGCTCACCAACGAAGTGCTCGCCATCGTCGAGGAATTCCGCGGCACACCCGGCGTCCTCATGTGGCTGCTCGGCAACGAGAACAACTACGGACTCTCCTGGAAGTCCGCCGCTACCGAGAATCTCCCCGCCGGTGAGCGCGACGCGGCGAAGGCCACCTACCTGTATTCGCTCGTCGGCGAAGTCACGCGCGCCATCAAGGCCAAGGATGCCTCGCGCCCCGTCGCCTTCGCCAACGGCGATCTGCAGTACCTCGACATCATCGCCAAGGAAGCCAAGGGCCTCGATGTCTTCGGCACCAACGTGTACCGCGGTGCGTCATTCCGTGATCTGTTCGATCGCGTGAAAGCATCGATGGGCATTCCCGTCATGCTCACCGAGTTCGGCGCAGACGCGTGGAACGCGCGCGACATGCGCGAAGATCAGCTCTCGCAGGCCAAGTACCTCTTGGCGCAGTGGCAGGAGATCTACGAGCAGACGGCTGGACACGGACGCGCCGGCAATGCCATCGGTGGCTTCACCTTCCAGTGGACTGACGGCTGGTGGAAGTTCGGCCAGGAGCTCCGCCTCAACGAGCACGACACCAACGCCTCGTGGTCCAACGCCGCCTACGGTGATGACTACGCGAAGGGCGAGAACAACATGAACGAAGAGTGGTGGGGCATCGTCGCCAAGGGCCCGGCTGACTCCAAGGGACAGTTCCCGCTCTATCCGCGCGCGGCCTTCTACGCGCTGCAGCAGGCCTATCAGCTCGACCCGTACGCGACCTCCAGTAGCACGGCCAAGATCGCGTCGCACTTTGCCGCCATCAGTGCGGCCGATGTGGAGCTTCGCGCCCGCGCCGATCGCGCCGCGCTCACCGGTGAGGGCACCAGCCGCGTCACGGTGAGCGGCCTGCGCATGGAACTGCAGACGTTCAACACCGGCGGCTCCAAGATCAGCACGCCCAAGGTGGCCGACGCGGCCTCCACGGTGTATCCGTCGTTCCAGGGCTTCGATCGCATGGAGTCGTTCTACGCCGACATCACCGCGCGCCCCAGCGAATCCTTCTCGGCCACGTTGTCGCTCAATGTGCTCGGCAATGTCCCCGGCAATCCGATCGACCAGATTTTCTACGAGAATCGTGGCCGCCCGCGCAATGTGCTCACCGATGGTACACCACTTCGCCTGAACGGCATCGATCGACTTGCCGTGTATCGCGCCAGCGTGTCATGGGATGATCGTAACTTCCGGTTGGACGGATTCTATCGCACGGGCCACTACCACTGGGGTTACGAAGGCGACTTCTTCGGCCTCTATCGCGAAGCGAACTACGGTAAGAACATCGACATCTACAACGGCAACGCGCCCGCGGGTGTCGAGTTCACGGGCAAGCGCAAGCTGGCCGGCCTGAAGCTCGCTTTCGGTCCCGAGCTCTGGTGGGGTGCCAATCCCACGGCGATCGCGAAATACGGCCGTAAGGTCGGCGAGACGTACATCACGGCGATGTACCAGGAAGACGTCGCGAAGCTGAATGCGTCGGCCAGCAATAGCTCGTTCGCCATCCCGATTCCCCAAACGCGCCGCGCCACGCTGCATCTCGCCGACACCATCGCCGGTTTCGGTGTGGAAGCCGGTGGTATCTGGGCCGGTGCCACGCGCGTCGGCGTGCCGTTTCAGATCGTCGACTACTCTGGTGGCACGACGCGTGTGCTTCAGGACAAGATCAAGGACAGCGACGCCTTCGGTGGCAAGGCGCGCATGACGTACTCGAAGGGCCGCTATAACTGGTACGCCCAGGGCGCCATCATGGGTCTCGTGGCAGACGGCGGTCCGACCTCGGTGCAGACGTTCACTGGCTGGAGCCTCAAGGACACAGGGCTCAACAATCAGTGGAACACGATCTCCGGTCTCTCGGCGCGCTTCGGCGCATTCGAAATCGCCCCGAACTTCCTGTATCAGAAGCCGATCGTCGGTCCCGTGCCGTTCGACACGCCGGCGCCCGGGCGTCCGCGCAATGTGGTCGATGATCCGTTTGCCGTACGCGCCAATCGCGAAACGTACGGCGCCGAACTGCTGCTCACGTTCGACCCGACGCCAGCCACGTGGATGTACGCGTGGGACAGCGACATGCGGGAAGACGCGCGCTTCGCCGCGAATGTGGGCTACGTGTACCGTCGCCTGCCCACCACGATGGACGCCGCGATCGGTATCCTCGGCGACGGCCGCACCACGTTTCCGTTCCCCGGCGCAACGCCGGCGCGCACCCTCTACGAAGTGCGCTCGCGCATCGTGTCCAAGGTGGCGAACGACGTCCGCCTGATCGCCAACCTCTACACCGGTACCGCCGAGCCGAACGGCAACGATCCGCGCTTGCTGCATCGCTCCGGTGTGGATGTGCGCATGGTCAAGCAGCACGTGAAGGTGATGGCCGCTGCGAAGCTCAACGACTGGGGTCCGTTCGACTACCATCGTGACTTCAACCTGACGTTCCCGAAGCAGTTGCTCACCGACGTGTCGTACTCCATCGGCACGCCGCAGTGGTGGGACTTGCCGGAAACGAAGTTTGGCGTGCGCGGTACCTGGCGCGCCCTCGACAAGTACTCGCCGCGCTTCTGCCCGGAGCGGGTGCCCGATCTGACCACCGGCGTTCCCACCTGCGATCCCACCGCACCGGCGAAGAACGGCTCGGAGTGGGAAATCCGGACCTATCTCACCGTGGCCTGGTAGCGCCGGCGGGTGTCAGAACTGGTGTCCACACCGCTGTCCGTCGAAGCACGCATCCGCGATCTGCTCGCGCAGCTGTCCATCGAAGAAAAGATCGGACAGCTGCAGCAGGTGCAGGGCGGTGGCGGGCAGGTGTCGGACGACCTCGCGCAGGCCATTCGTGATGGGCGCGTCGGGTCGGTCATCAACGAGGTACACGTCGATACGGTGAACGCACTGCAGCACATCGCGGTGCGCGAATCGCGCCACGGCATCCCCTTGCTGATCGGACGCGATGTGATCCATGGCTTCGCCACCGTGTTTCCCATTCCGCTGGGGCAGGCGTCCAGCTGGAATCCCGACGCCGTCGAGCGCGGTGCGCGCGTGGCCGCCACGGAAGCGGCGGCCTGTGGCGTGAATTGGACGTTCGCGCCGATGATCGACATCGGTCGCGATCCGCGTTGGGGGCGCGTCGCGGAAGGGTTCGGCGAAGATCCCTATCTCACCGGCGTGCTCGCGGCGGCATCGGTGCGCGGCTATCAGGGTGCCGACCTTACCGCACCGGACGCCATCGCCGCGTGCGCCAAGCACTTCGTCGGCTATGGCGCCAGCGAGAGTGGCCGAGACTACAACACCACGAACATCGCGCCGCGCGAGCTGCGCGATGTGCACTTGCCCCCGTTCGAGGCGGCCGTGCAGGCGGGCGTGGCGTCGATCATGACGTCCTTCAGCGACATCGACGGCATTCCGGCCAGCGCGAATGGACCGTTGCTCACCGGTATTCTGCGAGAGCAATGGGGCTTCGATGGCCTCGTCGTCAGCGACTGGGACTCGATTCGCCAGCTCGCCATCCATGGCCTGACTGCCGACGATCGCGGCTCGGCGCAGGAAGCGGCTATCGCCGGCGTCGACATGGAGATGGCCAGCACGACCTACGCCGACCATCTCGCCGATCTGGTACGCGATGGACTCGTGCCCGTCGAGCGGCTCGATGCGATGGTGGCCAACGTGCTGCGCATGAAGCTGCGGCTCGGTCTCTTCGAGCGCGCGATGACCGACCCGAGCACATTCCCGGTCGCCGGGAACGTCGAGCATTTACAGGCGGCGCGCGAAGTGGCGCAGGAAAGCATCGTCCTGCTCCGCAATTCCATGCACGACGGCGAGTATCTGCTGCCGCTCGCCGCCGGCGCACTCACTCGTCTCGCCGTAATCGGACCGCTCGCCGATGACCCATACGAGCAGCTCGGCACCTGGATCTTCGACGGCGACGCCCAGCACAGCCGCACGGTGCTCGGCGCGCTGCGGGAGGCGCTGCCCGACTCCGTGCAGATCGAGGTCGCGCAGGGTGTCCCCAACACGCGAAGTCAGGACACGAGTGGCTTCGACGACGCCGTGCGCGCCGCGGCCAACGCCGACGTCGCGCTGCTCGTGCTCGGCGAAGAATCGATCCTCTCGGGCGAAGCACACTGTCGGGCTGACATCGCCCTTCCCGGAGCCCAGGAAGCGCTGGTAGAGGCCATTGTGGCCACAGGAACGCCCGTCGTGCTCGTGGTCATGGCCGGTCGCGCGCTGGCGCTCGAGCGCGTGGCGCATCGGGTGCACGCGCTGCTGTACGCTTGGCATCCGGGTTCGATGGGTGGGGCCGCCATCGTGGATCTGCTCTTTGGTGCCGCGTCGCCGTCGGCTCGCCTACCAGTCACGCTGCCGCGCGCGACGGGTCAGATCCCGATCTACTACGCGCACAAGAATACGGGAAAGCCGGCCACACCCGAGACGGTCGTGTCGATGCATGACATCCATCCGCGCGCCCCGCAGCTGTCGGTTGGCAACACCTCCTTCCATCTCGATGTCGATCCGTCGCCCCTGTATCCGTTCGGCTTCGGACTCACGTATACCTATGTCGAGTACGAGGCGCCGTCTCTGCGCCTCGCCGAGGTGTCGCTCGATGGCACCGTCGAGATCAGTGCCACGCTCACGAATCGCGGCGCCCGCGCCGCCGACGAGGTCGTGCAGTTGTATGTGCGCGATCTCGTCGGCAGTGCCACGCGCCCCGTGAAAGAGCTCAAGGGCTTCCAGCGCGTGCACCTCGCCGCAGGAGAGCGCCGAACCGTGCGCTTCTCGTTGCCGGTCGCACAGCTCGCCTTTCACGGCTGCGATCTCCAGCGCGCCGTCGAGCCCGGACGTTTTCATGCATGGATCGCTCCGAACGCTGGCACCACGACCTCCGTAGAATTCTCCGTCCGTTCCTGATCCTGTTCTCCTTACCCCTCTCATGACCACCATGACGCGACACGAGATCGTGGCCGAGCGCGCTGAGTCGCTGCTGGCCCGCATGAGCCTCGCTCAGAAGCTCGGACAGATGATCATGTCCGAGCGGATGGCCACCACGCCTGACGACGTTCGCGACTTCCACTTGGGCTCCGTGCTCAGCGGCGGTGGCTCCGCTCCGGGCGCGAACGCCGTAGGCGATTGGGTCGCCATGAACGACGCGTACTGGACCGCTTCGATGTCCGAAGCGAACGGCCGCTTACCTATTCCGCTGCTGTATGCGGTGGATGCAGTACATGGTCACGCCAACGTGCTCGGCGCCACGGTCTTCCCGCACAACATCGGCCTCGGTTGCGCGCGTGATCCCGAGCTGGTTGAGCGCACGGCACGCGTGATGGCGAAGGAAGTCCTGGCCACCGGCGTCGACTGGACGTTTGCCCCCACGCTAGCCGTGGCGCAGAACATCCACTGGGGCCGCACCTACGAAAGCTTTTCGGAGGATCCCGCAGTCGTCGCATCGTACGCCGCCGGGTACGTCCGTGGTGTGCAGCACGACCTTGGCACCGACGGCGTGATCGCCTGCGCCAAGCATTGGGTCGGCGACGGTGGTACGACCGCCGGCAATGATCAGGGTGACACGGCGATCTCCGAGGAGGAGCTCGAGCGTACGCACATGTCGCCGTACTATCCGGCGCTCGAGGCGGGTCTGCTCACCGTGATGGCGTCGTTCAACAGCTGGAACGGCGACAAGTGTCACGGGCATCGCTATCTGCTCACCGATGTGCTCAAGGGCCGCCTTGGCTTCGATGGACTCGTCGTGTCCGATTGGGACGGCGTCGACTACCTGCACGAAGACTACGGCACCGCGATCGGCATGGCGGTGAATGCCGGCATGGACGTGTTCATGGTGTCGCTCGAATGGAAGCGCTGCCTTGAACTGCTCCAGCAACAGGTCGAAGCGGGCATTGTGCCGATGTCGCGCATCGATGATGCGGTGCGCCGCATTTTGAGCGTGAAGCTCCGCTTCGGCCTCTTCGAGAAGCCACGGCCGGCCGATCGCTCGTGGTCAAACAGCGACAGCTTTGGCAGCGCCGCTCACCGCGAGATTGCCCGAGAGGCGGTGCGAAAGTCGCTGGTGTTGCTCAAGAACGAGGACGCGCTGCTGCCGCTGTCGCGCGCGGCGCGCATCCTCGTGGCCGGCAAGAGCGCACACAATCGCGGGCACCAGTGCGGCGGCTTCACGGTAGCGTGGCAAGGCGAGACCACGAATGAGGCGATCGTGGGTGGCACGTCGATCTGGGAAGGCATTCAGGCCCTCGCGCCGATGGCCGCGCTCGATGAACACGGAACGTCGGCCGACCCCGCGCTGCATGACGTGGCCATCGTAGTGATCGGCGAAAAGCCGTACGCCGAAGGGATGGGCGACCTACGTTTGGGCGGACGCGTCGAGAAGGGTTCGCACAACCCGGCGAAGCCTCACAACCTTGCCCCCTACGGCAAGACGATCGAACTCGCGCAGCTCCACCCGGAAGATCTCGCACTCATCACCGCGATCGCGGCTAAGGGCATTCCGGTCGTCACGGTGTTCGTGGGCGGACGTCCGCTTGTGGTGAACGCGGAACTCGACGCCTCGCAGGCGTTCGTCGCGGCATGGCTGCCCGGCTCCGAAGGGCAGGGTGTCGCCGACGTCCTGCTCGGCGACTACCCGTTTCACGGCACCTTGTCCTTCGCCTGGCCGCAGAGTGCGGCGCCGTCGTACAAAGACGAGGCGCCGCGTTTCGCCCGAGGCTACGGAATCACGACGGGCTGATTGGCCAGCCCACGGCGCCGCTCGAGTTCCTGGCGCACGTCTTGGGCCTTCTCCTCGGTGATCGGATAGCCGGAGATCGCCCAGATCGCGATACCCGATGCGATGAACGGCACAAGCACGTCGCAGAGCCGCAGTAGCACGAGCGTGCGCGGTGTCTGCGCACCGGCCAACGCGACGTCGAACCCGGTCCAGTTCACGAGGAAGCCACCACCGGCGAGCGCGGCCGCCATGCCGACCTTCACCACCCACCAGTAGATCGAGCCGAACATTCCCTCGCGGCGCTGCCGCGTCTCCAGCTCGTCGCAGTCGACGACATCGGCGATCATGGATCCCATGAGCGTGAACAGTCCGCCAAGACCGAATGCCATCAGCGGCGCCGGTAGCATGACCAACCACGGACGGCTGGGATCGTAGCAAAACCACTTCACGGCATAGCCAACCATCGAGAGCCCGGTCGACACATAGAACGCTCGCTTTTTGCCAATCTTTGTGGCCAGCCACGTGATGAAGAAAATCACGGCGAAGGTCGAGACCGCTCCGAGCGTACCCGCATAGCCGGCGTACTCGGCACCGCGCTCCTGATTGCCACCGAACACATAGTAGATGATCACGTACGATTGAAACGACGAGATCATGATGAAGCCGTTGAACACCAGAAACGTCGCGATGCACAGCTTCAGAAACGGCCGCGACTGCAAGGTCGACTTGCAGCCGGCAAGGAACTCGATCGTGTGGTGTTTCGTGGACTGCCAGAGACTCGTGCGTGCCTCGCGTGCTGCCGTCGAGGCCTCCGTCTCCGGCTCATGAACGAATCGCTCCCGCAGGAAAATCGCCGGCAGGATGCCGACACACGCCGCGACGATGCCGATGGTCAGTGCGAGCGAGCGCGCACCTTCAGTCGGCGTCGAGAACCACGGCTTGTGGGTCATGATCCACAAGAACCACGGCGACACGAGATAGGCGATCTGTCCGATGAAGTTCTGCACGCCCATGAGACGTGTCCGCTCGTGATAGTCAGGCGTGAGCTCATAGCCCAACGCGACCCACGGCGCCGCAAAGATCGTGTAGGCTACGTAGAACAGGTTCGAACCGATCACGAAGTACCAGAAGTAGAACGACTCGGTCTTGCCGATCGGCATGGCCCAGAGCACGGCGTACGAGATGCCTGACAGGATCGCGCCGACGAAGATGTACGGGCGCCGTCGTCCCCAGCGAGACCGCGTCTGGTCCGAGATGAACCCCATCAGCGGATCGATCAACGCGTCGGTCGCCCGTGGAATCGCGCCCGCGATGCCGACCAGGGCCGGGTTCATGCCGAATCCGAGATTCAGAATGATCATCATGCCGCCGATCGCAGCCGCCAGCAGATTGTTCACGAAGGCGCCGAGGCCGTAGGCGATCTTGCGTGAAAACGCGATGCGGTCCTGAGGGAGCGTGGTGTTGGCGACGGCGATGCCGCCCTTCGTTCCCAATCGCGTGTGCCACGCGGACACCGCCGCGCGTGCCAAACCGCGTAGCGTGAGCGTATCGCTCACTTGGCCACCTCATACACGCGCACCCAGTCCACCACCATCGCCTGCGGAAACGTCGTGATCGCATCGGGTGCGCCCACGAAGTTGCCACCCACGGCCACGTTCAGGATGATGAAGAACGGCTTTTCGAATACCCACGGACCCTTCACATCGGCCGGCGTCGAGGTGAAGTATTTCTCGCCATCGATGAAGTGCTCGATCTTCTCGGGTGACCATTCCACGGCGTACACGTGGAAGTCATTGTCGAGGCGTGCCAGCGTGAGCGTCTTCGCTTTCGTCCGCGCCGCGCCGCCGGAGTAGCCCGGGCCGTGCAGCGTGCCGACCACCGTACTCGGCTCTTGACCGCGATACTCCATGATGTCGATCTCGCCGGTCTGCGGCCAACCCACCGTCGGAAAGTCGGTGCCGAGCATCCAGAACGCGGGCCACATGCCGCGCCCGCGAGGCAGCTTCATGCGCCCTTCGATACGGCCATACTTGAACGACTGCTTGCCGAGCGTGATCAGTCGCGCCGATGTGTACTGACGGCCGCGATAGTTCTCGCGCCGCGCCGTGATCACCAGATTGCCAGTGCCGTCGAGTGACGCGTTCGACGCACGATCGGTGTCGTACTCGAGCTGCGCATTTCCCCAGTCTTCGCCCACGTCGAACTTCCAGTTGGCCGCATTGGCCACTTGTCCCGCCGGCCCGCTGAAGTCGTCCTCCCACACCAACGTGCGAGCAGGCGCTTCGGTGGAGGACGAACATCCGACGGCAGAGCAGAGGAGGGCAGCGGCAATGACACGACGCATGGCAGGCGGGGTTAAGGCGACGAAGCCTGGGT
The DNA here is from genome assembly GCF_013004105.1 of Gemmatimonas groenlandica. NCBI lineage: Bacteria > Pseudomonadati > Gemmatimonadota > Gemmatimonadia > Gemmatimonadales > Gemmatimonadaceae > Gemmatimonas > Gemmatimonas groenlandica. The sequence continues at coordinate 476,905 of NZ_CP053085.1, forward strand.
GGGAAGAAGAGACTTGGGGTCCTGCAAGACCGCGTCGAGCACGAGTGTCGCGGCGCCGATGGCGATGGCGCGATCTCCGAGTGTGCTGACGTGAATTTCCGATGAGGCGACGGCACTCACGAACGTCCGCCGCAACACCGTTTCGCGAATAGGCACGAGCACCTGCTCGCGCAGCTTCGGCAATCCGCCGCCAAGGATCACGGCGGCAGGGTTGAGCAGATTCAGCATACCGGCAATCACCGCGCCGATGTGTTCTGCTGCTTCGTGCACCACGCGCGACGCGAGCGGATCACCCCCCTTGGCTGCAGCTTCCAGCGAACCGGTTGTGATTTCGCCGGCGGCGAAGTCACTCGAGGGATACTCTGGGGCCAACTCCTTCGCGCGTTTTACCAGTTCCTGCGACCCGACGTACGTCGTGAGACAGCCGCGGTTCCCGCAAATGCAGGGATGACCATGCACGTCGATCGTGACGTGGCCGATCTCACCGGCCACGCCCCCGGCGCCTCGAAAGATCCGTCCGCCTATGAAATGCCCCGCGCCGATACCGGTCGCGATCTTGATGAACGTAAAATCCGAAAGCCCTCGGGCCGCTCCCCACCAGTGCTCTGCGAGAGCGCCAAGATTCGCGTCGTTGTCCAGCAGTACCGGTACGTCGTATTGCTGGCTCAGAACCTCGAGCCCGTGTCGGCCATCCCAGTTCACCATGGCCAGCCGCGAGACGCGCTCCGGATGACGCGGGTCCATCGGACTCGGCAGCGCGACGCCGATTCCCAGCAATGGCGCGGCGTCGACGTCGATCATGCCCAGGCAGGCGTCACAGAGCTTCGCGATCAGTTGCCGCGTTCCCTCGGCATCACCATGCACCGGGAACTCCTGATGCTGCCACGCACGCACGCGACCACGCAGGTCGGTCAGCACCACCGACACATGCGAGGCACCCACGTCGACACCCAACAACGAAAACGCGTCGTACTGGAACTTGAGTACGATCGGCCGACGCCCACCGCTCGATGCACCCACGCCCGCCTCGGCCACGAGGCGCGTGGGCAACAGCGCATCGACGATCTCCGAGACGGTGGAGCGCGACACCTCCAACCGCCGGGCGATGTCGGCGCGTGAAATATGCTCCTCGTCCCAGATCAATCGCAGGATCGTGGTGGCGAGCGGGCGGGGGCGGGACGGGTCGGCGCCTGGGGCGCCGACCTCGCAGCGGATGGTGTCGGTCATCAATCTCTCCGTAGGGCTCGAGCGGGCAGCCCCGAAGATAGCGCTACTTGTGTACCAACACGTTGTCCACGTACACGGTTTTCAGATCGCCGGAGAAGATCAGCTGCGCGAGGTTGCCGCGCGCCGTCAGACCCGGGAACGCCGTAAACGGGATGTCCAGCCTGACCCAACTCCCCGTCACAAGCGCTGGCGTGGTGGAGGCCGTGAGCGTGACTTCGTGCTCGGAGTCGTCACCGCCGCCGAACGTGCCGTTCGCCCCGAAATTCACCAGTTTCACCTTGAAGACGGCCGGTGCGGCTGTCGCGTCCGGCGTCCAGATATCCATCGAGAAGTGCGTCATCGTGCTCGCGTTGATCTGCTTCGAGATGAACTCGATGCCGGCAAACACGACGTTGCTGTACCGCTTCACATCATCGTTTCCGATCTTGATGTCCGCCACGTCCGCCTGATCCCAATCGGCCGACCACGTGTCCGCGCCGTTGCTGGTGTACGCGTTGGAGAACAGCGCAATGGCGTTCGCCGCCGTGTATGTCGGTGTCGGTGCGGCCGTCGTGGGCGCAGTCGGAGCGCCACTCGACCGATAGAAGTAGACGTTGTCGACGTACAGCGTGGTCAGTGTGCCGGACAGGATGAGCTGCGCGAGATTCTTGCGCGTGGTGAGACCGGTGAAGGCCGAGAACGGAATGTCGAGCGAGATCCAGGCACCGGTGGTGAAGCCCGGCGTGGTCGTGCGCGTGATTGAGATCTCGTGCTCGACGTCGTCACCGCCGAATACCCCGTTGGCCCCGAAGTCCACCAGCTTGATCTTGAGCAGCGCGGGCAGCGCCGTGGCGTCGGGCGTCCACAGGTCCATGTGCATCGTCGTCATCGCCGTGGCATCCACCTGCGAGGTCGTGAACTCGATGCCGGCGAACGACATGCCCGTGTAGCGCTTCACGTCGTCGTTGGCCACCTTGACGTCCGCGACATCGGCGATGTCCCAATCGGCGGACCACGTGCCCACCGTGCGGTTGGTGTAGGCGTTGCTGAACAGCGAGATCACGTCCGCCGATGCGCGCGTCGGCGTCGGTGCGGCGACAGTTGGTGCGTTCGGCGTCGGCGGAGCCGCGGTCTTGTAGAAGTAGACGTTGTCGAGGTACACCGTCGCGCTCGATCCCAGGAGAATGAGCTGCGCGAGGTTAGCGCGCCGGGTGAGTCCGGTGAATGACGACAGCGGGATATCGATGCTGTTCCACGCGTTTGCCACCAGCGGCGGCGTGCTGCCCGGCGTGATGGCCACTTCGTGCTCGCTATCGTCGCCACCACCGAACACGTTGTTCGGACCGAAGTCCACCAGCTTCACCCGGAAGGACGCTGCGTCATAGACGTACACGTCGAGGTGAAGATGCGTCATGGCCGTCGCGTTGACCTTCGTGCCGATGAATTCGGCCGCCGCGAACGTGAGGTTCGTGTAGCGCTTGGTCGCGTTTCCACCGATCTGCACGTCGGCCACATCTGCCTGGTCGAACGAGGCCGACCACGTGTCCACCGGTACATTGGTGTAGGCATTGCTGAACAGGGAGACCACGTCAGCCGCTGCGCGCGTCGGTGTCGGTGCCGCCGCGCTCGGTGCCGTCTGCGTGCGCAGCGTGATCGCTCCGGTCGCCGTCGTCTCGCCGAGTTTGGCGGTGATCGTGCTCGTGCCGACGCCCACCGTGGTGATCGCGCCCGTCGCGCTCACGGTGGCCACCGCGGCATTCGACGAGGCGAAGGTGAAGTAGCCGGCCGACGCCTCCGTGATCTGCTCGACGCCGCCAATCGTGTGCGCAACCCTGGTGCCTGTCAGGGCCACGGTCGCACCGACTTCCGACGTGATCGACTGCGTCGGGATGCTCGGGCGAGGCGTGCCCAGATCGACCGTTTCGAATTTGATCTCGTCAAACCAGATCGTGTAACCAACGCCGTTTTCCGGTCCTTCGGCGAAGTAGAACATGCCGCGTTCCGCCGTCAGCTTCGAGGCGAGCGGAATCGGCAGCGTATACTTCGTCCACGTCGTCGTCAGGTCGAGCGCCGACCGCTGTGCGGTGAGTGTCGACGTGCCGGTGTTGTCGTTGCCAAGACCGACAACATCGAGCTTGGCGCTGATGCTGGCCTTCGCCCAGAACGTCACGGCGTTGTAGCTGCTCAAGTTGCGCGGCACCTGCGCCACGAACGCGCCACCGGCGTATCCGCCGGTCGGATCGCCAGGGGATGGCACGATCACCTTGAGCGCTGCCGTTCCCTCGCGCTTCATCGTCGCATCCGACGACAGGGCGTCGGTCTTCGAGCCGCTGAATCCCTGAAAGTCGACACCGGCGCCGAACGCGTCGCCGAAAATGGTGCCGCCTGACGGGAACGGGGCTGGCTCGAGCATGCTCGTGTCACGGCTGCAGGCCGCGGTCAACAACAAGCCGGCAAGGCCAAACAGGCGGGACGCGGACGAGGGCAAATGCATGGCGATTCACTCCGGGAGGAAATAGCGGAGGCGCTGGCAGGCGGCCGGGGAGGGAGAGGCACGCCGAATAAGTTTGTCCAGTAACCGAACAAAGAATGACGCAAGGCGGGCGACCTGTCAAGGAAAGTTTTATGAGTAGTCGAAGGCTTGGTCCCGCCGTGTCCGTTCCATAACTTTGCGCGGATGCCGCATAATCATCCGCCGCATCGCGACTTCCTGAACATCGCCGACTTCTCCCCCGCGGAGACGTTCGCCCTGCTCAACCTGGCCGAACGCATGCGCACTGGCGCCTACGATCGTAAGCCATTGGCGGGCAAGGCGTTGGCCATGATCTTTATGAAGTCCTCGACGCGTACGCGCGTGTCGTTCGAAGTCGGGGTGACCCAGTTGGGCGGCACCGCGCACTTCCTGTCCCCCCGCGACGTCCAGCTGGGCCGCGGAGAGCCGATCGCCGACACCGCGCGGGTGCTCGACCGCTACGTGCACGGTATCATGATCCGCACCTTCGCCCATGCCGACGTGGAAACGCTGGCCGAGTATGCGAAGGTGCCCATCATCAACGGCCTCACCGATCTGTCGCATCCCTGCCAGATTCTGGCCGATGTGCTCACGATCCAGCAGCATCTGGGCGACGTGCGTGGCAAGACCGTCGCGTGGATCGGCGACGGCAACAACATGGCCAACTCGTGGATCGAGGCGGCCGCGCATCTTGGCTTTACGCTGAAGCTCGCCTGTCCTGAAGGATACGATCCCGATGACACGTTCCTGCGGGCCGGTCTCTCGTCTGGGATGGTGCTGCTGCTGCGCGATCCGCGGGAAGCGGCCGCTGGTGCGGACGTGGTGACCACCGACGTGTGGGCGTCGATGGGGCAGGAGGAGGAGCAGGCCAAGCGGGCGCTGGCGTTTGCCCTCTATCAAGTGGACGCGCCACTGATGGCGCTGGCGGCACCGCAAGCCATTTTCCTGCATTGCCTCCCGGCGCACCGCGGCGAAGAAGTGACCGCCGAGGTCCTCGACGGCCCGCAGAGTGTCGTCTGGGACGAAGCCGAGAATCGCCTGCATATTCAGAAGGCGATCATGGCCGCGCTGATGGGGAACGAAGCGCTCTAACCCGGAATTCACACCACATGCCAATCGCTGAAGGAATACCCGCCCCCGATTTTACCCTCCCCACCGACGCGGGCGACACGCTCACGCTGTCCTCCCTCCGTGGTCAGTGGGTCGTGCTCTTTGCTTATCCGAAGGACGACACCTCCGGCTGCACCGTCGAGGCGTGCGAGTTCCGTGACGCGCTCCCGCGCTTCGATGCGTCGAAGGCGGTCATCCTCGGTATCAGCCCCGACTCCGTGAAGTCGCACGTGAAATTCAAGGCGAAGTTCGAACTGCCGTACACGCTGCTGGCCGACGAAGAGAAGTCTGTGCTGCAGGCGTACGACGTGTGGAAGGAGAAGTCCATGTACGGCAAGAAGTACATGGGCGTCGAGCGCACCACCTTTCTGATCGACCCCAAGGGACAGATCGCGAAGGTCTTTACCAAGGTGAAGCCGGCCGGTCACGCGGCTGAAGTCATGGCGGCGATCACCTGAGTTTCGCAGAGAATCACTGCCAGCGTGGCAATTCGCTGGCACGTTCCTGCCAAACTGGTCATGTTTCTGGGCGCGGCCGCTCCGGTCGCGCCCAGCTTCTTTTCCAGCCATGACAGCTATCGCTCCCGGCACGCTCAAGCGTACGCCGCTCCACGACGTTCACGTCGCCTTAGGCGCGAAGATCGTCCCCTTCGCCGGTTACGAAATGCCGGTGCAGTATCCCACTGGCATCACCGCCGAGCACAATGCGGTGCGTACGGCGTGCGGCATGTTCGATGTGTCGCACATGGGTGAAGTGATCGTCCGTGGTCCCGACGCGATGCGTTTCGTGTCGTCGGTGACGAGCAACGATGTCGAGGCGCTCGCGGTCGGACAGATCCAGTACTCCACGCTGCTGCGCGCTGATGGCACCATCGTCGATGACTTGCTCGTGTATCGGTTCGCCGATCATCTGATGCTGGTGATCAATGCGAGCAATCGCGATAAGGATCTCGCGCATCTTCAGGAGAACATCGCCGGCTTCGATTGCACGATGACGGATATCTCCGACAGCATCGCGCTGCTCGCCGTGCAGGGGCCGCAGGCGCCGGCGATCGTGGCCTCGCTGGCCGATGTGCCGCTCGACGGCATCAAGTACTACTGGTTTACCGAAGGCAATGTGGCCGGCGTGCCGTGCATCATTTCGCGCACCGGCTACACCGGCGAACTCGGCTTCGAGTTGTACTTCGACGCCGCGCACGCCGTGACGGTGTGGAACGCCGTGATGACGGCCGGTGCGGTGACGCCCGCAGGGCTTGGCTGCCGCGATTCGTTGCGCCTCGAGGCGGGCATGTGCCTGTACGGCAACGAGCTCGATGATCGCACCACGCCGATCGAAGCGGGGCTGAACTGGCTTGTCAAGCTCGCCAAGCGCGAGCCGTTCTTGGGCAAGGACGTGCTGGTTCGTCAGCATCAGGAAGGCACCGACCGCAAGCTCGTCGGCTTCACGATCGATGAACGCGCGATCCCGCGACATGGTCACGGTGTGGTGTACGGCGGCGTGGCGATCGGTGAGGTCTGCAGTGGCTGTATGAGCCCCACGCTCGGCATACCGATCGGCACGTGCTATGTGCCGGCCGCCGCAGCGGTGGAAGGCACCACCTTTGAGGTCGATATCCGTGGACGGCTGCTGCCGGCCCGTGTGGTGAAGCTGCCGTTCTACAAGCGGGCAGGGAAGGCGTGAGCGCGCGTCCGCGCCCCGCAGCAATGCGGCGTGGCGGCGTAGAAGACGGCGCCGCCAGCGTCGTGGCGATTCTCATGACCGATGTCGAGCCAGCGGTGCGATTGAACGCCGCGCTCGAGGCCGCCGGATTGACCACCGTGACGATTTCGCCGATGGACGATGTGCGCGGTGATCTGCATCGCGCGCGTCCCGACGTCGTCGTGCTCACCGGTGCGTTGCTCGACGCCGCGAATATGTCGTTGGTGCGACGCCTGCTGTGGGAGAACGTGGCCGTCCTAGGCTTCACGGATGTCTCCGATCCGCAGATGGTCGAGCGGTTGCGCGAGATCGGCTACGCCGAGACGTGGCCGAAGCCGGTGCGGATCGAAGATGTCGTTGACAGTATCAAACGTCGGCTGGAGCGACAGCGCCTGGCCGAGCTCACCGGACTCGTCGGTGAGTCTGCGGCCATTCGCGAAGTGTTGGTGAAGGTCGAGCAGATATCGCCAGTGACCAGCACCGTGCTGATCGAGGGTGAAAGCGGTACCGGGAAGGAACTCGTGGCGCGCGCGATTCATCGTCTCAGTCCGCGTCGGGGGAAGCCGTTCATCGCGGTGAATGTGGGTGCGCTGACCGAGACGTTGCTCGAGAGCGAACTCTTCGGTCATGAGAAGGGTGCGTTCACCGGCGCGGCCGAACGTCGCCTTGGTCGCTTTGAATTGGCGGACACCGGTACGCTGTTTCTGGACGAGATCGGTGAGATACCGTCGAGCACGCAGGTCAAGCTGTTGCGCGTGCTTGAAGAGCGCGAAGTGACGCGTGTCGGTAGTGGTCAGCCGATCGCAATCGATGTGCGGGTGGTCGCGGCAACGAATCGTCCGTTGCGCGAGCATGTCGACGACGGCGGTTTCCGCGCCGACTTGTTCTATCGCCTCAACGTGCTCGGTATTTATCTGCCGCCGCTGCGCGAGCGTCGCGACGATATCCCGCTGCTTGTGCGGCGCTTCGTCACCGAGTTCGCCGCGCTACACGATCGCGAGTTCCACGGGATCTCGGCCGAGGCGTTGACACTGTTGGTCGAGTACGATTGGCCTGGCAACGTCCGCGAACTGCGTAATCTCGTGGAGAGCATGGTCGTGCTCGCACACGGACGTGAGATCGGCCCGGATGACATCCCGCGCGCGATCCGCGAGGGCGGTGGCCGGAGGCGGTTGCCGGTGCACGTGGGCCCGGTGGTACGAGAGGGCGAACGGGCGCAGGGGCGGGAGCTGGAGTTCATCGTGCGATCGCTGGTCGAACTCAAGTTACAAGTCGAGGAGTTGCGTCGTCGGATGGACGTGGAAACGCGTACGTCCGCGCCAGGCTGGGTCGGTGATGTGCGGTCGCCGTCAGTGGGAGCGGGAGAGATCTCGGGAGAAGTGGTGCCGATGCCGGGGTTCGGACTGATGCGTGGCATCGAACCTCGAGAGCAGGGACCGCAGGCCACGGTGATTACACTCGGGCCCGGAATGACGATGGCGGAGATCGAGCGGCTGGCAATTCAGGCGGCGCTGCGGGATACCGCTGGGAACCGACGGAAAGCGGCCGATCTGCTGGGAATCGGGGAGCGTACGCTCTATCGGAAGCTCCGCGAGTACGACGGCGAGGACCCAGAGCAGGGAGACGAGGGGGACGCCCCCTTCGACGAGACTTGAGGTCTGGGACGATACGTCCATGCCGGACAACGCCTTGTGAAATTCTGAGTCTTGCTGGAACGCGACTCTGGTCACATATTAGCTCCGCAGAGAACCGAACACAGGTGTTTGGTATGCATCAGCCGCGGAGACACTTCTGTCCATACCCGTCAATTTCGGCATGACGTCCCCTCAGACCCCCTCCGGTATGATTGCCGGGAGTGTGCTGCCTATCCGTCGGGCCGAAGAGCTGATTGCCACCCTTCCCGGGGTGTTGTCGGTTCGTATCGTACCGAACGAGACAGGCGCCGTGGATGAGATCCACGTGCTGACCACCGACCTGGTCCTCCCGAAGAATACGGTTCGCAACATCGAGAGCGCGCTGATGGCGCAGCTCGGTCTCCGGGTGAATCACCGAAAGATCTCAATTGCGACCACATTGGACGCTCCGCGGGCGGCCGATCTGCCGCCGGCGGCTCAATCGCCGGCGGGCTTGAGCGCGATGGCCGGCGGTGCGGCGGCGCCAGTGGCGCCCGCTCCCGCAGTTCCGGCCACTGCATCCGTTGCGTCTGCGTCCCCCGGTGGTCACATAGGGGGACCTCCGCGTGCCGCGGCGGCCATTTCGCCGCTGGGCGACGCGACGCCCTCTGGTCGTCGTGTGTTGGTCTTCGAGGATGTGGAAGTTCGTCGCTCGCGTTCACGTGGTGTGCTGTGCCGGGTGACGCTGAGCCGTGACGGGCAGGAGTTTGTGGGTGAGTCGGAAGGTCAGGAAAGCGAGCGATCGCGGATCGACCTGGCGGCTCGCTCGACGTTGTTGGCGATCGTATCGGCCACGAAAGCGACGCCGGGCGGAGAACGCTCGTTGGCGCTGGAAGGGTCGAAGCTGATCGACGCCTTTGACCGTGAGTTCATTTTCGTCAGCGTGGCGGCGCGCGTCGGACGCGAGCCGGTGGTACTGACTGGAAGTTGTGAAGTGCGTGAAAGTGCCGAAACGAGCGCGGTGCTCGCGGTGCTGGATGCGACGAACCGCTGGATGCACATCGATCGTTAGCTCATTCGTGGAGCGCCGCGGGTTGGCGCTTCTTTCGTCCCCCTCATCGTCTAACGAGACGAAACAACAAGTGTCCCCGTCAACCGAACCAGAGCGGAGCTGAGCGGGCAGGCCAAGCAGTAGGAGCGGAGCCAACCTCGTCAAGCATGTGGAGTCCCGAGCGGGACACACGTGACTACCCCGATGGGAGGTGACGCAAAGATGGAATTCGTGGCCCAGCTCGTGAATGCGATGTGGTCGTTCGTGTTGGCTGATCTTAAGCTTTGGGGCTGACCTAAAGCACTAGGTTGACGGGGACCGGTTTTCTCTATGTCCATGAAGACAAGCGTAATCGCCTATGTGTATGCGATCGTGGCAGCTGCCGCTGCCTCGCTTGTCGGGCTGTATGTGTATCAGCCGGACGTAAATGTTCTATTCTTGGCGGGCGCTGGTTGGCTGACGTTGGTTGCTTTCCTAGGGACTGTTCTTAGCTACCGGGTACAGGGAAGCACTTTTGGCGCAGTTTCATTTATCCCGTTCTTAACTGCGTTTGTCCTGTATCCATCGTGGGCCACCGTTGCGATCGTCGGTACGGGTGCGTTCATCGCTGAGATGATCAAGCCCAAAATGGCGATCAAGCGCGCCTTTAATGTGGCGCAGATCGTACTTGCGGGATGTTTTGCGATCGCTGTCTACATAACGCTTGGTGGGTTACCGCTACTCCTTGATCCGGAGTTTCAGGCGATCCCGCATGCGACCGCGGTCGTGGTTTTCCTATTCGTGAATACGCTTTCCGTTGCAGCGGCGATTGGCTTCGCTGAGGGAAAGAGCGTAATAAAGACTTGGTATGAAGGAAATTCCGCCGGACTCGTCTACGACGTCGTTGCCATCCCCGTCGTCTACGGTTTCGCGCGAGCATATGTTGACTGGGGCGGTTGGGGCGTCGCAGTGCTATGTGCTCTCGTTCTAGGACTGCGGCTGACCTATCAGTCGAAGCACCAACTTGAAACGACGAACAAGGAGCTGCTTGAGCTGTTCGTCCAAACGGTGGAATTTCGTGACCCATATACTTCTGGTCACTCACAGCGCGTCAGCCGTTATTCGCGCATCATAGCCCAAGTGATTGGACTAGGGCCGAAGGATATCGAGAGAATTTCAACTGCGGCACTGCTGCATGATGTCGGAAAAATCCATGAGATCTTCGCTCCGATTCTTTCGAAGCCAGGCAGACTGACCCCGGAAGAGCGCGCGATAATGGAGCTTCACCCGATAAAAAGCGCGGAACTCGTCGCGAAGATCTCCGATCTTCAGGATATCATCCCCGCGGTTCGCCATCATCACGAGAATTGGGACGGAACTGGATACCCTGATAGGCTCGAAGGTCGGGATATCCCGCTTGGGTCAAGAATTATCATGTTCGCTGACACCATCGATGCGATGACTACCGACCGTCCGTATCGGAAAGCGCTCGGCGAGGCGGAAGTCCGTTCAGAACTTAGAAAGTTCCGCGGAATTCAGTTCGATCCAACCATATGCGATGTGCTGGTAGCGTCCCCAGATTTCGCCAGACTTTTTGATCAGAATGATTCGGGGCGTGTTCAATCACTGACGCAAATCTTCGAGCTCGTTCGGCGTAGGATGAAGACTCCCGCAGTTGCTTAGGCGGTCTAACCGCTGAGGTTACTCTTCAGGTGGAGTAGGCTGACTGCGAGAGGGGATCGATCGCGCCGTAGCGAGTTTGTGTAATCCACTATTTTTTCGCGTGCTTCCTCTAAGCGCCCAGCGCGTTGCAGTGCGCTGAAATAGACTGTCGAAAGAAAATCACTTGTTCCGAATCGTGCCGTCGACTCGTGCCGCGCACTGGCTACCTCAAGGAGCGCATCGCTTGGGATCCATGTCGGATTGAGTAGCTGAGTACCGATCTCGAGTGCTACCACATACGCGTGCGCTTTCACTGTCGGAAAACGTGGGTACGCGCGCTTGCATCTTTCGAGCAACTCAATCGCGCCGTCGATGTCTCGATTGTAGATAGCGACCCTGCAGAAGTACGCGATAACAAAGCTTGACGAGACTTCATCCTCTTCGCTTTCAAAGAGCTTGGCGAGCGTACTCGTCCAGTCATTCGCGCTCGGCTCGTCGGCCATCTCCAGGTACAGGTTGGCAAGCTGCCAGGCAGGAAACTGCGCAAGCCGCGGAGCGTCGATCTCGATCGCAGTGCGATAGCTGTAGTTGAATGCTTCAATGGCGAGAGCTGTCTTTCCGCACATCCGAAGAGTGAACGCTGCTCGTCCAGCATCTTGGTACGAGGTCGTGGAAGCGGCCTGTCTTAGCGACTTCGAGTAAAGACTCTGGGCGACGAGCTCGGCAATATCTAGTGATCCAAAGATCGTGTGATACAGAAGTGCCATTCGCTGGATTCGATCATCCGTCGCGATCTCCTTATCCGTCGGAGAGATAGACTGGAATATCGAGTTCGCCTTCATGCTATCGCAGGTGTTCGAGCAAATGACCAGGCCGATCTCGGCGGCGCGTAGTCGGGTTGATCGGGGAAGCTGTAGGGAGTTCACCAGTCGTAGTGTGAACTCGACAAGTCCGTCTTTGTCGACGAACGGATCTGCTCTGTACGCTGAATCGACGATAGACAGGGCTTCCTCAGCCTCTCCGTGCGTCACAGACGCGATGTCCGTTGGCAGTTTAAGCTCATTGGGGCCCAGCGCTAAGAATTTCGCATACTCTCCCGAGTCGAGCTCCAAGCGTGCTTGGAGCCAACGAAGATCGGTCGCAGTGCTGACTAGCGCCCTCGCCGAAGTAGCGCGGTTCAGTGTCTGAAGAAGTCCACGGGGGCGCCCGGATTCTACCAACGAGTGGGCGTGCTTGACCAAGAAGCGGAGCACGGCCTCGCCTCGTCCGCTGAGCTCAGTCTGGTGCAAGCCTTGAAGGAGAACGTTTACGTCCGCTGTCCGGTCGAACTCGCGTTCGAAAGCTTCGGCAATCGATGATCGCAACGCTGCACGAACTAGAGTCGACATGCGGCTTGTAGCAGCCTTACCCACAAGTTCATGCGAGACGACAAGCGCCGCCTCGTCCTGCGCGAGATAGCCTTCTTTCTCCAGTTGCTCTAGGGCGGCTAGCAACTCGTGCGTAGGTAGCTGCAACGATTCCATGATACGATCGAGCGACGCATACTCTCCGAGCAGCGAAATGGTCTGGAGCGCTCGAACAGCCGTTGAAGGGAGTCGCTCTATGCGTTGGTCCAGTAGTCCCTGAAGCGTCGGCGGGATACCACTCGCATCACCCGTCTCCACCCAATGATTCACCAACGCAAGTAGGAAGAACGGGCTTCCCTCACTCGCGCTGACAATCCAGTCCTCCACTTTCGGAGAGAGAGGCGCGGCCATCTCGCTACTCAGCCAACGCGCGAGGGAGAGCGACTCCTCCGGAAGCAGCGCGTCGAGCTTGACAACTTGCAGTGCCGACGGGGACTTGGATGACCGATCCACACGCCGTGCGGGAGGACGGGTTGTGATTACCAGGAACACCCGCATCAGCGCCACACTCTCGGCGAGGTCAACGAGGACATCCCACGAATCATCGTCGATCCAGTGGGCATCTTCAATGATCAGAAAGAGCGGCTTCTCCTCCGTAACGGCGCCGATCAAATCGATGATTGAATGGCGCACCGTCTGACTCCTGATCGACGTCAGGTCAACACCTTCCAGCGACCGCGCGGCAGCTGACGTCGACGAGGCGTCGCCTTCGGTGCGAGAAAGCTCCGCATCGCTGATGCCGACAATCTTGCGCAGGATGCTCATACTCTCCGGCGCGCAGCCAAGTGCACCGGGGAGCGTCAGCAGCTCGGTGACGGGTTCCAGTAACGCATGGAGCGGCCGGTTCACGTCACCGTCACGGCACTCCACACGTATTTCGCGGAATCCTTCAATCGTTGAGACTTTCGAGAGTTCGTTGGCGAGTCGAGTCTTCCCGATACCCGCGTAACCCTCAATCATCACCGCGCTCCCGTCGTGCCACCGGGCCCGCCGCATCGCCATCGTCAGATTCGCCAGCTCGGTCGTGCGACCGACGAAATGCCGCTCCGCCGGCACGAACGATGGACGCTTCTTCGTGGGTGGCTCGGTGAAGCGCTTCCGCAGCAGCGTCGCCGGCAGCCGAATGTCGCCGGCCGACGGGCCGATCTCCGCGAGATAGCGATCGATGATCGCCACCGCCTCCGCCTTCGAACCAGCCAACATCGTGCACTCGGCCAGCGTCAGCGTCGCCTCCTCATGCAACGGGTCGAACTGCAGCAGCCACCGCGCTAGCGCCTCCGCCCCCGACCAGTCGGCGCGCTCGCGACGGGTACGCAGTAGCTCGACCAATACCCGGCGCACGGCGGCGTGCACGGTCGCTCGCTGCGCGTCGACCCACTCCTGATAGTCCGGCCACGGCGCGACGAAACTCGGCAGAAAGACGCCGAAGGGCTCGTTCCCGCGCACCACATCCCGATCAAATAAGGCTGGCGTGTGCGACAACGAAAACGTCGTCACCACCTGCCGCGGATCGAGACACACGCAGTCGCCCATGAGCGACACGTTGATCCCCATCGACCGCGCCTTGTACAGCGTCTGCCGCAAGTTGCCGCGCTGACGCGCGATCGACTGGCCGGGCCACAACGAGGTCAGTAGCTCGTCGCGCGAGTGCCGGTACTCGGGGCTGTACGCCACGCGCACCAGCAAGGCAAAGAGCGTCCCCGTCGACGGCACGATGCGGTCGTCACCCAACATCAGGCGCGCCGCGCCCAAGGTCTGAAACACCAAGGGCAGCCCGCCAAGATCCGCGTCGTCCGCCACCTCTGGCAACGTCAGCTCGTCTCGAGCCGCTGATTGGAGTCGCATGCGAGCCATTGGCACACCCGTCGGCAAGAGTACAGGCTGGGCGATCGACGTCGTCACCCGGGGACGACATGACACTGAGCTCGTACCGTCAGCGACGCGTCAGCAGTAGTAAATGTCGCCGCAGTGAAGCGATCCCAACAGCGCACCCCGTGACTCCGAGTGAACAATGCACGACGGGCGGTCTCTCTCGTGGAGAAACCGCCCGTCCGCTGTCATCCGTCCCGTCCCTGCCGGACTGCCCACCGACCCGGGAACTCACGGAAATTCTATCAACGACTCCGTTGGAATGCCGTCGGCTTCCGCTTGAAAGTTGACCACAAGACGGTGTCGCAACACGGCCTTCGCTACACTGCGCACGTCGTCAAGATCGGGCATCGCCCGTCCATCCATCGCCGCCCGCGCTTTCGCCCCCAGGACGAGATACTGCGACGCACGCGGACCGGCACCCCAGCTGACGTATTTCTTCACCTTCGCACTCGCGTTCGGATCGTCCGGTCGCGTGCTGCGCGCGAGCTTCACGGCGTACTGCACCAGACTCGGCGGCGCCGGCAACCGACGCACGAGTCGCTGCAATCGCAGCAACTCTTCGCCGCCGACCACCGGACGCACATCGCCCTGCGACGCACCCGTCGTCGACATCACGATCTGCTCTTCCTCCTCGCGCGACGGATAGCCGACCGTGAGTTCGAACATGAAGCGGTCGAGCTGTGCTTCCGGCAGCGGATACGTGCCTTCCTGCTCGATCGGATTCTGCGTGGCAAGCACGAAGAACGGCTTCGGCAACTCGTACGTGCGTCCCGCCACGGTCACCGTGCGCTCCTGCATGGCCTGCAGCAGCGCGGCCTGCGTCTTCGGGGGCGCTCGATTGATTTCGTCGGCCAGCACCATGTTGGCGAACACGGGGCCTTCGGCAAAACGAAACGCGCGCTTGCCCGTGCCTGGCTCCTCTTCCATGAGCTCAGTGCCGGTGATGTCACTCGGCATCAGGTCGGGTGTGAACTGCACACGCGAGAAGGTGAGATCGAGCGCCTGCGCAACGGTCTGCACCAGGAGCGTCTTCGCGAGGCCCGGCACACCGACGAGCACCACATGTCCGCCGGCGAGCAGCGCCGTCACAAGGTCGTCGACCACCTGGGTCTGTCCGACGATGCGCTTTCCGATTTGCGTGGCGAGCTCACGTCGCGCCTCAGCGAGACGGTCGAGCAGGGCGAGGTCGTTCTCGACAGGCGGTGTAGTCACGAGATCGGTGTGAGATGCGAAATGGACGAGCCTGAAAACAGATACGGACGCCCGCGGGCGTCCGTTGCAGTGTCAGAGAATGTAACGCGCGAACCGAGGCGCGCGAGCAATGCACGCTCCCACCGGCAATCAGCGAAGGGCGAACTCGACGCGCTGTTGCACGGGATAGTTCTCGCTGCGCAACGACGCCACGAGTGTGTAGTGACCGGGCGACGGGGGCAACCAGCGCTCGTCATAGACGACAGAGTCATGAGCGTCGAGCAGGCGGTTCTGCATAGCCTGCGTGAAGAGACGCCCCGTACTCCAGCGCCATACCTCACGGCCCGCATCGTTCAGCACCACGAAATCGTGCGTCCGGCCATCGGGAAAGTTCAGCTCGACCCGCTTGCGGGAGTCGTTCGCGACTTCGATCGCGAATCGCACCACGCCTTGAGCCGTGTCTACCATGACGTGAGACGTCACACCCTGCTCGACCCCACCTTTGGGGCGCGCGCTGGCTACCGGACTCGGCGTTCGCGGGCCACACGCGAACATCAGGACGGCGGCTGCCAGCAGTGGAACGATGATGCGGGAAAGCATCAGGGAGTGGGTCGGATGGTCGGGTCGCAGTAGCCGATGCCAATCGTAAGCACCGACATAAGCTTGGACGACGCACGGTCACATTTCGATACTTCGCCACGTTATCAACGGCAGCTGTGGCTGTCAAGCATCAGTTGACGCGCTAAGTGACGATGCTGCTTCACATTTGCCTTTTGTTACTTGCCCGCATTCGCGTGTCGGTGTTTGTTCGGGTTCGGTCATTTTGATAGCTTGCGAAAAATTTCACAAGCCTCTAGCTTCCGCGCCGAATGGCAGATGAACCGCGGAACCCAACACCCGGCTCGACGCCGCCCGGAGAGCAGTCTCCGTGGGCGCTCGCCGGACTCGGCATGCAGTTCTTCGCGTCAATCCTGTTGTTCGTGTACGCCGGCAGTTGGCTCGACCGCCGGTTCGACACATCGCCCCTCTTCTTGTTGGGGGGGCTGTTCGGAGGTGGGGGAGGAGCTTTCTACGCGAGTTACCGGCGTCTCACGAAGCCGACTGGCTCGCGGTCCACGGACGATACCGATTCGTTGCCGAAGCCATGACGACCGATCGTGTTGCGCCCAATCGAATGCTCCGTGCGCTGCTCGGCTTCACCGCCGCGCAACTCACCCTCGTGGTGAGTGCTGCGTTCCTCATGCAGCGGTTCGTCTGGCCTGACCCCGCGTCGGCCGAAGCGGTGCGCGCCAGTGCGTGGCTCGCCGTGATCGTGCAGACATTCACCTTTGCGATCGCGATGCTCGTCGCGCGAACGCAGGTGATGGCGGGGTGGGGGCTCGGCGTGTTGTTGCGGGGAGCGACGTTGGCCTTCTGGGCCTTCTTGGGAGCTGAAGCGTTGGGGTTGCCGTCGACTCCCGCGCTCATATCACTTGTCGTTTTCTACTTCGTCTCGACTGTGATCGAGCCGATCTTTCTGAACGCTCACTAAGACCTGATTCGGATGCAGTCCATGCTCCGCTCGTTGTCCTGTGCCATGCTCCTTGCCCTCGCGCCCGTCGCGTTGAGCGCGCAGGAGCATAGCGAACACGCCCCGGCCACGCCGGCGGCGGGTCCGGTGGATTTTATCACGCCGCACATCACCGATGGCTCGCACCTCGAGATCCCGTGGCCGAATAGCCACCTCGCCAAGGAAATCGAGCTCCCGAAGATTGCGCCGGTGCACATCGGCAGCATGGAAGTCGATCTGTCGCCGACCAAGCATGTCGTGTTCATGCTGTTGGCCGCCGTGGTCGTGGCCGTCGTGTTGATCAGTGCGGCGTCGGCTTCGCGCACGCAGCATGAGACCGAAGGGCGCACCAAGGGCTTCGCCGGTGCGATGGAAGCGATGGCGCTGTATCTGCGCAACGAAGTCGTGCTGCCGAACGTCGGGCACCACGGCGAAGCGTTCGTGCCGTTCGCGCTCACGCTGTTCTTCTTCATCCTCACGTGCAATCTGTTCGGCATGATCCCTTACGGAGCCACGGCGACGGGTAACATCGCCGTGACCGCCACGCTTGCCCTCATCACGGCGGTGGTCGTCGAGGTCGCCGGTATCCGCGCCAACGGTATCGGCTACCTGAGCACGATTTTCTACTGGAACAAGGATCTGCCGATCGTCATGCGCGTCATGATGTTCTTCATCATGTCGCCGGTCGAAATGGTGGGCAAGATCTCGAAGCCGTTCGCGCTCACCATTCGTTTGTTCGCGAACATGACCGCCGGGCACATTCTGCTCCTCGCGCTGATCGGTCTCATCTTCGCCTTCCAGTCGTGGGCGTTCGCCGGCGTGCCGGTCCTCATGGCCACGGTGATCAGCTTGCTCGAATTGTTCGTCAGCTTTTTGCAGGCCTTCATCTTCACGCTGCTGGCCTGTGTGTTTATCGGACAGATCCGCGAAGCGCACCACTAGCACCTGTTGAACTCGTTCGGCGGAATCTCCCACCGCCTGCGAGAGACGTAGCCGATCGAGCGATCGGTGATTCCCGTTGGGCTTCGGCCCGCTGACGGGACGCGCGGTACCTGGTACCGCCGCCGGGAGTGCATTTCTCAACGACTATTTTTCGGAGTGTTACGATGGAAATCATGGGTCTCCTCCAGGCCGCTGCGCCGGTTGTTCAGGATCCGAAGGGCATGGCCATGATCGGCGCCGGCATCGCTGCCGGTGGTGCCGCGATCGGCGCCGGCATGGGTATCGGCCGCATCGGTGGTTCGGCGGTTGAGGGCATGGCGCGTCAGCCGGAAGCCGCGGGTCGTATTCAGACCGCCGCGCTCATCCTGGCCGCGCTCATCGAAGGCGCCGCGCTGTTCGGCGTCGTCGTCGGCTTCCTGATTCAGGGCAAGATCACGTTCTAACGTGATCGCGCGCGCGGGGCGTCCATCCGGGCGCCCCGCCGCACTCTCTTCTTCTCGTGGACCTCTCCATGCTCGCTCTTTCCGCCCGCCGTATCGGCGCGCTCGCTGCTCTGCTCGCGGTCACCGCCTCTCCGGCGCTTGCGTCGGAAGCCGCCGAAGGACCGCCCAATCTGCTCGACCCAAATGTCGGCGTGATGGCGTGGACGCTGGTCATCTTCGTCCTGCTGATGGTCGTGCTGTCGAAGTTTGCCTTCAAGCCGCTCTTCGCTGCCGTCGAGGCGCGCGAAAAGGCGCTCGAGGATGCGATCGAAGGTGCCAAGCGCGATCGTGCCGCTGCCGAGTCGCTGCTCACGCAGCAGAAGGCCCATCTCGAAACCGCGCGTACGGAAGCGCAGCAGATCATCGCTGACAGCCGCGCCACGGCCGAGAAGATGCGGACCGATCTGCTCGCGCAGACCAAGACACAGCAGGAAGAGATGATCGAGCAGGCCCGCCGTGCGATCGAAGGCGAGAAGGCTGCCGCCATTGCCGCGCTGCGGACGGAAGCGATCGACCTCGCCATCGCCGGCGCTTCGCGCGTGGTCGAGCAGAATCTCGATTCGACCGGTAATCGCAAGATTGTCGAGAGCTTCCTGGCCTCGCTCGACGGCGCCAAGGGTACGCGCTGATGCCGGCCGGCGTGCAGGGCGAATCGGTCGCCCGTAACTACGCCGAGGCGCTGCTGGACCTCGCGCGCAAGGCTGAGGACACGGCGGGGTGGGGCACGATGTTGCGGCAGATCGCGACCGCGATCGAAACCGACATCACGCTCTTTCGCTTCCTCGAGTCGCCGCGCATTGCTGCCGACCAGAAGTCGGCGGTGCTGACCAAGGCCCTCGGCGATCGCGTGCCGCGTCTGTTTCTGCGCTTCTTGCAGCAGCTGGTGAAGAACCGTCGGCAGATGCTGATCCCGATCGTGGCCAACGAGTACGACACGCTCCTCGACGCGTCGGCCGGTATTGTACATGCGCGCGTGACCGTGGCACGTGAAACAGGTGACGACGAGCGCGACGAGATCGGCAAGCGGTTGTCGGCCATCGTTGGCAAGACGGTCGTGCCGCACCTCGCCGTCGACCCGAGCATTCTCGGTGGTATCGTGGTCCGCATCGGCGACACCGTGATGGATGGCTCGCTGCGCCGGAAGCTCGGCTTGCTGCGCCGTCGCATGGGTGCGTCGCGCGTCTGATTCGGCTCCACTCGCTTCGTGAAGGAACGGGGGAGTGCACGAGAGTGCACTCCCCCGATTCACATTCTGCCGATCATCTCCGTGCGTAAACGCCTCGCTTTCGTTCTCCTGCTCGTCGCGCGGGCCGTCACGGCGCAAAGCGCGCCGGCTCAGCCGGCCGTCCTCCCGAATCAGCAGGCGCTCGCGCCCCGCATCCCGGTCCGCGCCGCGACCACGCGGGCGAGTGGCGACACGACGGGGTACTGGCAGCAGCGAGCCGACTATCAGATCGTGGCCACGCTCGATGAGCGCGTCGGTGTGATCACGGCCACCGGGTCGTTGCGGTACGTGAATCGCAGCCCCGAAGTGCTGCGTGAGCTCTGGGTGCATCAGTACCTCAATGCGTTCCGCCCCGGGTCGAGGTGGTCGGCGACCGATGAGCGCGAGGGCCGTTTGCGCTTTCAGGAACTGCGTGATCCCGACTACGCGTATGAGCGTTTTACCTCAGCCCCGCGCGTGAATGGCCGCACTGTGACCGTGGAGTATCCGCTGTCGCCGGACAGCACCGTCGTGCGGTTGCCTCTGGCCACGCCGTTGGCCCCCGGGGACTCGGTCACCGTGGAGTTTGCGTGGACGGCGCGGCCGAGCACGGTGCCTCGACGTCAGGCACGCCGCGGGCGGAGCTTCGACTTCTCGCAATGGTATCCGAAGGTGGCCGTGTACGATCGCGACGGCTGGAAGCCGAATGCACTCGTGCCGGCGGGAGAGTTCTACGGGGAGTTCGGGGCATTCGATGTCACGCTGGTCTTGCCAGCCGATCAGACGGTGGGCGCCACGGGTGTCCCGGTGAGCGGCGACCCGGGCTATGCGCGCGTGATGGCGCCCGGCAGTGAGCGTCCGCGGCTGGCGGCGCAGGCGTATCGTGATGTACCGGCGGCGACCACGGTTCGGGTGCCGACAGGCTACAAAGCGGTGCGCTTCATCGCGCGCAACGTGCACCATTTCGCGTGGAGCACGTCGCCCGGATTCCGGTATGAAGGCACGTCGTATGTACATGCCCCGTCGCAGTTCTATCGCTTCCCGATTTGGGACACGGTGTCGGTGCACGTGCTGTATCGGGCCGATGCCGCCGACGACTGCTCCCGGGCGTCGCTGAGCGAGAGCGCCGAGAAGCGCTGCGTGGACGAGTCCCTCACGCAGTGGCAGGGTGGCAAGGCGCTGGATCAGACGCGCAAGGCTCTCCGCTGGCTGGAGGCACTGTACGGGGACTATCCGTATCCGCAGATCACCGTGGTCAAACGCATCGACGCCAGCGGCACGGAATTTCCCATGCTGCTCATGAACGGTGAGGCCACGCTGGGGCTCACGGTGCACGAACTCGGGCACGTGTACACCTATGGCATTCTCGCCAACAACGAGTGGCAGAGCGGTTGGATGGACGAAGGGTTGAGTTCGTATCAGGAGTTGTTGCAAGCCGGAGACTCACGCGTGCTGCTGGCCGCCCGGCTCGAGATGGCGAACGATCGGAATCCATCACAGCCCGCCGACACGGCCGTTCGTCGCTTGCGTGCTCGACTCGATTCCATGTCAGGCGAGCAGGCGACCACGGTGCGCGAGGGGACCGCGGAGCCGATCGGGTCGCGGGCGGATCTGTTCCGCAGCTTCGCCGCGTACAACGCGTCGGTGTATGATCGCGGCCAGTCGATGTACCAGGCGCTGCACGATGTGCTGGGCGAGGAAACGTTTCAGCGCTTCCTGCGCGAGTACTACGCGATGTGGCAGTTCCGGCATGTGGATCGCTGGGCGATGCAGGCCACGGCGGAACGCGTCGGCGAGCGGAAGCTCGGCTGGTTCTTCGATCAGTGGGTGCAGCAGACCGGGGTCATCGATTACGCCTTGCGGGCGCCGGTCGTCCGTAAGGAGCAAGTGGCTGGGCGGTTCCAATGGGTCGTCACGGCGCAGCTCGCACGCGTGGGACAATACCGGCATCCGATGCCGGTGGGCGTGCGGACGGCGACTGGGTGGACGGTGATTCGCACCGACCCGCTCAAGGATGTACAGCTGGTGCAGTTCCGGCTCGACGAGGCGCCCGACGCCCTTTGGCTCGATCCATACGGCAGCACGGAGAGCCCCACAGCCCGGTTCTATCGATTGGTATTGCCGACCCGCTGACGTCAGCGGATCGGTCGCATGATTCGTCTACGATTCTGGAGCGTTGCATGAGTGGTCGCGTCGAAGTCCGGCATGTGCCGAAACCGTGGGGACATGAGACGATCTGGGCCCACACCGATCGGTACGTGGGCAAGATCCTGCATATCACCGCCGGACAGGCATTGTCCGTGCAGTACCACGAGCGGAAGGACGAAACCGTCTATCTGCTGCAGGGCGAAATGAAGTACTGGGTTCAGCTGCCCGGCGAGACCGAGCTGCAGGACCAGCGTTTGACCACCGGTCAGTCGTTCCGGATCACGCCGGGCACGATCCACTACATGGAAGCGATCACTGATTGCGATGTGCTGGAAGCCAGCACGCCGGAACTGGATGATGTGGTCCGGATCAAGGATCGATACGGCCGCGAGGGCACCAGCGCCCCCTGACGCGCTCGCTCGTGATCGCGATCCCTCAGCACTTCGAACGGCGCCGCCCCTCCCCGAGGACGGCGCCGTTCTGCATCTTGCGTCGATCTGCAGGAGCGCCCGACTCACCCCGCCACTCGGGATCGAATTCGACATGAAGGTCATTATCCCCCTCGCCGGGAAAGGCACGCGCCTTCGTCCGCACACCCACGTGACGCCGAAGCCGATGCTGAAGGTCGCTGGCCGCCCCGTGATGAGCTACGTCATGGACGACGTGCTCAAGCTCGGCAATGTGGAACAGGTGGTGTACATCACCGGACATCTGAAGGAGAAGGTCGAAGCGTTCACGCGCGCGACGTACGAGATCCCGAGCATGTTCATCGAGCAGGCGGTGCAGGACGGCACGGCGGGCGCGGTCGCGCTGGCGAAGCCGTTCGTCGACCAGCCGGTACTGATCATCTTCGTCGATACGATCTTCGATGCCGACCTGAGCATTCTCAAGAACAGCGACGACGACGGCATCATCTGGACCAAGGAAGTCGAGGATTACCAGCGCTTCGGCGTGGTGGTCACCGACGAGCACGGCCACATGACGAAGATCGTCGAGAAGCCGAAAGAGCCGATTTCGAAGCGGGCGAACATCGGCCTGTACTACATCAAGAACTGGAAGCTGCTGTACGAGGGCATCGATCACGTGCTGACTACGGCGCCAAACAAAGGCGAGTGGTACCTCACCGATGCGTTCCAGTACATGATCGATCATGGCGCCAAGATCAAAGTGGTGGACGTCGCCGGATGGTACGATGCCGGTCAGCTCGAGACCTTGCTCGACACGAACCGCACGATGCTCGAGAAAGGACGTGCCCGTCGCCCGGCCGCTCTTGGCGAAGGCGCGACGATCGTCGAGCCGGTGTACATCGAAGACGGCTGCACCATTGAGCATGCCACCGTTGGACCGAATGTGTCGCTCGGCACGGGCAGCACGGTGCGCCATTCGACCGTTGCCAACGCGGTGATCGGCGAGCACACGACAGTCGAACATGCCCAGTTGCACGACGCATTTCTGGGCGACCGCGTGGTGGTGCGGGGCGTGAAAGGCAGCATGAACCTCGGCGATGACTCCGACATTCGGATGGACACGTGAGCGACGAATCGAACGGTGGCGATCACGGTGAATCGCGAAGCGAATCGCGAGGCGAATCGCGAGGCGTGTCGCGCCGTGACCTGTTGAGTGGGGCGGCCGCGGCGTTGGCCGCTGCGGCAGTCACGGGTGCGCCAGCGCGATTGCTGGCCAGCACGGATGACTGGCGCGTGGATCTCACCCCGCCGCGGCTGGCCGGAAACGGCAGCATGCTCGGCGTCCCGTTCGAGAAGTACGCCACGGTGCGCGTCGCGATCGTAGGCACGGGGCTGCGCGGAAGCTCCGTGCTGGGCGAACTGCTCGCCATCGAAGGCGTGGAGATTACCGCACTCGCGGATATCGTCCCGGAGAAGGCGCAACGCGCGGCCGACCGGGTGGTGAAAGCGGGGCGCAAGGCCCCGGCGCTGTACACCAACGGAGAACGCGATTTTGAACGGCTGGTGCAGCGTGACGATATCGACTTCGTCTACACCGCCACTCCATGGCCGTGGCACACGCCGGTCGTCCTGGCCGCGATGCGGGCGGGCAAACATGCCGGCAGCGAAGTGCCCATCGCGCTCTCCGTCGACCAGTGCTGGGAACTGGTCGACACGTCCGAGAAGACGAAGCGGCATTGCCTGCTTATGGAGAATTGCTGCTACGGCAACAGCGAGCTCACTGTGCTGCGCATGGTACGCGAAGGCGTATTCGGCACGTTGCTGCACGCGGAGGCGGCGTATCTGCACGACCTGCGCGAGATCCTGTTCGAGAACAAGGACGAAGGGCTCTGGCGTCGCTTCCCGCACACCGAACGCGACACGAACTTCTATCCCACGCACGGGCTCGGACCGGTCGCGCAGTACCTTGGCATTCATCGCGGCGACAAGTTCGAGTACGTCGTATCGATGTCGTCGCCGGAAGCCGGACTCTCCGAGTGGCGCGAGAAGGCGGAGCCAAAGGACAGTCCGAAATGGAAGGAACGCTACAAAGCCGGCGATATGAACACGTCGCTGATCAAGACGGCCAAGGGACGCACGATCCTGCTGCAGCACGATGTCGTGAATCCGCGTCCGTATTCGCGGCTGAACAACCTGCAGGGATCCAAGGCGATCTTCAACGACTATCCCGCACGCCTGTATATCGACGGCGCCGCCGGTGGCGAGAAGTGGACGCCGTTGGCCGAATTCAAGAACAAGTACGAGCATCCGCTCTGGACGGCGGTCGGCGACATGGCCCGCAAGAACGGCGGCCATGGCGGCATGGACTTCATCATGGCCTACCGTCTCGTGCAGTGCATGCGCGAAGGGCTCGCGCCTGACTTCGACGTGTACGATGCTGCCGCGTGGAGCGTGCCGTATGCGTTGTGCGAGCAGTCAATCAAGAAGGGTAGCGCGCCCATCAAGTTCCCCGACTTCACCCGCGGTGCGTGGCGGACGTCCACTGCACCGCAGGGCCCAAGTCCGACATGATCCGTTCGGCCGTCATCATGGCCGGAGGCCTCGGCACCCGCATGCGTCGCACTGACGACACGGCAACGCTCGAGGCCTCGCAGGTGGCGGCCGCGGAATCCGGGGTGAAGGGGATGATTCCGATCAAGCGTCCCTTTCTCGAATATGTCCTCTCGGCATTGGCCGATGCGGGCATCGTCGATGTGCTGCTCGTGATCGGGCCGGATCACGACGCGGTGCGACAGTACTTCACGCGCGAAGCGCCGCCCACGCGTGTGCGCCTTCGCTTCGTGGTGCAGCCGGCGCCGATTGGCACGGCCAACGCCGTGACGGTAGCCGCCGCCGTGCTCGGCGATGCGCCGTTTCTGGTGCTGAACGCCGACAATTACTACCCGGTGGCGGCCTTTCGCGAACTTGCGACCGAAGACAGCGCCGGCGTCGTGGCGTTCGATCGGGAGGTCCTCGTGCGCGACGGCAACATCGATGCAGAACGTGTGCGCGCCTACGCGGTACTCGACCTATCGCGCGATGGCATGTTGTGCGGCATTCTGGAGAAGCCCGGCGACGCGTTCGATCTCACGAGCGACGCGGCGAAGTGGGTCGGCATGAACTTGTGGGCCGTCACGCCGGCGATTGTGGAGGCCTGCCACCGCGTGCCGGTGTCGGCGCGCGGCGAGTTCGAGTTGCCGGAAGCCGTAGCGCTTGCGCTTCGTGAGGGCGTGCCGGTTCGCGCCGTTCGCCTGAGTGCGCCGGTGCTCGATTTGTCACGTCGCTCGGACATTGCCGGCGTCGTGGATCGCCTGTCATCGGTCGATCCGCGGCCATGACGCTCGACGCGTTTCCGCCACTCAGCGAACAGTTCGTGCGGCGGTCGTTCAACAGTGTCGGCTTCTCGCCACTCGTGGCGAACGCGTACCGCTCGTTGCTGCGCGATGCGCATCAGGCGCTCGATGATGCCAGTGTGCCATCGGACCACCGTCGGGTGTGGATCTTACCCGGACGCATCGAAGTACTTGGTAAACATGTGGACTATGCCGGCGGCCGCTCGCTGCTGTGTACGGTCGAACGCGGCATCGTGCTGGTGGCCCGCCGCCGCGATGATAGAGTGGCCGTGCTGCGCGATGCGCGACGCCGTGAATCGATCTCGATTGCCTTCGATGCACCGACCCGCAGTGCGCTGCCGTGGGCGGTGTATCCGCGCACAGTCCTGCGTCGCCTGATCGCCAACTTCGGCAGCGCGGTCTGTGGGGCCGACATCGCGTTGGCGAGCAACCTGCCGCCGGCGGCTGGCGTCTCGAGTTCGAGTGCACTCACCGTGGGACTTAGCCTGGCCTTTGCAGAGCTGTCGGAGCTTCCCGCGTTGCCCGCGTGGCGCACCACGATCACCGATCGTGCGGCACTAGCCGGCTACATCGGTGCTCTCGAGAATGGCGCCGACTACGGGCTGCTGGCTGGCGAACGTGGCGTGGGCACCCTCGGTGGTGCGCAGGATCAGACGGCGATTCTGTGCGGTGAACCCGATAGACTCGAGATGTTTCGCTGGGCGCCGGTGACGTACGAGCGATCGGTTCCCTGGCTCGCCGATTTCACATTCGTGATCGGCGTGAGCGGTGTGGTCGCGGCGAAAACCGGCGCGGCCAAGGAGCGGTACAATCGTGCGGCGCGCACGGCGCATCGGCTCGTGGATGCATGGAATCTCCACGGCGGCGGGGAGGCCGAGACGCCGGCTCGTTCATTGCGCGAGGCCTTCGAGTTGGCATCTCAGGGCCCCGTGACGCGGGTACCAGCGACGTTGGTCGACGCCGCGCGGGCCGTGGCCGATCAGGAGTTCACGGCCAATCATCTCGTCGCGCGTCTCGAGCAGTTCTTCGACGAGACGTTCGTGATCGTACCGACTGCCGCCGACGCGTTGGCCAACGGTGACGTGAAGCAGTTCGGCGCACTGGTGGATCGCTCCCAGGGCGGTGCCGAGCGGGCGCTCGAGAATCAGATCGCGGAAACGGTGCATCTCGCGCGCTACGCGCGCGAACTCGGCGCGCACGCCGCGAGCGCGTTCGGCGCCGGCTTTGGTGGAAGTGTGTGGGCGATGGTCTCGGCGCAAGATGCCGAGCGATTTGCGTCGCGGTGGCGAGACCGTTATCTGCGCACACACGGATCGGCATCGCATCGTGCGCTGTTTTTCGCCACGCGGCCGAGTGCGCCGGCCTTTGAAGTGATCGACGACGACACACGCGGCGCATAAGCGCGTGGGCGTAAGCGCGTGTGCGGCCGCGCGTGTGCGGCCGCGCGTGTGTAGCCGCGCGGACTAGCCGGACAGCCGCTCGGCGGTGCCGAGCGCGACGATCAGACGGAGTAACCGCTCGATGCCGATGTCACTATCGGTGTCATCGTACCACTCGTTCGCCGTATGAGCGGCGCTGCCCGACCCACCGGCGCCGATCGCGATGGCCGGGATGCCCCGTGAGAGCGGCACGTTGGCATCGGTGGATGCGGACGCTGATTGCGGAACGCGTCCCACGGCGCGGGTGGCCGCCGCGGCGGCGATAACGAGCGGGTGCTGTTCGTCGATCATGCCGGCGGGCCGATCGCCGAGCGTGGTGATGGTGTAGCGTAGCGCCTGCGCGGGCGTGTGCTGCGATGCATCGAGTGCGGCGCGCCGAACGATACGCTCCACTTCACCGGCCATCGTGCGCAGTCGCTCCGGATCGAGTGACCGCAGGTCAACGTCGATCCACGCGTGCGTCGGCACGCCGGTGAGATGTTCGCCACCGTGCATGCGGGTGACGGCGATGACACCGTAGGGGCGGGAGGCGTCGGCAAGACGGGCGATCGCGGCAATGCAGGCACCGGCGGCGTGCACCGGGTTCGGGGTCGTCGCATTGGCCCAGCTGTGCCCGCCCACACCGGTGAAGGCGATGCGCCATCGCCGTGAACCCACGGCGTGGTGGACGATGGTTCGGTCGCCGGGGCCGTCGATGGCCACGGCCGCGACCGGCATCGCGCCGCGGGCGGAGGCATCGTCGAACCACTGTGTCGCGCCGCGCAGATTCCCTTCGCCTTCTTCCCCGACGGTCAGCACGAGTTCGATCGGCCGCTGCAATCGCGCCCGTACGTCGGGTTGCCGAAGGATGCGCGCCAGCACCGACATCGCGGCCAGTCCGCGTCCATTGTCCCCGATGCCGGGGCAATAGGTGCGCGTACCGTCTTGCCGCACCGCGAGCGGTTCAGCGGCGTCGAACACCGTATCCAGGTGCGCCAGACAGACCAGCGGTCGGCCATCGGTGCGATGGGGCGTCGCCGTGGGATCCACCCGAGCAATCACGTTGCCGGCGCCGTCGCTCGTGACGTGATGGCCACAGTTGCGCCAGTCCTGTTGCAGCAGCGCCGCCCGTTCGCTTTCGTTCCCCGTTGGTGCCGCGACGCGGGCGATCGCGATTTGTTGTTCGAGAATCCACGCGCGCTGTGCTCGCCAGCTTGCCAGCAGCGGCGTCAGCCAGTTCTTCCCGGAGTCCGTCGTGGTCATCGCATGAGCTCCATCCCGCCAACGACTGCACCGACGCCCGCCACGCGCTGGATACCGACGCGCAATGTGCTGGCGCTCGCTGCGGTCAGTTTTCTCACTGACGCGTCGAGCGAAATCATCGCGCCGCTGCTGCCGCTGTTTCTGGTGGGCACGTTGGGCGCGACGGTCAGTATGGTGGGCGTAATCGAGGGCGGCGCCGAGGCGGTGGCCTCGCTGCTCAAACTGGCCAGTGGATGGTGGTCGGATCGGGTATCCCGCCGCAAGCCGCTGATCGTGGCCGGCTACACGATCGCGTCGCTGGTGCGCCCATTGGTGGCCATTGCGCAGAGCGCCACGCAGGTGCTGGCCATTCGCTTGGTCGACCGAGTCGGGAAGGGCATTCGCGGCGCCCCCCGCGATGCGCTGCTGGCCGCATCCACACCGCTCGAATTTCGCGGTCGGGCTTTCGGATTCCATCGGGCGGCCGATCACGCCGGCGCGGTGGTCGGTCCGCTGATCGCGTTGGCATGTCTCCAGTGGCTTGGCATGCCCATACGCCACGTCTTCTGGGTGGCGGCGATTCCGGGAGCGCTAGCGGTGATGGTGGCCATTGCCTTCGTCCGTGAGCAGCGGGAACCGGCGGTTCCCCGTGTCAAAGTGGCCGCTTCACCGACCAGTCCGGCGAGTGCGCTGCCACGCTCGTTCTGGCTCACGATGGTGCCGATTCTCGTGTTCACGCTGGGGAACTCCACCGACGCCTTTCTGCTGCTGCGGGCCTCGCAACTCGGGGTACCCACGGCGCTGATCCCGTTGGTGTGGGTGCTGCTGCACCTGGTGAAGAGTGCGTCGAGTACACCGGCCGGCGCGTTGTCGGATCGCGTGGGGCGTCGCCCGCTGATCGTGGCCGGCTGGGGGCTCTACGCGGCCGTGTACGCCGGTTTCTCGCTGGCGACCGAACCGTGGCATGCCTGGGCGCTCTTTGGCGTGTACGGCGTCGTCTTCGGCCTCACGGAAGGCACGGAGAAAGCGTTGGTGGCCGATCTGGTCCCGGCGGCGCGTCGTGGTACGGCCTTCGGTTGGTATCAGGCAACGGTCGGCGTGGCAGCGTTGCCGGCGAGCATCGTGTTCGGCGTCGTCTGGGACCGCCTCGGCTCGCCGACGGCATTCGGGATGGGGGCGGCGCTGGCCATCGTCGCCGCGGTCATCATGTCACTGGTGCCCTTGACCCCCGCCGAGGCCTAGCCCGGCACGCTCAGCAGCAGCGCGAGCCGGGTTGCTTGTATCGGTCCACGAGCCGCTGCTTCTCGAAGGCCCGGGCATCCAACGGCGTGCATCCGGGATGCTTGCGCTGCATGTGCGCCAGATACGTCTCGTAATCCGGGGCGCCGATGATCCGATGCACGGTCGCGATCCAACGACGCATCGTGACTTTCCACGGCGTGGCATTCGCTGCGAGTGACATGGCGTGACGATGAGAGTCGCCGGCGTGACACGAGGGTGACCTCGGTCGTGCTGGCTCGTAGGGTGGGTGAGCGCCCGACGTCGGGTCGGTCGGCGCGCGGCCTGTCCGTAAGTTCGTTCGTGACCCGCCTTTTTGCGAGAGCCAGAGTCCCGCCCATGTCCCTGCCGACGTCGATGACGACAAGTCGTGTCTTGATCTTGTCCCTGCTCGCGGTCTCGGGTGCGGTGGTCTCGTCGACGGCGGCGAGTGTGTACGCGGCGGGTGATACGGCCCGACGGCTTCCGCCCACTGCCCGCGTGGCGGGACGGGTGGACCCGCTCTCGCCCGCCGTGCTCGCTGAGGCCGCTGATACGACACGGTCGTTCACGTCGCGCGTCCGACTGCTCGAGGCGATCGCCGACGGCGCCTGCGTCCGTACGCGCGAAATGCTGTTCGGTGCCTCCACGACGCGACACGCCGCCCTCGATCGCGCGATCGACGCCATGACCGGCGTGCCGAACGTGCCGGACCTCCGCCGGCGGATGCATCAGCGGCTCGACGCGTTCTCCGATGGCCCTACCTGGTTGGCGGCGGCAACGCGCGCGACCCCCGGCTCCAGCGTGCCGATGCTTCGCTGGCTGCTACCACACACCATCGAGGCGCGCGTCGACTACTGTCGAACGCTGCGCTGACGAAACAGGGGGCGACGGCATCTGCCGTCGCCCCCTGTGTGCATCGTACCGCACGCAAACTGCGTTACGCGAACCGCGTTACGCGTCGACCAGCTGGGTGCGCACGTACGGCGTTTCGCTCGATACCGCCGCCTTGCTGCCGTTCATCACCTTCACCCACTCGATGATCGACGCGGTCAGAATCACGACCACCGACACGAGGAAGAAGCCGGCCACGGCCGCGTCGAGGTGGTCGTTGAAGATCATCCGCTGCGCCGCTTCGAGCGACTTGATGTTCGCCGGAAGCGTGCCGCCCGCGATCTGTCCTTCGATCAGCCGCGCGTGCGACAGGAAGCCCAGCTTCGGATCGCTCGAGAAGATCTTGAGCAGGCCAGCCGTCGCCGTCACGATCACCAGCCACACCAACGGGATGATGGTGACGAACGCGTACTTCGCCTTACCCATCTTCACGATCACGGTCGTGCCGACGCACAGCGCCACAGTGGCCAGCAGCTGATTCGAAATGCCGAACAGCGGCCACAGCGAGTTGATGCCACCCAGAGGATCCGTGACACCCTGATACAGGAAGTATCCCCACATCGACACGAACAACCCCGAGCAGAACACGACCGCCGGATACCAGGACACGCGGCCGAGCGGCTTGTACACCTGACCGAGGAGATCCTGCAGCATGAAACGGCCGACGCGCGTGCCGGCATCGAGCGTGGTCAAAATGAACAGCGCTTCGAACATGATCGCGAAGTGGTACCACAGCGACATCGCCGATTCACCACCGAGCGCGCGCGAGAACAGGTGCGCCATACCGACGGCAAGACTGGGCGCTCCACCGGTGCGGGACAGGAGTGAATTCTCACCGACCTGGCGGGCCAGCAGCTCGAGATCCGCGGCAGAAATCGTCTTGAACAACGCCCACCCGTTGATCGTGTCGGCCGCGCTCATGGCGGTCGTGCCGATCACGGCTGCCGGCGAGTTGATCGCGAAGTAGATGCCGGGCGTGAGTACGCACGCGGCGATCAGGGCCATCGTGGCCACCAGCGACTCGGTGAGCATCGAACCGTAGCCGATCAAGCGGGCATCCGGCTCGCGACGCAGCAGCTTGGGCGTGGTGCCCGAGGAGATCAGCGCATGGAAGCCGGAGATGGCACCGCACGCGATCGTCACGAACACGAACGGAAATAGCTTGCCGGAGAACACTGGTCCGGTGCCGTCGATGAACTTCGTGACCGGCGGCATCTCCATGTCCGGGAGCACCACGATGATGCCGACGCCGAGCGCCAGCACCACGCCGATCTTCACGAACGCCGACAAGTAGTCACGCGGCGCGAGCAGCATCCACACCGGGAGCACCGAGGCAAAGAAGCCGTACACCATGATCGACAGCGAGAGCGTCACGCCGCTCAGGGTGAACACCGGCGCCCACGTGGCCGACTCCGATACCCACTTGCCCGCGTACAGCGACAGAAACAGCAGCACCAGGCCGCCGGCGGTCGCCTCGAGTACGGCACCCGGCCGGATCCAGCGCAGATACACGCCCATCAACATCGCGATCGGGATCGACAGGCCGATCGTGACCGTGCCCCACGGGCTGTCGCGCAGGGCGTTGACGACGACCAGCGCCAGCACCGAGATCAGGATGATCATGATGCCGAGAATGGAGACGAGCGCCGTGGCACCGGCCACCGTCCCGATCTCCTCCTTCGCCATCTGACCCAACGACTTGCCATCGCGGCGGATCGAGGCACAGAGGATCACGAAGTCCTGCACCGCACCGCCCAACACCACGCCCACGAGAATCCAGAGGGCGCCGGGGAGGAAGCCGAACTGGGCCGCCAGGGTGGGACCAACCAACGGTCCAGGCCCGGCGATGGCCGCAAAATGGTGGCCGAACACGATCCACTTGTTGGTCGGCACGTAGTCACGACCGTCATCGAGTCGCTCAGCCGGTGTCGACCGGGTGGCGTCGAGGCCGAAGATGTCCGCCGCGATGAAGCGACTGTAGAACCGGTAGGCGATGAGGTAGGTGCAGACCGCCGCGGTAAGCAACCACGCAGCGCTGATCGTCTCACCCTTGTTCAGGGCGACGGTGGCGAGGGCGCCGGCGCCGAGCACAGCGATGGCGATCCACGGGACCTGTTTGAGCAGGCCGGAGGTAGGGGAGGGGGAGGACATGGCATACGGTGTACGCTCTGGTACATGCCCGTGTCAATGAAGACCCGTGCAAAATTCGGAAAACTGGGGCAGGGCGTACTCAAGTTTGGACGTGCCGTCGCCCGATTTGCGGCATTCCAGCACGCGACTTCACTCCCCGTGCGCGGCAGACGATCTTATTCGTCATGGCTACTCCCGTAACGCTCATCCCCGGCGACGGCATCGGACCGTCCATTGCCGACGCCACCGTGCGCATCCTGGCCGCCGCTGGCGCCGATGTGGAATGGGACCGTCAGGTCGCCGGCATGGCCGGCGTGGCGCGCTGGAACGATCCGATCCCCGACGCTACTCTCGACTCGATCAAGCGCACCCGCGTGGCCCTCAAGGGCCCGCTGGAGACCCCGGTCGGCGAAGGCTTCCGCTCCATCAACGTCGCCCTGCGGAAGACGTTCGATCTCTACGCCAACGTCCGGCCGGCGTACACGATCGTGCCAGGGCGCTTCGATAACGTCGATATCGTGCTGGTGCGCGAGAACACCGAAGGGCTGTACATCGGCGTCGAGCACTACGTGAAGATCGGTGACGATCCGAAGGCGGCAGCCGAGTCGGTGGCGATCATCACGCGGCATGGCTCGGAGCGTATCGTACGCTACGCCTTTGACTACGCGATCGCGCACAACCGCAAGAAGGTCACGCTGGTGCACAAGGCGAACATCCTCAAGTTCTCACAGGGGCTGTTCCTCGATGTCGGTCGCATGATCGCCCGCGAGTACGAAGGCCGTGTGCAGTTCGAAGAGCGCATCATCGACGCCATGGCGATGCACCTCGTCATGCGCCCCGAGCAGTTCGACGTGGTGGTCACCACCAACCTCTTCGGCGATATTCTCTCCGACGAGATCTCGGGGCTCGTGGGCGGTCTCGGCCTCGCGCCCGGCGCGAACTTCGGCACCAACGCGGCGATCTTCGAAGCCGTGCATGGCACCGCGCCCGACATCGCCGGCAAGAACGTCGCCAACCCGGGAGCGCTCGTGCTCGCGGCGTGCATGATGCTCGATCATATCGGCGACCGCGGTCGCGCGACGAGCATCCGGAACGCCTTCGAAGGCACCATCCGCGACGGTGCTGTGCTCACGCGAGACCTCGGCGGCACCTCGACCACCGATCAGTTCACCGACGCTGTGATCGCGCGCCTTGGCTGATCCGGAAACAGGCGCGGTGCTCCGTCGCGTCCTGCACGTATCGGATATTCACTGCGGCCACCCGTTTGTGGCCGTGCACGTGGCCGCTGCCCTCGAGGTGGCGGCCGCGTCGCGTTTCGACGCCATCGTGATCTCTGGCGATTTTTCGCAGCGCGCGCGCGTGAAAGAGTTCGAACGCGCCCGCGGCATACTCGATCAGTTTCGCGCGATCGCGCCCACGATCGAGGTCCCAGGGAATCACGACACCGCCTGGTGGCATGCCCCGTTCGGCTGGGGCGATGCCAGTCGACTGCACGAGGGCTACACGCAGTACATCAACCCGGTGCTGGAGCCCGTGGTGCGCGTGCCGGGCGTGACGATGGTGGGGCTCAACTCGGCGGCCGGCATGCTCCCGCAGGCAGTCACGTGGTATCCGCGTGACTGGCGCGTGAAGGGCGGGCTGACCGCGTCGCAGTTCGAGTGGGCGCAGCGCGAGATGGCCGCGAGTCCGGCGGGTGACCTTCGCTTGCTCGTGGTGCATCACAACGTGGTGCGCGGCCGACTGTCGCACCGGTGGGGACTCAAGCGGCCGGAAGCCGCGCTCGACCGTTTAGCGGCACTGCCGGTGGACGTGGTCTGCACCGGCCACGACCACGAGGAACGCACCGAGGTCGTGCAGCGCCGTACCGGGCGGTTTCTGGTGAGCGGGGCCAACACGCTCTCAAGCCGTAGTCGAAAGCATCGCCCTTCGGCCCTGAACGTCATCGAAGCCACGGCCGCACACGTGACCGTGCAGGCGTGGGGATACCGTCAAGGCGCCTTTGCGCCGGGGCCGATGTCCGCCACACTGGACCGGCGGGAGTCCCGCTTGACATAGGCGGAAAGGGGTATATCTTAGTACTAAGATATTAACCGCCCGCCAGACGGGCAGGAGGACTGTATGTCCACCACGTCTTCGATTCTCGGACTTCACCACATCACGCTCGTCGCCAGCAACGCGCAGCGGACCGTGGATTTCTACTCCCGCGTGCTCGGCCTTCGGTTGGTCAAGACGACGGTCAATTTCGATGACCCGGGCAGCTACCACCTGTATTTCGCCGACGAAACCGGCAGTGCAGGCACGGTGGTCACCTTCTTCGAGTGGCCGCGGGCGCCACGCGGCCGTACCGGCATCGGCGGCACGCATCACTTCGCGCTGCGGGTCGCTGACCGCGATGCGCTGCTGCGCTGGAAGCGTCGCCTCACCGATCTCGGCTTGCGCGTGCGTGGTCCGTACGACCGACAGTACTTCACGTCGATCTACTTCCGCGACCCCGATGGTGTGATTCTCGAAATCGCCACCGACGGCCCTGGCATGCTCTTCAACGAGCAGGCCGGCACCACGATGCAACGCACGCCGCCGGCGGAATTGGTGCGCGGTGGTCGCGATGAAGCGCTGATCGCAACGCTCACGTGGCCGGAGCCGGTCACGACGATCGATCCGGCAATGGCGCTCACCCGCGGCATGCACCATCTCACCGCGATGACGGCGAACGTGGAACGCACCGACGAATTCCTGCGCGGCGTGCTGGGCCTGTCGCTTGTGAAGCAGACCGAAAACTTCGATGATCCCGGCACGCGCCACTGGTCGTGGGGCAGCCCCGATGCACGCCCCGGGTCGCTGGTGACGTATCTCGAGCGCCCATCGACGGAGCGCCGATCGCACATGGGCACGGGGCAGGGCCATCACTACGCGCTTGCCGTGGCCAACGAAACGGAGCAGCTCATGTTCCGCGATCGACTGCTCGACGCGGGTATCAACGTGTCGCCGGTGATGGACCGCGTGTACTTCAAGAGTATCTACACCAAGGATCCCGATGGACACATCGTGGAGCTGGCCACGATGGGCCCGGGGTTCCTCGTGGACGAGCCGGTGAGCACGACCGGCTCGACGCTGCGACTGCCGCCCTGGCTCGAGGAGCATCGCGAGCAGATTGAGGCGAACATTAAAGACATCGACCGGTCGCCGTGGCCCTACGACGGGTTCGACGGTGATCGAGGGATGCTCTCACACCCGGGTCGGTCACTGCCGATTCCTGAAACGATGGAGGCGATGTCGTGAGCGACACAGCAGCAGAACGGACAGGACCGCACGGCGGCGTGCCCCCACTCGTATCCGGCACGCCGCTCACGGAGGCGTCGTACGCGCTCGTGCTGGTGCACGGGCGCGGCGGCAGCGCCGAGGGCATGTTGCCGATCGCCAAGGCCGCGAAGGCCACCGACGCCGCGTTGGTGGCACCGGTGGCCGTGGGCAACAGCTGGTATCCGAAGCGCTTTCTCGATCCGCGCGAGCAGAACGAGCCGTGGTTGAGCAGTGCGTTGGCGTCGGTCGGGGCGGCGGTGGAGCAGGTACGGGCGGCGGGCATTCCCAGTGAGCGCATCATTTTAGTGGGCTTCTCGCAAGGCGCCTGTCTGATGCTCGAATACGCCACCATGGCGGCGAAGTCCGACGTGCGCTTCGGTGGCGTCGCGGCGCTGGCGGGCGGCTTGATCGGCGACCCGTTGGTGGCGCGTGATGACCGTGGGTCGCTGGGCGGAACGCCGGTGCTGCTCGCGTGCGGGAACGCCGATGGGCATATCCCCGAGGCCATCGTGCGGTCGTCGGCCGAGGTGTTCCGTCAGCTTGGCGCGTCGGTCGACTTGCGGATCTATCCGGGAATTGGTCATGACATCGTGGGCGACGAGATCGACGCGCTCACCGAAATGGTCAATACGTTGCGCGGAGCCCAGTAGGGGGCGCATCTTCCGCCTCGATGAGTCGCCGGCACACGCAATTAGGGTTCGACTTTTTCGACGCGGCTCCGGCCGCGTCGGAATCGTCGTTGCCGGTGGCGCCCGTTGCGACACCGCCAACCGTGCCCGCGCCCTCGTTCACGCAGAACGTGACCAGCGCCGTGTCGCAGCTGTTCACCCAGGTGTTTTCGCCGGTGCTCACGCCGGCATTCGTGCCGGTGCCGCCGAAGCCGGTGGCCGATGATACGCGTCCGTCGCGCGGTCGCACGGCGGTGCGGGCCCGCACCGCGGTCCTGTTTTCGCGCCTCGAAGATCTCGGGCTGCGCGGCGTGGATGCGCTGGTGCTCATGCGCACACGCACCGTGATGGTGTCGCTGATCGGCCGTACGCTACGCATTCACGAAGGCTACGCCGAGGCACCGGAATCGGTGCTGCGGGCCATCGTAGCCTTCGCAACGGCACGTAACAAGACCGAGCGGACGACGGCGCGCGAAGCGATTCTGGCCTTCGACGTCGAGCGCGGCCCCTCGGTGCGCCGACAGGAACCGGCGCGTCCAGGTGACGTCGCGATCATCGCGCAGCTCATGGAAGCGCATCGCGAACTCAACGCGAAGTGGTTCGAGGGTACGCTGACAGCGATTCCGCTGCGCTTGTCGGGGAAGATGGCCACGCGACTCGGGCATTACGATCCGGGCTCGCGTCACACGCCGCCCGAGATCGTGATGTCACGGACGCACATCACGCGACATGGATGGCGCGAGGCGATGCACACACTGCTGCACGAAATGGTGCATCAGTGGCAGCACGAAACCGGGCAGCCGGTGGATCACGGCACGGCATTCCGACAAAAGGCGCGCGACGTGGGCATTACCCCCGCCGCGCGCCGTGATGTCACGCCGCTCGAGAAGCGACGCAAAGCGACGGGCTGAGTTGTGTCGTTACGGCGCGCTGACGATCACCGTGAGCGTGCTCACGTAATTCGCGGCGCCGGTCGAGGTGCCCGTGATCGGTATGACGTACACGCCCGCGGCGGTGGCCGACGTCGTTGCGACGGTGACTGCTACTGACGTGCCCGGCGCCGGGTTTGGCGTGAACGTCACCGTCATACCCGTTGGCACGCTGGCGGCCGCCAGCTGAACGCTGCCGGCAAAGACGTTCTGACGTGCGATCGTGATCGCACTGGCCACCGACTGTCCGGCCTGTACCGACAACGCCGCCGGCGACATCGACAAGCCGAAGCCGGCCGTTGCCGACGGCGAGACCGTGAATGCGATCGTCTGCGTCTGCGCACCGACGCCGGTGCCGGCGCCGCGAATGGTGATCGTGCTGAGACCCGCGGTCGCCGTGCTGGCGGCCGTCAGCGTGAGCGTGGTCACGCGGTTGGTGCCGGTGATCGTGGCCGGTGAGAATGCCGCCGTCACGCCAGTGGGGAGATTCTCGGCAGACAGCGTGACATCACCCGTGAACGTGCCGATGCGATTGATCACCACGGGGATCGTCGTGGCGGCTCCCTGCGCGGCCATCGCGGTGGTCGCGCTGGCGGACAGTGTGAGCCCGTTGCTGGACACCGTGAGCGGCAGCGTCGCGGTGCCGGCGGTCACGTTGTTGCCGGTCGCACGTACCGTGATGGTGCTGGTGGCGGCGGCGGCGGTGCTGGCGGCGGTGAGGGTGAGCACACTACTCGTGCTGGCGCCGTCGACCGTGGCGGGCGTGAAGGTCGCGGTGACGCCCGTGGGAAGATTCTCGGCCGACAGATTCACCGATCCGCTGAATCCACCACCGCGTGTGAGCGTGATCGGCACCGTCGTGTTGCCGCCGACCACGACGGCTGAGGCGGTCTGGCCGAGGCTGACGCCAAGGGTGTTGGACGGGTTGACGATGTCATCGTCAGAGCACGCGGAAGTGAAAACAGCCGCGGAGAGAAGGAACGGTAACCAAGCTTTCATCGCATCGTCTCGCTTGAACAGGCTGAGAAGTACGCCGCGCCAACACGCGCGGTCACGTGCGATGGGTTCCAAGCAAGTGTCGGTCCGATATTCGCGCGCTCGGTGACGGCGCACACGCGTGGTGAAAGGTTCCGCGTTGACTACGAATATGAAGACGGGAGCCGTGCACCGTGCGCGGCTCCCGTCTTCACGACCTGCTCAATCGGTAAGACCTACGGCGTCACCGTACCGATTCGCGCAGCAATCTTGAAGGATGCGCCTTCGATGATCTGGTTGAAGCCGGTGAGGCCGCCCTGTGCGTTCGTCGTCCAGGTCGTCGCGACGCCGGTGCGAAGCCCCCAGTTGTTGTCGAAGCCGGCCACGCCGCTGAAGTCAGGGGTCTCGAGGTCATACTCTGCAGACGCACCGAAATATCCGCGCGACGCCAACAACGTCCAGGAACGCGCCGTACCGCTGGATTGCGTGAATCCGGCGCCGACCGCATCCGGATACTCCGTCTGCCATGTGCCCCTCGACTTCAGTCGGGCGAAGGGGGACGTGCCAGTAACGGTGATGGCCGGCAGGGTGAGCGACGGGCCGATCGTGAGCGTGCGATTCGCCAGTTCACGATTGTACTGCGCAACGAGACGCGTCTGAGAAACCTCCGAACCGCTGAGCGTGCTGGCGAGGGCGATCGCCATGTGCAGGTCGCCGTCACGCGTGCGCGCGAGCGGAATGCCGTACACCGTATATGGCGACGCGCCACCGAACAGCGCACCGAACGCGAAGCCGGAGAAG
Source organism: Gemmatimonas groenlandica (assembly GCF_013004105.1). Lineage (NCBI taxonomy): Bacteria > Pseudomonadati > Gemmatimonadota > Gemmatimonadia > Gemmatimonadales > Gemmatimonadaceae > Gemmatimonas > Gemmatimonas groenlandica. The sequence goes on from NZ_CP053085.1 coordinate 515,943, forward strand.
TTGCCGTTGGTGCTCTGGAAGTTGGCGTAGACCTGAACGAGGTCACTGCCGCCGCCGTTTACCGTGAACTGCGCGGTCTGCACCGGGAACGACTCGGCGCCGTTGAAGTCAATCACGGGAATCGCGCTGCTCGCCGCATAATTCACGTCGCGTCGGAGAACCGCTCGATCGGCTACGATCGAGACGGAGGTTCCGCCACTGACCGTGGTCGTCCGGAACCCAAGGAGATCGGTCGCCCCGTCATCCGCGTCGAGACTGAACGTGGTGGTGGGGAACGCTGCCGAACCTAGCGAACTACCGACATTCACCGTTCCCGTTTGGCCTGCACCCAGTCCGGCGAACGAGCCGGTGAGCGCCTTCGTCGCGCGATTGTTCACGCACTCGAGCGTGCCCATCTGCGTGAGTTCGGCGCGCGTGAAATAATTGATCGTGACCTGCGCCGGTCCGCCGCTCAGCGGCTGCGCGTACGCCACGCCGCCCACGCTGCTATTGATGGTGAACGCGTACGTCTGGTTGGCGCCGGCGGTCACCCGCGTCCATGCGCCGGTCGTTCCGTCACGGAACGCGAACCACAGCGGGAAGCGTCCCGCTTCACAGAACTGCCAGTTCACGTTCCCCGTGCCACCACCCGGTGACGTGACCGTGAGCGCCACGTTCGCCGTCACGTTGGCTAAGCCCGCCGTGGTGCCCGTGATCACGCCGGTGTAGTTGCCCGCGGCAACCGCACCGCCCACGGTGAGCGTGAGCGTCGACGTCGTGCCCGTCACCGCTGCCGGATTGAACGTGGCCGTCACACCAGCCGGCAATCCCGTGACGGCGAGGTTCACCGTACCGACAAAGCCTGCGCCGCGCGTGAGCGTGACAGTGCTGGCGCCCGCGGTGCCTTGCTGCGCGCTCACCGCCGTGGCGGCCATGGTGTACGTCGGCGCTGCAGTCACGGTGAGATTCACCGAGGCCGTTTGCGAGGTCACGCCGGTGCCCGAGGCGGTCACCGTAATCGCCGCCGCACCAACCGCTGCGCCAGTGGTTGACGTCAGCGTCAGTGTGCTCGTGAGCGTCGCACCCGTAAGCGTCGCCGGCGCGAAGCCGGCTGTGACGCCCGCGGGAAGTCCCGTAGCCGCGAGCGCCACATCCGCCGCGTAGCCGCCGGCGCGCGTGATCGTGACCGCCGTCGTGGTCGCACTACCGGCCGCCACCGACACCGCCGTCGGCGTGGCCGCGACCGTGATGCCGGGGGCAGCCGTCACCGTAACCGCCACCGTGGTGGTCGTCGCCGTGACGCCCGTACCGGTGCCACGCACCGTGAGATTGTAGATGCCCGGCACCGCGGCGCCCGTGGTCGTAATCGTCAGCGTGCTCGTCGTGCCAGCGGCGAGCACTGGATTAGCCGAGAATGCGCCCGTCACACCCGCCGGTGCGCCTTCTAGGGCCAGCGTGACATCACCGGCAAAACCACCGGTGCGCGACAGGCCGATCGCCGTGGTGCCGTTCGCGCCCGCCACAATGCTCACGGCGGCGGGCGTCGAGGTCAGTGAGATGGCCGGTGTGGCCGCCGCCGTGAGCGTGAGCGCCACGCTCGCCGTCTGCGTCGTTACGCCGGTGCCCGACGCGCTGATCGTGATCGTGCTGGCGCCCGCCGCTGCAGTGCCGGCCACGGTCAGACTGAGCGTGCTGGTGGTCGAACCCGCAGCGATGGTCGCCGGGGTGAACGTCGCCGTGACGCCCGCGGGGAGTCCACTCGCCGCCAACGTGACCACATCGGTAAATCCATTGGACCGCGTGATCGTAATCGGCACGGTGGCCGATCCGCCCACCACGATGGAGCTGGCTCCCGTGCCCGCCGTGAGCGCCACCGCGGGTGTCGGAATCGTGAGCGCATACGTGCTCGTTACGGCCGTCACACCGCCGCCCGCCGCGCGCACCGTGATCGTACTCGATCCGGCCGCAGCCGTCGTTCCGACGTTGAACACCACCGTCGCACTGGTCGCCGAGCCGGCTAACGTCGACGGCGTGAAATCGGCCGTGACACCGGTCGGCAGGTTCTCGGCGGTGAGCGCCACGCTTCCCGTGTAGCCACCCACCCGACTCACGGTGATCGTGGAATTTCCCGAGGCGCCGCGGGCGATCGTGCCCGACGTGGCGGACAGCGACAGCCCGATGCTCTGGGTGACGGGAGGTTGGGTGGTCCCACCATCGCCGCCGCTCGAACAGGCGGCCAAGGCGAGGGTCAGGACGGCGGAACGAACGAACGACGGCCAACGAAGCATCATGTCCTCATGAGAAAAAAGTCATGTCGTGTGAACCAAGTCATACGACCGCGCATTCACTCATATGTCAACCAAACTCGAGCGTGATGGTCGCTTCACGTTGGTAACACGCTAGATTTCGCCGACTACTCACCGCTTCTCCAGCTGAAAGGCTTCCTACATGGCGACTGAACTCCTGTCCGCGAGCGCGATCCCCGCGCTGCCCTCCGTCGAGCTCAAGGCGCACGCCGCCGACCTGTTCAACATCGATGCGGCGCTCACCGAAGAAGAGCGCTCCATTCGCGACACGATTCGCAAGTTCGTGGACGAGCGCGTGCTGCCGATCATCGGCGAGTGTTACGTGCAGGGACGCTTCCCCGACGAGCTTGTGGCCGAGATGGCCGAGCTTGGCGTGTTGGGTGCGAACCTCCCCGAGGAGTACGGCTGCGCCGGCCTCTCGAGCGTGGCCTACGGGCTGATCATGCAGGAACTCGAGCGCGGCGACTCGGGCATCCGCTCGTTCGCGTCGGTGCAGGGCGCCTTGGTTATGTATCCGATTTTCGCCTTCGGATCCGAGGCGCAGAAACAGCACTATCTGCCCAAGCTCGCCAAGGCCGAGATGATCGGCTGTTTCGGCCTCACCGAAGCCGACTACGGTTCGAATCCGAGTGGGATGATCACCCGCGCCAAGCAGCAGGCCGACGGCAGCTGGATCATCAACGGCGGCAAGATGTGGATCACCAACGGATCCAAGGCGCACGTCGCCATCATCTGGGCCAAGACCGGTGAGAGCACCGACGATAGCAGCATCCGCGGCTTCGTCGTCGACACGTCACTGCCGGGCTTCCACGCCAAGGACCAGCATGGCAAGCTCTCGCTCCGCGCCAGCCACACGTCGGAGCTGGTGCTCACCGACGTGCATGTGCCGGCGGACGCGATTCTCCCCGAATCGAAGGGACTCAAGAGCCCGCTCATGTGTCTCACGCAGGCGCGCTACGGCATCTCGTGGGGCGTGCTCGGTGCCGCCATGGCCTGCTTCGAGGAGGCGGTCTCGTACTCGAAGAATCGCGTGATGTTCGACAAGCCGATCGGCGGCTTCCAGATCCAGCAGGTGCGCCTCGCCGACATGCTTACCGAACTCACGAAGGCGCAGCTGGTATCGCTGCACCTGGGTCGCCTGAAAGACGCCGGTAACTTCACGCCCACGCAGGTGTCGTTGGCCAAGCGCAACAACGTCAGCATCGCGACCGACATCGCTCGCGAGGCGCGTCGCTTGCTCGGCGGCAACGGCATCCTCGCCGAGTACAGCGCGATGCGCCACATGGCGAACCTCGAAAGCGTCTACACCTACGAGGGTACGCACGATGTGCACTCGTTGATTCTCGGACAGGCGATCACGGGACTGAACGCGTTCAAGTAGGGGTGAGCGGCGCTACGAAAAGGTGACGCTCCCGTCGCATTGCCGGCGGGGGTACCCGCGCCTAGCTTCCCCTTCGAAGTAGTTCCTACCTCTCAGCCTCTTTTCAGCCTCTTTTACGGAGCGTCCGCGGTGAAGATCGCCGTGTGCATTAAGCGCGTCCCGGTTATGGAAGTGAAGTTCGCCATTACCGCTGACGGCTCCCGCGTAGATGAAGCGGGCCTCAAGTACGACGTCAACGACTTCGATCTGTGGGCGATCGAAGCCGCGCTGCAGCTGAAGGAGAAGAACGGCAATGTGGGCGAAGTAGCCGTGATCTCCCTCGGACCTGACGCGGCACAGGAACAGATCCGCAAGGCGCTGGCGATGGGTGCCGATCGTGGTGTGCTGCTGAAGGCCGACAGCATTCCGGCCGACGGGCTCGCCATTGCGCGCGCGCTCGCCGCCGAAATCAAGGAGGGCGGCTATGACCTCGTCCTCTTTGGACGCATCGCCATCGATTCGATGAATCAGATGACGGGCCCGATGGTGGCCGAGCTGCTCGATCTGCCGTGCGTGACGAACGTCTTCAAGCTCGACATCACCGGCACCACCGGTCGCGCCGAACGTGCGCTCGAAGGCGCGACGGAAGTCATGGAGTTCCCGCTCCCTGCGGTGCTCACCATCGACGATGGCCTGAACAAGGAACGGCTGCCGTCGCTCAAGGGCATCATGGCTGCCAAGAAGAAACCGCTCGATGTGAAGCCGGCGCAGCTCGGCGACGCGAAGGTGACGGTGCACAAGATGGCGCTGCCCCCCGAACGGGCTGCCGGACGTATCCTCGGTGACAGTGCTGCCGCGGTGCCGGAGCTCGTGCGACTCCTCCAGACCGAAGCGAAGGTGCTCTGAGATGGCCAACGTTCTCGTATTCGCAGAAGTGCGTGGCGGCGACCTGCGCAAGGTGGCGCTCGAAGCCGTGACGGCCGGTCGCGCCCTCGCCGAACTCTCCGGTGGCGGCAGCGTACATGCGCTGCTCGCTGGTGACGCTGGCATCGCTGCCAAGGCGTCGTCGTTGGCGCAGTACGGCGCCGACACGGTACTCGTGCTCGAACACGCCGGTTTTGCGCAGTACAATCCGGAAGCGCTCGCGGCCACGGTGGCCCAGCAGCTGGGTACCGGCACCTATGGCTACGCGCTGTTCAGCGCGACCGCGCAGGGACGCGACTTGTCGCCGCGCGTGGCGGCCAAGTTGGGCGTCGGTCTCGCGGCCGACCTCACCGGCTTCACGGTCGAAGGCAGCACGGTGTTGGGACAGCACTTCAACATGAACGGCAAGGTGATCGCCACCTTGGCGCTCTCCGGTTCGCCTGCGCTGTTGTCGGTGCGTCCGGCGGCGTTCCAGCCGGCCGAGGCGCCGCGTGCGCTCGCCACCACCTCGATCACGTCGGCCGCTGATCCGCTGTCGTCACGGGTGAAGGTGGTGGAGCTCAAGCAGGGCAACACCGGCAAGCTCGATCTCAACGACGCGCCGGTGATCGTGGCCGGTGGTCGCGGTCTCAAGGCACCCGAGAATTTCAAGCTGTGCGAAGATCTCGCTGATGCGTTCGGAAACGCCGCCGTGGGGGCAACCCGCGCGGTGACCGATGAAGGCTGGCGCCCGCATTCGGATCAGATCGGCCAGACGGGACGCAACGTGAGCCCGAATCTGTACGTGGCCGTTGGCATTTCGGGCGCCATTCAGCACTTGGCCGGCATGCGCACGTCGAAGACGATCGTGGCGATCAACAAGGACAAGGACGCCCCGATCTTCAAGATTGCCGACTATGGCATCGTGGGTGATGTGTTCGAGATCATGCCGGCGCTCACCGCTGCCGTGAAGGCCGCGAAGGCGCAGGGCTGACCGGGAACATGTTCGGGGTCTCGAATCTCGTCTTCGCGGTCATTCTCGCCGTCGCGCTCGGGTTCTTCGCCCGCAGCGCGAAACGATTGAACCGCTGGCTGAATATCGGCCACGATGAAGTCCGTACCGACCACCCCGATCAGCGCACGAAGAACTTCCTGCTGATCGGGCTCGGGCAGAGCAAGATTCTGCGCGACCCGGTTGGCGGCATGATGCACGCCCTCGTGTTCTGGGGCTTCTGTGTGCTTGGTCTCGGCACGATCGAGATCATGATCCAGGGGCTCTACACGCCCTTCACGTGGGATTTGATCCTTCCGCGGTTCCTGTACCTGCCGTACGTGGTGTCGCAGGAGATCTTCGCGGTCTTCGTGCTGATCCCCGTCGTGTACTTGCTGTACCGTCGTCTGGTGATCAAGCCGAAGCGTTTCGCCGAGGTGAGTGGCGCCGACGCCGTGTTCATCCTGAGCATGATCGCGACGCTCATGCTCACGCTGATGCTGCTGTTCGTGATGGAGCTGCGCACGGGAGCACCGACCGACGGCCGTATCATCTCCGGCTTGCTGCTGCCCCTGTTCAGCGGCGTGGCGCCGGAAACCGCCCACATGGTGGCACGGGCGTCGTGGTGGATTCACGCGGTGCTGATTCTGTACTTCCTGAATCACCTGCCGGGCTCGAAGCACCTGCACGTGCTTACGTCGCTGATCAACGTGTGGTTCTCCAACACGAGCGGCCCCGGTCGCATCGGCGCTATGCGCCCGATGGATCTGGAAGCGGAGAACGCCGAGCAGTTCGGCGCCGCCGATGTGGAGCATCTGAGCTGGAAGAATCTCCTCGACGGCTACTCGTGTACCGAGTGCGGCCGCTGCACGGCCGTGTGCCCGGCCAACACCACCGGCAAGCTGTTGTCGCCGCGCATGATCGTGGTGAAAACGCGCGCCCGCTTGACCGAAAAGGCCACGACGCTCGATGCGATCGCGGCGAGCGGTGGTACGGCGACTGAAGAACAGACGGCGGTCCTTGCCAAGAATCTGCTCGACGACTGGATCACCGAAGAAGAACTCTGGGCGTGCACGAGTTGCCGCGCCTGCGTGCAGGAGTGCCCGGTCAGCATCGACCAACTCGACATCATCAACGAGTTGCGTCGCGATCTGGTGCTCATGGAGTCGCGCTTCCCCGAGGAGCTGGCACCGGCGCTCACGAGTCTCGAGCGCAACGGCAGTCCGTGGGCTTTCAGTGCGTCGGACCGGGCGCAGTGGGCCGAGGGGATGGACATCCCCACGATGGCCGAGCTGGTGGAGAAGGGCGAGAAGGCCGACATCCTGTTCTGGGTCGGCTGCATGGGGTCGTTCGACGATCGCGCCAAGAAGATCACGGTGGCGTTCGCGCGTATCCTGCAAGCGGCCAATGTGCGCTTTGCGATTCTCGGCCAGGAAGAGACGTGTCACGGTGATCCGGCGCGTCGCATGGGTAACGAGTATCTGTACCAGATGCTCGCCAAGGGTGTGATCGAAACGCTCGATGGCTATAACGTGAAGACGATCGTCACGTTCTGCCCGCACTGCTTCCATCAGATGGGCAGCGAGTTTCCGGATATCGGCGGTAACTACGAAGTCATTCACCACACCGACTACATCGAGCGGTTGCTCGAGGCCGGGCGTGTGCCGCTCGACACCGAGCACGGGCAGCGGCTCAAGGTGGCGTACCACGACTCGTGCTACCTCGGTCGCTACAACGAGATCTACGACGCGCCGCGCAACACGCTCAAGCGGGCGTTGCCGATCATGGAGCTCGTGGAACCGCCGCGCACCAAGAGCCGTGGTATGTGCTGCGGCGCCGGTGGCGGTCGCATGTGGATGGAAGAGAACGTCGGCAAGCGCGTCAACGTGGAGCGCAGCGAAGAGCTGCTGGCCACGGGCGCCGATCAGATTGCCGTCGCCTGTCCGTTCTGTATGACGATGATCACCGACGGTGTGACCGGTGCCGGCAGCAGCGTGCCGGTGCTCGACATCTCCGAAGTGGTGGCGTCGCGGTTGTTGCCGATCGTGCCGGCCTGATCACGGCACGTCGACTTCACGCCGCAGGCGGATGTCTTTGGATGACGCGCCGACCATGATGCGCCATGCGCCGGGTTCTTCGACCCGGCGCATGTTTGCATCCAGGAGCGAGAGTTGGTCGCGACGCACGCTGAAGGTCACGCGCTGTGACGCCCCAGGGGCGAGCGCGATGCGTGTGAAACCGGCCAGCTCCATCATCGGCCGCGCCACGCTCGCCAGCACGTCGCGCAGGTAGAGTTGTACTACCTCATCGCCACGGCGTGCGCCGCTGTTCTCGACCGTGAGCGACACGAGTAAGGCCACGCTGTCGCTCTTGGGGCGCACGTCGACGGCGAGATCGCGATACACAAATGTCGTGTAGCTCAGGCCGTGTCCAAACGGGAAGCGCGCCTGTCCCGTGAGGTCCAGGTAGTCATCGCCGCGCCCGGTGGGCTTGTGCGCGTAATGCAGCGGCACCTGACCTTCGTGCATCGGAAACGTGAGCGGCAACTTTCCACCCGGTGACGCCTTGCCGAACATCACGTCGGCCACGGCATGCCCACCATCCTGGCCGGGATACCACACATCGAGCACGGCGTCCACGCGGTCGAGCCACGGCATCGTGATGGCACTGCCGCCCACGAGCACCACGACCACGGGTGTACCAGTGGCCGCGACGGCACGAATGAGTTCTTCCTGACGGCCGGGTAGTCCAAGCAACGCACGGTCACGGAATTCGCCCTCCTCGATGCCGGCGACCACGATCGCCACGTCGCTCGCGCGGGCATCGGCCACCGCGCGTGCGATCGCTGCCGGCTGCGGGTCGCGTACGCCAGCGTCCCACACAAACTTGAGTCGCGCGTTGCCGGTGGCCTCGAAGTACTCGAGACGCACGCGATGCCGTGATCCGCCGGCCATCGACACACGTGCGCTCTGTGTGCCGTACGACGCTTTGCGCCACCGGTCAATACGCAGCGTATCGTTCACAAAGAGGCGATAGCCGTCGTTGCCTTCTATCGCGATCGTGCGCGCGCCGCCAGCCGGCACCGTGAGCGTGCCGGTCCATCGCGCCGAGTACCAGTCGTACGGGATGCCGCGGCCGGGCGAGTTGAGCGTCCAGCCGAAGTCGATCTGCGCGTCGGTGCGGGTGATCGCGGGGGTACCGTCGAAGCTGATGTTGGGCCAGTACTCGCCGCGTAACCCGGGCACCGTGGCGCCGTCGCGCACCGTCGTGAAATGTGCGGCGGGAATCACCACCAGCGGCTTCCAGATGCGTGGCACGCCCTCACTCACGCGCAGCACGGTCCCCGCCGGCACCGCGGCGCGAATGCCGTCGACGATGCTCACGGCGCGCGCTCCCGGCGGCGAGTAGCCACCAACGCGCGCCTCGGTGGCGTCGCTGCCGATCAGCGCAATGCGCTTGGTACCCAACGCGAGCGGCAACCGCGCGCGCTCGTTGCGTAGCAACACGAACGACGCCACGGCCGACTCACGCGCCAGCGCGCGATGCGCCGGCGAACGGGCCAGCGCCGCCGCGCTGTCGGCGCTGCCGTACGGCGACTCGAACAGCCCCATCGCGAACTTGGCGCGCAGCACGCGCGCCACCGCGCTGTCGATCACCGCCATCGACAGGCCACTGGTGCGGAACGCGGCGAGATACGGGCGGTGTTGCTCGTAGCTCGACTGAAAGATGACGTCGAGTCCCGACTCGAGCGCGTGCCGCGTGGCCGTGGCCGTGCTGGCCTCGGTGTGGTGCAACACCGTGGACCCGCCCGTGGCGGCCGCGTCGGACATCACGAATCCGCTGAACCGCCATTCACCGCGCAGCACGTCGGTCAGCAAGGCGCGGTTCTGCGTGGATGGTGAGCCGTCTACCGAGTTGTACGAACTCATGACCGACCCGGCATGGGCATCGCGGATCGCCGTGAGAAACGGCGGATAGTAGCGCTCGCGCAGCAGCCGTTCGCTGAACTCGATCGGATAGCTGTCGCGCCCTCCATCACCGACGTTGGCCACGAAGTGCTTCGGCGTGGCGATGACGCCGCGCGTTTCGAGGGCTGAGATGTATGCACGGGCCATGGCCGACGTGAGCCAGGTGTCTTCGCCATACGTCTCTTCGACTCGGCCCCAACGCACGTCATTGGCGATATTCACCACCGGCGACAGCGACAGGCGGATGCCACGGCTGCGCGCTTCGCTGGCGATCGCACCGGCCACGCGGCTCACCAAGGCCGTGTCCCACGTGGCGGCCAATCCGATGGCCTGCGGAAAGGTGGTTGCTCCTTCGCGGCCGAGTCCGTGCAGCGTTTCCTCGAAGGGCAACAGCGGAATGCCCAGCCGGGTGTCGCTTACGAACCAGCGCTGCAGCGCGTTGATGCGCTCAGTGTGGGCGCGCGCGACCACCCCCGCGTTCAACGTGTCGCTGCGCAATGCCTCGGCGCGCATACCGGCCGGCGCATTGATCTGCAGACCAAACGACCCGTGGCGATAATCGTGCGACGCGTCATCACGATCGCCGGGAATCATGAACAGCTGCCAGAACTTTTCGTCGAGCGTCATGCGCGCGAGGAGGTCCTGTGCCCGCTCCGACGGCGCGCGACGGGCGTCGCGGTAGGGCGCGTCGGCTGGCGGCCGGGAAGGGGCTTCCTGGGCCGCGGCGGAGGCCGCCGTGGTCAGGGCGGCAACGAGCAGACCGGCCAACGCCGGCCGCACGACTGATAATCCTTTGGGCACGCAAGTGAGCATGCCCAAGCGTAGCGCGCTTACGGCCGGATTTCGAGTTCGGCTTGGGCCGCCGTGAGTGAATCACCGCCGAAATTCACGACCGCGTAGATCGTGTACTTTCCCGGCGGCAGCGAGGGCATCGCGACGCGGAACGTCTCCCGCTTGCCCGCGTCGATGCGCTTGCCCTCCACCAGCGGCACCGCCACGACCAGCGAGTCGTCGCCCAGGCGGACCTGCACTTCGCCGACGATCTCGGTGGCGGTCGTACCGGTGTTGCGATAGCGCACCTCCAACGATTTGCCCTTCACAACCATGTCGCTCACTTCGCCGTCGACCGTCACCACAGCGGCGGGAGCGGAGGCGGATACCGTCTGCGCCTGGATTGCCGCAATGGGCAACAGCAGCAGGAGCGCGAAGAGCAGAATTGCGAGGGCCAGCAGCGGCGCCCGCAGCCAGGTGATACGCGTCGGCGAGGTCATGGCCCGCTCTACTGGAAGGATGGTGCCAACCGGCTCTCAGAGGGAAGCACGCGTCCGCGACGACCCACCTGTGGGGCTGGCGCGACAGTCAGTGGGGGATCGGCCCGTCACTGTTGTCGAGGCCGGGGTGGCTGACGCAGTTGGAGGCGACGCGACGACCCGATAACTTCCTTCCGTCCCGCGACGCGGCGGGCGCAGTGCGCGGGCGAAACGCATGCGCGACGTCAACGATGTGCAGAGGCCAATGCTCGACAAGCCGCAATGGACGTTGGGTGACGCAGCGGAAGGCCCCCTACTGGCGGCCATCGTGGAAACGTCCGGCAGTGTCATTCTGGGCCTGCATCCGGACCAGCGCATTTTTGCGTGGAACCGCGCCGCCGAAGATCTGTTTCAGACGCCGCGCGGTGATGCGCTGGGGCAGGACTACGTCGCCACGTTCATCGCACCCGAGCATCAGGTCGCCGTGGCCGCCGACATTCAGGCCGTCCTCGGCGGAAAGGACACGCTGAACTTCGAGAACGACACGATCTTGGCGGACGGGCAACGGCGCACGCTGCTCTGGAACGTCAGCCGCGTCTTGGACGCCGTCGGCACACCGATCGGCATCGTGGCCATCGGGCAAGACATCACGGCGCGCAAGGAAGCGGAGGAACGCTTCCGACTGGTGTTCGAGCACGCGCAGGACGGTCTGCTCATCTCCGATCATTCCGGCGTCGTCGACTGCAATCCGGCCGCGCTGCGTATGCTTGGCCTCGTTGATAAAGCGCAACTCGTGGGCCGCCGTCCAGCCGAGTTCTCGCCACCGATTCAACCCGACGGCACGCCCTCTGATACCAAGTCGCGGGATCTTGGGGCTGTCACCCTCCAACGCGGCGCGCACACCTTCGACTGGGTGCATCAGCAGCCCGATGGCACCGAGGTCCCGGTCGAGGTGAGTGTGCGACACACGCTGCTGAATGGACGGCGGGTCTCCGTCGTCGCCTGGCGTGACCAGACGCGCCGATTGGAGCTGGATCGCGAACGCGCGATCGTGCAGCAGCGACTCGATCTGGCGCAGAAGATGGAGGCCGTCGGGCAGCTCGCCGGCGGCGTCGCGCACGACTTCAACAATCTGCTGGCGGCGATACGCAATGCCGTGCAACTCGCGATGTATGAGCTGCCCGTGGACAGCGCCACGCGGGCCGATCTTGAAAGCGCCCTGCAGACGGCGGATCGTGCCGCCGGTCTGACGCGGCAACTGCTGGCGTTCAGCCGGCGGCAAACTCGTGCGACCGAGTGTATTGATCTCGCGGCGCTGGTTCGTGACACCCTCCCGCTGCTGCGCTCCTCGATCCCGCCCGCGGTGGACGTGCGGATCGATGCGGACGTGGCCAACGCACTCGTCGTGGGTGATCGCAGTCAGTTGGAGCAGGTACTGCTCAACCTCGTGCTGAACGCGCGGGATGCCATGCCGGACGGCGGACAATTGGATATCGTGGTCCGCGTCGACGAGGCACGAGCGATGTCGTTACTGACCGTGACCGATACGGGAGTTGGTATCGACGAGCTCACGCGGCTGCGGATCTTCGAGCCATTCTTCACCACCAAAGCGCTGGGGACCGGCAGCGGGCTCGGGCTCTCGGTCGTATACGGTGTCGTCACGCAGGCCGGCGGCACGGTGCGCGCGGACAGTGCGCTCGGTCAGGGTACGACAATGCACGTCGAGCTGCCGTTGTCGATGCTCGTTCCCCAAGTCTCCATCACGCCCGCGACGGATGACGGCGATCGTGCCGACGGCGTGCTGCTGGTTGATGACGATGAGGCGGTCCGCACGACGACCCGTCGGCTGCTGGCGCGTCACGGATGGCGCGTGCTCGAGGCAGGCGATGGAGAGGCAGCGCTCGCACAGTTCGTTGCCCATCGCGACCAGATCGCGATTGTGCTCACCGATCTGCGCATGCCCGTTATGGACGGCGTGCAGCTCGCGCTGCGCATCCGTCGCCTCGCGCCAGATTTCCCGGTGGTGTTCTTCTCGGGCTACGACGAGCTCGAAGAGCACTCGGTGGAAGGCATGGGCGACGTTCCCTTGATCGCCAAGCCGTTCGGCACCGACGATCTGCTCCGCGTCATGGCCGACACCTTGGCGGCCGCGCGCTAGCAGCGTCGCAAGCGCATGACCTGAATCTCCTGCTTCACCGGGCCTTCTTCGAACTTCGTGGTGACGGTGTCGAAGATCTCGAGTCCCACGTGCACGAGATTGTCGCGGAACATGGGCAGGGCCAAGCGACCGGGGTCGGCCACGATCGCCACGCCGTCGGGCGCCAGCGAGCGCGCCATGCACTCGCCCACGAGGATGGCGTACTCTTTCTCGTACAGCACGTCGGCGGCCATGACCACGTCGAAGACGGCAAGATCGGTGGGCCATTCGCGCCAGTTCACCATACGCACGGTGGGCTCGTGGCCCAGATTGCGCGCGGCATTGCCGCGGGTCACGTGGAGCGCGTCGTCGTAGTAGTCGGTTGCGGTCACGTCGAAGCCACCCAGCATGGCACCCACCGTCGCGAGCCCGAGTCCGCAGCCCATCTCCAGCAATCGTCGTCCCGCGCCGGCTTCGCGCGCGATCGTCGCGGCGAGCACACGAGCCGATGGCCACAAGTCTGCCCAGTACGGCAGCCGTTCGTCCATCACGTAGTCCGCTTCGCTGATCAAGTGATCGGCATTCTCCGGTTTCACGAGCGTGATCGCGCGGCCGCCGATATCCACTGTTTCCGTGGCGAGGGAGAAGCAGCGTCCCAACGCCTCGTCGAGCGCCTCGCCATGCAGGTCGGTCAGGATCGGACGAGTCATGAAGTCATCAGGGGAACATCGGGCAAGAGAATCGCGGTGAAGGTCGTGCCGACGTCGGCGCGGGATACGTCGGGCGGTATCATCAGCAGCGCGTTGGCGAGCGCCATGGTGCGCAGCAGGTTGGACCCCTGCGGGCCAGCCAGCCGTGCTTCGGGCATGCCGTCGGCGCCCGCCGTGAGGACCACGCGCAGGAAATGGGTGAGCGGCGCCGGAGTTTCAGCGCTGTCGAGAAACCGCACCGGGATCCGTAGCGGTCGATAACCAGCATGTCCACCCAGCAGGCGAATCAAAGGCCACGCGAACAGTGCGCCGGTCACCATCGTCGACACCGGATTACCGGGCAGGCCAAGCCACGGCACGTTGCGCACCATGCCGGTGCCGATCGGTCCGCCAGGACGGATGCGCGCGCGCCAGAATGTCTGTCGACCGCCGAGCGCAGCGAGCGCCTCGCGGGTGTAGTCGTGGGCGCCGACGGACACGCCGCCGGTCGTAATCAGCAAATCACAGCCGCCATCAAGGGCGCCAGCCAATGCATCGGTCAGCGCGTGAAGGGTATCGGGCACCAGCGGCACCGTTCGCACGTCGGCGCCCGCCGATCGCAGCAGCGCCGGCAGTGCGTAGCTGGATGACGACACGATGCGCTGTCCGGCCTCGACCTCCTCGAATCGATCGAGCAGCACCAGCTCGTCGCCGCTCGACACGATCGTCACCCGCGGTGTGCGATACACGGGAACCGTGTGCGCGCCGATGCTCGCCAGTACGCCCAGGTGAGACGCGCCAATCGTGGTGCCGCGCGCGAAGAGTTCGCTGCCGGCGGCGACATCTTCACCGCGGGGGCGCACGTTTGCACGCCCCTGCGCATCGCGATCATCGAACACGGAGACCCGTTCGATCCCTCCGTCGGTGTCTTCGATGCGAATCACGGCATCGGCGCCCGGTGGCATCGGCGCGCCGGTCATGATGCGCAGCGCCGTGCCCTGTTGCACCCATGGGAGCGCCGTCGCGTCGGCACCTGCCGCGCTGATCCCGAGGATGGGCATCACGCGTGGGGCCGCGCGCGTGGCTCCCATCACGTCGGCACGCTGGACCGCGTAGCCGTCCATGCCGGCATTGTCCCACGGCGGCAACGCCACGCGACTGCGGACCGACGCACTGAGCGCGCGCCCGAGAGACTGTACGAGCGCGAGCTGCTCCGTTTCGGTCGTGTGGCCGTCGGCCTGCCGCAGAATGGCGTCGAGCGCCTCGTCGAAGGGCAGTGGCGCGGTCGATGCCGGTGTCGGCGCGTCGTTCACCGTTCGACGCGCGGCGCGATGCCGCCCAGTGTACGGCCGGCCAGCGTCGTGACCAGCAGATCCTGCACGCGCTCCACCTCACGCGTCGGCACCGTGAAGTTGTTGCTCAACATCGAAAACATGATGAGCCGGCCATCGGCCGTCGTCACATACCCCGAGAGGGAGCGGGCCTTGTCCACGGTGCCGGTCTTGGCGCGCGCGTTGCCCGCCGCCGGTGTGCCTTTCATGCGATTGCCGATCGTGCCGTCCACGCCGGCAATGGGCAGCGCATCGCGATAGGTCGTGAACCACGGCGACCGGCGCATCGCATCGAGTACTTTCACGATTGCTCGCGGCGTCACGTAGTCGTGCCGCGACAGTCCGCTGCCATCGCGGTACGCCGCATCGGCCGAGGTGATGCCCCATCCCGCCAACGTCCGTACGCCCACGGCGCGCGCGCTGTCGGCGGAGCCATCGCCGCTGGCCCGTAACCCCGACGTACGGAACAGCAGTTCCGCGATCTGATTCTGCGACGGTTTCTGCATGCGACGTAGCACGGCGGACAACGGCGCCGACTGCAGCACGACCACCGTATCTGCCGCACGGCCGAGCGTATCCGCCCTGGCCAGAGCACGTCCGATTACCTGAACGCCAGCATCGCTTAGCGACTGCGTGAGTGCGGCCACATACGCATCGTTGGGATGTCGATACGACAGGGTAATCGATGCGCTATCACCCATCGCCAACGTGCCCGAGACCACCACGCGATCGCCGATACTGTCGTACACGGCCTCGAGGCGGGGCGGACGCGTACCACCAGTGGCCGACGCCACCGAATCGCGCGTGGTGGCTTGCACCAGCAGCCGTGGATACGCTCGAGTCGGCGCGCTCGTCACCATGACAGCACCACCCACCCGGGTGGACGCTCGCGCCTTCAGCACGAGCACGCCCTCGTTGAACATCAGTTCGTCCACCGCCGCGCTGTACGCCGCATCGAAGTCGTCGTACGCCCAGCCGAAACCCGTCGTCATTCCGGGGAACGCATCACCGACAGCGCGCACGCGGCCGGAGATGCGCGCGATACCGCGGGCTGCGAGCGCGTCGCGTATCGGCACGAACGCGTTCATGGCCGAGCCGCCGCTCAGAGAGTCGCTCACGCCGGGATCGCCGCTTCCCGACACCAGCACGTCGCCTTGCCACGTCGTACCTCGCTGGCGGCCGTGTAACAGCACCGGCGTGCGCCACCGATGGTCGGGCCCGAGCGTCTGCAACGCGATGGCACCGGTGAGCAGCTTTTCGTTCGACGCGGGCATGAATAACCTGTCGGCGTCGTTGCTCAGAATCGTGTCACCGCGCTCAGCATCCACGATCAACAGCCCCCAGCGTGCATTGCGCCACATCGGCGCCGCCAGCACCGAGTCGACGATGCCCTGCAGAATGCCCTGCGTGGTCGGCGCCGGAACCACGGCGGCCGGCATCATGATCGGTGCACTCGGCTCCGCCCGTGGACCGACCATCGAGGTCGTCGGGCCGCGCGCACATCCGGCGGCTAACGCGGCCCCGAACGTGAGCGACAGCACCGTGACGCCGAGTCTTGAAGGCACCATCATGCATCCACCTCATACGTGCTGCTGAGCGTGAGATCCTCGGCGAGATGCACGCGGATCACGACGGCGGTGGTGTGCGCGAGCGCTCCCTGCACGCGCTCACAAATGAAACGCGAGAGATTCTCGCCGGTGGGAATCAGTCGCCCGTCCCCGAACTCGGGTACGTCGAGATTGATATTCCGATGGTCGAACCGGTCACGTACTTCCCGCTGCAGTACGCGGTCGAGAAAACCGAGGTCCACCACGAAGCCCGTCTCTTCATCGACCGGGCCGGCCACGGTCACATCGCAGACGTAGGTGTGCCCGTGATAGTTCGGATGTGCGCACGCGCCGAACACCTCGGCGTTCTCCTGATCGCTCCAGTCGGGGCGACGATAGCGATGCGCCGCGGCGAACGTCACGCGGCGGGTGAGTGACGTGCGCGGCATGCGCGATCAGCGGAACAGCGGCAGCGTAACGCCCACCGTGACCGTACGCGATCCGCGCCACGCCGAGCGGTTGCGCGTATCGGTCAGTACTGACGTCGTGTCCGCCGCCTTCACGAAATAGCGGTCGGGATAGTCGTACTGCCACAAGAAGTTCGTGAGATCCACGCGAATCATCGGTCCCTTGCGCGGCAGGTAGCGAACGCCGAGGCCGTACGAAAAAGAAAACTTCGTACCGAACTGGTACGATCCCGTATCGGCCGACGAGAAATCACTCACGATGCCCGCGCCGCCATTCAGCGACGGAATCAGTCGGTGCCACGTCTTCTTGCCGGTCAGTGCCAGGTCCAAACCGCCATCCAGTTCGTGCGTGGTCACGCCCGGCGTACCGATCACGCGCGTGGCGCGCGGATTCGTGGGCAGCAGCAGCTTCCGTTCGGAGGGCGCCACCAGGTAGCGCACGTACAGTGACGCCGGCCCGCCGATCGCAATGTCGTAGCGCAGTGCCGCGGCAAGTGACGACTTGGGCGCGACATCGGCCGGGTCACGCTTCATTGCCATCCACCCACCCATGATCGACAGATTCTGCCCCAGCTTCACGTCTTCGAACGGACTGTTGGCGGGCAGGTGACCCACCTGCGCCGTGACGACGGTCGGCATCAAGGTTCCCAGCGCGACCACGCCGAATCGGGCGACGGACCGCCGAACACGGGCGATGGACGCGGAGGACGACAACGTGGACGGCAGCGGAGAGCGCAGAACGGTAGACAGAGCGGTAGACAGAGCGGGCATCACACGGTGGCTGAAGGCGAGCGATCGTGCAGGTCGCGCAGGTCGCGACCCGTGATTTCTGGAGGTAACGCGAGGCCGAGCAATGCAAGCGCGGTCGGCCCGACATCGCACAGGGCACCGCCGCGTCGCAGCGGCACCGATGCATCGGGGTCGAGTATCACGAGCGGTACCGGATTCGTGGTATGCGCGGTGTGCGGCTGACGCGTGATCGGATCGACCATGACATCGGCGTTGCCGTGGTCGGCGGTGATGATCAACCGCGCGCCGCCGCGCTCGGCGGCCTCGAGGATACGACCGAGGCACGAGTCAACGGCTTCCACCGCGCGGATCGCCGCTGGAATCGATCCGGTGTGGCCGACCATATCGGTGTTGGCAAAGTTGCACAGCATGAAGTCATGCGTGCGATCGGCCAGCGCATCGCAGAGAATGTCGCAGACGCCGGCGGCGCTCATTTCGGGTTGCAGATCGTACGTCGCAACCTTCGGGCTCGGCATCATGTGCCGCTCTTCGCCGGGGAAGGGTGCATCGCGCCCGCCGTTGAAGAAGAACGTGACGTGCGGATACTTCTCCGTCTCGGCGATGCGCAGCTGTGTCAGACCGGCGTCGGAAATCACCTCGCCCACGAGATGGCGCATCGATTGATGCGCGAAGGCGACCGGGAAGGGAAATGCGTCGTCGTAACTTGTCATCGTGGTGATGGACAGCGCCGGACGCACGCCGGTATCGAAGCCGGTGAAGCCGGGCATCGCTAGGGCACGAAGCGTCTGACGCATCCGATCGCTGCGATAGTTGAAGCAGATCAATGCGTCGCCGTCGCGCATCGGCGCGAGGGCCGCGCCATCGGGCCCGGACATCACGTACGGCAGCACGAACTCGTCCGTGGTGCCGGCGTCGTACGCGCGCTGCAGCGCCGCTAGTGCATCGACTTCCACGGGAGCCTCGCCGCGCACGGCGGCGCGATACCACAGGCCGGTGCGTTCCCAGCGATTGTCTCGATCCATGCCGTAGTAGCGTCCGGATACCGACGCCAATTCCGCGCGGCCACCCACGTTCGCGAGGATCTCACGCAAATAGCCCATGGCCGACTGCGGCGGAGTGTCGCGACCATCGAGCATGGCGTGCAGCACGACCCGCTTCACCCCGCGCTGTTGCGCCAGCTCCACCAGCGCCAGCAGGTGCGCGTCGTGCGCGTGGACGCCACCGTCACCCAGGAGACCCAAGAGGTGGAGCGTGCCGCCGGATGCGTTGACGCGATCGCACGCGAGTACCAGCGCATGGTTTTGGAAGAAGCTCGCGTTCTCGATGGCACTGTCGATCCGCACCAGATCCTGCATCACGACCCGTCCGGCACCCAAATTAAGATGTCCGACCTCACTGTTGCCCATCTGCCCCTCGGGAAGACCAACAGCTCGTCCAGACGCGGTCAACAGGGTGCGCGACTCGTGGGCCCAGATGCGATTCCAGTTGGGCGTGCTCGCCATCAGGATCGCATTCGATTCAGGGTCTTCCCGATAGCCCCACCCATCAAGAATGATGAGGGCAACGGCACGTGCGGGTCGCGCGGTCATCAGGTAATGGGGTAAGCTGGGAGGGTACCGGAGGCGCCATGGAAGCATGACACCGTCCGCGATCCGGTTTGGGATCGTTGGAGCAGGTCCAACTGTTGGAATCTACTGGACGCCGCGACCGCGACACCACCGCCCGCCGGCTGTTCTGTCCTCAATCGAGCTCTGATGCGCGTTCGTCGACGAAGCCTGTTGCTGGTCCTCCTGCTGCTCGCCATCGGCTTGTTCGATGGATTCCTGTTGTTGCGCCGGGCGCGCTATCGCGAGGAGTCCACGCGGCTGCGCGCCGGCATGTCCACGCTCGAGCGTACCCGCGCCGATGCCATTGTTTCCGCGCAGGCGGACCGGGCCGAGTTGATGTTGGAACTCATGCGCCGGCAGGCGGAAGGCGACGACGCCCTGCATCTCGCCGTCAGCACCGATTCCGCGTACCTCGCGCTCGACCGCGGAGCCGCCCGGCTGCGCGAGATCAAGGCCCTGATTGGACCGGAGCGTCGCGTCGGTCTGGCCCCCGACACCGTGCACGTGGTGATCCCGCGTGGCGTTCGGGCCGTCCAGCGCCTGCTCACCACCAGTGATCGGTACGAGCTCCCAGCGTGGGTCTGGATCGATCGAGGCCTGCCGGTCCCGGCGGTGCGCGCCGATAGCGGCTGGGTCGGTCGCGGGGCCATCGTGACCTCGGGGGGGACGCTTATTTACGCGCTTCCGGCGTCGGGGCCACTTGCCGACAGCACATATGTGATGCCCGGCAGCATTCGCGTACCTGCGGTCGACCTCGCCGCAATCCGCGAGAATCTTTCCCCTGGCATGCGGGTCTACTTCTTCTAATGACCACCACTTCGATCAATCCGCACGGCAGCACGCTCGCAGGGCGCCGCACCGGATGGCGCGGCGCGCCCCTCTGGCTCTTGCTGCTGGTCGCCGTGGCGGTCGGGCACGCGGCGTGGCTCGTTCGGCTGACGCTGCGCGACCGTTTTGAGCGCGACGTGGCCCGCATGGTATTCAACGACAACAGCGAGGCGCTGGAGCAGGCCGAACTGCAGGCCGGTCTCGCGACCGACAGTCTTCGGGCTGCGCTCGACGAAACGCCAGCACCGCCCCCGACCGACTCCGATTATCTGGTGGTCTCGATCGCCGATCGCCGCGTCTGGTACAAGCATCGCGACAGCGTGCTCTTCACGGCCCGGGTTGCGACCGGTTCCGGCAAGCAGTTGGTCATCAAGGGCAACAACAAGATCCTCCGATTCGAGACGCCCCGAGGGCGCCTCACCGTGCAGCGCCGGGATTCGGCCCCGGCTTGGATCCCGCCAGACTGGCACTATCAGGAGCAAGCCAACAAGCGCAGGCTCGGCATTGTACAGCTCGTTCGTGGGGTGCCCCTCCAGCTTCGCGATGGATCCCAGATCATCGTGCAGGGAAACGACGTGGTGCGTCGGGGCGCTGACGGCACCGCCCGCCCACTCACGGCGAGCGACGGCCGGGAGATCGTGGCGGACGGCAAGATTGTGATCCCGCCCTACGGCACCAACCAGCGGAAGTACGCCGATGTGCTCGGCACCCACCGCCTGTACCTCGGCGATGGCTACGCATTGCATGGCACCAACAACCCCGCATCGATTGGCCAGGCTGTGAGCCATGGATGTGTCAGATTGCGGAACGAAGACATAGCCGCGCTGTATGAACGTGTCGCGGTCGGCACTCCGGTCTACATCTACTGAACACCGGGTCGGCTATATTTCCTGACTGCCGCTCGATCGTCCTTGGATTGAGCGACAAACCCGATTCCGTGACCCAGAAAACTCTCCATACCCAGCAGGCAGCCCAGGAGAAGACATCCTCCCCGCGGCGCCGTCAGCAAGCGCGTTTCACCCGGCTCGCCATTATGCTAGCCGGTGCGTCCGCATGCGCCGGATTAGTGGCGTTTGCCCGTCCCGGATACGCCGAATCCGCAGCGGCGCGCGCCGCTGCCCGGTCTACCTCGCGATCGGTCGCGGCCACGCCGCGCATTCCGCTCCTCGACTCCCTGAAGGGTCGTAGTCGCAAGCTTCGGGCCCGTTTTCTTAGCCCGACCCGCGCGGCCGGTATTCCGCTGTTGCGCGAACTGTTCGGTGACTCCGCCGTGTCGCGAGCCGGCGTTTACGCCGCCAACGACACCGCTGGTTCGTTTCACTTCATCACGATGCGACCCTTCACCGACAAAGTGCAGGGACGTATCGGCAGCTATCGCATCGGCTTCTTTCCGAGCGAGAAGCGCTCTATCCGATCGGCGGCCTACAGCAATCCCGATGGCTTCCTCGAAGTCACGGCGCGCAATCAGGACACGCCGATCTCGGAGCATTTCCGGCTGCGCGATTTCCTCACGCACGACCAGGCCACCGTATGGCCGAAGTATCTCGTGCTCCGCGAGCCGCTCGTCGACAAGCTCGAGCTCGTGCTGACCGAACTGCGCAGCATGGGCATCCCGGCCAATCGGCTTCGCGTGATGTCGGGTTTCCGCACCCCGCAGTACAACGAACAGGGCGTTGGCGCCGGCGGACGCGTGCAGGACAGCCGGCATCAGTACGGCGATGCGGCCGATGTGTACGTCGTGAACGGTGAGCGTGACTGGATGAGCGATCTCAATCGCGATGGTCGCATCGACACCCGCGATGCCAAGATCCTCGCTCAGGCTGCCGAGAACGTGGAACGCGATCATCCCGAGTTCACCGGTGGTGTCGGCATCTACAAAGCCACCTCGGCGCACGGCCCGTTCGTCCACATCGACGTGCGTGGGACCCGCGCGCGTTGGGGGGCGCTGTGATTCGTCGTCGCGCGGCACTGGTGTTGAGCGGGATGGCCGCGATCACGGCGGCGATTCTGTATCAGCCGCCGGCGGAGCTGCTGGCCGGTTCATCGGCCGAGAGCGCCAAGCTCGCGGTACCGGTGGTCGAAGCCGGCCCCGAGTCGCGCGGCGTGAGCGGTGATGTGCAGATGCATTTTGTGCGTGCCGGAGAACGCGTCGCGTTTCCGGTACGCGTGCGTGGGAACGCGCAGGGCTTCACGTACCAGTGGATTGAGGTGCGCAGCAACAGCTCCGCCGACGTCGCGCGTCCGCTGCGTGGTGACACATTGCTTGCCCCGCTCACGCCGGGATTCTACGAACTCGCCGTCACGCGAGCCGGCGTCGTGCAACGCATCACCGAGCCGCGACTGGCAGTGTTGGTTCCGTTCGAGCTCAAGCTCGGGAGCACGCTGAACGGCTACCAGATCGGCCGCTATCCCGCCGAATGGGCGCATGACGAGCAGGCGGAGCGTCCGGCCGGATTTGCCGAGGTGCGTGAAGCGGATCTCGATCTGCAGCTTACCCGCCACATCAAAGTGCGCGATTTCGTCACGCATGATCGGCAAACGGTGTGGCCTCGCTATGTGGCCGTCGACCCGCGCGTACTCGACAAGATCGAACTGGTCATGCGCGAGCTGGCCCGCCGTCGTGGTGAGGAGCGCATGGATTTCGATGTCGAGGTGCATAGCGGCTTCCGCACCCCGATTCACAACTCTGGCGTCGAAGGATCCGCGCGCGACTCGCGGCACTTGTATGGTGATGCGGCCGACGTCGCGATAGACGCCGACGGAGACGGTAAGCTCACCATTTTCGACGCCTATCGGGTCGAGCAGGCCGTGGATTGGGTGGAACGGCTGCACCCCGAGCTCGCCGGCGGACTGGGCGTGTACAGCAGCCGACGCTTCTCCACGCCATATTGCCATATTGATGCGCGCGGCGAACGGAAACGCTGGCGCGGCTGAGCCGTAGGGCAGGGCAGCCATCCTGTCCCGCCCGAATGAGCGTCCGAGAGACGCCGGAGGTTCGATGAACCCGTACGTCCGCGACCGAATCAATCGCAAACTCGACACGCTCGCCGACGAGCGACTGTATCAGATTCTTGATTACGTCGAGTTCCTGGAGTCGAAGTACGCCGAGAAGTCGGCCCCGGTAGCGAACGTCTTCACGCGGTTCGCCGAGGGCGTGGAGGACAAACTGCGCGCCGGCGGCGTCGCCGTGAGCACCGTGTCTGAAACGATGGGCTTCCTGAACAAGGCGATGGGCGTTCTGAACGGCGTCGCCCAGACCACCATGACGGTGGCGGGTGACGTGGTGAGCGCGGCCAAGACAGCCGCCGATCAGGTGGGTGCTCCGCCGCCAGCGACGACCACGCCGCCGCAGCCGGGCACGCAACCTGCACCTCCGGGAGTGCCACCGACCCCGCCCAGTGCTGCCGCATAGCGCAACAGCGCGTAGCGCGGCCTTGAACCTGTTGGACCGAGAGAACGCATGACCACGGATCGTCTTGAAGATTTGCCGCCGGAGCCGGCGCGTGAGCGCCATTTCGACAAGTTGGCCCGGGAGCGCGAGGCCGACCGTCGGGCCGGACGTCCAGAGCGAGGCCTGTTCACAGGCCGCGGTCGTAAGGAATCGGCGCCTCCCGACGACGATGCGCCGCGTCGGGCGCGCCGTCGCCGTCCGAGCGAGGACGACGACGAGTCAGCGCGGCCGCAGACGGGCATGAAACGCTCGGTGTTGCGGGCCATCCAACAGATTCCCGCCTATCTTCGCTTGCTGCTCGGGTTGGTGGGCGACAGCCGCGTGTCGAAGTTCGACCGTTTTCTCGTGCTGGCCGCCGGCGCCTATATGGTGTCGCCGATCGATTTCATTCCAGACTTCATCCCGTTCCTTGGTGAGATCGACGATCTGTTCCTGCTCATGACCGCGCTGCAGCGGCTGGTCGCCAATGCGGGGCGCACCGTGTTGCTCGATCACTGGCGCGGGGACCCGGAAGAACTCGAGGATGTGAATCTCGCACGGCTCGTGAGTGCGGCCGGATTCTTCCTGCCCGTGCGGCTCCGTCGTCGTCTCCGCAAAATGGCCGGGCGCTGACCGCTGGACAGCGCTGCGGAGGCCGTCTACTCTTCAAGATGGCACCCTCGACGACAGACTACCAATCGCAGCAGCATCAGCCCGCCGCCGACTCCACGTCGGCGAGCGGGCTTTCGCGTTCCCCGTCCAGCATCGCCAACAATGGTGCACGGTCGCCCTCACGTGTGCGCGACGATCTCGCGCTGACCTTCGATGATGTGCTCCTCGCCCCGCGTCATTCGCTGACGCATCCGCGGGAAGTCAGCCTCGTCTCGCGCTTCACCCGTGGTATCACGCTGAACGTCCCCCTCGCATCGGCCGCGATGGATACGGTCACGGAAAGCGAGATGGCGATCGCGATGGCGCGCTTTGGCGCCATCGGGGTGCTGCACAAGAACATGTCAATCGACCGGCAGGCGGCCGAGGTCGACCGCGTCAAGCGCAGCGAGAGCGGCATGATCCTGAATCCGATTACGCTGTCGCCGACCGCGTCGCTCCGGGAAGCAGTGGCGTTGATGATGCGCTTCAAGATTTCGGGCGTGCCGATTGTCGACGCCAGTGGATTGCTGGTCGGCATCCTCACCAACCGCGATCTGCAGTTCGAGCGCGATCTCGACCGCCCGCTCCGCGACGTGATGACCTCGGAAGATCTGGTGATCGCCCCGGTCGGCACGACGCTCGATGAGGCTGAGCGAATCCTGGGGAAGCACCGTATCGAGAAGTTGCCGGTGGTCGACGAGCACGGCGTGCTCAAGGGCCTCATCACCGTGAAAGACATTCACAAGCGTCGTCAGTATCCTGACGCCAACAAGGACATTCACGGCCGCCTTCGCGTGGCGGCCGCGCTCGGTGCGGGTGGGGACTATCTCGATCGGGCCCGGGCGCTCATCCAGGCCGGCGTCGATGTGCTGATCATCGATACGGCTCATGGCCACAGCGAAGGGGTGCTGCAGGCCACCGCAAAGGTGCGTGAGGCCTTCCCCGAGGTGCAGCTGGTGGCCGGCAATGTCGCCACGCGAGCGGGTGCGGCGGCGCTGGTGGAGCGCGGGGTCGATGCCGTGAAGGTGGGCGTCGGGCCGGGCTCGATCTGTACGACGCGCGTGGTGACCGGTGTTGGCGTGCCGCAGCTGACTGCGGTCATGGACGCGGTTGAGGGCGCCGGCGACATCCCCGTGATCGCCGATGGCGGCGTCAAATATTCCGGCGACATCGTCAAGGCGCTGGCCGCCGGAGCCTCCAGTGTCATGATGGGCTCCATGCTGGCTGGCACCGAGGAGAGCCCGGGCGAGTCGTTCCTGCTGGAGGGACGCCGCTTCAAGATGATCCGCGGCATGGGCTCGCTGTCGGCCATGCAGGACGGATCAGCCGACCGCTATTTCCAGGACGGCGAGATGTCCCCCAAGAAGCTCGTGCCGGAAGGCATCGAGGGACGCGTCCCGTACAAGGGCGCGGTGGGCGACGTGATCTTCCAGATGATCGGCGGCCTCCGGAGCGGCATGGGCTACGTGGGCTGTGGCACGATCGAGCAGCTGCGCACGGAAGCGGAATTCGTGCGCATCACGACCGCCGGCTTGCGGGAATCGCACCCGCACGACGTTACCATTACCCGCGAAGCGCCGAACTACTCGCTTTGATTTCTGCGTCTGGTCCCTCGGGCCGGCGCCTGACGCGCGCGGAGAAATCGCCTCAGGCCGCAAACGTCATGTAACACGTTTGCGGTCCAGCGCGTATCGTTCCGTCCGAGGATCCATCCCCGGGTGTCGGCAGCGCCGACGCCCGTGTCCTACCCCACCCTGTCCCCACAACCCCCGACCGATGGGAATCTGGTCCAAGAAGTCGATCACGGCGCTCCGCGCCGAGGCCGCAAGTTCCGAGGGCGGCCTGAAGCGAACGCTCGGCGCGCTCAACCTGACCATGCTGGGCATCGGCGCCATCATCGGCGCCGGCATCTTCGTGCTCACGGGCACTGCAGCGGCCAACTTCGCCGGACCCGGCGTGTCGCTGTCCTTCGTGCTGGCTGGTCTCGCGTGTCTGTTCGCGGGCCTCTGCTATGCAGAGTTCGCGTCGATGATTCCGATCGCCGGCTCGGCCTATACGTACAGCTACGCGACGATGGGTGAAGGCGTGGCGTGGTTTATCGGTTGGAATCTGGTGCTCGAGTATCTGTTCGCCGCAGCGACCGTCGCGGTGGGCTGGTCGGGGTACTTCAGCGCGATGCTCGACACGGTGGGTATTCATGTCCCTGCCGCGTTCGCGTCGGCGCCGCTGACGGTAGAGAACGGGCATCAAGTGGTCCGCGCCTTTACGTGCGTGAACACCAACACCGGCGGTGTGCTCGCCGATGCCGCAACCAAGATTGCCTTCGCCACGCGCGAAGCGTGCACGGCGGCCGGCGGTAATGCGGTGGATGGCCTGATCAATCTTCCGGCGATCCTGCTCATCCTGGCGTTGACGATGCTGCTGGTGCGTGGTGTTCAGGAATCGGCCACATTCAACAACATCATCGTCGCCATCAAGATGGTGATCGTGTTGTTGGTGATCGGGTTCGGCTTCATGTACGTGAACACCGACAACTGGCACCCGTTCATCCCCGAGATGGTCACCAACTCCGATGGCAGTACGAAGTACGGCATGTCGGGCGTGCTGCGTGCGGCGCCGGTGGTGTTCTTCTCGTACATCGGCTTCGATGCCGTGTCCACGGCCGCGCAGGAAGCCAAGAATCCGCAGCGTGACTTGCCGATCGGCATGATTGCCTCGCTGCTGATCTGCACGGTGCTGTACATCCTGATGTCGTTGGTGATGACCGGACTCGCGCCCTTCCAGTCGCTTGGCGTGGCTCACCCGGTGTCGGCCGCCCTCGAGGCGGTCCCGCAGCTCAAGTGGCTCGAGAATCTGGTAAACATCGGCGCCGTGGCCGGCTTGTCGTCGGTCGTGCTGGTGATGCTCATGGGCCAGCCGCGCATTTTCTACACGATGTCGCGTGACGGTCTGCTGCCGAAGATTTTCGCGAAGGTGCATCCGAAGTATCAGACGCCAGCGGCTTCTACCTGGATCGTCGGTCTTATCGCGATCGTCATTGCCGGCTTCTTTCCGCTCGGCCTGCTCGGTGAGCTGGTGTCGGGTGGAACGTTGGCGGCTTTTGCCACCGTCTGCATCGGCGTGCTTGTGCTCCGCAAGCGGTCGCCGGAACTCGAGCGTCCGTTCCGTACGCCTTGGGTGCCGCTCGTTCCCATCATGGGCGCCGGTGCCACGCTGTACATGATGTACCAGCTGCCCAAGCTCACCTGGACGCTGCTCGGTGTCTGGACCGCGATCGGTATGACGGTCTACTTCGTGTACGGTATGGGCAATTCGAAGATCGGTAAGCAGGACAAGGCCAGCGGCGCCAAATGAGTGATGGCGTGCTGACGGCGTCGACGACACGCCGTGACGCCATCGAGACGTGGTTTGCGACGCTGCGCCCGGGTATGACGGTGGCGCTGTCGACGCACATCAATTCGGATGGCGACGGGTGCGGTTCGGAGACGGCGTTGGCACGCCTGCTGGCGCAACGGGGGATACATGCACGTATCGTGAATCCCACGCCGTGGCCGGCGATGTTCAATTTTCTCCTCGGCGATGATATCGAGGAGGCGAGCGCGCGCGGGGCCGCCGCGCTTGACGGGATCGATGCGTTGATCGTGCTCGACATCAACGACATTCGCCGACTCGGGCAGTTGGCCGACACGGTGCGTGCGCTGACGGTGCCGATTTCGGTGGTCGATCACCACGTGGCCGGCGATGAGCCCGTGGGGCACATCGCCGTGGCCGACACCGCCGCCTGTGCCACGGGCGAGTTGGTGTTCGATATCGCGATGACGCTCGGGCTCGAGGTCACCCCCGCGGTAGCGCAGTCGCTATACGCGGCGATCCTCACCGACACCGGCAGCTTCCGCTTCAGCAACACCTCGCCGCGCGCGCATTCCATCGCGGCGGCGTTGTTGGCCGCGGGCGTGAACCCGGAGGAGATGTACCGGCGCATTTACGCGCAGGTGAGCGTGGGACGCCTGCAGTTACTGCGCGAGGCGCTCTCCACCTTGCATGCCGACCCTGAGATAGGCCTGTCGTACATCTCGGTGGCCGCCGGCGCGATGGAGCGCTTCGACATCACGAGCGAGGAACTCGATGGTATCGTGGAACACCCACGCTCGATTTCCGGCACGCGCATGGCGATGTTCTTCCGCGATCTTGGCCACGGCAAGGTGAAGGTGTCGTTCCGCAGCACCGGCTCCGTCGACGTGCAGCAGTTCGCGCGTCGCTACGGCGGCGGAGGCCACGCCAAGGCATCAGGCGCCTTGCTGACGGGGAATCTCGCCGAGGTGCAGGAGCAGGTGGTGGCCGATGCGCGCGCGTATCTGACGGGCGGGGATTTGGCGGCAGGGTAGGGTAGGTGAATGGGTGCGGTCGCCGTGTACTATTTCCTCTGCTTCTGTTTGGCGATGTCGCGAGGGGAAAGCGGCGTGGTGGAGAGCGCTACGACCAGTGAAGTCTCCGTGCCGATAGACGCGGCGAAGAGTCGACCGTCCGGAGCAATGGCGAGTGCGGTGGGAGTGAATGGAAGTCGACGGGAATAGAGATATGCGCCGTCGCTGGCGCGGTAATAGTCGAGGAGCTGGTGCGGATACGTCTTGGTGGCTCCCGCCTCGATAATGACGGTGTCGCCGCGCTGCATCGCACCGCGCGCAATGGGACTCACTTCCGTCGTCATCGTGGTCTGCGTCGTGACGTGCGTTGCCGTGCGCTCGAGTCGACGCTGTTTTGTGACCACCACAGCTTCGTCGCCCGCTTCGATGTACGAGAAGCGTTTCGCGGCGCCGCTCGACGAAATGCTGTACCACGAACCGCCAAAGAACGGCGCGACCGCCATCGACTCTCCTGCGCACCCGTCGGCGATGTACGCGGAGTTGGCGAATGACGGTGCCTTCTGCAGGGCGGTGACGACCGGCAGCGAGGTGCGCGAAAGGGTCCTGCCGCTACTATCGATCATCGCGATTGCTCGTGTGGCGCCGAGGTACTTCACGCGGATGAGCCCACGCGGTAGGAGACATATCGTCTCCACCACCGGGCCATCCGGCACGCGAGTCGTCCAGAGAAATCGTCCGGAATCCGAGTAGACGGTGAGCCGACTCGTGGCCGCATCGAGCACACCCACATGCCGTGCGGACGCCACAATCTGCATCGGTCGCTTGAACTCTCCCGGACCTTCGCCGGTCGCATTGAGCACGAATCGTTTTGCCCCAGTCGTCAGATCGAACGCGTGGATTTCTCGCGTGCCTGCGTCGAGCACGACAACCACGTGCTCGGTGACAGCGAGGGAGCGTGGTTCGACCAGAAGATCCGGATCCTTGGTGCCGCCGCGCACCCACTCGCGGATATAGAAGGAATCCGCGCGGAATCGACGAATCGTGGGTGATTGCTGCGCATGAACGGCGGTGCTGCTGTCGGGGGCGCTGACAACCAGGGCCAAGATGATCCCGGCAAACGCGCGATGCGATAGGCGAGGCGTCAGAGGCATTCAGAGTTCCTCGATCCAGGTGAGTCCTTCGATGATCTTCCGCAGCCCGGCCACTTCGCGTGATGAACGTGGACTCTGCGTCGTGAAGCGCACGCGCCCTTCCTGGTCGAGGACGAGCAGCGCGGGCGTCGTGGTGTGACCCAACGACGCGAACTGTTGCACGACGGGAGTCGGTGCAGGGCGTAGCGGGATGGCGGCTGTCCAGGCCGGCAGTTCGGCCCGGATGTTCGTCGAGTCAGAGACCGGTCCGACATACCAGATTACGGCAAGCTGGATGTGCCGCTTCGTTGATCCGCGGTGAAGCACATGCAGCATGCGCAGATTGCCGGAGCAATCGCTGAGTTGCAGGAGGACGGCGGCCGGCACGGCGGCTGTCACCCGCCCACTCGGCGGAGCGATCGGCGCCGCCTCGTGAGTAAAGTGACGCATGGCGTCGGGAAGCGTGCGCTGCGGCATCGCTCGCGCGACGTCGTATCCGACGCCGGCGAGCGAGACCACAAGCCCCGCGACCACCCAGTGCCAAAGGGTCGGGGCGCGATGCATCAGTCTTCGCAGAGCTCGATGTTCGCCTCGAACCCGTCATCCGACGATCCGCTGGTCGTCGCGGCGCTGCACGTCTTGAACGGGCCAGTCGTCGTCGTACCGGTCGAGATGGAAGTCCGGTCCTTATAAAGGGTCTTGTAGCCTGCGACGCATTTCGTCTGCGTGAACGTGAACCCTCCGCTCTGCATGAACACGTTGAGGTTGAACTGGATGGAGGTCTCGCACGTCGTAATCGGCTGCGTGCCGCACGCCGTGAGCGTGCCCATCGAACACGCCGTCGACGTCACCGTCGACGACTGCGCCATCGCGCGCGACACATCGACGGTGGCCACCGTGAACAGCAACGCGAACACGCCGAAGGCGGCGCGGGGAATGGTCATCATCATGACAAACCTCGGGATCTATCCGTGAAGTGGCGCGCCGCGGAGTGCGTCGCACCGGTCATCGCGGCCCGGATCCGCGCGACGGAGCCACCATAGCACCCCCGCGTCAGCGCGCTGTCACCGGATTGCTGCCGGCATGGCCATTTCACCGCCGGACGCCGTCGGGAACGTCAGTCCCCCGCTTGGAGCGCTTCGTCGCGATGCCTACTTTTCAGCACGTAGTCATCCCGATAACCCGACTCTCCAATGCAGCCTCTCATGGAGCGGATCACCGGCGCTCTCGCCGCGGTCCGCAACCCCCGTACCGGCGCCGATGTCATGGCCGCCGACATGGTGCGGGATATCGCCACCACGGTCGACGGCAAGGTGCGCCTCACGCTCCTGCTGGCCGCCCAGGACGACGCCACCCTCGTGCGCGACGTCCGCCAGGCCATCGAGGCGCTCGCGGGCGTGTCCGATGTCCGCGTTGATGTGCGCGACCCCGCGCAGACCGAACCCACGCCGGCGCGTCGCGCGCCGACCTCCGCACCGCCAGCCATGAATCAGCCGCAAGCGCCCGCCACGGGTGGCATGGGACGCGCCCTCCCCGTCATGGATGCCGCCCCCAAGGCGCCGCCCAAGGTCCCCGAGCCGGTCGCCTATCCGCAGCTCGGTCGCATCATTGCCGTGTCGTCGGGCAAGGGCGGCGTGGGCAAAAGCACCGTGGCCGTGAATCTCGCGGTCGCGCTCGCCAAGATGGGCAAGCGCGTCGGTATCATGGACGCCGACATTTACGGCCCCAACCTGCCGCTCATGCTCGGTGTCGATGCGGCGCCCGCAGTCGTGGATGAAAAGATCATCCCGCTCGAGGCCTACGGCATCAAGGTGATGTCCATCGGCTTCCTCATCGAGAAGGAGCAGCCGGCCATCTGGCGCGGCCCGATCGTCATGAAGATCCTCACGCAGTTCCTGAAGGACGTCGCGTGGGGACAGCTCGACTACTTCCTGGTCGACATGCCGCCGGGCACCGGCGACGCGCAGCTCTCGCTCGTGCAGGCAACGCAGGTACACGGCGCGGTGATCGTGACCACGCCGCAGCAGGTGTCGGTCGGTGACGCGCTCCGCGGCGTGAAGATGTTCGAGCGCACTGCCGTGCCCGTGCTCGGCATCGTGGAGAACATGTCGTACTTCGAGAACCCCGAAACCGGCAAGCCGATCGCCGTCTTCGGCACTGGTGGTGGCGCGCGGTTGGCTACAGAAACCAACCTGCCGCTCATCGGACAGGTGCCGCTCGATCCGCGCATTCAGGAAGGCGGCGACACCGGCCGTCCCATTGTGGACGCTGAGCCGACGTCGCGCGCCGCGAAGGAACTCGAAGCGATCGCCCAGCGTGTCGTGGAGCGCCTTGTCAGCATCTACGGGAACTGACGCGAAGGCG
Organism: Gemmatimonas groenlandica; assembly: GCF_013004105.1. Taxonomy (NCBI): domain Bacteria; kingdom Pseudomonadati; phylum Gemmatimonadota; class Gemmatimonadia; order Gemmatimonadales; family Gemmatimonadaceae; genus Gemmatimonas; species Gemmatimonas groenlandica. Next base: position 547,995 of record NZ_CP053085.1, read on the forward strand.
GAATCGCACGCTGAAGACAACGCGCCACGCGGCGCACTCGTCGGGGAGCCGTTAGCCCTCACGATTCGCCGCGTGGCGCTGCCGGCGGTCGTCGCGAATCTGCTCATGACCACGTTTCACAACGTGGACACGTATTGGATCGGACGTACGCTCGGCCCCGATGCGCTCGCCGCCGCCACCAGCTCGATCTTCTGGATCTGGCTTGTGATTTCGATCGGCGAAATGGTCAGCATCGGACTCGATGCGATCGCCGCGCGTCGTCATGGCGAGCGTCGCCCGTCGGAAGCGGCGCGCACGATCAGCGAAGGCTTCGTGCTGGCACTGCTGCTGGGCGGTGCGATCGCGTTGGCCACGCCGTTCTTGTTGCACTGGCTCTTTGCCGTGATGAACACCGGCGCCAGTGTCAGCGCGATCGGTCGCGAATATCTCGGCACCTATCTGCTCGGCATGCCGCTCATCTTCGGCTTCTTCGCCGTCGATGCCGCGTTCCGTGCGAAGGGCGACACGCGTACGCCGCTGTACATCCTCGCGGTGACCACCGTGCTCGGGCTCGTGCTCGACCCGATCCTCATTCGCGGCTCGGGGCCCGTGCCCGCGTTCGGTATTCGTGGCGCCGCGCTCGCCACGCTCGTACCGCGCGGACTCGGCTGCATTGCCGGCGTGATCATTCTGCAACGGCGCAGCATGCTGCGCTGGGCGAAGCCGCGGTGGGATGTGATCGCGAGCATTGCGCGTGTTGGCGCACCGGCCGCGCTCACGGGCGTGGCGTTCAGCGCGATCTACGTGCTGCTCACGCGCATCACCACGCAGTTCGGCACGCCAGCCCTTGCGGCACTCGGGCTCGGCTTTCGCATCGAGAGCGTGGTGTATGTCGTGTCGGTGGGCATGGGCGCGGCGGTGGCCGCGATCGTGGGGCAGAGCATGGGTGCCGACGATCCCGATCGGGCTGAACGCGCAGGGTGGACTGCGACCGGGATCGTGAGTGTCGTGGGCGCGGTCATGGCGGGGGCGTCGTTCTTCTTTGCTGAAGACTTTGCCGCGATCTTCTCCACCGATCCGGCGGTGATTGCCGAAGCGGCGCGGTATCTGCGCATTGCGGCGTTCTCGCAGTTGTTTCTCGGCGCCGAGGTGGTGCTGGAGAGTGCGATGGGAGGCGCTGGATGGACGCTGTGGCCGATGATCGGATCCAGCACCATCACGTTGTTGCGGTTGCCCATCGGTGCGTGGGCGGCCGCACAGTGGGGCACGAGTGGCTTGTGGTGGACGCTGGCGCTCACGGCCGCCGCGCGTGGTCTGCTGATGGCGGCGCTGTGGGGCAGCGGACGGTGGCGTCGCGTGCGGGTGTAGCGCACGTTACGACATGATCGCTCCCGCCATCACGTTACTCACGGACTTCGGCACCGCCGACGGCTACGTCGCCGAAATGAAGGGCGTCCTCACCACGCTAGCGCCCGGCATTCCGCTGCTCGATCTCACGCACGATGTGCCGGCGCAGGATGTGGCGTTCGCCCGTCTCACGGTTGCGCGCTACTGGCGTCGCTTTCCGGTGGGCACCGTGCACCTCGTGGTCGTCGACCCAGGCGTGGGCACGTCGCGCGAGGCGATCGCGGTGTGCAGCGAAGGGCGGTATCTGGTGGGTCCCGACAACGGCGTGCTGTCGCCGGCGCTGTTCGCGCTCGATGCACGTGTGGTTTCGCTCACCGTCGACGTGCAGGCGTCGCCCACCTTCCACGCGCGTGATGTGTTCGCGCCGGCGGCCGCGCAGCTGGCACGCGGCGTTTCGATCGACATGATCGGCGAGCCGTTTACGCAGCCCGTACGACTGCGCACGGCGCAGCCGCGCCGCGCTCCAGACGGCGCCCTGCACGGTGAGATCCTCACCATCGATCGCTTCGGCAACGCGATCACCAATTTGGCCGCCCGCGACGGCGCGGCGGTGCAGGTGGGTGGCCACCAGGTGCGCGTGGTGCGCACGTATGGCGAGGCCGCGCCCGGCGAACTCGTGGCGCTGGTGGGGTCGAGCGGCTTCGTGGAGATCGCCGTCCGCGACGGGCACGCGGCCGCCCGACTGCGCCTGTCGCGTGGGCAGGCCGTTGAGCTCGCACCAGTGATGCGTTGACATCATTTAGGTGATGCGTTAGCATCATTTATGCGTACGACCATCGATCTCGACGACGCGCTCCTTCAGCGTCTCCGTGACACCGCCCACCGCGAAGGCGTGCCGTTCAAGGCGCTGCTGCATCGGGTGATTCTTCGCGGCCTCGACGAAGCCCCCTCGGTCGCCCCGACGCACTACGAGCCTCGCTCGTACAGCATGGGCCCGATACGAGAGGGCTACGATCTCGTGAAAGCCCGGTGGATCGTGGACGATCTCGAAGACGAAGAGATCATTCGGAAAATGAACGAGGGGCGCTGAGGGGTGATTGTCCCGGACGTCAACCTGCTGGTGTACACGCTCAATCGTGACAGCCCGCAGTGCACTCGTGCGCGTGATTGGTGGCGCACGCTGCTCAACGGCGACGAGCCTGTCGGTCTCACCTGGGTGACCGTGATGGGCGTCGTACGCATCAGCACGAACCCGCGGATTTTTCGCTCGCCGCTCGCGCTTGTTGACGTCATCGGGAACGTCGATGAATGGTTCTCGCAGCCAGTGGTGAGTACGCTGGAACCTGGCGCGCGCCATTGGGCGATCATGCGCACGCTGCTGGCCGAAGCCGGCCGTGGCGGCAACCTCACCACCGACGCGCATCTCGCCGCACTCTGCATCGAACGCGGCGCCACGCTGCACAGCGCCGATGGCGACTTCGCGCGCTTTCGCGGACTGCGCTACGAGAACCCGCTGCGCTGAACTCGGCCGCGCCGACTACAACCCAGCGCCGTTCCCCGCGCTGCTGTCGGTACTGACGGGTCGCCGTGCCGCCACCACACCCTGCACGGGCGTCGGCGTCTGCCAACCGGGCGCCGCGACTTCGGTGGTCGTGGTGGTCGATGCCGCCCCCCACCGCGACGTGAAGCCCGACATGCCGAAACGCGAGCCCCCGAAACGCATCGAGAGCTGCGCGACGCCCATGCGCGATTTCACCACGGCACCCAGTCCCACCGTGGCCACCGCCCAGGTGAACGCCACGGCAACAAGCCGCGCGATGGCGCCGGCCACCGGCACCTTGGCAGCCACGGCCGCGCCGAACCAAATCAGACTGAGCGTGGCCAACCCAACGGCCAAGCCGCGCAAGGCCGCACCGCGCTCGCTGCTGCTTGCACCACGTCCGGCTAGAGCACGACCGATCACCAATGCCACGGCCAGGATGCCCAGCGTGAACGCACCGGCGTAGGCCAGCGCCCATGCCAGCGCGGCGATCGGGATCACCAGAATGCCGATAATGGTGATGGCGCACGCGACCAGCAGCACCACCAGCAAGGGTACCGCTAACAGCTGCCAGAGGAGACCGACCCAGAAGCTGCCGGAGATGTCGCGCGCCGCGGTCTTGGCGACGGCGGTGAGCGCCTCTTCGGCGGTCATGAGCACCACGAGGCCGATGAGCAGGCCGATGCCGAACACGCCGGCGACCGCGAGCAGGTTGGTGGTCGCCGTCAGCATGTCATGACCTCAACGGGCGCGACGCGAGGCGGTGGCGAGGGCGCGAAGCCCGACGACCCCCATCCCCACGATGGCGACAAAGCCGCCCACCGCGATGGCCGCCATTTCCGGCGACCCGCTCTGCATGGCGGCGATGCCCGGCTGACCCAGCACCGTGGACGCCACGTCGTTGGAGGCGGCCACGACCTGCTCGCGCACGCCTTCGGCGCCAAGCTGCGTGAGGATGAATGCCATGTCGGCGCGCGCCACAACCCACGTCGCACCGGCGGTCGCGAGTCCCGCGGTGATCGCCGCGCCGAAGCCAGCGGCAATGCGGGCCGGCCGGGTGGCCGGGACGAACTGCGCGACGGTGCGGGTCGCCGCGGCGTGCCACGGCTCAAACACCTGAACCTGCGACATGACCCGATCGGAGAAGTTCACGGAGGGGGCAAAGTCGGGAAGGGCGTCGAGCGCGAACATCAGCTCCTGAGCACTCTCCAGTTCCTGACGGCACGAAATGCACGATTTGACGTGCGCTCTCAAAGGAGCGACGCCAAAGCCTTCCTCCCCATCCAGCAGGAGCTCGATTTCGTCTGATCTCAGGTGTCTGTCGTGCATTGGTGCCTCCACGGGGAACTACGCGCCTGCCCGCCGTCAGGTTTCACAGGGTTTCAGTGATCTTGAGGAAGATCACTTCATGAATGGGTCCAGCGTGATCTCTCAGTCCCGCAGCCCCTCGAGCGCCTTTCGGAGCTCGTGGCGGGCCCGGTGGATGTACGTCTTCACCGTGCCCAGGGGCAGGTCGAGCGTGGCCGCAATCTCTTCGTACGCGCGGCCTTCCACATGACGCAGCATAATGCAGGCCCGATACTCAGGTCGCAGCTTCGCGATGGCCTGTTCGATGGCCGAACCCAGCTCCTTCGCCTCGAGCTCGTCAAGAGCACTCTCCTGCTCGGACTCGAGGTTGAGGGTCGTGGCCTCGACCTCGCTGGCCGTCGAGGCGTGCGGGGAGCCGTCCATGCTGATCGTATCCAGCCGTCGTCGGCGGAGATGATCGATCGCCACATTGTTCGCGATCTTGAACAGCCAGCTCGAGAACTTGAACTCGGGGCTGTACTTGTCGATGTGGTTCAGGACTTTGACGAATGCGTCCTGCGCGAGGTCCTCGGCCGTCTCCCGGTCACGGACCATACGGAAGACGAGCGAAAACACCGGCCGTTCGTAGCGGCGCACCAGCTCGCGGAACGCGAGCTCACGGCCCTGCTGCGCTAGGCGAACGACATCGGCATCGGGGAGTGTTCCCAGCTCGTCGAGAGTCTGCATCGGATCGCATAACCTAGCACGGGCGTGCGCTTGCTCGCACTCCCCCGCCTGTCGATGTTTCGCAAATGCCAGTCGTCCCGCCTCCGAACGAGGCCACCGAACGCGCTGAATCCACCGGCCGGGCCGAACAGGCCGCCCGTGGAGAAGGGAAGCGCGAGTACGTGCAGCAAATGTTCTCGGACATCGCGCCGCGCTATGACCTGCTCAATCACGTCCTGTCGATGAACATCGATAAGGCGTGGCGGCGGAAAGCCCTGCGCGCCCTCCAGTGGACCCAGCGGCCGGCGGGCAGCTACCTCGACCTGTGCGCGGGGACCCTCGACGTGGGTGCCGCACTGGTGAAGCAGCCGGGATTCACCGGGTTCGTGGCCGGTGCCGATTTCGCCGTCCCGATGCTCCGGCACGGCAACGGCAAGGCGTCGCGTGAGGTCCTCGCCCCCGTGGGCGCCGACGCGCTGGCGCTGCCCTTCGCCACGGCCTCCCTCGACGGCGCGATTGTGGCGTTCGGCATCCGCAATGTGGCCGACCTCGATGCGGGACTGCGCGAAGTGCATCGGGTGCTCAAGCCGCGTGCCCGTTTTGTCATTCTCGAGTTCTCCACGCCGCCGTTGGCGATCGTGCGCACGTTCTATCACCTGTACTTCCATCACGTGTTGCCGAGAGTGGGACGCCTCGTGAGCGGCCATGGCAGCGCGTACACGTATCTGCCGATGTCCGTATCGCATTTCCCCACCGAAGAAACGCTCGCCGGCCACATGCGCCGCGCGGGCTTCACCACGGTCACGTGGGAACGCCTCACCTTCGGCATCGCCGCGATTCACGTGGGGACGGCGTGAGTAACGCACGAAGGAACGCCATCACGTACCGCCCGGTTGGTCTCTGATGTCTCTCGATACGCTTTCCGATTTCATCACGGCCATCGATCGGGCCGGCGAACTGCATCGCATCACCGAACCGGTGAAGGTGCATCTCGAGATCACCGAGATTGCCGACCGCGTGTCCAAGATGCCCGGCGGCGGCAAGGCGCTGCTGTTCGAACATCCGATTCTCCGCGACGGGACACGCTCGCAGTATCCCGTGGCCATCAACCTGTTCGGCTCCATGCGTCGCATGGCGATGGCGCTGGGTGTGGACGATCTCGACGCCATCGGCGACCGCATCACGGCGCTGATGGATCTCAAGGTCCCCGACGGATTCCTCGGCAAACTCTCGCTGCTGCCGCGCCTGCTCGAAGTGTCGAAGTTTCCGCCGCGCACCAAGAGCGGCAGCCCGTCGTGTCAGGACATCGTGTGGCAGGGCGACGAGATCGATCTCGACAAGATCCCCGTACTGCACTGCTGGCCCGAAGACGGCGGCCCGTTCGTGACGATGACGGCGGTGATCAGCAAAGATCCCGTGCGTGGCATTCGCAACGTCGGCATGTACCGCGTGCAGCAGCTCGACAAGAAGTCGGTGGCGATGCACTGGCAGCGTCACAAGACGGGCGCCGAGCATATGCGACAGATGGCCGAGCGCGGCGAGAAGATGCCGGTGTGCATCGTCGTCGGCGCCGACCCGGCCAGCATGTTCTCGGCGAGCGCACCACTCCCGCCGAACATCGACGAGTTTCTCTTCGCCGGATTTCTGCGTCGCGATCCCGTGAAGCTCACGAAGGCGGTGTCGTGTGATCTCGAGGTGCCGGCCGACGCCGAGTTCGTGATCGAGGGCTATATCGATCCGGCCGAGGCGCTGGTGGTCGAAGGGCCGTTCGGCGACCACACCGGCTTCTACTCCGAAGCCGATCTGTATCCGAAGGTGCACGTCACGGCCGTCACGATGCGCAAGAACGCGGTGTATTCCACCACGATCGTGGGCCGCCCGCCGATGGAAGATTTCTATCTCGGCCACGCCACCGAGCGCATCTTCCTGCCGCTGCTCAAGCTCACGACGCCGGAGATTGTGGACTATCACATGCCGGCCGAGGGGGGCTTTCACAACCTCGTGTTCGTGAGCATCGACAAGAAGTATCCGGGGCACGCCGACAAGGTGATGCATGCCTTGTGGGGCCAAGGGCTGATGTCACTGGCGAAGGTGCTGGTGGTGGTGGACAAGGAAGTCAACGTGCGCAACCCCGTCGAAGCGTGGTGGGTGGCGCTCAACAACATGGATCCGCAGCGCGACGTGCGGTTCACGATGGGGCCGGTCGACGTACTCGATCACGCCAGCCGCGCATTCACGTACGGCAGCAAGATGGGCATCGACGCCACGCGAAAGTGGCCTGAAGAAGGCTTTACGCGCGCGTGGCCCAAGGTGATCACGATGGACGACGCCACCCGTCGTGCCGTCGATGCGAAGTGGTCGAAGTTGGGACTGCCTCCGTTGGGCAAGTCGTGAGCAGCGTCGTGCCGCCGAAGGGGGCCCGCGACGGCCAGCTCATGTCCGGCGAATCGCTGCTCGTGCGACTGGCCAACTTCGTGAAGCTGCCGCACACAGTGTTCGCGATGCCGTTTGCGTTGGTGGGCGTGCTCTGCGCGAGTGTGGTGGCACCGGTCACGATCGCGATGGTCGGTTGGGTGTTACTGGCGTTTACCGCGGCGCGCTTTGCCGGAATGGGGTTCAACCGCATCGTCGATCGCGATGTCGATGCGATCAATCCGCGTACGGCCAAGCGAGAGTTGCCGGCGGGTACGTTGTCGTTGGCGCAGGCCAAGGGGTCAGTGGCCGTGGCCAGCGTGTTGTTCGTGATCGCGGCGTGGCAGCTGAATCCGCTCTGTCTTGCTCTGAGTCCCGTCGCGCTGCTGTGGGTGTTGGGCTATAGCTACACCAAAAGGTTCACGCGATACTCGCATCTGTGGCTCGGACTCGGGTTGTCCATCGCACCGGTGGGCGGCTATCTCGCGGTGACGGGTGCGTGGAGCGACCCGTGGTGGTTTCTGTGCGTGTTGGCACTAGCCATCGTGTGCTGGAGCGGCGGCTTCGACATGCTGTATGCGTTGCAGGACGCGGAGTTCGATCGCACCAATGGCTTGCACAGCATGCCATCGGCGATCGGGGTGCCGAAGGCAATTCGCTTTTCGCGCACGCTGCACGTGATCGCGCTGAGCTGTCTGGCCATCGTGGTCTCCACGCATCCGCTGGGCACTGGCGTGGCGGTTGTGCAGACGGTGTTGTGGGGCGGCGTGGTCTTCGTGGCGGCGATGCTGGTGTGGGAGCATCGCATGGTGAAGGCCGATGATCTCACCAAGCTCGACGCGGCCTTCTTCACGATGAACGGCATCATCTCGCTGGGCTTTCTCACGGTCTTTGCGGTGGCTCGCTTCCTCGCTTCCGGAGCACGGGTATGACGCAGGCGGCTGCTCGACACCCGATCGTTCTGGCGATCACCGGCGCCTCGGGAGCACCCTATGCGGTGCGCTTGCTGCAACAGCTGGTTGAACGGCAGATGCCCACTTGGCTGATCGTGTCGAGTCACGGATTCCGCTTGCTGGCCACCGAAAGCGACATCCCCGACCTGCACACGTTGCGCGCACACGCCGGCGCCGACGCGTTCGACGCCTGCGTCACGGTGTTCGATGACAATGATCGTGGGGCCGCACCGGCGTCGGGCTCAGCGAGATCGAGCGGCATGGTGGTGTGCCCGTGCAGCATGGGCACGGTGAGTGCGATTGCGCACGGCACGTCACGCTCGCTGGTGGAGCGCGCGGCCGACGTGGCGCTCAAAGAGCGGCGGAAGCTCATTCTGGTTCCACGGGAAACACCGCTGTCGCTCATTCACCTCGAGAATCTCACGCAGGTCACGCGGGCTGGTGCCACGGTGATTCCGGCGGCGCCGGGCTTCTACCACAAGCCGGCTAGCATCGACGATCTCGTGGATTTCATCGTGGCGCGGGTGCTCGATCATCTTGAGGTGGAGCACACGCTGGGCAAGCGCTGGGGCGGAGAAGGCGAGTAGCGTCGAATGCCGCCAATCAAGATTGAGCCTATCACGCTGACGCCGGACAAGTACCGCCACGAGTTCAAGACCAAGGCGACGAAGGTCTTTCTCGTGTTCGTCTTCTGGTGCCCGTTCGGATTCTTGCTCGCGTCCATCCTGGGCTACAAAGGGACAACGCGGTTTCTCGTGGCCCTCGGGTTTGCCGTCCCTCTGGCCATAGCGGGGTTGCTCGCCATTCTGCTCGCGCAACGGATCGGATCGGGAGTATTGCAGGCCTTTCTGTTTCCGCGCGGCTCCCGGGCGTCGGCGGCGATCACGAGCCATGCCGAATCACTGGCGGCGCGCGGCCAGTACGACGAAGCCGCGGCGGAATTCGCGGCATTGCGTACCAAGTACCCGCACGATATTCCCTTGCTTCGCGTCGAGGCGGAGTTTCAAGCCGGCGTTGGCGGCAATCCTCAGGTCGCCGCGCAGGTGCTCAATCAGTTGCGTCGGGTGCCCAACGTGCCGGCCGCCGTGGAACTCTATGCCACACATCGACTCCTCGACCTGTATCTTGGAGTGTTGGCCGAACCCGGTCGCGCCATGGTAGAACTCCGGCGCATGGCTGATCGCTTTCCCGACACACCCGACGGACAGGGCGCGCTCGCCGAACTCACCCGACGACGCGACCACCTTGCACAGGATCAGACGAACACATGAAGGAAGCCACGATCATCGGCCTGATTTCCGATACGCATGGACTGGTGCGCCCCGAGGTCTTCGCGGCGCTCGACGGCGTGTCGCGCATTTTTCATGCGGGCGACGTGGGGCCGCCCGAAGTGCTGATCGAGCTGGCAACGATCGCGCCGATCCAGGCGGTGTGGGGCAACACCGATGCGCCCGGCCGCGCCGATTTGGTGGAGCGCATCGAAGAAACGATCGACGGGGTGCGTATCGTCGTCACGCATGGGCATGAAATCAGCAGCGTGAACCCGCCGCGACTGGTGAGCGCATACATGAACGCCGATGTGATCGTGTACGGGCACACGCACGTCCAGCTGATCACCAAGGCGGCGAAGCGCATCGTCGTCAATCCGGGCGCCGCCGGTCCGCGTCGGTTCAAGCTGCAGCCAAGCGTGGCGAAGCTGTACATCCTGAACGGCAAGGCGGACGTGGAGTTGATTCCGCTGGGGATTCCGGAGGAGGTCGTGGCGGAGGATGACGAATTGGAGTAGGTGGATAGACTCACGTGAGTTCTAAGTGGTGAGTCGAAGTTTCGAGTCGTGAGTGAGCCAACTCGTAACTCCGAACTTGAACTCAGCACTCCCAACTCACGTGAGTCTGTCCGAATTTCGCACCAACGTTTCCAGTGCCCCCACGACCGTCTCCGCCTTGTACACCGCGTCGTTGGGCCGGGTGCGGAACCACGACTCGATCATGAGCAGTTCATCGAGTTGGTCGACCACGGCACCGGTAGGCGCCTGCACGCCGCGCTGCTCCAGCGCCTGGAGCGCCGTCACGGATTCCGGTTCGCGGCAGCGCGCTTCGGCCACCACGCGACCGTGTCGCACGAGATACAACCGGTCGTCGCCGTCGCGCCCCGGCATTGCGTACACGAAACTCGGCTTGGTGATCGCTTCACGCACGCGTGCGAGTTGAGCGTCGAGTTCCTGCAGCGCCGTGAGCCGGTCGCGCAGCCACCCGGCCCGCTCGTAGCTCAGCGCCGCGCTGGCGGCCGACATTTCGCGCACGAGCTGCTGATGCGGCGAATCGTCGCGTCCTTCCAGCACGGCGCGCGCGCGGGAAAGCTGCGCGCGATACGCGTACTCCGTGGTGGCGCCGACGCACGGACCGAGACAGCGTCGCGTCTCGTAGCGATGGCAGCCGGGTGTACGCGTGAGCGATGGATGCACCATATCGTCGAACAGGTCGACCGCGTCGTGCAATACCATGGGCACGCGATCGGTACAGTCACGCAGCCCCAAGGCGTCGTTCAAGACGCGTAACGCCTCCACCAGCGGACGACGCGACGCGAACGGTCCGATCACCTGTGCCGCCTGCTTGGCACGGGCGGCGGCACTTGCGCGCTGAATGCGCAGCCGCGGCGCGGGGCCGCCGGCCACCGTGATCACCCACCACTTATCGAGCGGGCGCGCCGCCTTGATGTTGTACTTCGGGAGATGCGCGCGAATGAGCCGTACTTCGCGCAGCAATGCCGCGAATTCACTCGGCATCGGCTCCCATTCGATGCGCGCCGTTTCGCGCAGCAGCCGCGCATGACGGTGTTCGGGCCACGGCAGGCGGAAATACGACAGCAATCGCGTGCGCACCTGCGTGCTCTTGCCTACATACAGCACCTCGCCGTGCACGCCGCGCATGAGGTACACGCCCGGCTCGTTGCGCATCTGCTCGCGTACCTGCTCCCGCAATCGCTGCACGTCGGCGTCGGGCGAACCGACCGCCAGGTCGAGCTGCGTGGCCAGTTTGGGGCGCGACTTGCCGCGCCGTGTACCGTCGAGCCTACCGCTGGCAGTGCGAGCAGAAGACGGTGCTGCGGCCGTCGATCGCGTGCGTGCCGACCAGACGACGGCCGCAGGCGAGACAGGGCTCGCCGGCGCGACCGTAGGCGGCCAACTGCTCGACGAAAGCGCCTCGTTCACCGCGCGCATCCCGGTAGTCGCGGAAGCTCGTGCCGCGGGCCGCAATGGACGCCGTCAACACGGCGCAGAGCTGCGCTCGCAGCTCCGCGCTTTCCTGCTCGGAGAGTGTGCGCGCTTCGCGCGACGGATCGATCCCGGCCAGCCACAGAGCCTCGTTCGCGTAGATGTTGCCGACGCCGGCAAGTCGCTTCTGGTCCATCAGAAACACTTTGATGGCTTGACGCGACTCCCGAACAAGTCCCGAAAACTCGGCGTCGCCGAGCTGCGGGTCAAGAGGTTCGGCACCTAATGCGGTCGAATAGTTCGTGAAACGTTCGGGTGACATGAGCGCCACCGTGCCCAGCCGCCGCACATCGCGGTAGTGCAGGGCCCGACCATCCTGCAGGCGGAGCGTAACGGCCACGTAGGCCCGATCGGCCGCCGAGAGCGAGCCCTCATCAACCACCATGCCGCCCGTAAAGCGTGGCTGCACCACCACGCGCCACGGTGGCTCGGCGGCGTGACTCGCCGCCGTTCGGGGACGCATGTCGAGCACGATCAGTTTGGCCCGGCGCCAGACGTGTGCGATCGTGAGTCCGGTCAGCGCCTCGGCAAAGCCCGCGGCGTCGGCTTCGCGGAGCACGTCGGCCTTGAGCACCTCGACGCCGACGATGGTGGCACCACACACCATCGCGTCGAGATCGCGCGCGATGGTTTCCGTTTCGGGAAGTTCAGGCAAGTCGCGCCGCTTCCCGCCAGCCGATGTCGCCGCGAAAGATCGCCCCCTCGAACTCGATGCGCGACGCCGCCTCACGGCTGGCGTCCTGCGCGTCGGCGAAGGTATCGGCCATCGCCGTGACGGCGAATACGCGACCGCCGCTCGTTCGGAGCGAGCCGTCGTCGGCGCGCGCGGTGCCGGCGTGATACACGCGCAAATCGTCGCTGAACGACGGCAGTGTAATGTGCTGGCCAGTGACGGGCGCATCGGGATACCCTTGCGATGCGACCACCGTGGTCACCGATGCGCCGTCGCGCCACGTGAACGGCGACAGACTGCCGATGCGGCCACCATGGGCCACGGTCATCATGGGATCGAGCAGGCTGCTGGTCAGCATCGGCAAGATCGCCTGTGTCTCGGGATCACCGAAACGACAGTTGAACTCGACGACCTTCGGGCCTTCTTCCGTGAGCATCAAGCCCGCGTACAGCAGTCCCGTAAAGGGCGTGCCGCGCTTCCGCAGGGCGTGCAGGGTCGGCAGGAAGATGCGTTCGGTGACGTCGTCTACGAGCGATGGTGTGGAGAACGACACGGGCGTGTACGCTCCCATGCCACCGGTGTTCGGGCCTTCGTCGCCGTCGAGCAAGCGCTTGTGATCCTGCGCGCCGATCATCGGCATCACGTTGTAGCCGTCGGTCACCGCGAACAGCGACAGCTCTTCGCCGGTCATGAACGACTCCACGAGACACTCGCTACCGGCCTCGCCGAACGCTTTGTCCTCGAGCACGCGCTCGATCGCCGCGTCGGCTTCCCTGAGCGTGTGACAGATGATCACGCCTTTTCCCGCGGCGAGTCCGCTGGCCTTGATGACCACGGGTACGCCGAAGCGGGCACGCACCGCGTCTTTCGCATCCACCGACTTTTTGTGCGTCTCGGCGCGCGCGGTCGGAATGCCGGCGGCCATCATGAGCGCCTTCGTGTCGGCCTTCGACGTCTCCACCTTGGCCGCACCCATCGTGGGCCCGAACACCGGCACGCCGATGTGCTGCAGATGATCCACCAGACCGATCGCCAACGGCGCCTCGGGCCCGACGACCACCAACTTCACCTGCTCGCGCTCGGCCAGTTCCGCCACTTCGATCGGGTCGGAGGCATTCACCGAGACCACACGAGCCAACTGCGCGATCCCTGGATTTCCCGGACCGGCCACGAGATCGATGGTGGTATTCTCGCGCGCGAGTGCGTCAGCGAGGGCATGTTCGCGGCCGCCAGAGCCGAGGAGCAGGATTTTCATGGCGGGAAATCTAGTCCAAATCGAAAGTGAAGCGCGAACGAGTCATCCTCCAAGAAACGATCGCGCAGAGATGCAGAGGGCGCAGGGTACGCAGAGAAAAATGCTGTTCTCTGCGTACTCTGCGTACTCTGCGCCCTCTGCTTCACTGCGTCATCAGGTCAACCGACCCTCTCATTACACTCCAGCCGGCGGCTCGGGCGCTGGCGGCGGTGGTGGGGAAGCCGGCGGCGGCGGAGGCGGCATATCGTCACCCATACTGGCCGCACTGGCCGCCGTCTTGAACGCATCGCGGAACGCGTCGGCGGCACGGTTGATGACGTCACCGACGGTCTCCGCGGCGGCCTTCGCCTTGTCGGCGTAGTAATCCTTCGCGTCGCGCAGATCATCGCGCAGCGGGCGCTCGGCTTCGGTGCCGCGGCGGATGTATTCACCGACGACAACGCGCGTGTAGTCGCCCGACTGCTGCCAACGCTGCAGTTCACCGGCGCGCACAGTGTGAAAGGGATGCTCGCGCAGTGCCGTATTGAGCGCCTTGATCACGCTGTCCCAGGCCGTGCCGCCTACTTCGTATTCGGCGGCCTGGGCGAGATAGGCGTCGAGGTCAATCGTGTCGCCGTAGGCGCGTCCGCCGGCCAGCTTGAGGAACGTCATGAGGCTGGCGCGCGGGTCCTGCGTGCCGAGCATGCCCGCACGGTCCGCCGAGAGTTCCGATTTGCGGTACCACTCGAGCAGCGCGAGCTGGAACGGCAGTAGCGCGATCGACGCCAGCAGCGGCAGCGCGCTCATGCCGAAGAAGAGTACGATCAGGGCGATCGTGCGGTACGTGGTGCGCCCGGTCATGATGTGCCCGAGCTGCTGTGCCAGAATGAAGCGCTGCTCCTCGGGCTCGAGCAACTCAAGCACGCCGGAGTTGACCACAATGAACGGTTGATCGAAACCGACCGCGCCGGCCGTGGCGATGGGGTTCTGCGCCACGTACAACTGCGGCATGGGCTGCCCGGCGTTTGGCCAGTCGAGTGCCTGAAGCGCCTCTTGATAGAGGGCGTATAGCGCAGGGCGCTGGGTCGGACCGACCAGGACGGCGTCGCCAAGGAAGAGATTGCGGACGCCGCGTTCGCCGAACACGCTGGCGATCTTGCGCACCACTTCGTCAAATCCAGGGAGGGCGCGCAGCGTCTGCAGGGCGGCTCGGTCGGCCGGATGTTCCCAAGTGACCGACGAGATCTGCGTAAGCGGTGTGGCGGGCATGATGAGGGGGCTGGAGACACCCTCCCTACGGCGGGAGGGTGCTCAAGTTCCACGCAGCGGCGAATCGGGATTAGATCCCTTCGAGCGCACCGTCGAGATCGGCGATCAGGTCCTCCGCGTCCTCGATGCCGCAGGACAGACGGACCATGCCGTCGTTCAGTCCCATGGCGATCTTGATGTCGGCCGGCACCGACCCGTGCGTCATGCTGAACGGGTGGTTGGTGAGACTCTCCACGCCGCCCAGCGACTCGGCCAGCGAGAACACCCGCACCCGCTCGAGGAATTTCCGGGCATTGTCGATGGTCTTGAGGTCGAGCGTCATCATGCCGCCGAACCCGCTCATCTGCTTCTTGGCGAGCTCGTGGTGCGGGTGGTGCGCGAGGCCCGGATAGATCACCCGGTCTTCGCCCAACCGCTCCAGCAGCCATGCGCCCACAGCGCGGCCATTGAGGTCGTGCTGCTTCATGCGGAGCGGGAGGGTCTTGGTACCGCGCAGGGCCAGCCACGCATCGAACGGGCCAGGGACGGCGCCGGCCGCGTTCAGGATGAATTGGAGCCGATCGGCCAGCTCATCCTCAAGAACGACCGCGAGCCCGCCGATCATATCAGAGTGACCGTTGATGTACTTCGTGGTCGAATGCCAGACGATGTCGGCGCCCAGCTCCAACGGACGCTGGAAGATCGGCGTCGCGAAGGTGTTGTCCACGATCAGTAGCGCCTGGTGTCGCTTGGCGATGTCGCTCATGGCGGCCAGGTCGGTGAGTCGCATAAGGGGGTTCGTCGGCGTCTCCACGAGCAGTGCTCGGGTTGACGACGTCATCGCATCAGCCACCCGCTGCGGATCATCCGTATCCACGTACGTGAACGACAAGCCGAAATGACGCAGGATTCGATCAAACAAACGGAACGTGCCACCGTACACGTTCTCCCCGCACACGATGTGATCACCGGCGCGGAACAGCTTCATGATCGAGTCGAGGCAGCCCATGCCGCTGCCGAACGCGAACCCGTGCGTACCGCCCTCGAGTGTCGCGACGTTCCGTTCGAGCGCCTGTCGGGTGGGATTCTTCCCGCGGGCGTATTCGTACCCCTTGTTGACGCCGATGCTTTCCTGCACGTAGGTGGACGTGAGGTAGAGCGGTGTCATGATGGCACCCGACACCGGGTCGGGGCGCTGGCCGGCGTGGATGGCGCGAGTGGCCATGCCACCCGTGAGGTCTTCGTCGTAAATGCGCGTCATGGGCTCCGTGTGGTCCGAGGCGAACTTGGGGCGGAAGCTACTGTCGTGACCGAGCGTCGGCGAGTCGTGCCATTCGGATTGCGTCGCGACGCGCGCCCTCGTCCCGTCGCACGGCAGCCGCAGGCCGTTGTCTGGCCCACACTGCCGCGCGATCCGAAGCCGGCGGCCTGATGCGCTTTGCCAGTGCACTCGCCGGCGCCGCGCGCCGCTGTCTGATCGTGGACGACGAAACGTCGATGCGCGCCGTGGTCCGTCGTCTCATGCAGGCCGAAGGTTTCGAATGCCTCGAAGCAAGCTGTGGCGCGGAGGCGCTCGAGATCCAAGCGGCGACCCCGTCGCCGTTGGTGCTTTCCGATTACCACATGCCGGGGATGGACGGCGCGCAGCTGCTGACGCAGATCCGCGCACGTTGGCCCGAGACCGCGGTGGTGATGATCACGGCCGTGTCCGATGTCGACCTGGCCGTACGGTGCCTCGACGCCGGCGCGCTCGACTACCTCACCAAACCCTTCGCGATCGAAGAGCTACGCGCTCGTGTCGTGCAGGCGCTCGAAAAGCGACGGTTGCTCATCGAAAATCAGTCGTATCGCTCTGAGCTCGAGGCGCGGGTCGCGCTGCAAGCACGCAAGTACGAGGAACTGTTTCTCGCCGCCCTGCAGTCGCTGGCGGAAGCGCTCGAAGTGAAGGACTCGTACACATGGGGACACTCCACGCGCGTGAGCCGGTACGCGATGGCGATCGCCCGTGAGCTGCATGTCGCGCCGGCCCTGCTAAACGAGCTCGAACTCGGCAGCCGCTTGCATGATATCGGCAAGATCGGCGTGCGTGAATCCGTGCTGAACAAGGCTGGTCCGCTCACCGATGCCGAGTACGCACACGTGATGGAGCACCCGGTGATCGGATGGCGACTGCTGGCACCTTTGCTGGGCGACATGCCGCACGCGCTGGCCGTGGTGCGCTCGCACCATGAACGATTCGACGGACACGGTACGCCCGACACCCTGCGTGGTCACGAGATCCCACTCGAGGCGCGCATCACGGCCGTCGCCGACTCGTTCGACGCCATGACGAGCGGCCGACCGTATCGCGATGGCATGCACGTCGAGGACGCGGTGATCGAACTCCGGCGCTGTGCCGGGTCGCAATTCGATCCGACGTGCGTGGCCGCCTTCGAGCGGGCACTGGCCACCGGTGCGATTCCGCGTCCCGATCGCAGCGTGCAGCGTCAAACCCGCATGCAAATCGTCGCTTAAGCGAGCACCAGCTGTCCGTCGCGGAGCTGGTGTATGGCGCTCGTGGCGCCATACGCCGCGACGCGAGGGCCGGTCGCGGTGTGCCATCGACCGGCTAGCATGGAGACATCGCCCGGTTCGAGGGCGGTCAGTACGTCGTCGGCGCTGCGCGGCGAGAGGAATGACACACGGGCGCCGGCCATCAGGGGGGCCGCCACGCACACCGCCAGTGCGTCCGGATCGCTGCACGGTAACAGCGACAACACGTGATCAACGGGCGTGAGCAGCAACTCCCTGACCGCCGCGCGTCCGGCGGAAATCAGGTCGCGATGGGTGTGCACTTCGCGCCGTCCCGAAGCGCCATAGACCACGACACACTCCTCGTGGCGGCCCTCCGCGGCCGTATCCCCTTCGAGCTCGAGTCCGTGGTGCGATCCCAGATCGACGTCATTCGTGCGACCCGGCACGACCACCTGCGCCTGACGCGGCGCATCGTCGAGCAGCACCACGGGCAGGCCCTCGGGCAGCCGGCTCACGAGCGTCCGGCGGGTGAACACCGCGCCCACCTCGGCGTCGGCGAGCTGCCACGCAATCTCCTCCGGCGTCGCGTCTATCCGGAGCAGCAGAGCGCCCCGTCCGTCGGACGCTGCGAGGGCCACCAGCAATTCGGGGCCGTCCGTGAGAAGGATCGCCGATCGCTTGCCGGCAAGCGCGCGCACCAGCGGGGCCGATCGCTGCAGGAGCGTGAGTCCGGCGGCCACCAGTTGCGACGCGTCAAACGGGCCGAGACGGCCGCCGCCGGCCGCGATGGCGAGCGGGAGGAGGGCAAGTGGATCGGACATGTCAGCAGAGAGTAGTGCACTGTGGGGGCGAGTGCCACGGCCGTAACGGGCGACCGTCCTGAATCGTCTATCGGCGGGATCCCGTGACGAACGGATGAATCCACATTCATGACCGTGTTGGCCGGAAGAGGATCTGCGTCTAGCTTGCGGGATTACCCGAAAACACGCCGATTTACCGAGGAGTAAGATGGCTTTCGAAGGGCTGATGGTGAGTGTGTCCGGTGTGCGCGGACGTGTCGGATATGGGCTGACTCCTGAAGTCGTGGCGACATTCGCCGCCGCCTTCGGCGCGTGGGCCTCGCGGCACGGTTCACGCACGATCGTCGTGGGGCGTGACAGTCGGGTCTCCGGACCGATGTTCACGCGCATCGTGCATGGTGCACTGGAGTCGGTTGGCTGCACCGTGATCGACATCGGCATGGCGCCCACTCCCACCATTCAGTTGGCTGTCGAACACCACCACGCGGCCGGCGGCCTTGGCATCACGGCGAGCCACAACCCGATCGAGTGGAACGCCCTCAAGTTCATTGGTTCCTCAGGGCTCTTCCTATCGGCTGACGAAGGCGCCGAAATGCGCGCCCTGATGGAGAGCGGCATTCCGCGAGCGACCTGGGACGCGCTCGGCGAGATCGTACACGACACGGAGGCCGTCCAGCGTCACATCGATCAGGTGCTGGCGCTGCCGTACCTCGATGTGGCCGGTATCCGGGCCCGTCGCTTCCGTGTCGCGCTCGATTGCTGCCGCGGCGCGGGGGGCGTCATCATGCCACAGCTCCTTACCGAGCTCGGCTGCGAGGTGTACGCGATCAACATGGAAGCCGACGGCCAGTTTCATCGTCCGCCGGAGCCGGTTGCGGAGAACCTCGGTGAGTTGGCCGCGCTCGTGAAGGCCACCGAAGCTGATATCGGGTTCGCGACGGACCCCGACGTGGATCGCCTCGCGCTCGTGCTCGACAACGGCATCGCACCGGGCGAGGACTACACGCTGGCCTTGGCGGCCCGCACCGTGCTCCGGCACCGACCGGGCCCGGTGGTGACCAACCTCTCCACGAGCAAGGTCGTGGCCGACGTGGCCCGCGACGCGGGCGTGCCCTTCCATTTCGCCAAAGTGGGCGAGGTGAACGTAGCGATGACCATGCGTGACCTGGGCGCGACGATCGGCGGCGAGGGCAATGGCGGCGTCATCCTTCCGGAAATGCATTTGGGACGGGATGCGCCGGTCGGCGCGGCGCTGTTGTTGCAATTGATGTTGGAGGAAGCTCGTCCGTTGTCGGAGGTGATCGCCGAGCGGCCGAAGTACGTGATCGTGAAGGACAAGCTGGATCGTCCGGAGGCACCGCTCGACGCCGTCTATGTGGCGCTGCGCGCCGCATTTCCGGACGCCGTGGCCGATACTCAAGATGGACTCCGGCTGGATTGGCCCGACCGCTGGGTGCACCTGCGCCCGTCGGGGACCGAACCAATCGTACGCGTGATTGCGGAAGGACCCACCGAGCAGGATGCGCGCACGTTGATCATGCAGGCCCGGGAGCCGCTGTCGGCTCTCGGATCACTCTAGACCTCGAACGACCATGTGCGGAATCGTCGGCTACGTTGGTGATCGGATCGCGACCCCCATGCTGCTCGAAGGGCTGAAGCGCCTCGAGTATCGTGGGTACGACTCGGCGGGCGTCGCCATCATGAACGGCAAGGGTGTCGAAACGCGCCGAGCCGCGGGCAAGATCTCGCGTCTCGAGGCGGCGATCGCCATCGATCCGCCGCAGGGCACGATGGGTATCGCCCACACGCGTTGGGCCACGCATGGTCCGCCAACGGAAGTCAATGCGCACCCGCACGCGAGCCAGAACGGCAAGATCGCGGTGGTGCACAATGGCATCATCGAGAACGCCACGGCGCTCAAAGCCGGGCTGGAAGCTCGCGGATTCGTGTTCAAGTCGGACACCGATACCGAAGTGCTCGCCCACCTCATCGAGGCGGCCTATGCCGGCAACCTCGAAGCGGCCGTGATCGAAGCGCTGCGCCAGTGCGATGGCACCTACGGTCTCGCCGCCATCACGAGTGACGAGAAAGACAAGATCGTGGCCGCGCGAAAGGGCAGCCCGCTGTTGATCGGTGTCGGCGAAAACGAATACTTCATTGCATCCGACGCCTCGGCGATTCTGGCACACACGCGCAACGTTGTCTACCTCGACGACGGCGACATCGCCGTCGTGACGCGCGACGGCTACAAGGTGATGGACCTCGATTCGGCGATTCGCGACAAGCCCGTCACGCGTATCGAGTGGGATCTGCAGCAGATCGAGCGTGGTGGCTATCCGCACTTCATGCTCAAGGAGATCTTCGAGCAGCCAACCACAGTGGAGAACACCATGCGTGGTCGCCTCATTCTCGAGGAAGGCTTCTCGAAGCTCGGTGGTCTGAACATTTCGAAGGAAGACCTGCTCAAGGTCGACAACATCATCATCACCGCGTGCGGCACGAGTTGGCACTCCGCGCTCATCGGCGAGATGATGATCGAAGAGCTGTGCCGCATCCCCGTGGAAGTGGAGTACGCGTCGGAGTTCCGCTATCGCAATCCGATCGTGACGCCGACCACGCTGTGCATCGTCATCTCGCAGTCGGGCGAAACGGCGGACACGCTCGCCGCCATGCGCGAAGCGAAGCGTCGCGGTGCCCGCACCCTCGGACTCGTGAACGTGGTCGGTTCCACGATCGCGCGCGAAGATGACGGCGGTATCTATCTGCACGCCGGCCCGGAAATCGGTGTGGCGTCGACCAAGGCGTTCACCAGCCAGGTCGTGGCGTTGGCCCTGTTCACGCTCAAGCTCGCGCGCCTCAAGAATCTGAGTGTGGCACGTGGTCGCGAGATCGCACAGGCCTTGGCCGACCTCCCGGCGCAGATCCAATCCATTCTGGATCGCGCTCCGGAAATCGAAGAACTCGCCGAAGAATTCAAGCGCGCGTCCAATTTCCTGTACCTCGGCCGCGGCTACAATTTCCCGGCGGCGCTCGAAGGCGCGCTCAAGCTCAAGGAAATTTCCTACATCCACGCCGAAGGCTACCCGGCGGCCGAGATGAAGCACGGCCCCATCGCGCTCATCGACGAGATGATGCCGGTGGTCTGCATCGCGCCGCATGATGCGGTGTTCGACAAGATCACGTCGAACATCCAGGAGGTGAAGGCGCGCAAGGGCAAGATCATCGCGATCACCACGCGCGAAGAGCCGTCGCTGGCCGGCAAGCTCGATTACGAGTTCCGCATCCCTGAAACGGTCGACCTGCTCACACCGATCCTGGCCAGCGTCCCGCTGCAGCTGCTGGCCTACTACATCGCCGTCAAGCGTGGCTGCAACGTCGACCAGCCGCGTAACCTCGCCAAGTCGGTGACGGTCGAGTAACCGTTTCGGATACCCCCCACGGGCGCTTAGCTTTCGGGATGACTGACGCTGTCTCCCCCGAAGTTGCCGCTGAGCGCCTCGCACACGAAATCTCCCGTCGCCGGACGTTTGCGATCATTTCGCATCCCGACGCCGGCAAGACCACGCTCACCGAAAAGCTGCTGCTGTACGGCGGCGCCATCCACCTGGCCGGCTCAGTCAAGGCGCGGCGTGCCACGCGGCACGCCACGTCCGACTGGATGAAGCTGGAGCAGGAGCGTGGTATCTCGGTGACCAGCTCCGTGCTGCAGTTCGAGTACCTGGGGTATCAGCTCAATCTGCTGGATACGCCGGGTCACGAAGACTTCTCGGAAGACACCTATCGCACGCTGGTCGCCGCCGACTGCGCCATCATGCTGCTCGACAACCGCCGCGGTGTGGAAGAGCGCACGCGGCAGCTGTTCGAGGTGTGCAAGCGGCGTCGCACGCCGATCTTCACGCTCGTGAACAAGTGCGACCGCCACGGCGAAGATCCGCTCAAGCTCATTCAGGACGTCGAGGCCGATCTCGGCATCGACTGCTTCGCCGCCACGTGGCCGGTGTTCGACAATGACATCTTCGTGGGCGTCTATGATCGCCTCAAGCGCGAGGTGCACCTGTTCGAGCGCAGTGGCGACCGCGGTGCCACCCGTGCCGATGACACGATCGTGAGCATCGACGACGTCGCACTGATCGAGACGATGGGCGAGAGTGCATTCGATCGCCTCATGACCGACATCGATCTGCTCGATGCCGCTGGCCACACCTACGATCACGACCGCGTCATCGACGGCTCGCTCACGCCGGTGTTCTTCGGCTCGGCGCTGACGAACTTCGGCATCGAGCCGTTTCTGCGCGAGTTTCTCGAGCTGGCCCCGGCGCCCGGACCGCGCGAAACGAATACCGGCAACGTGGAACCGGAGAGCACCGATTTCACTGGCTTCGTGTTCAAGATCCAGGCGAACATGGATCCGAAGCACCGCGATCGCGTGGCATTCGTGCGCATCGTGTCCGGCCACTTCGAAGCGAACATGCAGGTGCTGCATCAGCGCAGTGGAAAGCCGATTCGCTTGGCCGCGCCGCAGCAGTTCATGGCGCGCGATCGCGTCAGCATCGACGAGGCGTGGCCCGGCGACGTGATCGGCATCATGGACCGAGGCAACCTGCGAATCGGTGACACGCTCGGTGGCGACGGCAAGCTGGAGTTCCAGGGCATCCCGCGCTTCCCACCCGAGCACTTCGCCCGCGCCATTCCGGCCGATCCGCTCAAGCGCAAGCAGTTCGACAGCGGGCTGCGTCAGCTCACGGAGGAGGGTGCCGCACAGGTGTTCTTCGCCGAGACGTCGGCCGGCTCACAGCCCATCGTGGGCGCCGTGGGGCAGCTGCAGTTCGACGTCATGGCCTTCCGCCTCGAGCACGAGTACGCGGCCCCCTGCAAGTTCGAAAAAATGACGTACCGCTGGCCGCGGTGGATCACGGGCCCGAAGGCCGATGTGGAGCGGGTGGCCACGGGGCAGGGGCGGCTCAAGCTGTTCGACCACAAGGGCCATGTGGTCGTGCTCTTCTCGGATGCTTGGGCGCTTCGCCGCGCGCTGCAGCACGAAACGAGCGTCGTGTTCCACGAAACGGCCCCCTGACCACGGTTGGGCGCGATGTGGCCGCGGTCGCACGCGGTGTGATATCACACCGGAAGTAAGCGCAGTGGCGCACGTGTGAACAGCAAACGGAAGTGCCGCTTCGGATATCATCGAAGCGGCACTTCCGTTTGTCGTTCACACGTTCATGTCCAAACAGCTTCCGCTCTGAAATCACACCAGAAGCCACCGTGGCGCCTACTCCGGCGGAGCCGCCACCGGCGCCGGCGGGGCAACCACTTCGATCTGACGGCCAACGTGGCCGATCACGAACCCGCCGTCTTCCGACGACGTGAAGTAGATCCGCAGGCAGGTGAGCGGGTTCGCGCCCTTGCGCAGCTGGTCGGCGCATTCGATCTCGCGCTCGCCGTCGCGGAAGATGTACGGCGTCTTCCGACTTCCGTCGGACGGTCCCGGTGAAAAATCCACGCCGAGGTCGGTGAAGACTTCGCCGAGCGGGCGACCGAGGGCACGATCCTGACGACGACGGCCGACTTCACCGAGCGCCTTCAGATACGACCAAGCCGTGTCGGGGTCGGGGAACGACGACTCGCGCGAGGAAGAGAAGGCCGACGGGAGCAGGCGGAGCGCATCCGAGTACAGCGCCTGCGCGCGCTCGACCGCTTCGAGCACGGACTGCGGAGCATCGCTGGCCGGCTTCGAGATCGGCTGGCGCTCCTTGTGGGCGGCCAGCGTGGTCCGGAGGGCACGGGCCGAGGCACGCTCGGCTTCGAGCTGCTCGCGTGCCTCTACGAGGCGTTCGCGGGTGCGGGACAGCTCACCCTCGGCGGCACGCACGGCGTCCTCGTACTGGCGAACCAGCGAGATCAGCTGGCCCTTGTCCATTTCGACGCCCGACTCGGCGGCCGCGAGGGCCTCCGTGGCGTCGGGGCGCTTGCCGTACGATGACGCCCGCTGATCGCGGAGCGTGTCCACGATGGCCGGGTCGGAGAACGGTCGCTGCACCGACACTTCGGCCAGGCGCTGGACCAACCGGCGACGTTCGCCAGGAAGAGCCAGCGCACGCGCCAGAACGAGCGGGTGCTGGAATGGATCGGATTCGAGCGTGAAGCCAGGCAGGTACGCACGGGCCGATCCGAGAAACACACTGCGCGCGTGACCGCCCACGGCGTCAGAGAGTGCGAACGTATCGGAGTGCCGCAGCATGAAACAGAGGCCCAATCCGAACATCTCGGCGGCGAACTGCTCGGGTGGCAGCACGTAGCCGCCATCGGGCAATTCCGTGAGCAGCAGCACCGGCATCGTGCGGGCCGGATCGCAGAGAACGAAGCGCACGAAGGCGTCGAGCGTGCCTGCTTCGAGCTGCGTCGGAATCCGCTGGAGCGGGCCGTCGTTCGACACGAGCGTGAACTGCGTGTCGAGCTCGGAGAGCAATCGCGGCGGGCGGACCGGCGGCGGCGCGCCATTGCTGAGGCCTCCTTCGGTTCCGACGCGGATGTTCACCTGACGGTGAACCGACCCGCTCGTATTCGTGGTCACCACGTACGTGACGTGGGTGGACCATTGCAGTGAGCGGTCGAGTGGATCGGGCGCGTGCACCACGATGTCGGCCAATGCCGTGCCGCCTTCGCGGTACGGTGCCCACCGGAGGATTCGTCCGCCATCGAGCGTGTGATTGGAGGGCGTTTCCCAGCTTAACTGCTGGCCCTGATCAAGTCCGAGCCACGCAACACACGCGGCCAGAAAGGCAGAGTCGGCGTCTGTCGCGGCAGAGCGCGGCGTCAGATCAAAGTGTAGCGCAAGTCGTGGTTGCACGGTCGTCATGATTGACATTTTCCTGTTGCACTTCCGAGAATCGGAGTGCAATGCCAGACTTTCGCGCTATGCGAATTCTTCTTCAGCGTGTGAGCAAGGCCGAAGTTCGTATCCGGCCGAATGATCTCGAGGCGGGATCGAGAGTCTCCGGGCGCATCCAGTCTGGTTATCTGCTGTTGGTGGGGTTCACGCACACTGACACCGACGCGGAACTCCGGTGGATGGCCGACAAGATCGTTGGCCTTCGCCTCTTTGCAGACACCAACGGGAAACTTAATCACGATCTCGCCGAGAGCGCAGGTGAGCTCTTGGTCGTATCGCAGTTCACGCTGTACGCCGATGTCAGAAAGGGAAAGCGTCCAAGCTTCGTCGACGCCGCCCGACCGGAAACCGCTATCACACTATATAACCAATTCGTGATGCTTTTGCGCCAGCACGAAATAGTTGTTCATACAGGGGAGTTCGGCGCCACGATGGACGTCGAGCTGGTAAATGATGGGCCGGTCACGATCTGGCTTGAACGCGAGGCGGTAAGCGCGTCTGCCTGAGCGGACTCGATTCGCTGTAAGCTTGGCCACGATTTCGGTCGCCGTAGGTGTCACGTTTGCTTGACAGCCGCCGCTCGCCCCGCGGACCCGCAGCTTCCCAATGCAGCCGCGTGACGACCATCACGGCTACGGCATGCCACCCGAACATGTGGCATTTGCCATGCCATGCCGTGCCATGCCACGGCACGCTTGACCGCGAGATCTTTGGGCGAGCGGCTACCGCTGCGCGTCGACCCGCGTCAGCGCCTGTTCCAGATCCGCGATAATGTCGGCAGCATGTTCGAGACCGACGCTCACCCGAATCAGTCCATCGGTAATGCCGACGGCTGCGCGCTCTGCCGGCGTCAGTTTTGAGTGTGTCGTCGACGCCGGATGCGTCACGATCGTGCGTGTATCGCCCAGGTTCGCGGAGTGCGACACCATCTGCACCGCGTCGAGGAACTGCCGTCCCGCGTCGAGGCCGCCCTTGACCTCCAGCACAACGATGCCGCCGCCCTGCGACATCTGGGCGCGGGCCAGATCGTGCTGCGGGTGCGACGGGAGAAACGGATACCGTACCGCCGACAACGCGGGATGTCCCTCGAAATGCTGCGCCAGCGCGAGCGCATTCGAACAGTGGCGGTCCATGCGTACCGCCAAGGTCTCCAGCGACTTCGACAGCAGCCACGCGTTGAACGCGCTCATCGCCGGGCCGGTATGCCGCGCGAAGAAGCGACAGTCGGCGATGTACGAGGCATCGCCGACGATCGCGCCGCCGAGCGCACGCCCCTGTCCGTCGATGTATTTCGTGGCCGAATGAATCACGACGTTGGCGCCGAGCGCGAGCGGACGCTGCAGATAGGGCGTGGCAAAACAGTTGTCGACCACCAGCGGAATTCCTCGCGCTGCCGCGAATTCGCCAAGCCAGCGCAGATCCAGCAATTCGAGCCCCGGGTTCGACGGCGTCTCGATGAAGATCAGCCTCGTGCTTGGACGAACCAGGCGCTCCCACGACGACGGATCCGACGCGTCGGCATAGTCGGACGCCACGCCCCACTTCGGCAGAATGCGCGTAAAGATTTGGTGGGTCGAGCCGAAGAGTGCACGCGACGCCAGCACGTGATCACCCGACGACACGCGCGACGCGATGGCGGTAAACACCGCCGACATGCCTGAGGAGGTGGCGATGCCATCGTCGCCGCCCTCGAGCAGACAGAGTTTGCGCACGAACTCGTCGGTGTTCGGATTCGCATACCGGCTGTAGATGTTGCCCGCGATCTCTTCCGTGAACAGCGCCCGCGCATGCTCGGCGTCGTCGAATCGGAAGCTCGACGTCAGATACAACGGGACGGAGTGCTCGCGTTCGGCCGAGATCGGCGTCTGCGTGCGGATGGCGAGCGTCTCGAAATGGGCCTGTTCGTCGGACATGCGCGTGTGGGATGCGAGGAGAATTGCGGTCGCCTAAACTTAGTCGCATGGCTTCCTCCGCTCCGCTCTCATCCGCTCCGGGAACCCGTCCTCGGGTGATTCTCGCGTCCCAGTCTCCGCGCCGTCGTGAGCTGCTCGCACTGATCGGCATCGCCCATGAGGTGCGCCCCGCCGACGTGGACGAATCGGTGCATCCCGACGAAGCGCCGGTGCCGCATTGCGAACGTCTGGCACGGGATAAGGCGCATACCTTGGCCGTACAGCATCCGGATGCCGTGGTCATCGGTTCCGATACGATCGTCGTGATCGACGGCGACATCCTGGGTAAACCCGGCGACCGGGCGGAGGCGATCGCTATGATCACCCGGCTGAGCGGCCGTACCCACACGGTGTTCACGGCCGTGGCGGTCGCCCACGGCGGCGTGACGCTGTCCGGGGTCGAGTCGGTGTCGGTGACCTTCCGGCCCCTCGACGCCGAGCAGATCGCCGCGTACGTGGACACTGGTGAGCCGATGGACAAGGCCGGTGCATACGGCATTCAAGGCTTCGGTGCCACCAACGTCGAGCGCATCGACGGCGACTACTTCGCCGTTATGGGACTCCCGCTGGGCCGTATGGTCGGACTGCTGCGAGATCTGGGGTTCAGCTACGCTTTCGGCCCACTCACGGTCGCTGACAGCGGGGCGCGATAGCGTTCCTGCCACCGCGTGAGCATGGCCCGTACGTCGTCCACCGTTATGCGCTGCATCCGGTCGAGGCGGTACGTCATATCGAGGGGATACGCCTCACCAGGATCGCCGTAGGCATCGATCATCAGATCGCGCGAGAAATCGTACGGTCCGACCCGCTTGGGGTTGGTGTACCCGAGCAGCGAGATCACGGGTGTGCGCAACGCCACGGCCAGATGCAACGGGCCGGTGTCCGGGGAGAGCGCGACCGCCGCTCCGTCGAGAATCGCCGCGAGCCGACGCAGGCCGCTGCCGAGGGCTGAGTGCGCCATCGGCGCGTCGCGCAGGATGATCGATTCGGCCGCCACCTCGCGAGGGGAGCGCCCGCCCACGAGCACCGGCTGCAGCCCGAATTCGTTCCACAGCAGGTGACACACGGCGGCCCAGCGCTCGGGCATCCAGTCTTTGGCTTCTTTACTGGTGGCCACGACAATGGGCGCGATCGGCCGATCGAACTGCGCATGGAAGTCGCGCTGCCACGCCCGCTCTTCGTCGTTCCACGGGCCCAACGTCCACTGCGGCGCGCCGTGCGGTACGCCGAGTGCATCGATGAACTCGAAGTACTGATCCTGCACATGCTGGCCGGCGTGCGGCGGTATGCGATGGGTCGTGAACAACCAGTTGGCGTCGCGTGCGCGTTCGCGATCGAAGCCCAGTTTCACCGGTGCGTTCGCGAAACTCGTGATGAGGCCCGCCTTGAAGTACACCTGCAGGGCCAGCACGACGTCGAAGCGACGGGATGCGAGTTCGCGACGGGTGTCGAGGAACGCCTTCCACCCCTTCGAGCGATCGAAGAGCACGATGTCGTCGACCATCGCGTGTCCGCGTACCAGCGTGGCCGGTCCCGGCTGCAGCACCCACGTGATGCGCGACGCGGGAGAATGCGCCTTGATCGCGTGAATGATCGGCATCACGTGCACGGCGTCCCCGACCGCACTCATCATCACGATGCACACGCGATCGAGTGTGAAGGGCGGCAGGGGCGGGGTCGTGGAGGCAGCGGTCACGCTAGCGTTCATCGGGGAGGGAAGCGGACGTCAATTCAGCGGTCACGCTATCGGTGAAGGCCACGATGCGCGCGTCGGTCACGTCGCAGCCGAAATGCGTACGCCACTTGCGCACCGACCGCGTGAGACGGGCGACGTTGGCGCGCATGGTTTCGTCCGGCGAACGCGCTGGGTCCCAGCGGACGACATCCACGTCGATGATCAGCGCCTCGGTGCCATCGGCGGTGGGGCGCAGCAGAATGTTCTTGACGTTGAGATCCGGATGTATCACACCATGGCTGGCCAACTGCACGAGCAGCCGCTGCGTGGACGCCAACGCCGTCTCGCAGTCCACGAAGGGGGCGAGTCCGGCGAGCACCATGCCGAGATCGGCGGCGTCGGCGACCAAGCGCGTCACGACGTCCACATGACAGAGCCCGAACGACGCGGGATAGCGCGCAAAGCCGAGCACCTCGGTGGTCGGAATGCCGGCAGCAAGTAACGCAGCCGACCGCTCCATCTCCACCGGGGCGCGAGTCGGGCGCCGAAAGCGGTCGGCGGTAAGCGGCGCGAGCAGGCCACCGTGCCAGCCGTGACGCACAACCACGGGAATGCCGCACGCGGGAAGCGTGGCCACGTACACCGGCGCACGACCGCGCATGGCGCGCGGCTGCGGCTGTTCGGCCGCCCAATCGTACAGCGTGTCGTGTTCGCGTACGATGGCCACCAGATCCTCGACCACGGCGGGCGTACCCGTTACATCGGCGCTGCCGACCGCTCGGGTGCGTGGCGCCTGACTCATGACGCCGACCAGGTGGACAACACCTGCCAGACATCCGGCGGTGCACCGTGCTGTCGCGCCACGGCGAGTTCGCTGCGGGACGCGCAGCAGGACGGGTCGGTGAGCGCGTTGCGCACCGCATCACTGACCAGAATCTCCCCGCCAGCGGCCAGACTGCAGAGTCGGTTGGCCACATTCACCGTATCACCGATGAGAGTGAACTCGAGGCGCCGCGGTGATCCGATGTTGCCGACGAACGCGTCGCCAGAGTGAATGCCGACGCCAACGCTGAGCAGCGGTCGGCCCTCGGCCGCCCACCGCGCGTTCAGCGAGTCGAGGGCCAGTTGCATGTCGAGCGCTGCGGCGACGGCGCGGCCGGCATCGTGCTCGCCAGCCTCCGGCACGCCCCAATACGCCATGATGGCATCGCCGATGAACTTGTCGAGCGCGCCCTCGTGCCGGAACACGCAGTCGACCATCGCGCCGAAGTACTCGTTTAGCTGGGCGGCCATCTGGGTTGGCGGCAGCGACTCCGCGATCGATGTGAATCCACGGATGTCGCTGAACAGCACGACCACGTGCTGTCGTGTTCCACCGGGGACCACGCGGCCGGTGCTGTCGGCGATGCGAAGCGCGATCTGCGGTGCGAAGTAGCGCTCGAAGTTCGCGCGCACGCGAGCGGCCTGCTGCAGCCGTGCCGTCGACGCTTCGCGCTCGACAGCGGCCGAGGCGATGCCGGCGAACGCGACGAGGAACGCGAGATCTTCATCGGTGAAGACATCGGTTTCCCGCAGATGATCCACGTACAACACGCCGAGCGTAGTCTGCTGCTCACCGATCAGCGGAGCGGCCATGGCCGACTGCACGGACTGCTGTAGGACCGATGCGCCGGCCGTGCGCGCGTCCGAGCCGGCATCGTTGGTGAGCAGCGCGACCTGCCGTTCGGCCACACCGTTGGCGATCGCTCGCGGCACCGGCCGCGGAATGTTGCCTCGACGATCGCGTGACACCCGCGTCTGCAGCGCGCCGTCGCTGTCGCGTAGGAGAATGGCCACGCGGTCGGCGTCGAAGCTGCGAAACAGATCGCCGGCCAGCGCCTCGAGTAGCGCGTCGAGGTCGGTCGAGCCCCCGAGGTGCTGTGCGATCCCGACGAGTTGCGCGAGACGCGCCGCGGCCTGTCCGTGGCCGGCGGTGACGTGGGCCACGTCGGCCAGCGACTGCTCGCGAGACGGCACCCGGCGCTCGAACAGCACGGTTGAGCTGCCGTCGAACGCCGGCACCGGCGAGGCCGACGGCGACCGCGACGCCGATGGCGATGGCGATGGCGACGCCGATAGTGACAGTGCGGGCGGTCGTGCGCCCAGCGGGTCTTCGTGCAGCAGCGTGAACGCAACGGTACCGAACGCCACCGTGTCACCCGGCATCACGGTCGCGCGCTGTACACGAGCGCCGTTGACCCACGTGCCATTGCGGGACTTCAGGTCCTCCACCTCGAGCGTGCCCGATTCCGATACCCGAAGTTCAGCGTGACGTCGCGACACCGCCGGATCGAGAATGGGCAGCGTGCACGACAGCTCGCGACCCGCGACAAAGCCGGTGCGTCCGGTGAGCGGGAAGCGCCGGTCGCCCGAAGCCGAGACGAGCACGAGTGACATCGATTCCTACGACGCGGTGTCTGACGACGCGGCGCGAGCGCGGCCGATGGCGGTGAGCAAGGCGCGCGCCTTGTTCTCCGTTTCCGCCCACTCGCTCTCCGGCACCGAATCGTGCACGATGCCAGCGCCCGCCTGCACCGAGGCCACGCCGTCGGCGATGACGCAGGTACGGATCGTGATTGCCAAGTCCATGCGCGTATCGCCGGCCCCGATGAATCCGATCGCGCCGGCATAGGCCCCGCGACGCTCGGGCTCGAGCTCGTCAATGATCTCCATCGCGCGCACCTTCGGTGCGCCCGTCATCGTGCCAGCGGGGAACACGGCGCGGAACGCATCGAGCGCGCTCGAGCCATCGGCCAGTTCGCCTTCCACCTGACTCACGATGTGGAACACGTGCGAGTAGCGCTCGACGGTCATGAGGTCGGTGACGCGCACGGTGCCATAGCGGGCGAGACGGCCCACGTCGTTGCGGCCGAGATCGACCAGCATTACATGCTCGGCGCGC
Organism: Gemmatimonas groenlandica; assembly: GCF_013004105.1. Classification (NCBI taxonomy): domain Bacteria; kingdom Pseudomonadati; phylum Gemmatimonadota; class Gemmatimonadia; order Gemmatimonadales; family Gemmatimonadaceae; genus Gemmatimonas; species Gemmatimonas groenlandica. The sequence goes on from NZ_CP053085.1 coordinate 579,439, forward strand.
TCCTTCTCGTCAGCCAGCAGTTCGGCGGCGAGGGCCGCATCCTCTTCGGCTGTCTTGCCGCGTGGACGCGTGCCGGCGATCGGACGTACCGTGAGCGTGCCGTCGGCCACACGCACCAATAGTTCCGGTGAGCTGCCCACGAGTTCCATGCCGTCGAGCATGAGGTGATACATGTACGGCGACGGATTGAGGGCTCGCAGCGCGCGATACAGCGTGGTGGTATCGAAGTCGAGGGGCACCGACATGCGCCGGGCCAGCAACGCCTGAAACACATCGCCCGACAGGATGTACTCCTTGATGCGCCCCACGTCGCGAATGAAATCCTCGCGCGCGTAGTTCGACTGCGCGACGGCGGCCGGTGCCGATTCGTTGAGCGTGAGCGGCGGCAGCACATCCGGCCCCTGCAAGCGGGCGATCGTATCGGCCAGCGTATGCACGGCGTCCGCATGCAGCGCATCGAGCGCGGCGTCGGAGACGACGGCCGGCACGGGCACGGACACGATCACGCGGGCCTGCCCGCGCCAGTTGTCGATCACGACCAGCGCTTTCGTAAACACGAAGCAGGCGTCGGGATAGTTCAGCGCGCGCGGCGGCGAGTTCGGCAGCTTCTCGATGTGCCGCACCACGTCGTACGCGAAAAAGCCGATCGCACCGCTCCAGAGGGCGCCGAGTTCCGGGGCCGGCACCGGTCGCATGTCCCGCACGATATCGCGCAGGTCGGCGATCGGATCGGTCGGGGTACGCGCGCCATGCCATCCCTGCGCGTCGTTCCAGTCCTCGACGACCCCGTCGCGTAGGCGCCAGGCACCGCGCGGCTCGGTGCCGAGGTAGGTGTAGCGCGCCCACGACTCACCTCCGGCCGGCGCCGACTCGAGGAGGAAGGCGAACGGTCCACGGCGAAGTTTGGCGAACGCCGAAACGGGCGTGCAGAGATCGAGCAGGCAGTCGCTCCACACGGGGACGAGTCCACCGGTGGCGCGGCACTGCATCGCACGAGCGCGGAAATCATCGAGAGCTGTCATCACGGGGAAGTTCGCCGCCGCGCTCGCTGCAGGGCAAGCGACCGGGTAGCATTGGTTATGAACCCTTCAAGTTCCGCACGGTCCGTCATCCCGACCGCTGACGTACAAATCGTGGCTGGTGTGGTCGATGTCGTTGTCCTCGCCCCGGCTCCCCACGGCCGCCGCGACCGCTGGCGGGTGCTCACCCTTCGCCGGGCGGCCGGCGTGCGCTGTACGGGCGCCTGGGAGCTTGTACACGGCAGTATCGAGCCGGGCGAGCTGCCGGCCGCCGCGGCGCGCCGGGAAGTCCTGGAGGAAACCGGCATGGTGGTCCAGCGGCTGTACACGCTCGCCGTGAACCCATTCTACCTGACGCCGCGCAACACGATCCAGATGGCCGTCGTTTTCGCCGCCGTCGTGGAGCACGCCAGCGTGGTGATGCTGAGCAACGAACACGATACCACGGCCTGGCGCACGCCCACCGCGGCCATCAAGCACCTCGCCTGGCCGCGCGAACACGAAGCCGTGCGCTACGCGATGCATCTGCTGCGCGATGGCGATGCCGGTGCTGTAGAAGACGTGCTGCGTGTTCCCGACGCCTGACGCCTGACGCCGCGCCGCAGTTGCAGGTCAGGCGGGCGGCTTCGGTGCGGCCGCGGCGCGCGAGCGCACCAGCGACCGTTCGCGCTCGATGCGCTGGATGACGCGGTTCCAATCGGTCACACTGGGCGTGCTCTCCATGAGCGCCGAGATCGGTTGATTCACGTCGATCTGCCCGTCGAAAATCAGCAGCGCCGACTGCACTTCACGCTGTTTCAGGCGGTACTCGCCGAAGCCCGGCGTGATCGGCAGCATGTCGAGCGGACGAAAATCACGCCCCGTGTTGTTGATGATGAACTCCTGCGGCGAGAAGCGCGTTTCGCCCTGTTCCTGTGCAAAAAAGCTCACGTACCAGATCGAGTAGCTCGGCAGCCGGTTCCGCTCCTTCACTGCGAGCAGGTCGCGATCCTTGCTGGTCACGAGCTCACGCAGCGACCGGTACGAGTCGGGAGACAGCAGCCGGATGATCCGCTCGTCGAGCGGGATGGCGCGCACTTGCAATCCGTTTGCCGGCGAGACTTTGAGCGCGATGTCGTCCTGACGCAGCGTGCCGAAGCCGGCGGGAATCCAGTTCGGATCGAGGGTGTCCCCCTGCGTGCCCGACTGACCGGCCGGCGGCATGACCGGCGGGACCTGCGCCACGATGGCGGACGTCGACGCGCAGGCGCCGACGACGCACACGAGCGCAGCCAACAGGGTGTGCTTCGCTGACAACATCACGTCGCCTCCGATTCAGACGGTTCGTCTGGCTGGTCCTCCGGAATCTTCCAGTCGGGCAGCGCCAGCAAGTCGATCAGTGCCGACGCCAGTTCATCGCGACCGAGGCCCGTGGTGGCACTGAACGGGACGATCTGATCGATGTCCAACCCGAGAAACTTCGAGAGCGTTTCGAGACGCGGCTTCACTTCGAGCTTGCGCAGCTTGTCAATCTTGGTCACCGCGAAGATCGTCGGCACTCCGAGATCGGCGAGGAAGTCGAGCATCGTGAGGTCGTCTTCGGTGGGATCATGGCGCACGTCGAGCAGTTGCACCACGCCCCGCAACAACGGGCTGTCCTTCAGATACCCTTCGATCAGCGGGCGCCACTCCGCCTTGCGCGCCTTCGAGATCTTCGCGTAGCCGTACCCCGGAAGGTCGGCCAGGCAGAACAACTTGTTCACGTTGAAGAAGTGAATCTCGCGCGTACGCCCCGGCGTGTTACTGACACGCGCAAATGATTTGCGACGCATGAGCCGATTGAGCAGCGACGACTTGCCCACGTTGGAGCGGCCGGCGAAGGCGATCTCCGGCAAGTCGGGGTCGGGACGCCATCCACCTTGCTTCGCCATCGGCCCGAGATACTCCAGGCTCTTGATGACCAACGGGTCGATGCGCGGCGCGACGACCGGCGTGCCGGCGTCGGCGACCAGGGGAGACGAATCGCTCACGTGGGGCGCTCCATCTCGGAATCGATCACCATCGCATCACTCACTTCGGGCAGGGGAGAACGCAGCGCCAACGCGAGCACTTCATCCATCGTGCGCACGGGATGCCACGTCACTTCGTTCCGGACATCTTCGGGCAGCTCCGCCAGATCCTTGGCGTTGCCCTGCGGCACGATCACATGCGAGATGTGATGACGGTGCGCAGCCACGCCCTTTTCACGTACGCCGCCAATAGGCAACACACGGCCCCGCAACGTGATCTCGCCCGTCATCGCCACGTCTCCACGCACGGGGATGCCCGTGAGTGCGCTGGTGAGTGCGGTGGCCAGCGCGATACCGGCCGACGGTCCGTCTTTCGGGGTCGCGCCGGCAGGCAAATGCACGTGAATATCGCGCGTGCGATGGAAGTCGGCTGGCAGCCCCATCGCATGCGCACGCGAGCGCACGTAGCTGAGCGCGGCGGCCGCTGATTCCTTGATCACATCCCCGAGCGTACCGGTGAGTTGCAAGCGTCCGCGTCCGGGCACGACACTCACTTCGATCTCGAGCAATTCGCCACCCACATGCGTGTAGGCGAGTCCCGACGCCACACCCACCTGATCGCGGAGGCCGCTCTCTTGTTCATCGTGCGGGGCTGGGCCCAGCATCGACGGCAGTTCGTCCTTGGTGATGACAACCTTCGCCTCCGGCGCGAGGGACCGGCGCGCGAGCTTTCGCGACAAGCGCGCGATGCGACGGTCGAGATCGCGTACACCGGCTTCACGCGTCCATCCACGGATCAGCGCCGAAAGCACGTTCGGTTCGAGCGTGACCTGTTCCGGCGGAATGCCATGCGCCGCCAACTGGCGCGGCAACAGGAAGCGACGGGCGATCGTGATCTTTTCCGGCTCGAGGTAGCCCGGCAACCGGATGATCTCCATGCGATCGCGCAGCGCCTCGGGAATCGACGCCAGCGAGTTGGCCGTCGTCAGGAACAGCACCTGCGACAGATCGTAGTCGACTTCGAGGAAATGATCGTTGAACGCGTGATGCTGTTCTGGATCGAGGACCTCGAGCAGCGCGGCCGCCGGATCACCGCGCCAGTCGCTGCCGAGCTTGTCGACTTCGTCGAGCAGAATAACCGGGTTGATCGTTTCCGCGCGCCGCATCGCCTGAATGATACGACCGGGCAGGGCGCCGATGTACGTGCGTCGGTGACCGCGAATTTCCGCTTCGTCGCGTACACCGCCGAGCGCCATACGCACGAACTTGCGGCCGAGCGCATGCGCGATGGATTTGCCGAGTGATGTCTTGCCGACGCCGGGCGGACCGACCAGGCAGAGAATAGGGCCGGGCAGGTGACCGACGCGGCCAAGCACCGCGATGTAATCGAGGATGCGTTCCTTCACTTCCTCGAGGCCGTAATGATCGGCTTCGAGCACCGAGCGCGCGTGATCGAGATCGATGGTGTCGTCGGAGCGTGCGGTCCACGGCAGATTGAGCGCCCAGTCGAGCCAACCACGGGTCACCGTGGCATCGGGCGACATGGGCGAGCTGCGCTTGAGCTTTCGCAGTTCACGATGCGCCCGCGTGGCCACGGCCAGCGGCAATCCGCGCTCGACGACCTGCGTGGAGAGGTCCTCGAACTCATCGCCGTCTTCCTGCCCGAGTTCCTTGTGAATCGCGCGCAGCTGCTCCTGCAGGTAGAACTCGCGCTGATTCTGAAAGAGCGATCCGCGCACCTGTTCATCGAGCTTCTTCTCGAGCTTGAGTAGCTCGAGTTCGCTGCCAAGCACCGTGACGAGCTGGGACGCCAGCTCGGCCAGCGTGGGCGCCTCGAGCAGGCGCTGCCGCTGTTCGATGGGCACCTGCAAATGGGCGGCGATGCCGAAGGCAATGCGCTGTTCATCGTCGAGCGCCTGCAGCAGCCCGACGACCTCGGGAGGCAGACGCCGCTGGAGGCTGGCGTACTCCTCGAACATGGTGAGCGCGTGCCGCAGCGTGGCGTGCGCCTGGTCGCGCGGAACCGATTTCGCGCTGATCGGGCGTAACGGCAACGGCGTGACGCGCGCCTCGAGCAAGGCACTGCTGCGCGAGGACGTGTAGCGCTGCACGCTCACCCGAGAGACCGCTTCTACCAGAATCTTGGTGGTACCGCCAGCGAGCCGCGTGACCTGCTGCAAGCGCGCGAGCACGCCCACGCGGTGCAAGTCGGACGAGCCGGGCGCCTGCACGTCGGCGTCACGCTGCGTGACAAGCAGCAGCTCTTGCGTGCCGTCGGTCGCCGCGCTGACGGCGGCCAGCGATCCCTCGCGTCCGATCAGGAGGGGCATGGCGACGTGGGGGAACAACACTACGTCGCGAAGTGGAAGGACCGGCAGCCGTAGGCTGCCGGTCCTTGAAGTGCGGTTCGTGCTCAGGCTTCCTTCTTCTGCCGCTTAGGCGCGATTTCGAGGAGCGGTGGACCGCCGTGCAAGACGGAGGCTTCCGTGACGCGAACTTCGACCACGTCATCCCGGGTGGGAAGGTCGAACATCGTGTCCTGTAGGGTTTCTTCAAGAATGGCGCGCAGACCGCGCGCACCAGTGCCACGACGCAGCGCCTTGCTGGCGACGGCGCGAAGGGCAGACTCTTCGAAGGTGATCTTCACGTCCTCGAGTCCGAAGAGACGCTGGTACTGCTTCGTGAGCGCGTTCTTCGGTTCCTTGAGGATCTGGACGAGCGAATCTTCGTCGAGCGCTTCGAGGGGCACGCACACCGGCAAGCGGCCCACGAGTTCGGGGATGATACCGAAGCGGAGCAGATCATCGGGCTCGACTTCCGCGAACGGGGTCTTCGGGGTGGTCTGCTTGATCGAGACCACCTTGCCGTCGCCCTTCTTGGTGTCGAAGCCAAGCTGGCGGCGTCCGGTGCGGGCCTCGATGATCTTCTCGAGACCGTCGAACGCGCCACCGCAAATGAACAGGATATCCTTGGTGTTGATCTGGATGTATTCCTGCTGCGGATGCTTGCGGCCACCCTGCGGCGGAACGCTGGCGACGGTGCCTTCGAGAATCTTGAGGAGCGCCTGCTGCACGCCCTCGCCCGACACGTCACGCGTGATGCTGGGGTTTTCCGACTTGCGCGCGATCTTGTCGATTTCGTCGATGTAGACGATGCCGCGCTCGCACTCGGCGACGTTGAAGTCGCCGGCCTGCAGCAGCCGCACCAGAATGTTCTCGACGTCCTCACCGACGTAGCCCGCTTCCGTGAGGGTCGTGGCGTCGGCGATCGTGAACGGCACATCGAGGATGCGGGCAAGCGTCTGCGCGAGCAGCGTCTTGCCGGTGCCGGTCGGACCGATAAGCAGGATGTTCGACTTGTCGAGCTCGACGTCGTCCTCACGGGCGTTGCCGGCCGCGTTGATGCGCTTGTAGTGGTTGTACACCGCTACGGCGAGCGCCTTCTTCGCGTTCTCCTGCCCGATCACGTACTGATCGAGGATGTTCTTGATCTCCCGGGGCGTCGGCACCTGGGTGATTGCTTCGGCCACTTCCCGTTCCTCGTCCTCGGCCAGGATCTCATTGCAGAGTGCGATGCACTCGTTGCAGATGTAGACCGACGGGCCCGAAATGAACTTTCGGACGGCGTCCTTGGACTTGCCGCAGAATGAGCAGCGGAGATGCTTGTCGTGGGACATGTCGGTCCGGAACGGTGGGCAATCGATGACGGCGCGTGGCGAGACAAGCCACCTACCTACATACAGTTAACTCGCTTGGGCACGCAGGGTCAAGCGAAGCGGGCCGTCTTCCGGTGGGAAGCCGGGGAAAATCCTCCGTGATGAGTGTCGGCAGGAGGGGCAAAAAGCTGCGCCCGGCGACCGCATTTTATCGGGGACTTCATGCTGGCGTGACCGACACGGGTATCGTACCGTAACTCATACCCGGCAGAGGCCGGAAAGAGGCGTGGTCCCGCGAACCCGGGCGGTCTTCCCGAGGGAGAAGTGGTAAGGCATGTGGCCGTTCAAATGGTTCCTGTTCGTGCACGTCACCACCGGCGCCGTCGGGCTGGTGCTGTTCTGGATCCCCGTGTTCGGCAAGAAAGGGGGGCAGAACCACAAAAAATTCGGCGCGGTATACGCTTACCTGATGTTCGTGACGGCGACCATGGCGCTCGGCATGGGGACGAACACCATCCTGGCCCCAGTGGCCACTCATAGTCACCTCACCGATTGGCCTCCCGCCCGCATTCAGGGGATCTTCGGCTGGATGATGCTGTATCTGGCGATCCTGACGATCAGCTTGGTCTGGCACGGACTGGTCACGGTGCGCAACAAGAAGCAGCACCTGGAGAATCGCCGGTGGCCCAACGTGGGACTCAATCTGCTGGTGATCGCCGCCGCGCTCCTCTGTGCGTACCGCGGCTGGCTGATCAATGAAGTGCTAATGATGGGCATCGCCGTGGTGGGGGTGGCCTCGGGCCTCACCAACCTGTGGTTCATCTACACGCCGACCCCCTCACGCATCGCGTACCAGCTCGAGCACGTGAAGGCGATCGTGGGCTCGGGGATCTCCGTGTACACCGCCTTCATGGCCTTCGGGTTCGTACGCCTGATGCCGCACAATGCGCTCAATCCGAAGATGTGGTCGATTCCGTTGGTGGTCGGTCTGGCCATCATCATCTACCACCAGATGCGCATTCGACTTGCACAGCGCCGGCCGGCGCGGATGACCACTCAGGGTGCCTGACGCGACGCTGTCCCCGCTGTATCGTCCGCCGGCGCCGGTACCTCGCGCGCCCGTGACGTCGCTTCTGCGGCTGCTGTGGCGCCGACAGAAGGATTTACTCAGCCTGCTCCCCGATCTCGCCTACCGCGAGATGGTCACGCCACTGGGCTCGTCGCGCCGCGGCATCCTGCTGATCAACGACCCGGTGTGGGTGAGCAAGATTCTCACCGATCACGATCTCTTTCCGAAGAACGATCTGTTCGTGGAAGCGCTCGAGGATCTGGTGGGCAATTCCATGTTCGTCACCAGCGGCGACACGTGGCGACGGCAGCGGAAAATGGTCGATCCGGCGTTCTCGCACATGCGGATCAACCGCGCCTTCGATTTCATGGCGGCCGCGGTGCACGACTTCGAGACGCGCCTGCGCGCCCTCTCGGCCTCGGGCGACACGTTCTCGCTCGACGCCGCGATGAGCCATCTCACCGCCGATGTGATCACGCGAACGATCTTCTCGGTACCGCTCGAGGGTGAGGCGTCGCAGCAGGTCTTCGACGACTTCATGCGCTTCGAGCGGCAGGTCGGCAGCATCGACATCAAACGGTTGCTGCTCGACAAGCCGTGGTCGCCGACGACGCAGCCGCAGCCGGTGCGCGACGCCTGCGCGCGCATCCGCCAGCATCTCGGCACGATGCTCGACACGCGCATGGCAACCGAGGGACTCGACGACATCGCCGGTGCCGTACTCGACGCCCGCGACACCGACACCGGCCAGCCGTTCACACGCGAGGAGCTGATCGATCAGCTGGGCGTGTTCTTCCTGGCCGGACACGAAACCACGGCCAGCTCGCTCACGTGGGCGTTCTACATCCTGTCCGTACGCCCCGACGTGGTGGCGCGGATGCGTGAGGAAGTAGAGCGCGTGGTGGGCGACGGGCCGGTGTTGTTGGAGCACACCAAGCGGTTGCCGTACGTGCGCAATTTCTTCCGCGAAGTGCTGCGGTTGTATCCACCGATCACGTTCCTGCCGCGCGTGGCGGCGCGGGACACTGAGATCGCCGGCCGTCGCGTGAAGCGCGGCACGATGTTGATGATCGCGCCGTGGAGCATGCACCGACATCAGAAGATGTGGGTGAACCCCGATCGCTTCGATCCGGACCGGTTCCTGCCCGAGCGCGAACACGAGATGACGCCGGGCGCCTACATCCCCTTTGGCGCGGGGCCACGCATCTGCGTCGGTGCCGCCTTCGCCACGATCGAGACGGCGTTGATCCTGGCGACGCTCGTGCGCGGCTTCGATTTCACGACGCTCGATGCGGAGAGCGTGCGGCCATTTGCGCGGCTCACGACTAGGCCGGCGGTGGAGATAGAGATGCGCGTGGCAGAAGTTCGGTAGCGGGAAAAATGAAAACTCCCTAGTGAGCAGGGGGGAGGGTTTCAGGAGGCAGGAAGCAGGTGAACCGCACGCGGTTCCTGCACCCTCCTTCCTGATACCCTCCCCCCTGCTCACTAGGGAGTTTGCTGTTCTCAGTCGCGACTTACTTCGCTACCGCCACCAACTCCGCCTGATGCTGAATCACGTTGTCGACGAGGCCATACACCTTGGCGTCTTCGGCGCTCATGAAACGGTCACGATCGGTATCGCGCTCGACCTGCTCCACCGGCTTGCCGGAGTGCTTGGCCATCAGCTCGTTCATTTTCGAGCGGAGATACAGAATCTCGCGCGCCTGAATTTCGATATCCGACGCCGAACCACCACCGCCATTCTGCGACGGCTGGTGGATCATGATGCGCGAGTGCGGCAACGCGCTGCGATGGCCGGCGGCGCCGGCGCAGAGCAGGAAGGCGCCCATGCTGGCGGCCATGCCCATGCACGTGGTGTGCACCGGCGCCTTGATGAACTGCATGGTGTCGTACATCGCCAGGCCGGCTGACACGCTGCCGCCCGGCGAGTTGATGTACAGATGGATCGGCTTCTCGGGGTTATCGGCCTCGAGGAACAGCATCTGCGCGATGATGATGTTCGCGACGTCGTCGTTGATCGGCGACCCCAGGAACACGATGCGGTCCATCAACAGACGCGAGAAGATGTCATACGTGCGCTCGCCACGGCTTGAGCGCTCGATGATGTACGGCATGTAAATCGATGCCATGCTACGACTCTCCTGAAACGGTTGGTCGGGCGGTGTATCGAACGGGGATCGTGTGATTACGCCGTCGTGACCGGATTCTTCTCGAGCAGCCAGCCGAAGACGCGGTCTTCGGTGAGCTCACGCTCGATCTCCTGCAAACGACCCGACTTCTGCAGCTGCGCGTACACCTGGCCAGGATCCACGTTCCGGGCCTTCGCGAGCTCCTCGATGCGGGCATCCACGGCCGATGCGCTCGCGGTGAGCGACTCACGTTCGGCGATCGTGTCGATGATCAGATCGCGACGGACCTGACGCTCGGCCATCGGAATGAATTCCTGCGTGAAGCGCTGCTTCTCGGCCTCGGGCACGCCGTACATCTGCATGTAGCCGTCGACCAGCTGCATCACCCACGCCTTCGGCACGTCGAACGGATTGGCCTCGACGATCTGGTCGATGATCTGTCCACGCACTTCCGCATCGGCCTCGCGCTTCGAGTGCTCGCCCATGTCGGTGCGCACGGCGTCGCGCAGGATCTGCACCGTATCGAAGTCGCCGAGCTCACGCGCGAACGCGTCATCGAGCGCCGGAAGCGACTTGCGCTTCACATCGGTGAGCACGACGCGCACAAGCTTCGTGCTGCCACGCTGCGATTCGTCGGGGAAGTCTTCGGGCCAACGCACCTGACGCTCGGTGGTGCCGCCGGGGGCGGTTTCCATGATGAGCTCTTCGATGCCGGCGATCGCCTGTCCGCCGCCGAGCACGAGACGATACTCCTTGCCTTCAGGCAGGGAGCCATCAGCATCGGCCGTCGAGAGCATCACCGTGACCATGTCACCGGGGGCCGGCTTGTCTTCGACCGGCGCCCAATCCGCCTTCTGCTCGCGAATCTTCTCGATCTGCTCTTCGATCAGGTCGTCGGTCACGATCGAGTCGCGACGGGTGACCGTGAAGCCTTCGAGTTTCTCGAGCGCGAGTTCAGGGCGCACTTCGCAGTGCAGTTCGAACTCGAGCGGCTGGCCGGGTTCAGCCTTGAGATCATGCACATGCGGCTGCGCGGCGAGCTTGAGCCCTTCGCGTTCGACGGCTTCACGGAAGGCGTCGTTCATCGCGAGCTCAATCGCTTCCTGCCGGACTTCAGCAGCGTAGCGCTTGCGCACCATCGCGGCCGGAGCCTTGCCGGGGCGGAAGCCGGGGATGCGGGCTTGCGTCGCGTACTTGCGCGCCGCCTTTTCTTCGTAGGACGCGACGGTGTCAGCCGGCACCGAAATCTGCATCCGGCGCGAGACTCCCGCGCTCTCGGTCGGGGTAATGGTGATGGTCATGCAGCGGAATCTAAGTGAGGCAGGGAGTCTGGGTGAACTGCGAAAACAGGGCCGCCGTCGGGAAAAGTCCGAACGGCCGCCCTGCCATCGGGGGAGGAAGCCAGCGGTGAAATAGCCGCCGGCCCATGTGGGTCAGCGCAGCGACAGCTCAGGGGCCGGAGCTAAGGCGCGGGCGGGCGCCCCGCCGATGAGCTCCGCGACGATCTTGCCGCTGGAGATCACGCCGGGAATTCCTGCGCCAGGATGGGTACCGGCGCCGCAAAAATATAGGTTCGGGATGTCCTGGCTCACGTTGTGCGGCCGCATGTAGGCTGACTGCGTAAGCACCGGTTCGGGGCCGAAGGCACTGCCCAGATAGCTGTTCAGGTTCGTCTCGAAGTACCGCGGGTCGATCCGGCGTTCGCTCACGATGTGTTTGCTGAGCTCAGGCATATAGCGCTCTTCGAGATATCCCATGATGCGGTCGCGGTAGCGATCGCCCACGGCGGCCCAGTCGACGTCACCGCCCAGGTGCGGCACCGGCGAGAGCACGTACCAGCAGTCGTGTCCTGGCGGCGCCAGCGATGGATCCGTGGCGGTGGGGCGGTGCAGGTACAACGAGAAATCGTCGGCCAGGATCTTCTTCTCGAAAATGTCCTCGAGCAGCGCCTTGTAGCGCGGGCCCATGATGATCTCATGGTGCGCGATGTCTTCGTACTTCCGGTCTGTGCCGAAGTAGATCACGAACAACGACATGGAGAAGCGCATGCGCTCGACCTTGGCATTGCTCATCGATGGGCGTACCTCGGGCGGCAGCAGCGTGCGATAGGCTTGTGCCACATCACCGTTGCAGACCACGGCATCCGCCTTGAACACTTCGCCGCTGACCAGCTTTACGCCGGTGGTGCGCTTACGCGCCGCGTCGACGGTGATCTCCTTGACTTCGCTTTCGAAGCGGATCGTGCCACCGAGATCTTCGAAGGCCTGCACCAAGGCGCGCACCAGCGCGCCGGTGCCCCCCATCGCGAACAGCACGCCCCACTGCTGCTCCAACTTGTGGATCAGCGCGTACATCGACGACGTCTTGTACGGGTTGCCACCCACGAGCAGCGGATGAAAGGAGAACACCTGACGCAGGCGCTCGTCCTTGAGATACTTGTCGGCGAGGGCAGCCACCGAAATATCGGAACGGGTGCGGATCAGGTCGGGCAGCATCTTGATCATCGAGCCCGCCGTCAGGAACGGCTTGTCGATGAGCGGCATGCCGACGTTGAAAATTTCCCACGCCTTTTCACGGAACTTCAGATAACCGGCGACGTCGTCGGGGTTGAATTCACCGACCTGACGGACGATCGCATCACGGTCGCCGTTGTAGTGGAAGACCGAGCCGTCCTCGAACCGGATGTTATAAAACGGATCGAGCAGGACGAGCTTGATGTAGTCTTCGGTTTTCCGGCCGGTCAGCGCGAACAGCTCGTCGATGAGCCACGGCGCGGTGATGATCGTCGGGCCGGCATCGAACGTGAAGCCATCCTGTTCGAAGACGTATCCGCGGCCGCCGGCCTTGTCGAGCTTCTCGACAATCGTGACGTCGTGGCCCTGTGCCTGCAGGCGAATGGCTGCGGCGAGTCCGCCGAAGCCGCTGCCGATGACAACAATGCGCATGAACGGAGGTGCTGAAGAAAGCGGGGAGCGCCGCTCCGCCGCGACGTTCAGCGACGAAGGAGCACAGTAATGTGCCAGAGATGGATCACGAGCGCCGCCAGCATCGCCAACGCAAATCCCTCTGGAGACGGTTCCGGGCGGCGATGAAAGATCATTGCCGCGACCAGCGACCCGCCGGCCCCGAGAAACGAGACGATGCGCGCGGTGTTCGGCGAGCCCAACGGTGATGACGGATTTCGACGCTGCCAGACGTACAGCACCGCCGCCTCGATCACGATGAGGACGAGAATGCCGATGGGCAGCGCGTCAGAATCGAAGATCGGGATGAGTCGGTCCATCACACCATTCATGAGGCTAACGCACTGGCCGGTACGGCGGTGCCCACTCGCCGGTCGTCCCTACCCGCCATCAGCGGCCCGAGACCGCGACGCGACCGACCGGCGCCGTCCCGGTGATGCCGAGGGGCTGCGGGTCGTTGCGGAGCGCGGCCCACAGGGGAATCGCCATGGCGATCGTGCCAAGCACACCCGCCAGCACCATGTCCTGACGGAAGCAGATGGCCAACGGCAAGAGCCCGTTCAAGGCGTACAGCGTGATCGGCAAGCGATGCGGCGAGACCTTGGACACCCACGTCGTGGGCGGCACGATGGCGAGCATGACGCGCGCCACGATGATGCCGGTGAACAGCCAGCCGAGCCAGTTCGTGATCGGCATGCCAAAGAAAATGGGCTTGCCAATGAACTGCTCGAAGGCGGAGCGGTCGGCAAGGGAGCCCATCTGCCAGAACCAATGGTTGGTTTTCACCATCGCGGGGTCCATGGAGACGTCCCACGCCGTGAGCACGAGTCCGCCCATGAGCGCCCAGTACCATTTAGACGTGCTATCGTCCTTCGCGGGCAGAAAGCGTCCGCAGATCGCCAACGAGGCGACCAGCATGTAGAACCACGACGTCGGGATGTTGAAGGGCACTCGGCCAAACATCTTGTAGCCCAGCTGGCTCGTGTACTCGTACGCGCCAAACGGATAGTCGGTGACGGTGCCGGCATATTCCGAGATGAACGCCAGGCAGAACGACACGAGGAACACGAGCAGCGCCCGCCGGCTGCCGATGCAGTGCGCGAGGAACGCGAGGCCGGCGATGGCACCGAGGGTGACCGTGGTGGCACCGCCATAGGCGAAGCCCACGGCCATCACCTTCTGGTTCTGCGCGGTCTGCAGCCACTCGGGATACGGCGGCACGAGGAACGTGGCGAACGCGAACGCGGAAAACGCACTGAAGAACGCGTGCCCGAGCAAGGTGAGACCGGCAATCTTGAGCAGCGTGGACGGTGAGCTGTCCCGCAGGGTATCCCGAAGGTCGGTAGAAGCGGTCATACGAGGAGCTCCTCAGGCCAGGCGGATCAGGGAGTCGGCGTTGGAAGCCACGGCATTGGGTTCCCACACGATCCGGGGACCGTGACCCAACGCGGAGAGATCAGGCGCCGGCGCGCGATATCGCCAGGCATTCCAGAGGATCCCGACGCGCGCTAGACGACCAATGCGCGCGCGGGTCGAAATGGTGTCATAGTTTTGCGCTTCGATGGCCGTGAGAATCCCAGCATAGCCATTGGCGCAGGCCGCTGCGCACCGCTGGGCGTCGCCATCGAGCAACGCGATGCCCGGCATAGCAGCCACGTACAAGGCGCGGGCCCGACTGACTTCGTACGCCATCAGCGGCGCCCAGCCGGGATGGCGCGCGAGTTCCGGGCCTCGCGACAGCACGTCCTGCGGTGTCAGACCGAACCGCGCCATGTCGTCGGCCGGCAGGTAGCAACGGCCGCGCTGCGCGTCTTCCCCGACATCCCGCAGGATATTGGTGAGCTGCATGGCCGTGCCGAGCGTTCGGGCATACTGAATCGCCTGGGTGAGCATCGTCGGGCCCGCGGGGACGCCGAACACGTACGTGCACATCTCGCCGACGGAGCTGGCGACTCCCTCGCAGTACTGCTCGAGCTCAGGCCAGGTGGCGTAGGTATGCGCCTCGAGGTCTCGGCGCACGCCGTCGAGCAATTCGAACAGCGGGGCGGGTGACACCTCATACTCACGGGCCACCCAAGCGACTTCCCGGAACACCGGTCCGCTCGGTCGTCCGTCGAGGGCAGCCTGCAGCTCGTTCCGGTAGGCGTCGAGCTGGAGGGCCAGTTCGGACACGTTATCGTGGTCGGCCTGATCGACGAGGTCGTCGGCGATCCGGCAGAACGCGTAGAGCGCGTAGGCCGCACGACGCTTCGACGCCGGGAGCAGTTTGCTCGCCAGCGAGAAAGTACGCGCGTGGACCATCGTGATCCGGGCGCATTCGGACGCGTCGTCCAGAGACGCGTTCACGATCATGCTACCCTGGGCAGCATCGGCTGCGTTGAAGGACTCATGCCGGGACGGAAACTCATCAAAACGGTGGTCAGGCGGGATGACTTCAGCCGCGGTTCGGACAACGGGAGCAATGAACGAGCAGAACGTCCTCGCCTGCTGAACGCAGAAAACGACGAGAGGTTCCTGCGCGCTCCGCGATAATACGAAAGTTTTTGTACCGATGGGTCTACACAAGGTAAAGTGCGATCGATTCACGGGACTGTCAACCATTCTTTACAGCCAGAGTGTCAAGGATTCTTGACGGTTTCATGCCTTTCATGAAAACGGGCGCCGAGGAATTCCTCGGCGCCCGTTCCCGTTTCTCACCGCGAATGTCGACGGCTTACTTGCCGGCCATGTTCGGGTTGTTGTCACGCTCGGCGCGCGGCAGCGGGTAGCACGTCTGCGAACCCGTGTTGCCGTACCCCGGCTTGAAGTACGGCTGACCGGTGGCCGTCACCGTCGTGCCAACGGAGGCCGCCGAGCGACGGAAGTCTGCGAGCCGCTTGCCTTCGAGGTAGAACTCGAGGGCGCGCTGGTTGAACAGTTCCGTCTTGACGCTCGCCGCATCGGTCGCGCCAGCATACGCCGTCTGGCCGTTGGCCGTACGGCGTGCGTCGATGAGCGCGAGCTGTGTCGTCGTGTTAGCCGAGGCCTCGGCGGCGATATAATCCGCTTCGAGCTTCGAGGCGAGGCGAATGTTCGACGCATACCCCGTGAACTTCGCCTGCTGGTAGAACCCGCCCGGCACGGCGTCTTGACCGACGGCCGTGCCCGAACCCGGCGCCCGGAACGGCACGCGCGGATCTGTCTGGCGGTACCACGGCGCGACACTGATGGCGCCGCGATCGAAGCTGAACTGATACAGGCGGTTCGACAGGCGCGTACGGCTGTTGGCATCGTCCGTGTAGCGCATGTTGTATTCGAATCCAGCCGGCACGAGCGCCGCGTCGGCGGCGGCGCCGGCGTTGTCGCCCTTCTGCAGCTTCGCACGCGCACGGCCGACCAACGCCGCGTTCGACAGCGCAATGCCGTCGGCCGTGGCGTTGGCCTTACCTACGTCATAGCCACGCGTGAACCAGAACGCCGCCGAGTCGAGCAGTTGCGCGGTGGTGAGCTCCGGACCGGACGACAGCGACCCGGTGCAGAAATCGGTCGCCATCATCAGGATCGAAAAGCCGCGGAAGGTCGCGGCACGCGCGAGACTGATGTTGGTGGTGGGGGTCGGCAACGTGAGGTCGAGGACCGTCTTGGCCGAAGCCGTGGCCAACGAGACAGGCGCCCACACGTCCGTGTTCAGCGAGCCGTTCAGGTCGGAGACGGTGCGGAAACCGAACTCGTTACGCGTCGGGAAGGTATCCGACACGTTCACTTCGTTCGTGAAGTATCCGCTGTACATCGCGAGCCAGCCGAGCGCGGTGGCGAAGTTCTGCTGCGCGGATAGGGCGAGCGTCGCGGCGCCCGATGCGGGATCGACGGTCGCCGCGTCGATGACGTTCGGATTGGTGACGGTGAGAAACTGGTCGGAGCAGGCGACAGCGCCAAGCATCAGCGCCGAGCCGACTACCGTGCGCGAAACCGCGCGTGGGATCTTTTTCATGAGCAAGTCGCGGTTAGAAGGTGAGGTTGAACCGCAGAACGGTATTCCGCGGATTCGGCGTCGTCAGGAAGTCCTGGCGCGAGAACGCGTTGGTCTGCGAGTTGATCTCGGGGTCAGCCCCGGAGTAGTCACTCCAGAGCTTCACGTTCTGCACGGCGAACGTGAGCGACGCGCTTTGCACGCGGTTGCCAATGCGCTTCATCAGCGTCGACGGCAGCGTGTAGGTGGCGGACACTTCGCGGAGGCGGATGAAATCGCCCTTCTCGAGGTAAGAGTCGATCACGTCGTTCACGGTAGCGTTGTTGCCCTTGTTGGTCACGAACGCCGGCTGGCCGGAGGTTGGATTGCCGAATCGACGCAGGCGCTCCTCAGGGGACAACGCCGTCGGATCAAGACGCAGGTTGGAACGAACCAGCTGCGTTTCACGGAAGAACGCCGTGAAGTTCTGCACGAGGAAGTCACGCTTCGCGTCGAGCAGTGCTGACACCCGCAGGTTCTTGAACAGCGTGACCGTGTTGGTGAGGTTCCACTCCAACGTCGGGAACAGGTTACCCATCGGGGCCAGCGTATCGCTGACAATGACTTTGCCAGTGGCCAGGTCAACCGATTCGATCTTCTTGGACACGAACACACCAAGCTGCTGGCCGACAATCGTCCGGCCTGCGCCGCCTAGGTTGAACGGGAGCACCTTATCGGCGCCGTCGCCGAGGCTGGTCAACTCGTTGTGAAGTGTGTTGGCACCCGCGCGGATGTCCCAGCGCACGTTCTGCGTGTTGAGTGCGCTGATATTCAGGGCGAGCTCAAGTCCACTGTTCTCCACCGCGCCGATGTTCGCCAGCGGGTTCGAGGAAAAACCGAGCGACGGCGGAATCGGACGCGCGATGATCAGGTCCTTCGTCTGTTTCTTGAAGTACGTGAGCTCGGCCGACACGCGGTTGTCGAAGAACCCGGCGTCTAGACCGGCTTCGAACTCGCTGCCACGCTCCGGCTTGAGGTCGGCATTACCGGGGTTGCCCGGAATGGCACCCGCGCTCGTGGAGCCCGAGATGTTGAACGACGCGGCGGACAGCGTGGTGAGCGCGTCGCCCGGGTTGGGCGAGCGGCCCGTCGTGCCGTACGCAGCGCGCAGACGCATGGTGTTGAAGATGCCCGAAAGCGGCTCGAAGAAGCTTTCTTCGGAGATCGCCCAGCTACCACCGATCTTGGGCAGTACGAATGCCGGTGCCGTTGTACCGAAGGACGAGTTCTTGTCGACGCGGACACCGACCTGCACGAAGCGCTTGTTCTGGTTGCCGATCTGCAGCTGCGAGAGGTAGCCGAACTGACGCTGTTCGGTGAAGCCGCCGCCACCGGTGGTGGTCGCCGCTGACCCAACAGAGTTGTTCGCATTGGTCACGAAGCCGATACCGTTGGCCGTGAGCAGCGTGTTGCGCGTGGAGATTACCTGAAGGCCGAACGACAAGTTGGTTTCCCAATCTGCGCCGAGCTGCTTCCTCATGTTACCGAGGTAGTCGAACGTGTAGCGTTCGGCGCCACGTGCCGTCGAGGCGTTGCTGCCGCCGTCGGTCAGACCGCCATACCAGAGGCTGTCGTTCTTCGGGAAGAAGCTGCGCTGGTTGTCAGACGCGTAGTCCATGCCACCAGTGACGCGGTTCGTGAACCACGTGGTCGGCGCGTAGTTGGCCGTGATCGACGTGGTCACGCGCTTGGTGAGCAGACTGCGCTCGATCGCGTTGATCGCGTTGTAGTGGCGGTTGCTATACCAGCCGTCCTGCGTAAGCTGCCCCGTCGGCGAGTCATTACGCGTCAGGGGGCTGCCCAGGAGACCGCCGCCCAACCAGCCGAAGATGTTGTTGTCGTTGTCGGGCAGGTCGATCTTGCTCTGGACCAGCCCCAGTCCGACGTCGAAGTTGAGCTTCGAGTTCGCGACGTAGTTGACGTTCGTGCGTACGTTGTAACGATTGTACTTGTTGTTCGGCAACGTGCCTTCGGAGTTGTCCGAACCGTACGACAAGTTGAATCCGTAATTCTGGCCACCGCCACGCGCGCTGTAGTTGAACACGCGTGCGCTACCCTTCTGGAAGCCACCGACGCGGGCCAGCGGGTTGTCGTTGACCAGATCGCCAACGGTCTTGCCGCGGCAGAGCGGGTTGGTGCTGGTGGGCAGAATCAGGGCGGCCGTACACGCGCCGTAGTTGTCGGGCGGCGTGTAGCGCGCATCCGATGAGCCGGTCTCCAGGCGAAGCGTTTGCTGGAAGCTGTTGGAGCCTGCCCGACCCTTCTTGGTGATGATCTGGATCACGCCGGCGGACGCATCGGCGCCGTACAGCGTCGCGGCGGCCGGACCCTTCACCACCTCGATGCTCTCGATCTCTTCCGGGTTCAGATCGTTCATGCGGTCAAACTGCTGACCGGACTGCCCCGAGCCGATCTGGCCCTCGTTGATACGAACGCCGTCGATGAACAGCAGCGGCTGGTTCGACAGGTTGATCGATGACGCACCGCGGATGCGGATCTGCGTGGCCGTTCCCTTGGTTCCGGACTGCGAGCTCAGGGCAACGCCCGGCACGCGGGACTGCAGGAGGTTCGCCACGCTGGTGATGGGCGCATCCTTGATGATATCGGCGGCCGAGACGGAGGCGACGACAGCAGCCTGCGCCTTACGCTGCTGGTTACCGACAGTACCCGTCACGACAACTTCGGACAGGTTGATGACCGATTGGGTCATCTTGACATTCAGGCTGGCGGTCTGGCCGGCCACGACCGTCACGCTATCGCGCGATGCTTTGTAGCCAAGGCGGAATACGGAGATTCCCGTCCGACCAGGCTTCACGTTCGTGAGACGGTACTCGCCGTCCTTACTTGTCTGTGTCTCGAAGCTCGTGCCCGCAACGACGACGCGGGCGTCGGCTATAGGTTGCGCGGTGGCGGCATCAGTCACCCTGCCGCTGATCGTTCCGGTCTGTGCCAACAGGGCACGCGACGGGAGGGCGACCAGCAGAACGGCGGCGATGACCGCCAAGCGACCAATAATCGCTCGGTGAAACATCAAGTCTCCTTCCAAAATTAGGGATGGGCTGACGCGGGAACCTGCGCCAATGTCACTTTGCGGTAACGTGACGCGGTGAATCTCTCTCAGCTTTGAGGGATTTGCCACCCCGGCGGGGACGAATACTGCATTTTGTCTCATTTACTGTGCGTTTGGACCCACAGTCTTAAGTTTAGTCCACGTATTTAGGGACGAGATGAAGGGACTTGTCGTATGCTTCATAAAGCCGAGGTCAGCAATAGTGATTCGCGATTTCGATGTCATCGTCGTCGGCGTTGGCGGGATGGGGAGCGCCGCCACCTATCAGCTCGCCGCTCGCGGGCTGCGCGTGCTGGGTATCGAACAGCACGAGCTCGGCCATGGCTTTGGCTCCTCCCATGGCCTCACCCGTATCATTCGCCTCGCCTATTTCGAGGACCCGTCGTATGTGCCGTTGCTGCGCCGCGCGTTTACCCTCTGGCGTGAGCTGCAGGACGGCATGGATGAGCCGTTGCTGCATGTCACCGGCGGGCTCGACGTGGGATTCGCCGGCAGCCACGTGTTCGAGGGCTCGCTACGCAGCTGCCGGGAGCACGACCTGCCGCACGAGGTGCTCGACGCGTCGGCCCTGGCGTCGCGCTTTCCGGGATGGCGACCCGCGGCGAATGCGATGGCCGTATATCAGCCCGACGCCGGTTTTCTCACGCCGGAGCGCTGCATTCAGTCCTACGCCGAACGCGCCCGTTCGCTTGGCGCTGACATTCGCACGAGGGAGCGCGTACTCGACTATTCCGCCAGCGGCGGGAGTGTGCGCGTTCGCACCGATCGCGGCGAATATGAGGCCGCGCAACTCGTGTTGACCGCCGGGCCATGGATGCAGGAGCTGGCGCCGTCGCTGCGATCGCTGCTCACCCCCGAACGCCAGGTGCTCGGCTGGTTCGACATCGCCGACCGCGCCCGCTTCGCGCCCTCGGCGTTTCCGGTATTCGTGCTCGAAGCCGACGAGGGCATCTTCTACGGCTTCCCCGAGTACGGCGTGCCGGGCTTCAAGATTGGCCGCTATCACCATCTCGCTGAACGCGTTCGTCCGGACACTGTAGACCGTGTCTGTCATCCCCGTGACGAAGCGGCACTACGTGACGCGGTATCGCGCTACTTCCCCGAGGCCAACGGTGCACTGCGGTCGTCGGCCGTGTGCCTGTTCACGAATACGCCCGACGAGCACTTCATCATCGATCGCGCGCCGGGCTCGCCGGAAGTCCTGCTGGTGTCACCCTGCTCCGGGCACGGCTTCAAGTTCTGCAGTGTGATCGGCGAGATCTGTGCCGATCTGGTGCAGCACGGCACCACGTCGCACGACATCGCGCTGTTCGGACTCGAGCGGTTCCGCGGCGCCCTGAGTTAGCCCCAGAGTGCGGCAGTGGGCGGCTGCATCACGCCGTCGGTGAACACGATGGCATGGTCACGATCGTGCGTTTGCAGCAGCGGGCCGTCGAGGTCGACGTAGCCGCAGCGCTGGCCCACGAGAAAACCCGGTGCCATACCCAACGACGTGCCACACATGTTGCCCACCATCAGCTGCAGTCCGTGCACGAGCGCTTCGTTCGACATCTTCAGCGCTTCGGTGAGCCCGCCGCACTTGTCGAGCTTGATGTTGATGAACTGATAGCGCCCGAACAGCTCGGCCAACGATTCGCGATCGACGCACGACTCGTCCGCGGCCAGGGGAAGTGGTGACTGCAGCCCGTCGAGTTGCGCGTCCTCGAAACGCTTGACGGGTTGCTCGACCATCTCGACGCCGAGCGCGGCCAACGGCGGCAACACGCGCTCCAGCAGATCGCGGTTCCACGATTGATTGGCATCGACGGCAATGCGCGCGGTGGGATGTTCTTCGCGCACCCATCGTACGACGTCGATGTGGCGATCGGCGTCGCACTTGATCTTGAGCAGCGGATACCGGCGGGCCGCGCGCGCTTTGCGTCGCGTGTCCGACTCGCTGCCAAGTCCGAGCGTGAGTACCGTGGTGAGTGGACGAAGCCCCGGCAACGCGGCGTACTGCCACGCCGGTACACCGGACTGCTTGGCCCGCAGATCCCAAAGGGCGCAGTCGATCGCGTTGCGCGCGCCGCCCGAGGGAAGCAGCTCCTGCACGGCTTGCAGCGTCGCGTCATTGACCGTATCACCAGACGTGGCGGCCACGACCAGCGGCAGTGCAAACTCGATCTGCGCCTGCAGCATCTCCGGCGTTTCCCCGTCGTAGTCCACGCCCGCCGCCTCCGCGCGGCCCACGTTCCCCGCGCTATCGGTGAGCATGAGCGTGATCAGGGGAATCGCCGTCATCACGCCACGCGCGATTTCGAACGGCTCGACCAGGTCCCACTGCTCGATGGCCACGGCGCCGGTGATCATCGGCCGATCAGGAGGCGCAACCGCAGCCCGACCCACATCCGCCACCGCCACCGCCTCGCATCGGGGCTGCCGCCGCGGCGCCAGTGAACGTGGCAAGCCCACCCGAGAGCACACGTCGCACCGGCGCGCCGGTGTCCGGGTGCGCGGTGAGGCAGGGCTCCGACATCGACTGACGCAGTTCAAACGTCTGTGGGAACTCGGCCTCGGACTGCGGGATGGTTTCGTACACGTAGACGGGCATGGTCTAATGGCCTGGCGGGGAAGGGTGATCGCCGAGTGGCTGGCACGGAAAGATACGCCCGCGGTCGGGGCATGATGAATAGCTTGTGGGAAGGGTCTCCGCTTCTCCACATGATTGGCGAGTATCGACGATGAGTATGCCCCGGTCTACGCCCCGCGCGATCATCGCCGGGTTCGTGCTGTCGCTCGTGCTCCCGATAGTGTCGCCGTTGGCGGCGCAACGTGAGGGCTACGTAACCGTGCCAGACGGTGCCCGCTTGTTCTATCGGGTTGCGGGCAGCGGGACCGACACGCTGGTCGCGATCCACGGTGGCCCGGGCGTGGATCTGGAGAGCATTGCGGGCGACTTCACGCCACTGACCGCGCGGCACACGGTGATCTTCTATGATCAGCGCGGGGCCGGGCGATCGACGTTGCCCGCCGATACCACGACACTTTCGGCGACGCAGCAGATCGCCGACCTGGAGGCCGTTCGTATGCACTTTGGCATCGACCGTCTCACGCTGATCGCGCACTCGTATGGTCCCCTGCTGGCCGCGACGTACGCGATCGCGCATCCGGAGCACATGCGTCGGATGATCCTCATGGGCCCCGTGCCGCCGCGGCGAGGTGAGTTCTGGGCGCGTTTCGCCAAGAACTCGGCAGCCCGCATGGACAGCACGCTGCGGCGTCAGTCGGCCGAGGCCAATCGCCGGTTGCAGCGGGCCACGACCGACGACGAGATTCGTTCAGCGTGTCGCGACTACTGGCGCGCGGCGATGGTTCCGCGACTCGCTGAGCCGGCACGCACGCTGCCGATGATTCATTCTGACCTGTGCGCGTCCGACGCGCGCGGCATTCGTTTCGGACTGACCACCACGAATCGGCTGGTGATGGGTTCGTACGGTGACTGGGATATCCGGCCGCAACTTCGCACGCTGCGCGTGCCCACGCTGGTGATTCACGGCGAACAGGAGGCGATCCCAATGGATCTGGTCGAGGAGTGGGTTTCCTCGTTGCCGAATGCGACGCTGGTGCGTGTACCGCGTGCGGCGCATTTCGCCTATGCCGAGCGCCCCGACGTGGTGTGGCCGGCGGTTGAGGCGTTCCTGAAGCGGTGACCCGGAGTCTGTCGATTCGCGGACATTCGCGTGCATCCGCGGTCAGGCTGTTCACGTTCGGGGCTCTGACAGAAAAGCTTACCGCGGATCGGCGCGAATGCTCGCGGATGAACAACACATTCAAGATTGATAACGTCGCGCGCGACGGGGGTCGGCTCGCACAGTCAATCCGCGGTCATTCGCGGTGGATTCAACCCGTCAGTGCAACAGCATGCGCTAAAACTACCGCGGGTGTTTGAAAGTCGAGTGTTTTGCGTGGCCGTGTGTTGAGTCGGCGCGCAATCTGGTCGAGCTCGCGCTGCGTGACGCCGCGAAGGTCGGTGCCTTTGGGGAAGTACTGGCGCAGCAGGCCATTCGTGTTTTCGTTCGACCCGCGCTGCCACGGACTGCGGGGATCGCAGAAGTACACGGCGACGTTCGTCGCCACTGAAAAGCGCCGATGCTGTTGCATTTCATGACCGCGATCCCAGGTCAGGGTCGTCATCAGCTGCCCCGGGACGCGGGCGACCTCGCGAATGAGCGCGTCGACGACGTCCTGCGTCGCTTTGCTCGGTACCTGCACGAGATGGACATAGCGCGAGTGCCGCTCGACCAAGGTGGCGATGACGCTTTGGCCGAGGCCCATCAGCAGATCGCCTTCCCAATGGCCCGGTAACGCGCGATCCTCGATCGCCGCGGGGCGCTCGCTGATCGCCACGGCGTCTTTGATCTGCCCCCGGGCATCCCCCGCCGTGGTCTTCGCGCCGCGATGGGCCCGCACGCACCGCAAATGGGCCACGAGTTCCTTTTTCAGGACGCCGCGGGCTTGGACAAACAAGGAGCGATAAATCGTCTCGTGCGACACGTGGAATGCGTTCTCCGTCGGATACGTCCGGCGCAGCCAGCCCGTGATTTGCGCGGGGGACCACTGCGCCGCCAGCTTCGCGGCGACGAGGCGCCGCAGCGGGCCGTGCGTGGCGAGGCGACACGGTTGCGGCCGCGCCGCGCGCTGCCACGCGGCGGCCTCCGCCGCCACCGCCCGATAGCGCGACGGCCCCCCGTTCCGGGCAATCTCGCGTGTGACCGTCGATGGCGCGCGGTTGAGCGCACGGGCCAGCGCGCGGGCGCTCTGCCCATCAGCCAGCCCACGCGAGATGACTTCGCGCTCGTCGGGCGTCAACGCGGTCGTGGCCCGGTGCGGCACCGCCGGGGTGTAGCCCCCGTGGGCGCGAATAGCATTCTGCACCGTGCCCGGATGGCGCCCTAACCCGTCTGCGATCCGGGCCATCGTGGTCCCCGCTTTGAACTGCGCCCACAGGGTCCGTTGTTCAGTGGGGGTCAGTCGATACCGCCGCGTCGCCATGCAAGCCTCCCGAGAGTGAACACGTAAAGTGTTGCACTGACGGGTTGAATCCACCGCGTCAATCCGCGGTTCAGCTGTTCCGAAACCAGGGCACCGAATTCCCACCTGAACTTACATGCGAACGCCCGGACTCGAACCGGGATGGGTCGCCCCGCCAGCTCCTAAGGCTGGTGCGTCTACCAATTTCGCCACGTCCGCAAACTCGCTCCCACAACATAACTAGTGCGCCGAAAGGACAATGGGCGGCGTCGCCTGTGCGACACCGCCCATTGTGGTCCTGCGGAGCCAATTGGCCAGCGATCAGCCGCCCACGCGGATGTTGACCACGCGCTGCCCCACGCGCGGATCCATGTTCTGTACCAACAGGCTCACGTAGTCGCCGTCCTTGAGGCCCGACAGCACACCCTGCAGGTCGTTCACCGTCTTCACGGCGCGACGCGGCGTGGGATAGAGCACTTCCAGCACGATGTCGCTGCCGGGTGCAAGTTTGTCGCGCGCGGGGCCGTCTTCCGCCACATCCGACACGCGAACACCGCGGCCGCCGAGCTTCATGCGCTCGGCCACGTCGGCCGGAATCGCTTCGACGGTGATACCGAGCTTGCCCGCAGCCGGCACCACCTTCGGGCCAGCTTCCGGCAGCGCAGCGACACGGCTGATCGCATCAGCTTCCACCAGCTTCACCTTGAAGCTCTTCTTGGTGCCGAAGCGCATGACTTCCACCGGCACCAGATCACCCACGCGGCGCGAACGCACCACGCGCTGCAGTGAGCTCACGCGGTCTACCGGCTTGCCGTCCACCGTGACAATGATGTCGCCGACTTCGATGCCGGCGGCCTTGGCCGGACCACCGTCGGCCGGGTTGAAGCCGGCCACCTTCACGCCTGCCACGCGAGCCAGGCCGTTAATGCCGGCATCTTCCGGATCGATGCGACCCACCGACACACCCATCACGGGCAGTCGTACGCGGCCTTCCTTGATCAGGTCATCGGTGACAGCCTTCACCAGCGTAATGGGAATCGCGAAGCCGTACCCCGAGTAGAAGCCGGTCTGGCTGGCGATGGCGCTGTTCAGGCCGATCACTTCGCCGCGCAGGTTGATGAGTGGGCCACCGGAGTTACCCGGATTGATCGCGGCGTCGGTCTGGATGAAGTCGGAGATCGTGAAGTTACCGGCGTTCGGCAGCTGGATTTCCGAGCCACGTCCCTTGGCCGAGATGATGCCAGCCGTCACCGTGAAGTCGAGACCCAGCGGGTTGCCGACGGCGAGCACCCAGTCGCCGATACGCGTGGTTTCGTCGTTACCGATCGCGAGCGTTGGGAGACCCTTGGCGTCGATCTTCACGACGGCCACGTCGGTGGTGGAATCGGTGCCGATCACCTTCGCCTTGAAGGTGCGGCCATCGCTGAGCGTGATTGACACCTGGTCGGCGTCGGCCACCACGTGGTTGTTCGTGACGATGTACCCGTCCTGCGTCACGATGAATCCCGAGCCTTCGCCGCGCTGCTGCCTGGGCTGCTGCGGTCCGAACTGCTCGAGAAAATCTTCCATGCCCTGCTGGTTCCGATTCCGCGCCTGTGGACGCGGTCGCGCCATGCGGGTGGTGTTTACCGCCACCACGCCGGGCGTTACGCGCTCGGCGATGTCGGCGAACGAGCTGCCTTCGGGGGCCATGGGGCCGCGCACGGAGGCCGAGCGCGACGTCGTGCCACCCTGCGCCCAGCTGATCTTCGTCCAGTCCATGCCGGACGCGAAGAGGACGCCGGCGGAAAAGCTCACCGCCGCGGCAGCGGCGAAGCGGAATCGGGAGAAACGAGAAGCCATGTGTCTGAACCCGGTGAATGCGGTACGAGCGATGTGCTGAATAAAACTGACCTGCACCCTGCGATACGATAAGACACCGGACCCCCGCTTTCAGTTTCCGCGGGAATCCGGTGTCTCAATCAACTGCCAGCTGGCGCGACCAGGTGGCGCTTACTTCTTGGTGTCGTCGACGATCTCGTAGTCGGCTTCGACCACTTCTTCGGCCTTGGCGTCACCCGCTGCCGGCTCACCGGCCGGCGCTTCACCGCCTTCGGGAGTGGCACCTTCAGACGACTGCTGCTGATAGAAGGCCTGTCCTGCTTCACTGTACGCCTTCGTCAGTTCCTCCTGCGCGGCCCGGATCTCGGCCATGTCGTCGCCGCGGAGTGCCTTGCGCGACCGCTCGATCGATGCGTCGATTCGCTCCTTCAGCGCGGCCGGTACTTTCTCGCCCCACTCCTTCACGTTCTTCTCGACTTCGTACGTCTGAGAGTCGAGGCGGTTGCGCGTCTCGATTTCCTCACGACGCTGCTTGTCTTCGCCCGCGTTCTTCTCGGCGTCCTTGACCATCTTGTCGATATCCGAATCCGACAGGCCGCTGGACGCTTCGATGCGGATCTTCTGCTCCTTGCCCGACGCCTTGTCGCGCGCCGTCACATGCAGGATGCCGTTGGCGTCGATGTCAAAGGTGACCTCGACCTGCGGCATGCCGCGCGGAGCGGGCGGGATGCCCGTGAGCTGGAACTTGCCGATCGTGCGGTTGTACACGGCCAGTTCGCGCTCGCCCTGCAGCACGTGGATCTCGACCGTCGTCTGATTGTCGTCGGCGGTGGAGAACGTCTCCGCCTTCTTGGTCGGGATGGTCGTGTTGCGCGGGATGAGCACCGTCATCACGCCACCGAGCGTTTCGATGCCGAGCGACAGCGGCGTGACGTCGAGCAGCAGTACGTCCTTCTGCTCGCCGGTGAGCACCGCGCCCTGAATGGCGGCGCCGACGGCCACGACTTCGTCCGGATTGACGCCCTTGTTGGGCTCCTTGCCGAAGAACTCCTTCACCACCTGCTGAATCTTCGGAATACGCGTCGAGCCGCCGACGAGGATGATCTCGTCGACTTCGCTCGGCTGCATGCCGGCATCCTTGAGCGCCTTCTTCATGGGCTCGAGGGTGCGCTGAATCAGATCGTCCACGAGCTGCTCGAACTTGGCGCGCGTGAGCGAGTAGTTCAGATGCTTCGGGCCCGACTGGTCGGCAGTAATGAACGGCAGGTTGATGTCGGTGCTGTTCGCACTCGACAGCTCCATCTTCGCCTTTTCTGCCGCTTCTTTGAGACGCTGGATCGCCATCGGATCCTTGCTCAAGTCGATCGCCTGATCGCGCTTGAACTCGGCCACCAACCAATCCATCACACGCTGGTCGAAGTCGTCGCCGCCGAGGTGCGTGTCACCGTTGGTGGACTTCACTTCGAACTGGCGCGTGCCGTCGACGTCGTACAGCTCGAGGACGGAGATGTCGTACGTACCGCCGCCGAGATCGAACACGGCGACCTTTTCGTCGGTCTTCTTGTTCTTGTCGAGGCCGTAGGCGAGGGCCGCCGCCGTGGGCTCGTTGATGATGCGGAGCACGTCGAGACCGGCGATCTTGCCGGCGTCTTTGGTGGCTTGGCGCTGCGCGTCGTTGAAGTACGCGGGCACCGTGATGACGGCTTTGGTGACGCTGTGGCCGAGGTAGTCTTCGGCGGTCTGCTTCATCTTCTGCAGGATCATCGCCGAGATCTCGGGGGGCGTGTAGCGCTTACCACCCACTTCGACGGAGGCCACATCGTTCGGGCCGGCGACGATCTTATAGGGCACGCGCGACTGCTCGGCCTGCGCTTCGGTCGTCCGCTGACCCATGAAGCGCTTGATCGAGAAAATCGTATTCTGCGGGTTCGTGACGGCCTGACGCTTGGCGATCTGGCCAACGAGGCGCTCGCCATCTTTCGTAAAGCCGACGACCGACGGGGTCGTCCGACCGCCCTCGGCGTTCGGGATGACCACGGGATCGCCACCTTCCAGCACGGAGACCACCGAGTTGGTGGTTCCCAGGTCGATGCCGATAACTTTTTCAGCCATTGAGGTCTCGTTGAGGAGTTGCAGCCTGTAGGGACTTCTTCGATACGTACTTTCTGTGTTCCACTGCTGCCCGTATCAGAGGCAAGGGGTGGGCCGCGGTAGGTCTGCCGGACCGGCGCAATTCTGGCGGTACGGGGTGGTTTGAGGGCTGTCGTGGAGGCAGTCTGCCAATTTGACTTGGTCGAGAGCGCCATGTTTCCAATTTCTGACGACAACCCGACGTTGCGGACTCCGGTGATGACCATCGGGCTGCTGGTAATCACCTGGGCCGTCTGGTTCTTCGTCCAGGGGGCGGGGAGTCCGCTGCCGCTGGCGGTCAGTGTGTGCAACCTGGGGATGGTGCCAGGGGAGCTGAGCCGGATGGCGCCCGTGGGGTTCGGCGTACCGCTTGGGCGCTTTGGCGATCAGGCGCTGGCCTGCGTGATCGACGACTACGCGATCAACTGGCTGACGCCGATCACCAGCATCTTCCTGCACGGCGGATGGGGGCACATCATCGGCAACTCGCTCTACCTGTGGGTGTTCGGCAACAACGTCGAAGACAGCATGGGTCGGTGGCGCTTCGTCGCGTTCTACCTGCTGACCGGCGTGGCGGCGGCCATGGCCCACCTGGCGGTCGACCCGTCGTCTCCCGTGCCGACGGTGGGCGCGTCGGGCGCGATCTCGGGGATCATGGGCGCGTACCTCGTGCTCTACCCGCGCGTGAAGGTGCGGACGTTCATTCCGCCCTTCTTTCTACTGCGCTTCCCGGCATGGGCGGTACTCATCCTCTGGTTCGGCAGTCAGGTCCTGGCGGGGCTGCCGGACCTGTCGCCGTTACGCCGAGAGATCTCCGGTGGGGTGGCGGTGTGGGCGCACGTGGGCGGCTTCGTGGTGGGGGCGTTGCTGGCGCGCTGGTTTGAGAACCCCGAGCTCGTACGGCGGAAGGTGGCCGTGAGCGACGCGAAAGTGGTTTGGCGCTGAACCGTTCGGTTCCGGCGCAGTAGGTCTCCGTCGTGTAACGATGGGCATCATACGTGGCGTTCTCGCACCGGTGACGTAATTGTTACGGTGCGCATGGTGACCCGTGGGCAGTCAGACCTCTTTCAGCCATCCGAGCCGTGAAGCTCTTTTCAAAAGACGAAACGTTTTTCGATCATTTCCGGCAGCTTGCCGTTTACATGGGCAGTGCGTCGACGCTGCTGCGCTCATTGTTGGAGAACCCGTCGGACGCCGCGCGCATTGCGGTAGAGATCAAGAAGGTTGAAACGGATGGTGACTCTATCGTCCATCTCATCAACCAGCGCATCGACACCAGCTTCGTCACGCCGCTCGACCGCGAAGACATCCACGTGCTGGCGACGCGCCTGGACAACGTGATCGATCTGATCAATGGCGCGGCCCGCCGCGTGGTGATGTTCCGGGTGACGGCGCCCCGCAGCGGCGGCGTCGAGATGGCTGACATTCTGGTGCGCGCCAGCGCGGAGATTCTGGCGTCGGTCGGCGATGTGACGAAGCGCGCGAAGATGCTGGACCATGGTCGCATCATCAAGCAGCTCGAAGAAGAAGGCGATGTGCTGTATGCGCGATCGGTCGGTGCCCTGTTCGAGCACGAGGAGCCGGCGATCGAAGTATTGAAATGGAAGGAGATCTTCGACGCGCTGGAGCACGCGATCGACGAGTGTGAGGATGTGTCGAACGTGCTCGAAAGTATTGCCCTCAAGAACAGCTGACGATCCGTGGTCTACTTCGTTCTGTTCATCGTGGTGATGGCGCTGGCGTTCGACTATATCAACGGGTTCCACGACTCGGCGAATTCCATCGCCACAATCGTCGGTACTCGCGTGCTGAGCCCCCTTGCCGCGGTCATCTGGGCGGCGTTCTTCAACTTCGCGGCGCTGTTCGTCGCGGGCACTGCGGTGGCGAAGGCGTTCGGTGGCGGCTTCATCGACATGAAGATCGTCGATCCGAACGTGATCCTTGCTGCGCTGCTCGGTGCGATCATCTGGAACCTGATTACGTGGTGGTTCGGCATTCCCTCCAGCTCGTCGCACGCGCTGATCGGCGGGTACGCCGGCGCCGCGGTCTCCAAGGCCGGATTCGCCGCGCTGTTGTGGGGCCCCAAGTGGATCGAGACCCTGTCGGCGATCGTACTGTCGCCGGCGCTGGGCATGCTGATGGGCTTCGGGTTGATGGTGCTCGTGTTCAATGTGTTCCGCCGCGCGACCAACGCAAAAGTCGACAAGTTCTTCCGCGCTGCACAGTTGACCAGCTCTGCCTTGTTGTCGTTGGCGCACGGCAGTAACGATGCGCAGAAGACCATGGGTATCATCGTCGCGTTGTTGGTCGCGTCGAAGGCGACGTTCGCGACGCAAACCGGCTGGCTCCACTTCTTCTATGTAGAGGATCTGAAGACCATCCCGCTGTGGATCGAGTTGGCGGCCTACGCGTGCATCTCGCTCGGCACCTTGTCGGGCGGCTGGCGTATCGTGCACACCATGGGTACGCGCATCACGAAGCTGAAGCCGGTCGGCGGCTTTTGCGCCGAAACCGGCGGAGCGCTCGTCATCCTGATGGCCACCCGGTTGGGGATTCCCGTCAGTACGACGCACACGATCACCGGCGCCATCGTCGGCGTCGGCGCCACGACGCGGCTCTCGGCGGTACGCTGGGGATTGGCCAGCCGCATTGTCTGGGCGTGGGTGATTACGATTCCCGCGGCCGCGACGATGGCCGCGCTTTCCTACCGTCTGCTCGCGGCCATCCATTCTGTCTGATTCGCCACCTGTCCGCCGCGGTACGCCGCGCCGGACCGCAGCCATTCCGTCGTCCACCGCTCTGTCGCTGCCGTACCTGAATCGCGAGCTCAGTTGGCTCGACTTCAATGCGCGCGTGCTCGAGGAAGCGCTCGATACCCGCGTCCCGTTGCTGGAGCGCCTCAAGTTCCTGGCAATCTTCAGTACGAATCTGGACGAGTTCTACATGGTGCGTGTAGCGGGCCTGCGCCGAAAGGTCACGTCGGGCGCGCCGCAGTATCCGCCCGATCCACTCTCGCCCCCCGAACAGCTCGACGCCATTCGCACGCGGGTGCACGAGTTGCTGCAGCGCCGGCATCACGCGTTGCACGCGCTCGTGTTGCCGGCACTCGAAGAGAAGGGCGTCAAGCTGGTGCCGATGGCGTCGCTCGAAGACGACGAGCGCGAGCGCGTGCACGCGTATTTCGAGTCGCAGGTGTTCCCGGTTCTCACCCCGCTGGCGGTGGACCCGGGACATCCGTTTCCGTACATCTCGAATCTGTCGCTCTCACTGGCGGTGGACATCGGCGATCCGGAGAGTGGGAAGGAGCATTTTGCGCGCGTGAAAGTTCCGCGGTCGCTCCCGCGTTGGGTGCCGATCGAGCGCGCGGGCGAGCATTGCTTTGTGCCGCTGGAAGAGGTGATCGGCGAACATCTCGGGACGCTGTTTCCGGGCATGGAGGTGAAGCGTTGGTTCACCTTCCGCATCACGCGCTACTCGGATCTCGACCTTGGCCAGATCGACCAGCCGGAGGACCTGCTGGAAACGATCGAGCAGCAGGTCTTTCAGCGCCGGTTCGGTGAGGTAGTACGCCTGGAAGTGCAGCGCGATATGCCGCAGTCGATGCGACAGCTGCTGTTGGAAGAGCTCAGCGAGAGCGAGACGCAGCTGGTCGCGCCGCTCAGTGCGCGCGATGTGCATGATCGCGACGACTTGCTGGAGCTCGGAGATCTGTTGCAGATCGCCGGCATCGAGGTGCCCGAACTGCGCGACGCGCCCTACACGCCGGTGGTCCCGGCGCCGTTCCGCGATGGCCGCAACATCTTCGAGGTGATCCGCGAGCGCGACGTGCTGGTGCATCACCCGTACGAGTCGTTCAGTTCGTCGGTGGAGGCGTTCCTCGAAGCGGCGTCGAGCGATCCGCAAGTGCTCGCCATCAAGCTCACGTTGTACCGCACCTCGGGCGACACCGCGATCGTGCGGGCACTCACCGAGGCGGCCGAAGCCGGCAAACAGGTGGCGGTCATCATCGAGCTGCAGGCGCGCTTCGACGAGCAGAACAACATCACGTTCGCGCGTACGATGGAAAGCTACGGCATCCACGTGGCCTACGGACTGCCCGGGCTCAAGACGCACGCGAAGACGGTGTTGGTGGTGCGGCGCGATGCCGACGGTATCCGGCGCTACGTGCATGTCAGTACCGGCAATTACAACTCGAAGACGGCGCGGTTGTACACCGACATCGGCCTGTTCACCTGTAATCCGCAGATCGGCGCCGATTCCAGCGACCTGTTCAACTCGCTCACCGGCGTCTCGCGCCAGAAGTTCTATCGACGCCTGATCATGGCGCCGGCGAATCTGCGCAAGCGGACGCTCGAACTGATCGAGCGCGAGTCGGCGCACGCCAAAGCCGGGCGCGGCGGGCGCATCGTCGCCAAGATGAATGCCTTGGTCGATCCCGAAGTCATCGCGGCGCTGTATCGCGCGTCGCAGGCCGGGGTCGAGATCGATCTGATCGTGCGTGGCATCTGTTGTTTGCTGCCGGGGCTCCGCGGGGTGAGCGATCGTATTCGCGTCGTCAGCATCATCGGTCGTTTCCTCGAGCACTCGCGGATCGCCTTCTTCTCGAACGGCGGGAACCCCGAGTACTACATCGGATCGGCCGACTGGATGCCGCGAAACTTCGATCGCCGCGTTGAAGCCATGACGCCGATCGAGGACGTGGCATGGCACGGCCGATTGCAGCGCGTGCTCGAAACGTGTCTGGCCGACAACCGACAGGCGTGGGAGCTTGGTGCCGACGGTACGTATCGCCGTCGGGTTCCGGATGACGCCGACGTACGCGCGACGCATGCCACGCTGATGCGCGACCCCTGGGGGGCAGCGGATGCCAAGGGGGCGGGCAAGACGGCTACCAAGCGGAAGCGCACGAAGGCGTCGGACCTGGCGGAGTCGGACTGAACGACAGACGAGACGGCGCGTCTACTCGCCGTCTCCGTCGTCGTCGGCACTGATCTCGGTGCCATCCGGCGCGACCACGATGATCGGTCGGCCCAAGACTTCCTCGAGCAGCTGTCGCTTGCGGCTCGCGCCCCAGCACTCGAGGCGCACGTTCGTGGCGCCCTCGGCTTCCACCACACTCACCCGCAGTGCGTCGCTGGTCAGCTTCACGCGCAGTGCGCCGACCGCCGCCACGTGGCCTCGGTCCATGCCGTCGGCGAAGCGCAGCAGCGCGGCCAGCTTTACCACGCGATCTCGCGTCGCGCGGTCGAGCTGCGCGAAGCCGCGGTGCTTGGTCTTGGGCGACGTGCCGCGGTGATAGCGGGCGACATGCGCGACCACGATCTGCTGCGCCGGCGTCATGCCCAGGAGCTCCGCATGCGAAATCAGGTGAAACGAATGCTTGTGGTGTTTCTCGTAGTTGATATGGTACCCCACATCGTGCAGCAGCGCGGCGTCGGCAAGTAGTCGGCGATCGTCGGCGCCCAGCTGGAGGCGTGGCGCGAGCGCGTCGAACAGCTGCAGCGACAACGCCTGCACTTGGCGCGCATGCGGCTCTTCGTAGTGACAGCGTTCGGCGAACTCACGCACCGAGCGCTCGCGTGCGACGCCGGGATCGGCCACTACGGGCGTTACGCGCGCGGCTTCCAGCAGCAGGCCTTCACGAATGCCGTACGCCGACGCCAGCAAATCGCGCGGGTCAAAGCGCGACAGGACTTCGGCGGCGACGGCGAGTCCAGCTACGATGATGTCGGCGCGCGCCGGGTTGAGTCCCGGCACATGCGCGCGTTCATGCGACTCGAGTCGCTGCAGCCAATCGAGCACGTGCTCCAGTTCCACGCGCGTCACGCGCGTCCCGTGCGGTGAGCGCACCGCGACGTGCTGTCGCGACAATACGATGCCGGCGAGGTTCGTGAACGTGCCGCCCGAGCCGATCACCTGCGCCCCGCGCCAATCTTTCACCGGCACCGAGCGCCGGAGGCCGTCGCGCACATGCTCGCGCAGCGCGCGCACGCGACGCGGCGTCACCTTGGGGGAGAGAAAGCGTTCCGTGAGCCGGACGGCGCCGAACGGAAGCGACGCCACCCGCTCGATGAGGCCGTCTTTCGCCAGCACGAGCTCCAGCGAGCCGCCCCCGATGTCCATCACCACCGTACGGCCGGCGCCCAACTCGAAATGCGCGAGTGCACTGCGGAAGCAGAGCAGCGCTTCTTCCTCGCCACTCAGAATACGGACGCTGCGGCCGGTCAGCGCTTGGACCTGCTCGGTGAAGTCGGCGCCATTGGCGGCATCACGCACGGCGCTGGTGGCCACGATCTCAATGCGCTCGGCACCCAGCTGGCCGGCCAACGTCACCATGCGCTGCACCGCAGTCACGGCCGCATCGATCGCCGTCGTCGACAGGGAGCCGGTAGCCTCGAGTCCTTCTCCCAGCCGCGGCATCGCCTTCATCTCGTCCACCACGCGGATCTGCCCGGTGGGGGACACGTCCGCCACGATCTGGCGGACCGAGTTGGAGCCGATGTCGATCGCGGCGATCCGGATGTCGGTCGATGCGGTCGTGCTTGGTGCCGTCATGTCGAGTCGCTGGAAGAAGGCGTTGGGGCGTCCTCGTCGAACCGATGACGGATCTGCTTCCCCTCGGCAAGATACACGGCGTCTTCCCCGATGTTGGTGGCCAGATCGGCCACCCGCTCCAGATTCCGGCTCACCAACAGGAGTTCGAGTGATGGGGCGATGCTTTGTGGGTCGCCCATCATGTCGGCCAGCAGCGCGCGGAAGATGCCCTCGTGCTGGGCGTCGACGTCGTCATCGGCCTTACCCACCGCCCGGCCGAGGGCGCCATCGCCGCGGATGAAGGCGTCGAGCGAGTCGCTGAGCATGGCTCGCGCCCGCCTAGCCATATCCGCGAGCGCCGGAACGGCCGGGACGGCGACGCGCTGATCCACCAAGCGCACCGCACATTGCGCAATGTTCACGGCGTGATCTCCCACGCGCTCGAGGTCGCTCGAGACCTTGATGGCGCCAATCAGGAACCGGAGGTCGCGGGCCATCGGCTGCTGCAGCGCCAGCATGGCGATGGCCTGATTCTCCGCCTCCACCTCGAGCCGGTCGAGTTCTTCGTCGGCCTCGATGACGGCGATGGCCTTGTCGCGGTCGCGCTCGAGCAGCGCTTCAACCGACAGCGCCACCAGCGATTCCGCACGCTCGGACATATCGAGCAGCCGCTGCTTCAGCAGGGCAAGTTCGTCGTGGAAATGTCGGTAGCCGGCGGGGGCATTGCGCATCAGCCGAACCTCCCTGTGATGAACGCTTCGGTGCGTGAATCGGCCGGACGCGTGAACAGCAGATCCGTGGCGGCGTCTTCCACCAGCACGCCGTCCACCAATAACGCCGTGCGCCGGGACACGCGCGCCGCCTGATGCAGGTTATGGGTCACGATGATGATGGTGAGGTCCTGTTGAAGGTCGTACAGGAGTTCTTCGATGCGCTGCGTGGCCTGCGGATCGAGCGCGCTGGTCGGTTCGTCCAGCAGCAACAGGGACGGCCGATTGGCGAGCGCGCGTGCGATGCAGAGCCGCTGCTGTTGTCCACCGGATAGCGTGAGCGCGTTGTCGCGCAGGCGATCCTTGACCTCGTCCCAGAGTGCGGCGCGACGCAGCGCGTCTTCGACGCTGTCGTCGAGGGCGCGACCGGCCGCGCCGGTGTTGAGGCGCGGCCCGTAGGCCACGTTGTCGAAGACCGAACGCGGAAACGGATTCGACCGTTGAAACACCATGCCCACACGCTGGCGCAGTTCACTCACGTCGACGGCAGGATCGTACACATTGTCCCCGTCGAGCAGGAGCCGTCCAGCATGACGCGCCCCTGGCAGCTCGTCGTTGAGCCGGTTGATGGCGCGCAACAACGTGCTCTTGCCCGACCCGGATGGACCGATGAGCGCGGTGACGGACCGCGGGCGGACCGCGAAGTCGACATTGTGCAACGCGGGCGCCGCACCGAACCACGCGGAGAAGCGCTCGAGAACGACGGCGCCAGGAAGGCCGTGGATGTCGGTGATCATCCGAAGCGGCCCGTGATATAGGCTTCGGTGCGCGCGTCGGTCGGCGTGGTGAACAGCTGACGGGTCGGCGCACACTCCACTACACGACCATCGAGCAGAAACGCGGTGACGTCGGAGATGCGCGCGGCCTGCTGCATGTTGTGCGTCACCATAATGACGGTGACGGTATCGCGCAGGTCGTACAGCAGCTCTTCGATGCGTTGCGTGCCCATGGGATCGAGCGATGCCGTCGGCTCGTCGAGCAGCAGCACGTCGGGTTGCACCGCGAGTGCGCGCGCGATGCACAGTCGTTGTTGCTGACCGCCGGATAAGGCCATGGCCGACCCGAAGAGTCGGTCGACCACCTCACGCCACAGTCCGGCGCGCTGCAGCGCGAGTTCCACGAGTCCTTCCAGCTCACTCGGTGGCAAAGAACGACGTTGCGCACGCAGTCCCGAGGCCACGTTGTCGAACACGGAGAGCGTGACGAAGGGCGTGGGTCGCTGAAAGACCATGCCGACGCGGCGGCGCAGGGCGATGACGTCGGCACGAGGTGAATAGGCTGAGAACGCGCCGATCGATACGTCGCCACTCACGAAAGCGCCCTCATCGAGCTCGTGCAGCCGATTGATGCATCGCAACACGGTGCTCTTGCCGCACCCGGACGGACCGACGATGGCCAGCACGCGACCGGCCGGCGCTTCGACGGTGATCTGTCGCAGCACGCTACGATCGGCGAATCCCGCTGAGAGGTTGCCGAGGCGCACGGGCGGTGCGGCGACGGCCGCGAGGGACAGCTCATTCATCGACGCGACCCACACGCGGCGTGACCGCCGACAACAGCTTGGCGCGGGCCCCCACGACGGCGCGACCAATGACGCTGATGATGGTGACAAGGATGAGCAACACCAGGGCGCCGGCCCACGCTTGTGCGCGCCACTCGTCGTAGGGGCTCTGCGCGTAGGAATAGATCTGCAGCGGCAGCGCGGCGATTGGTCGAGACGGATCGACGGACCAGAACGGGTTGCCGAAGGCGGTGAAGAGCAGCGGGGCTGTTTCGCCGGCCGCGCGGGACATCGCGATCAACACGGCCGTCACGATGCCGGGCATCGCCGTGCGTAGCACGACCGTCAGTGCGGTTCGCCAGCGCGAGAAGCCAAGCGCCAAAGCTGCTTCCGTGAGGGCGACGGGCACGAGTCGTACCATCTCTTCGGTGGCCCTGGCCACGAGCGGCAGGACCAGCAACCCCAAGGCGATGCCGCCGGCCCACGCTGAGAAATGTCCGGATGGACGGACGATCAATTCCCACGCGAAGATGCCGAGCACGATGGATGGAAGACCGCTCAGCACATCGGCCAACAATCGCACGACCTGCGCGAATCGGCCGCGACGGTGTTCCGCGAGATACAAGCCCGCCCCGATGCCGATCGGAACGGCTACCGACATGGCGATGGCCACGAGCAGGATCGATCCCATGATCGCGTTCGCAACGCCACCGCCACGGACGCCCGGTGGCGACGGCATCTGCGTGAAGAACGTGGGGGTGAGCTGGCCGAGCCCGTTCAGCAGCAGTTGCGCCAGAATGAGTACAAGCGGAATCACCGCCACGGCGGCGGCGATCCACGTGAACACGGTCATGACCTGCCCGCGGCGTTTGCGCTGGCGCGCGCGCGTGGTCATGTCCACCGTGAACCGGGCAACCCGGTCGCCACGCGCTGTACCAGCCACCGGGCCAGCACATTCACCAGCAGCGTGATGAGCAGCAGCAGGGCCGCCACGGCCATCAGGGCGGACAAATGCGCATCGCTCGAGGCTTCGGCAAATTCATTGGCCAGCAGCGACGCCATGGTATACGCCGGATCGAACAACGAGTCGGGAATGGCGTGTCGGTTGCCGATGACCATCGCGACCGCGAGCGTTTCGCCGAGCGCGCGTCCGAGGCCCAGCATGATACCGCCGATCAGCCCAGAGCGGGCTGCCGGCAAGACGGCGTCGCGCACTACCTCCCAGCGCGTGGCACCCAGCGCCAACGCGGCCTCGCGCTGCGTTGGCGGCACCGCCCGCAACACTTCTCGGCTCACACTGGCAATGTACGGCAGGATCATGATGGCGAGCACGAGACTCGCTGCGAGCAGACTGGGGCCGTACGCCGGACCGCGAAACAGCGGCATGACGGCACCGAGGGGCAGCAGTGCCGGCATGATCGTGTTACGCAGCAGAGGGATCAACACGAACACACCCCAGAGGCCATACACCACCGACGGAATCGCCGCGAGCAGATTCACCAGGAACGCGACCGGTTCGTGCAGGCGACGCGGGCCGATGTCGACGGTGAAGATGGCCACACCGAGGGCCAGCGGCGTCGCGATCGCCAACGCGATCAGCGAGGAGAGCAGCGTGCCGACAATGGCCGGTACGGCGCCGAATCGCTCGCGCGGCACATCCCATGTACTGCCGAAGGCGAGATCGCCGGCATGGAGTGCGAGGGCAGGCCATGCCGCACGCACGACCACGGCGGTAAGCAGCACGAGCACGAAGGGGATCGCGGCGGCGCACACCGTCGTGATCGTTCGATAGAGCCGATCACCGAGGGGGGACTGCATCGACGGAAGCTAGGATTTCGCGC
Organism: Gemmatimonas groenlandica; assembly: GCF_013004105.1. Classification (NCBI taxonomy): domain Bacteria; kingdom Pseudomonadati; phylum Gemmatimonadota; class Gemmatimonadia; order Gemmatimonadales; family Gemmatimonadaceae; genus Gemmatimonas; species Gemmatimonas groenlandica. The sequence goes on from NZ_CP053085.1 coordinate 618,927, forward strand.
TTCGCGCCCGCGCCGTCCTGTGTAACGGGTCTGTCACGGCGGCCCGGGCCGTCCGGCTGCCAGCGTGGCGTCGAGTCGGTCCACTATGCGGGTCGCGGCTTCGGACGGAAGCGGCACATAGCCGAGTGTACTGGCCACGTCGGGATTCTCGAGCAGCGCCCAGCGGATGAAGGCAGCGAGCTGGCGGCTCTTCTGCGGTCCGATGGCCGTCGGCGCCACCAGCATCCAGGTGAAGGACGCGATCGGGTACGACTGCGCGCCGGGCGCGTTCACGAGCGACACACGGAGGTCTGGTGTGCCCTTTGAGTCGGACGCAAAGAGTTTGCGATCGGCCTCGAGAACGGCCGTTGCCGCTGACGCGATCTCGAAGGGCATCGGTGAGATGAACCGGCCGGCCGCGTTGCGCACGTGCACGACCGGCAGGCGATTTTGCCGTGCGTACACGACCTCGAGATAGCCGATCGCGCCCGGCATCTGCTTCACTTGGCCCGCTACCCCTTCGTTGCCCTTGCCACCGATGCCGACCGGCCAGCGCACGTCTTTGCCACGGCCCGGTCCGGCGGCCCAAGAAGGGCTCACGGTGGTGAGGAAGTCGCTGAAGATGTAGGACGTCCCGCTGCCATCGGCGCGATGCACGACCAGAATGTCGGTGTCGGGCATCGTGACATTCGGATTCAGCGCGGCGATACGCGTGTCGCTCCAACGCGTGATCGTGCCGAGGAAAATGTCGGCGATGACGTCGGGGCTGAGGTTGAGCGGCCGCGCCAGTCCGGGGAGGTTGTAGGTGATGGCTACGGCGCCGATGACGGTAGGGATGTGCAGCACCGGCATGCCGGCGCTGGCGAGCTCGGCATCCGTCATCGGCACATCGGTGGCGCCGAAGTCGACGGTGCGCGCGACCACTTGGCGAATGCCACCGCCGGATCCGATCGACTGATAGTTGATGCGGACGTTGGTGAGCGTCGCGTATTCGTTGAACCAGCGCGAGTAGAGCGGATACGGGAAGGTGGCGCCGGCGCCGGTGAGGTCGACGCGGGTGCCACTCGGCGTGAGCGCGGTGGCGGAGTCAGCTCGGCTCGATCGACGATCACCGCACGCCGAGATCGTCGCCAGGGCCGCAAGCGCGAGCGCTGGTAGACCAACACGTCTGAAGGAAAGCGATAGTCTTGGCACGTTACAGAGGATTGGCGAAACCGAGCAGCTTCGCGACTCCGTCGCGACGGATGACGCGATTCGCGATCCAGATCGTGTCCAAGCCAGCGGCACGCTTCAGGACGATGCCGCACGGCCCTTGAATCTGCGCTGCGCCATTGGCGACCTCGTTGCCATCGCACGCCACGCCTACTGCTGGCACGCTGCGCGCCGTTTCAGCGCGGAGTCGGGCGCGACTGAGTCCGCGAACCGATGCCTCGTCCAGTACGAGCCATGCGATCGCGGGCTGCATTCCTGATCGGATCTCGGGGCTATCCGGAAGATACAGGTAGGCAAACTCCGCCTGATCCACGCTCAGCGCCCGGACCGCGCTCGTGTCAGCGGCCGTGAGCGCCACCCAGTAACGCCGGATCAAGCCGTCAACCGACGACGCTCCACCAGAAAGGCGAGTCGGTGCGCTCCCGGGAATGGTGGCGCGAAACCGGCGCATGGCCTCTTCTGGCGGGAAGACGCTGTCGACCACGTAACCTGGCGTCTTGCGTAATGAGTCGGCTGAGGCAATCAGCACTCCATCTTCGCGCCACTCGACCATGCGAGGATCGATTCCGGCCGGAATCGGCTGACGTGGGTTGGCCGAAGCCGCGCCCGCGGAATCGCCGGATCGTGGCGTGTCTGTCGAGCAGGCCGTGACTAGAGAACAGGCGAGGGCCACGCCGGCAAATCGAAGAATTGAACGTTGCATCGGCTGAAGTTGGGGAATGCAAGAGGGTCGGATCTTCGTGACGACAGATCCGACCCCGTTGATGCTACTCGCTACCGTTAGTTACGGTAATACGCCGTCCAGCCGGTCCACCACTTGTCCGTGGCAGCCGGGTCGGCGGCGCCAACGAACGTGGTTCCCGCCATCGTGCCGCCGAAGAAGTTCGTCACGCGCGTCGGGACGCGGCCGGGCAACGTGGCGCCCGTGCCACCCGTCGTCAGCAGCGAGCCGGCGACTGGCGTCCAGTCGAGCGTTGCGTTGTTCGCGATTTCCGTAGCCGCTCCCGGGAGGGACAGGAACAAAGCGTTCGCGGTGGCGGCGGACGTGCGGATCGACGCCGTTGTGAACTTGTCCACGGTGCCAAAGCGGTTCGTGGCCCCCACCGCGTCATAGTCGCGATTGTTCTCGACGAACAGGAGATTGCGCAGGTTCAGCGAGTCTTCCGTCAGTCGCGTGTTCGTCTCGGGATCGAAGATCGAGAAGGCCGCTTCCGGCCAACGCGCGATCACGCCGTTCATCCACACGCCGCCAGTGCCGCGGCGAATGTTCGCGCCCAAACCGCCGTCGCCGCCAGCACGAACCGGCAGCACGCCAGCACCAGGCCCAACCATCGTGAAGTTCGCGAACACGGGCATGCTGTACGGCGTGGAGTTGAAGCCGGCGGCACAGGTGCCGGACGCCGATCCACAGCCATCCACTTCAAAGCCGCTCTGCTCGCCAGACAGTGCACCGGGGTTGCCGGCGCGCGGGGATACGCGCGGTCCGGTCTGCAGCGCAATCATGTACTGCAGGCGACCACGGAAGCCTTCGGCCGCGTCGAAATGATCGTCACCCGACTCGTAGGACACCAAGTACCGCGCGTCCACCGTGCCGCCGAAGAATTCGAACATGTCGTCGAGGCCGCGAATGGCCTGCACATACTCGACACGCGTACCGCGACCGACCGCGTAGAACGAGAAGGAGTTGAGCTCGACGTTCAACTGCGCTGCGGCGCCGGCAAACTCCACGCGAGTGTACACGTATGAGCCCGAGTTGTCCGCGTCGGCCGTGCCGCCGTTCCAGCTTACCGTGTCAGCAGGAGCCGGGCCTTCAACCACCGTGCGACCGGTACGGTTTGAAGAGGCATTCCCGACGATGATGAGTCCGCCCCAGTCGCCAGGTGCGCGGTTGCCCGCTGCGGCCGCCGACGTCATGATGATCGGCGCCGCTCGGGTTCCGATCGCGTTGACTCGCGCGCCGCGAAGCACCATGAGCGCTGAGACCGCGGGCGCCTGGCCCGTCGTGATCGGCGCACCGATAACCAGCGTGCCGGGCTCAATCGTGAGGACCGCGCCGTTGGCGACCGAGATGATGCGTGTAAGCTGGTACGTGTTGCCCGCAGTCCACGTGGTATTCGTGGTGACGTCCGACGTGACCTGCACAACGGTGCGATTGCTCGTCCGAACCGTCACTTCGGTCGACGTGGCGCTGACCTCTGAGCCGCGGACGGCGATCACGCGATACCGATACGCGGTCTCGGGAAGCAACGCCGAGTCTACATATTCAGGCGTAGTGGGCGTACCGATCTGCGCGAACGTGCCGCCAACTTCCGGCGCGCGTTCCACGCGGTACCCAGTGGCCGAGCCGACCGCCAACCACGCGATACGGACGCTCGTCGGCGAGGGTGATGTACCGACTACGCCAGTTGGCGTGGTCAACGCCGCAGGTGTTGTTGGACCGTCGTCGCCACAGGCGGCGAGGGCGATCAGGCCGAGGATGGCGCCGGCGCGAGGTGCCCAGCGAGTCCAAATACGAGTCATGACGACGGGGATAGTTGGTGAATACAAAGAGGGGGACCGACTCTGCGCCGGTCCCCCTAACTTTGTCCGTTCTTCGTCATGCTACAGCGACGGCTCCGTCACGATCGTGTCACCGACGCCACTGCGCTCCGACCGAGACTTGGCGCCCCATGCGGTACGACTCACGCGTCACCGGACCCTGCGTGAGCTTGTACGGCGCGTCGAGCAGGTTGCGCGCGTCCAGCTTGAGCTGGAACAGCTGCGTCACCGGGAAGCGCACGGAGAAGTCCACTACGTGGCGCGTCTGTTCCTTCACGTCGGGGAAGGGAATCGTGCCAGCGGCGTAGATGCGCGGACCCACCGCCGAGTAGAGCAGCGTGGAGGAGATGCGTCCCGACTTGCTCGCCCACGACGAGCCAACGTTGGCCACCCACGGGGCCTGGCCCATCATCGGTCGATCGGCATTGGTGTTCGCCGAGGCGTCTCCGCCCACCTTGATGGTGCTCTGCATCAGCGTGAGGTTCGTGAATACGCTGAACGCTTCGAGCGCACTGGCCACGTTGCCGAGATTCTTGCGGGCCTCGAGCTCGACGCCGAGGTTGCTGGCCGACGCGGCGTTGAAGAACGAGACGATCGGGGCGCCGCCCGTGGCGATATCGATGCGCTCGATGGGGCGATCGAACTGCTTCGCGAACACGCCGATGCTGAACACTTCTTCGGCGTTCGGGAAGAGTTCGTACTTGAGATCGTAGTTCTGGATCAGTGTGCGTACCAGGTCACCATTGCCGCGCGTGATCTGGCCGCCGATCACCTCGAGGTACTGCACCGGCGAGAGTTCGCGATACTCAGGGCGCGCCAGCGTCTGCGAGGCCGAGGCGCGCAGCTGACCATTCTCGGACAGCTTGAAGTTCAGCACGGCGGCGGGCAGCACGTCGGTGTTCTTGAGCGTCGAGACAAACGTGTTGTTGTTCGTCAGCGACGTGTTCACCGTGATGTTGGCGTCTTCGAGACGAGCGCCGGCGATAAGCCGGAGGCGCGAACCGAACGGCAGCTCGAGCATGGCATAGCCCGCGGCCAGGCGTTCGGTCGCATCGTAAATGCCGTCTTCCGCCACGTTGATGACGTTGAACTGGTTCGCGTTCCCCGTCGTGTAGCGTCCGTCGAAGAGCGATTCCGCCGGCAGGTTGCGATCGGCGACCGGCACAGAATTGGAGACGATGCTGAACTGGCGGTTCACCGCGTCGCGCGCGGTGGTGCGGTACGAGCCACCCATCTTGAGCTTGACAGCGTTCGGGCTGTCGCTGAAGGCGAGTCGGTAGTTCGCACCACCCGTCCAGTTGCTCTCATTGAGATCGCCGAACGTGCGACGCGCCACGTCAGGATTGCCGTCGCTCCAGGCGTACGGCCCTCCGGGAGTGAACTGCGCGTACACGAGGTCGGAGCGATCCGGCTCGCGGCGCGACACGCCGGACGACGACACGGTCCAGTCGAGATTCTGACGTCCGCCGATCGTATGCTCACCCTTGAGCTGAGACGAGCGGATTGTGCGCTCCACATACCGCAGCGTGTTACGCTGGATATTGATACCGGAGAAACCGAACGACGCGCCTTCGTTCTGGCGAGCCTCGTTGTCCGCGCTGCGGGTGTACGTGTTGTTGAGCGCGATACGATTCTTGCTGCCGAGCATGGTGCTGGTGTTGAACATGCCGCCCCACAGCACGCCACGGCGACTGCCCGTGCCCTGCCACGACTCGAGCACCTGCGGCCGGCCATCACGCTGAATCGGATTGGCCTGGTAGTCGTCGGCCCGTACTTCCTGCGTCGTCGAGTACGTGAACGATGCGAGGTAACCGACACGCTGACCGAAGATCGGATCCTGACCACCGACACTCAGGCCGAGCGAGCCATTCGGAGCACCTGCCTGCTGCACCGGCGTCCAAGCGTTGCGCAGCGAGTTCACCGCGCCGTTCATTGCTTCGCGAGTCGTGAGGTTCGCCACATCACGTGCCGTCGCCAACTGGGCCGGTACAGCGCGAGCCGCGCCAGCGCTGGCGCGCCACTCCGTGCCGACGGTGGGAGCGCTCGCGATCTGACGTCCGGTCGCCTGATCGTTCATGCCGATCGACGTCGAGAAGATGTACGTGCGGCGCAGCGGGAACTCGCGCGTTTCGATATCGACTGAGGCGCCTGAGAAGTCGCCGGCCAAGTCGGGGGTAAACGTTTTCGTGGTGTTGATGGACTGCAGCAGCGCCGACGGAAAGATGTCGAGCGGCACGAAGCGCTTTTCCGGCTCCGGGCTCGGCAGTCGGGCGCCGTTCAGGTTGGTCACGGTGTACCGCTCGCCGAGTCCGCGCACGAACACGCTGCGTCCGTCCTGCACGGTCACGCCGCTGACACGCTGGATCGCCTGCGCCGCGTCACCATCGGGGCTCTTGGCGATCTGCTCGGCCGTGACCGAGTTCACGATACCGGTGGCGGTGCGCTGCTTGTCGAGCGCTTCGTTGACCGTGCCGCGCTCGCTGCTCGCAGTGACGCTCACCGCCGCCAGCTGGAGTTCGGCCGTGCTGAGCGAGATGTCCTGCGTGAGCGCACCGTTCGCCGGCACGATGATGCCCGTGACGGTTTTGGGTCCGTACCCGATACGCCGCACTTGAATCGTCACGGTGCCGGCAGGGACGCGGGCGATGATGTATCTACCGTCGACGCCGGACTGCGTGCCGATGGTGGTGCCGACCACCTGCACGCCAGCGGCCGCGATGCCTTGGCCAGTGGTCGCGTCGATGATGCGGCCGGTAATCCGGCCGACGGGAGCGTCAGCCCCCTGTGCTGCAATAGTAGAAGCGGGAACGACGGCAGCCGCAATCGCCAGCGTCAAATGACGCGCGAAACGGGAGAGCACGTGTGCGTAGGTCCGCATGGATGATCGGGTCTGTATATGAAGACTGCGGAGACGCCCGTTCGGGCGCTCGTGGTTCCTGGCCTGCCGGACCGCGTGGGCTCCGGATGACCAGTAAGCTTCGTGACCCAGGTTTCGATCTCCGCACGGTTGTGCAACGGTTGTGTCACGGAGCACGGCATTGAGGCGACTTCGACTCACGCTCCGGAGGGGGCTGGTGCGGCGTGCCCTGTCGTGATATTCTCGCCCGCACAATGGCTGCCTCTGATCCCCTGCTCGAGCGTCGACGCGTCGCGTCGCCCCCTCCTACCGACCCGCAGACCCGCGCCGAGGCCCTCTCGGTCGCGGCCCGAGCCCTGCGCGCCGCGGAACACGTGTGCGTACTCTCCGGCGCTGGCGTGTCGGCCGAAAGCGGCATTCCCACCTTCCGCGATGCTCTGACCGGCCTCTGGGCGAAGTACAAGCCGCAGGAGCTGGCGACGCCTGACGCCTTCGCGGCCCACCCGATTCGCGTGTGGCAGTGGTATGCGGCGCGCCGGTCGATGGTACGGTCGGCGCAGCCCAATCCGGCGCATCAGGCGTTGGTGACCCTGGCGTCGCGCGTTGCGCACTGTACGCTGGTGACCCAGAACGTCGACGACCTGCACGAGCGCGCCGGCTCACGTGACGTGATCAGTCTGCACGGTTCGCTGATGCGCGCCCGCTGTAGCGCCGGGTGTCCGGGGACGATGGTGCCCACCGAAGACCAGGCGGCCGAGCCACCAAAGTGCGTCACCTGTGGCGCCCTCATGCGTCCCGACGTGGTCTGGTTCGGTGAGCCGATGCCGATGGCCCAGTTCGAGGCCGCGCGCAACGCCGCCGTGGCCTGCGACGTGTTCCTTTCGGTCGGCACGTCGAACGTGGTCGAGCCGGCGGCGTCGCTGCCGTGGATTTCGGCCACGCACGGCGCCACGGTCATCGTGGTGAATCCGAACATGGACGGGCAGCGCCGCGGCCCTAGCATCCTCCCTATCGAGGGTCCGGCCGGGGTGATGTTGCCGCGCCTGATCGCCGAGGCGTTCGCCGGTCGGCGCGCCCGTCGACATGAGTCGAACGCTCCACCGATCCGTGAGCAGGCCGCCCCAGCTTCGGCCGCGGCTCAACTACCGATCGATCCGCCAGCGCCCATTCTCTCTTCGGATCAGCCTTCGGAGTAGTCCGTCGACGCGACGTCGCGAGGGATCCAGGCCGAGATCGTGGTCCCGACACCGGGCTGCGATTCGGCCTTCACGCTACCCCCATGTGACTCGGCCAGATGTCGCACGATGGCCAATCCGAGCCCGGTACCGCCGGCCTCGCGTGAGCGACCCGGGTCGGCTCTATAGAACCGTTCGAAAATGCGGGGCAGGTGCTCGGCCCCGATGCCGGTGCCGGTGTCGCGCACGCCGATCCGTGTTCCGCCCTCATCGATCTGCGAAAAGAGTACGACCTCGCCGGTGGTGGTGTGGCGCAGGGCATTCTCGGCGAGGTTGCTGAGAATCTGTCGCGCCGCTGTCGGGTCGATATGCAGGTGGCCGGCGTCGGCACCAATCTCGGTGCGCAATACGACCCCCTTCGCCGTCGCGGCCGTCTGCAGCGGCGCGAACACCTCGGCGGCAACCGCCGCGATATCGAGATCGATGGGATTGGGCACCCACCCGCCGGATTCGATGCGCGACAAGTCGAGCAGGTCGTCCACGATGCGCTGCATGCGACGCACGTTGCCTTCGCACATCGCCAGGAACTGACGTCGCAGCTCCGGGGGCAGCTCTTCGTCTTGCAGGGTCTCCACGAAGCCGCCGATTACGGTGAGCGGCGTACGCAGTTCGTGCGACACGTTCGCTACGAAATCCCGGCGCACCGCCTCGAGCCGGCGCACGGGGGTGAGATCGTACAGCGCAAGCACGGCACCACCTCCCGGGAGCGGACGCGCGGTGAGCGAGAGCGTGCGATCGTCAACGCGGACTTCATCGGGTACGGCATCGCTGCCGGACAGCACGGCGGCCATGGCTTCGCGCAGGGTACGGTCGCGCGGCAGAAAGTCGGCGGGGAAGGGCACCGGTTCGCGAAGGCGCAGGAGCTGTCGCGCCGTCTCGTTGATGCGCACCACGCGCTGGCGGGCATCGACGGCGATCACGCCTTCGTTGAGCGATTCGGTGAGGGCCACGAGCAAGGCTTCTTCGCCGTGCAGGGCCTGCAAGCGGGCCTCGAGCTGTTCAGCCAACCGGCGAAGCGCCTCGGCCAGATCGCCCACTTCCCCACCGGCGATGGCACGCGACGGACGTTGCGTGAGATCACCGGCCGCGAGACCGCGCGCTACGTCGCGGAGCTCTTCGATAGGACGGGCGACGGGGGCGGCGAGGACCTGCGCAAGCGCCACACCGACCAGCAAGGCGGCGAGTCCGGCGATCACGATGTCGCGACGCACCTTGGCCAGAAACTCGTCGGCCGAGGCGGCCGCTGTGGGTTCCTCGGCGCGCACGCGCTCGGTGACGCGTCGTTCCACGGCGAAGAGCACAATGCCGACGAGCAGCGTCGCGACCACGAAGCTGTTCACGACGATGCGTTGCGCCAGTCTCATGGCGTGCTCACCGCGCGTTGGCGGCGTGCGTTCGCGGGTGCCGTGCGATCACGCGCCGCGCGGCATCGCCGCACGGAAGCGATAGCCGAAGCCACGTACCGTCTCGATCATATCGCCGGCGGCGCCGAGCTTGGTGCGAAGACGCTGTACGTGCATGTCGACGGTACGCGTCTGAATATCAGGCGCGGCATCCCACACCGTTTCGAGCAGCAGGCCGCGCCCCTGCACGCGCCCGCGACGTTCGACGAGCGTGAGCAGCAGCTTGAACTCGGTGGGCGTGAGCTCCACCTCCTGTCCTTCGACCTTGACCGCCATGGCGGCGCGGTCGACGTGCAGCGGGCCGATCACCAGCGTGTCCGCGTTCACGGGCGCAGCGTTACCGGTGCGGCGCAGGATCGCGCCGACGCGTAGCACGAGTTCCGCAGGGCTGAATGGCTTGGTGAGATAGTCATCGGCGCCCAGCGAGAGCCCGCGGATGCGATCGGGCTCTTCACGTCGCGCGGTGAGCATGAGCACCGCGATATCACGGGTGGATTCGTCGGCGCGGAGCTGCTCGAGCACGTCGAATCCCGAGATGCCGGGAAGCATGAGGTCGAGCACGATCAGCGAGGGGCGTTCGCGGCGCGCAAGCTCGAGCGCCTCTTGGCCGGTGGCGGACGTCGCAACGCGATAGCCGACTTTCGCGAGATGGTACGTGACGAGCGCCACGATCTCCGGCTCGTCATCGACTACGAGGATGCGTTCAGTGGACGGCGCAGCTTGCATGCTGTATCGGACTCAGGCCGGTTCGGCCGTTGCGGGCACGGACAATGGGGTTCGCGCAGCTGCGCGCGAAATGAGCCGACGCTGGATCTTGGCCACGATCATCTCGATGGCAACCAGATTGTTGCCGCCTCTCGGGACGATCACGTCAGCGTAGCGTTTGCTGGGTTCGACGAACTGCAAATGCATCGGTTGCACGGTGTTCAGATACTGGTCGAGTACCGACTCGAGCGTCCGTCCGCGCACCGCCGTATCGCGGCGAATACGACGGATGAGCCGGATGTCGGGATCGGCGTCGACGAACACTTTTACATCGCACAACGCGCGGACGTTGGCGTCGGCCAGCAGCAGAATGCCGTCGATGACGACAACGTCCGCCGGCGCGATGCGTCGCGTGCGCTCGCTTCGGGAATGGGTCGCGAATTCGTAGACGGGCATATTCACCGGTTCGCCGCGCGAGAGCGCGTCGAGGTGCACGGTAAGCAATTCCACGTCGAAGGCATCGGGATGATCCCAATTCACTTGATGCAACTGCGACAACGTGAGGTGCCGGAAGTCGCGATAGTACGCGTCCATCTCGAGAAAGGCGACCGAAGCGTCGGGCAGAGCTTCAGCGACTTTGCGCGCGACGGTGGACTTCCCCGAGCCGGTGCCGCCTGCGATCCCGATGATCAGCGGTTTCATGAGCGGCAACTCCGGTTCCGACACTGCACGATGACCAACCTGTCCCCTTGTCGTGACCGGACCGCCACGACGGTGTAACAGAAGCGTATCGGCGGCCGGAACCGATACGGGCAAGTTCGCGGGGGCCGAGAGGAGGGGCAAGCGTTTCGTGGTTGGAGCCGCTAGCTTCCCTCCATGGGACGCTTGCCTTCGCTCTTCACCGCGGCTGTGCTGACACTGGCCGCGGCTGCCCCGCTTCGGGCGCAATCCGGACGCTTCGATCTGGTCATTGCCGCCACCACCGACGTACACGGACGCCTGCGGGGCTGGGACTATTACGCCAACGCCCCCGATCCGGCCCGTACGCTGGCCGGCGCGGCCACCATCGTAGATTCGGTCCGCACCGCCAACCCCGGCCGTGTGCTGCTGGTCGATGGCGGCGATATCCTTTCGGGGAATCCCCTGCTGTACGTCGCCGCCAAGGTGGCGCCGCCGCCAGTCCATCCGGTGATCGCGGCGATGAATGTGATGCGCTACGACGCCGCGGTGATCGGGAATCACGAGTTCAACTATGGCGTGCCGGCGCTGCGGGCAGCCATCTCAAAGGCGGCGTTCCCCTTTGTGGCGGCCAACGTGCGCGACGCGCAGGGGCGCCCGTTCGTGGCACCGTACACGCTGATCGACCGGCGCGGAGTACGCATCGCGGTCATCGGCGGGACCACGCCGGGGTCGATGCTGTGGGATCGCGACAATCTGCGCGAGGCCGGTCTCACGGTGACCGATATCGTGTCGTCGGTACGCACCGCGGTCGCTGAGGTGCGCCAGCGCAAAGCGGACGTGGTGGTCGTACTGCTGCACTCGGGGCTGGACGGCGCCGCGTCGTACGATACGGCCGCCACGGGGATCGCCTCAGAGAACGTGGCCGCGCGGGTGCCCCGCGAGATCGACGGGATCAACTTGGTCGTGTATGGCCATTCGCATGCCGAGCTGGTGGACTCGACGATCAACGGTGCGCTACTGGTGCAGCCGCGCAACTGGGCGGCCTCGGTGGCGCTGGCCACGCTGACCCTCGAGAAGATCAAGGGAAAATGGGCCGTGGTGAAGCACCGCGGCCAGTCGGTGAAGGTGGCGGGCCATGGCGAGTCGCCGGCCGTGCTGGCCGCGTCGGCGGCCACGCACAAGGCGACCGTGGCATGGGTAACCACGCCGGTGGGGCGCACGGCGGTGAAGTGGCGCGCGGATAGCGCGCGCGTGGTGGATGCACCGATCACCGATCTGATCAACGAAGTCATGCGCCGCGAGTCGGGTGCCGAACTGGCGGCCACCGCCGCGTTCTCGCTCGACGCCACGTTGGACACGGGGGCGGTCACGCAGGCGGCCTTGTCGCGACTGTATCCCTACGAGAACACGCTGCGCGCCGTGCGCATTACCGGCGCCCAGTTGCGCGCCTTCCTGGAGCAGTCGGCGTTGTACTATCGCACGCTGGCGCCCGATGGGACGGCGCCGGCGGGCGGGTTGGTGGATCCCAAGATCCCTGGCTTCAACTTCGACGTGGTCAGCGGCGTGGACTACGTGATCGACGTGTCGAAGCCCGCTGGCTCGCGCATTACGACGCTCACGCGCAACGGTCGCGCGGTGCAGCCCAGCGACTCGTTCACGATGGCGTTGAACAATTATCGACAGAGCGGCGGTGGCGGCTACGCGATGCTGGCCAGCGCGCCGGTCGTATTTCAGAAGGACACCGATATCCGCTCGCTGATCATCGACGCTGTGACCAAGGCCGGCACGCTCGATCCGGCCAAGTACGCCACGGTGAACTGGCGCCTCGAGCCAGCCGCGGCACGAGCGATCGCGTATCGCGAGCAGAATCGTGGTCGGGCGGGTGAAGCCGCCGGCGGCGCACCGGCCGCTATTCCCCCCGCGGCCACCGCTGTCGCGCTTGCGGCTGCACCGCAGGGGCGCACGTTGCGCGTGATCAGCATGAGTGATTTCCATGGCGCGCTCTCCAACCGCCCCGATGATCGTGGGCGTTCGCAGGGCGGTGCGGTGGCGCTATCGGCCGCCATCGAAAAGGCGCAGCGCGAGTGCACGGGGCAGTGCCAAAGCGTCGTCGTCGACGCCGGCGATCTGTTCTCCGGTGCCGCGGCGTCCGATTGGGACGCGGGCAAGCCCACGGTGGCGGTGTTCAATCGCCTCCACGTGGCGGCCGGTGCGATCGGCAATCACGATTTCGATTTTGGGCAGGACACCCTCCGCATGCGTATGCGCGAGCTCAAGTATGGGTTGCTCGGCGCCAACGTACGCGGGCCCGATGGTCGCCCGCTGCCCTGGCTACGCGCCGACACGGTAGTGGTACGCGGGGGCGTGCGCATCGGCATCATCGGTACGGCCGGCGAGCATACGGCGACGTCGACCAAAGTGCGCAACGTGCGTCAGCTCAAATTTCTCGACCCGGCGCCGATCATCAGCGAGCGCGTGCGCGCTTTGCGTGCCGGCGGGGCGCAGGTCGTGATTGCGCTGGCGCATGATGGCGCGCGCTGCGATCGCGACAAGCCGGATGCCTGCACGGGTGGCGGCATCAGCATCATCGACAAGCTCACCGACAAGCCGGACCTGTTCGTCATGGGGCACGCGCACTGGAATGTCGCTTTGCGTCGCCGTGATATGCCCGTTGTGGAAACGTCGTCGAATGGCCGCGCGATCGCCGTGGTCGACATCCCGTTGGATGGCAGTCAGGCCAAGGCTGAAATTCGCACCGTATCGGGCGAAGAGCGCGCTGGTGCCGATCCGATCATCGATTCGATCGTAACGGCCGCCAATGCCAAAGTGCAGGTGCGCATCGATCGGCGGGTGGCCACGATTGCCGAGGCCTTCGTGCGGAACAGTGATCAGTACCCACTGGGAAACATTGTCGCCGATGCCGCGCGGGTGAAGGGTAACGCCGACTTCGGTGCCTGGAACAACGGTGGTATCCGGACCGATATCCCGGCCGGTCCGATCAGCTTCGGCGGGGTGTATCAGATTTCTCCCTTCGGAAACGTCCTGGTGCGCGTGCGAATGCGCGGTCGCGACCTCGTGGCCAACGCCGAACGGTGGGTGTGGAATGGTCGGCCGAATACGCATGTGAGTGGACTCACCATCGAGTACGATCCGGCCAAGCCGCAGGGGCAGCGCGTGCTCCGCGTGCTCGGCGCCAATGGCGCGCCGCTCGATCCCGACCGGATCTACGCGTTGGTGGTGAACGACTTCATGATCGACGATGCCGAAGGCACGATGCTCGCCCGCACGATCTCGGTCGAGATTCTGGCCGTGCGCGACGTCGACATGCTAGCCAGCTATCTCGAGCAACTGCCGCAGCCGGTACGCGGTGACACGACCGTACGTATTCGCGCCGTTGGCGCGGGAGCAGCAAAATGAGTGACGTCGTTTCTCCGGTGACCGGTCCCGACTCGCTTCGGGTGTACGTGAACGAGCGCGGCGTGTCGGTGCCGCATGGGTCGGTCGCCGTCGATGCGGTGCGCGCGCTGTTTCCTGAACTCGCGGCCGACGTCGATGCCGGACGCCAGCGTCTCACCGATAGCCGCGGCTTGCCGGTGGAGGCGACGCAGGCGCTGGTGGGCGGTTTGATCTACCGGGTGGTGCCCGTGCGCGATCGACTCGACAGTGAGGCTGCGTCGTGAGTACGGTGAATCCGGCGTTCATCGAGATCGTACAGCGCATGCCGAAGGCGGATCTACACTGTCACCTCGACGGTTCGTTGCGTCCGTCCACGCTGCTCGAGTTGTCGACCGAGCGTGGACTCGCGCTGCCCGTGCACACGGCATCGGCGCTCGGCGCATGGATGCTGGTGGATGACGCACGGAATCTCGAAGATTACCTCGCGCGCTTCGAGGTGACGCTGGCGGTGATGCAGGATATCGTCGCCCTCGAGCGGATCGCGCATGAGTTCGTCCTCGATGCGGCGCTCGACGGCGTACGTTATATCGAAGCGCGATTCTGTCCGGCGCTCAACGTGCGCGGTGGACTTTCGCTGGACGATGTGATGCAGGCGGTGCTGCGCGGGCTGGCGCGTGGCGAGAAGGAAAGCGGAACGTTGGCTCGCGTGATCGTCTGTGCCTTGCGCAGCTTCCCGTGGCCGCACGCGCTCGAGATGGCGGAGCTCGCGGTGGCGTACAAGGGCAGAGGAGTGGTGGCGTTCGATCTGGCCGGCGGCGAGTCGGGCAACCCCGCGTCGGATCATGCGCTGGCCTTCGACTACGCGCGTCAGCATGATCTCGCTGTCACCGTGCACGCGGGTGAAGGCGATGGACCCACCAGCATCCGCGAAGCGCTGCATCGGTGCGGCGCCGATCGTATCGGCCATGGCACGCGGCTGCGCGAAGATCCGAGTCTGGAAGCGTACGTCATCGATCACCGCATCACGCTCGAGGTGTGCCCCACCAGCAATGTGCAGACGCGCGTGGTGTCCACCTTCGGCGAGCACCCGTTGGCGCGCTACGTGGTGATGGGCGCGGTGGTCACGATCAATACCGACAATCGCCTGATGAGCGGAGTCTCGCTCACCGATGAGTATGTGCGCTGTGCGCAACATCTCAACTTCGACATCGATACCTTGGCGATGCTGGCCATCACGTCGTTCGACTCGTCGTTCCTGCCGCATGTGGAACGGGAAGCGCTTCGCGAGTCGATTGCGATCGAGGTCGGCAACATTCTCGCCGACGCCGATGATGTAACGGTGATGCTATGAGCGAGCGCGCCTTCGAGACGCAGTCGTTCGAATCGCAGCAGATGGTGCCGGGCGCGGCGGCCGCGAAGGTGGCCGCCGAGTACATCCGGCAGCGTCTCGGTCCCGACGCGCCGGTGCCGGTCTGCGGCATCGTGCTCGGGTCGGGGCTGGGTGGGCTAGCGGACCGTATCGAGCGCGCGGTTCGCATTCCGTTTTCGCACGTACCGGGCTTTCCTACGGCCACCGTGGCCGGTCACGCCGGACAGCTGTTGGTCGGCATGCTGGGGGGCCGTCAGGTGATCGCGATGGCCGGTCGCTTTCACATGTACGAGGGGCACGAGGCGGCGCTGGCGGCGTTTCCCGTGCGGGTGATGCACGCGCTTGGCGCTCGGGTCTATGTGGCCTCGAACGCGGCCGGCGGTGTGCGGCGCACGTTCAATCCTGGCGATCTGATGGTGATCTCCGATCACATGAACCTGATGTTCCGCAATCCGCTGTTCGGTGCGGTCGAGCCGGGGGATGAACGCTTTCCCGACATGTCCGACCCGTACGACGCCGAGCTGCGGGCGCTGTTGCACGAGTCGGCACGCACCACGGGCGTACCACTGCAGGACGGCGTGTACTGCGGCCTGTTAGGTCCCACCTACGAAACGCCGGCAGAAGTGCGGATGTTGGAGCGCCTCGGGGTCGATGCCGTGGGGATGTCGACGGTACCCGAGGTGATCGTGGCGCGCGCGCTCGGTATGCGCGTGGCCGCCGTGTCGTGCATTACGAACAAAGCGGCCGGACTCTCGCTCGAGAAGCTCAATCACGCTGAGGTGATGGAGGCGGGTCGGGCGGTCGCCGGACGCTTTGAAGCGCTGATTGCCGAGTTCGTAGGGCGCCTGCCGTAGCAGGCGTCATCGCGTCTGCCACCGTTACCGTTTGGCGGGGGTACGCGGCAATCCTGCGAGGCGCGTCTTGAAGGTCTGAAAGGCGCGAGTGTCGCGGGTGAGCGACTTGAGCACCACCGGATTGATCTTCTGGATCTCGGCTTCGGTGTTGGCCACGCGGCTTTCTTCGATCGGGTGGGACGCGAAGAAGGCATCGACGCCACTCGGGTTGCGCTGGCGTTCGGCAATCAAGATGCGGAACATGCTCGGCATGCCACGCGGGTCGATACCGGCGCGCGTTACGTACGTCACGCCGAACTTGTCGGCCGACGCTTCGTCATCACGACTGAACTTGGCGAAGCCGGCCTGCGCGCCGACTTGCACGGCGGCTCCAGCCACGCCCTGACAGGCCGAGGGCACAAACAGGCATAAGCCCGTCAGGCCGATGTTGGCGCGCTGCGCCTTCGCCATCTGCTGCATGCTGTGGCGTTGCGTGACGTGCGCGATCTCGTGTCCGAGCACGCCGGCCAGCTCGGACATGTTGGTGGTCTTCTCGATGAGACCGCGATACACGTAGATATGGCCGCCGGGCACAGCGAAGGCGTTGATCTCCCCTTGGTCGACCACGTTGAAGCGCCACGTCAGGCTTCGGTCGTCGGAGACGCGCGCTATGGAGTCGCCCAGCACGTTGAGGTAGCGTACGACATCGGGGTCGCGGATCATGGGCAACTCGCGCTCGACCTGCTGCGCGTAGTCGTTGCCCATCGCCACCTCTTCCTGGGTGGCGGGCACACAGGCCGCTAGCCCGAATGCGGCCGCGAGGCCGATGATCGCCAACTTGTTGTTCCGTCGTGTATTCTCACGCATGGCTGTCGCCTGTCCGAAATGCTGGTGTGTTCTGAAGGTGCTTCCCGTCCAACGGATGGCATAGCGCGTGCCAGCCCCTGATGCATACCCCACTCGCCACTGTTTGCCCCGTGAAGCTACTGAGTCTGGCTCGTGACCTGCAGCGCCGCAAAGCGCGTGAGCGGCAGCACCGATTCGTCGCCGAAGGCGTGCGTACGGTCGAGGCGTTGCTGGCCTCGGGGCTGCCGGTGGACGGGATGCTGGTGACGGCCGCCCTCCGTGAGCAGGCGCGCGGGCGGGCGCTGATGGAGGCCGCCGAAGGCCGCGGAATCGCCGTGGCCGACGTGAGCGACGCGGAACTGGAGAGCGCGGCGGACACCGACACCCCGCAAGGCGTTCTGGCGGTAGCGCCCATCCCTGAGCGGTCATTGCGGGCCCCGGAGGGTGCCGCCAGTCGATTTCTGGTGCTGGATGCTCTCCAGGACCCAGGCAACGTGGGCACGGTCATCAGAACGGCGGCGGCGCTGGGCGTGACGGCGACCGTGGCTTTGCCGGGAACCGTTGACCTCTGGAACGCTAAAGTCGTCCGTAGCACGATGGGCGCACTCTTCGTGCATCCGGCGCTACCGATGTCGTGGGAGGCGTTCGCGGACTTTGCCGCGACGCACGCTGTGCCCGTGTGGGCGGCGGACACCGATGGTGTTCCTCTCGATCAGGTCACGACGGCCTCACTGCCGGCGCATCTGGCGCTGGTGGTCAGCAACGAAGGGGCCGGATTGTCGGCACAGCTCTCTGCGGCGGTCACGTCGCGGGTGGCGATCCGGATGGCGCCCGGTATCGAATCGCTGAACGTGGCGGTGGCAACGGGGATCCTGTTGCACGCGCTCCGCGTCGAGTAATCGCTGCATCGTCGCCGTTTCGCTGGTCGCCGTTTCGCCTTCGCCCAACTCCGTGCTGCCCATTACTGCTGATTTCGTCACGCTCGTTCTGCTGCCGGTGTTCGTGCTCGGCGCGTCGATCGGGTCGTTCCTGAACGTCTGCATTTCACGCTGGCCGGCCGAACTCAGCGTCGTGCGCCCGCGCTCGCGATGCCCCAAGTGCGAGCGCGCCATCGCCTGGCACGAGAATATTCCCCTGCTCAGCTGGGTCCTGTTACGTGGCAAGTGCCGCGGTTGCAGCTTGCCGATCTCGATTCAGTATCCGGCGGTCGAGCTGCTTGTCGCGCTGGGGTGGGTGGCAAGCTTCGTGGCGTTCGGGTTGACCTTCGAGGCGCTGCGGGTGGCGGTGTTCGGCACGGTTCTGTTCGGCATCGCGGTGACCGATGCCATGACGTATCTGATTCCCGACGGCTTCACCATCAGCGGGCTGGTGATGGTGTTCGCCGCGTCGATCGCGAACTTCTTCATCGGTGAGAGCTCGCATTTCGCGTCGCCCTGGGCGGCGTTCATCGGCGCCTGTGCCGGAGCGGGTGCGATCACGATCATCGGCTGGCTGGCCGAAGTGATCATGAAGCGTGAAGCGATGGGATTCGGTGACACGACGCTCATGGCCGTGGTCGGTGCGGCCCTCGGGGCTGAGCGGTCGCTGCTCACGATCATCGTGGGCGCGTTCGTGGGGGCGGCGGTCTTTCTGCTCATCGTGGGGCCGATCGTCAAATGGCGCACGCGCGGCACGGACGCCGAGTTCGAGTTCCCGGATGTGCCATTCGGAGTGTTCCTTGCGCCTGCCGCGATGCTCGTCTTGCTTTGGGGAGAACCCCTTATCGCGTGGTATCTGCAGCGCGCGTTCCCGACCTGATATCGAATCTGATGCGAGCCCTCCTTTCCGCTTCGACACGTCGTCGCACCGTTCGTGTTGCCTGCCTGCTGGGCGCCGGCGTGACGCTCACGACGATCGCCGGCTGCGGTGAGAAGAAGGCGAAGGGGGAAGGGCCGTACGCCGAACTCGTCGCCGAGTTCGTCCCGAAGATCGAAAAAGAAACGGGACTCCCGTTCAAGACGCCTCCCAAGATCGAGTCGCGCACGCGCGACGAAGTCGGGAAGTTCGTGCGGCAGCAGCTAGAGAGTGAGCGCGCGCGCGCGCAGCTGGCTGGACAGGAGTCGGCGTACAAGCTGTTGGGCATGGTGCCCGACACCATGAACCTGCTGGCGCTCCTGCAGAAGCTGCTCGAGGAGCAGATCGTGGGCTACTACGATCCCGCCACGAAGGTGTTGTACGTCGTCGATGGTGCCGCGCCGGCGCTGCTGCGACAGACGGTGTCGCACGAACTGGTGCACGCGCTGCAGGACCAGTACGTGAAGATCGACTCGGTGCAGGCGCAGGTGGATAACGCCGATCGTCAGGCGGCGGCGCAGGCCGTGCTTGAAGGCGAGGCGGTCTTCCTGCAGCTGCGCATGGATCCGAATGCCGGACCGATGCTGAAAATGCCCGGCGGTTGGGATCGCATCCGCGATGCGATGAAGGATGCACAGACGGGTATGCCCGTGTTCTCGGCCGCTCCGCGCGCCGTGCGCGAAGGGCTGCTGTTCCCGTATCTCGGCGGCGCGGATTTCGTCCGGCGATTCATCGAGAAGCGGCCGGAGAAGGAGCTGCTGCTGGACCTGCCGATCTCCACCAAGCAGATCCTGAACGACGCGGCGTACTTCACCGACTCCAAAGCCACGCGCGATCTGCCGGTCGCGGTCACCCTACCCGCGCCGCGCACGGGCACGGTGGTGTACAGCAACAGCTTCGGCGAATTCGAAACGCGGTTGATGCTAGTTCAGCATCTCAAGGACGAGGCGCTGGCCCGCCGCGGTGCCGGTGGTGGCGATGGCGACAAGTTTGCGGTGATCCGCACGGCGGACGGTGATGCGTTGGTGTGGGCCACGGCGTGGGATTCGGCGGTGGATGCGGCTGACTTTCTCGATTTGATGGGTGACGCTGCGCGTCGCCGGTACGAGTTGGCACGCATCGCATTCCCGGCCGGCGCGACGTCGCGGCAGTACGATGTGCCGGCCAAGGGCACGCGCCCGGCGCGTACCGTGTCGCTCAAGTTGGAACAGGTGAACGGCCAGCCCGTAGTGATCTACATGGACACTCCCGCAAAGATCGGCACCACGCTGATCGACCTGGCCGGCATCACCGTCGCCCGCTAACCGCATGGCGATCGAGCCGGTCACGGATTCGGCCGCGGTGCAGCCGGCGGCAGTGCCGGCCGCGCTGCAGATCACGCCCGACGACGAACTCAAGCGCGTCCGGCTGGTCAAAATGAAGCGCGTGGCCACGCTCATGCTGGTCGTCGTCGCCTTGGTGTTTGTCGTCGCGCGGTGGTTCGAGTCGCAGTATCCGTGGCTGGGCTTCGTGCGGGCGTTCGCCGAGGCGGCCATGGTGGGTGGCATCGCCGACTGGTTCGCCGTGACGGCCCTGTTCAGGCATCCACTTGGCATCCCGATTCCGCACACGGCTATCGTGGCGTCGCGGAAGGACCGGATCGGCACGGCGCTCGGCAACTTCGTGCAGCGCAACTTCCTCACGCGCGAAGTGGTGGCCGGCAAGATCGCGGCGATGAAGTTGGGCGACCGCGCCGCGCAGTGGTTGGCGCGACCGGAGAACAGCCGACGTCTGGCGCGTCACGCGGCGCACGGCTTGTCCGGAGCGGTGGGCGTGATGCGCGACGAAGACGTGCAAGAGATGGTCGATCGTGGCATCGTGTCGCGGTTGCGACGCATGCAGGCGGCTCCACTCATGGCGCGCCTCTTCGAGCTGATGACCACCGGCGGACGTCACCAGGCGCTGCTCGACGACGCCCTGCGCCTGGCGGCCAAGTTCCTGTTCGAGAACGAGGCGATGATCCGCGAGAAGGTAAAGGCGGAGAGCCCGTGGTGGGTACCGGGCGCGGTGGACAGCCGCGTGGGTGACAAGATCGTCAGCGGCGTGGAAAAGACGCTGGTGGCCGTCGCGGCCGATCCCGATCATCCGCTGCGCCAGCGCTACGATGAAGCCGTTGATCGGTTCGTGCTCTCGCTGCGCGAGAATCCGGAAACGATCGCGCGCTTCGAGCTGATCAAGCTCGATGTGCTGGCGCATCCCGGCGTGGCGGACTTCTCGCGTGAAGTGTGGGGCGACGTGAAGGAGAAGCTCGCCAACTACGCCGAGCGGCTGGCCGACGACGCGGAGAAAGAGCCGGATCAACTCGAGCAGTGGCTGGCCGGACTGGGCCAGAAGGTGCTCGAGGACCCCGTGCTGTCGGCCAAGGTGAACGGCTGGATCGTGGAGATCGTGTCGTACTCGGTGGAGCAGGCGCGTGAGGAAGTCGCGAAGCTCATATCGGCGACCGTGGCGGCGTGGGACGCCGATGCGACCTCCCGCAAAATCGAACTGCAGATCGGGCGCGATCTGCAGTTCATTCGAATCAACGGAACGATTGTGGGCGGACTGGTGGGACTGATCCTGTATTCGGTTGGGCTGCTGCTGAACCGTTAGGCTTGGTGCGTCACCAGGTATCGGCCGCTGTCACCGCCGGACCGTCGCTCTCCACGACCGCACTGCTGGAGTTGAGCGGCATCGCGTCGGCCGGATGCGCATCGGCGTGCGGCAGCAGTGCGAGGTGCAGCACTTCGTCCATGGTCGCGGCGAAGGTGAACGCCATCTTGTCTCGCACTTCCTGCGGCACGTCGCGCACGTCCTTCTCGTTGCCCTTGGGCATGATGACTTCGCGCAGACCGGCGCGATACGCCGCGAGTACCTTCTCCTTCACGCCGCCGATCTCGAGCACGCGGCCGCGCAGCGTGACCTCGCCGGTGAGGGCGAGATCGCGACGCACGGGGCGACGTGACAGCGCGCTGGCGAGGGCCAGCGTGACCGCGATGCCGGCCGATGGGCCGTCCTTCGGGATGGAGCCGGCGGGGAAGTGCAGGTGCATGTCGGACTCGCGGAACTCGCTGTCCTCGATGCCGAGCGTGGTCGCGCGTGACCGCACGAACGAATACGCGGCGTCCACCGATTCGCGCATCACGTCGCCGAGCTGACCGGTCACGGTGAGCTTGCCGTTGCCCGGCATGCGCAACGCTTCGATGGTCATGATGTCACCGCCGGTGCTGGTCCAGGCGAGGCCGGTCACAGCGCCGATCTCCGGCTCCATCTCGGCTTCTTCCATGGAGAAGCGCGGCGTGCCAAGAATCTCCTCGGCGCGATCGATGCCGATCTCCCACGCGCTCATGTCGCCGTCGGCCTTGGCGCGGGCGCGCTTGCGCAGCAGCGACGCGAGCGAACGCTCGAAGGTGCGCAGTCCAGCTTCACGCGAGTAGCGGCTGGTGATGAACCCCAGCGTGGCCTCCGGCACGTGAATATCGTCGGAGGTGAGGCCGTGATCTTCGAGCAAGCGCGGCATGAGATACCGCTGTGCGATCTCGACCTTTTCTTCGATCGTGTAGCCGGCGATGCGGATCACTTCCATGCGATCGCGCAACGGGCCGGGGATGTCATAGAGATTGTTGGCCGTGCAGATGAACAAGACGCTCGACAGGTCGAACGGCAGGTTCAGATAGTGATCGACGAACGTGGTGTTCTGCGATGGGTCGAGCACTTCGAGCATGGCGGCGGTGGGATCGCCCGCGTTGCCGCCGTTGCTCATCTTGTCGATCTCGTCGATCATGATGACGGGATCGCGCACTTCCACGCGACGCAGCGCCTGGATGAGCAGGCCGGGCATGGCGCCCACGTAGGTGCGACGGTGGCCGCGGATTTCGGCTTCGTCGCGAACGCCACCCACCGAGATTCGATAGAACTCGCGTCCGATGGAGTTGGCGATCGCTTCACCGAGTGAGGTCTTGCCGGTGCCCGGCGGTCCAACGAAGCAGAGAATGGGACCGGTGGGATCGCCACCGCGCAGTTTCCGCACGGCGAGGTATTCGATGATGCGCTCCTTGGCTTCATCGAGTCCGTAGTGCCGATCGCCGAGCGCATCTTCGACTTTGGCGAGCACGATCTCCTGATCGTCGGCGCTGCGCTGGTGCCAAGGGAGCGCGAGCACCCAGTCGAGATACGTGCGCAGCACGTGATACTCGCTGGAAGCCGGCGAGAGCATACGCAACCGTTCTGTTTCGCGGCGGGCTTCGGTGGCCACCTTCTCGGGAAGATGCGCCTCTTCGATGCGCCTCAGCAGATCGACCGATTCCTTTTCATTGGGATCGGCTTCGCCCAACTCGGACTGAATCGCACGCAGCTGCTGACGGAGATAGAACTCCCTTTGATGCTGCTCGATCTTCACTTCGGTCTGCTTCTTCACGTCTTCCATCACGCGGGCGCGGGCGACTTCGCGCTCGAGGCGTGAGAGGATGAAACGGATGCGATGACCGATGTCGAGACGCTGCAGCACCTCCTCTTTGTCGGAGATGCGCAAATTCATGTTCGTAGCCGCAAGATCGGCGAAGCGTCCGGGATCGGACACATTCATCTTGAGGATCTGCGGCACTTCGTTCGGAATACGGTCCACCAACTCGGCCAACGTTTCGGCAGCGGACACGGTGCGCGCCACGAGCTCGTCGAGCTCAATCGGGTCAGCAGGCGTTTCCTTGGCGCCCTGGATCTGCGCGATCGCGAACGGATTCACCTGATCGATCGCGTCGATCGTGATGCGGCGAAGTCCCTGCAGCGTGATCTGGACGGTGTCACCGGGCAGATTGATCCGCTCGTGCACGCGGGCGGCTACACCGACGCGTCCGATGAAGTTGTGCGGATCGATGGCGTCATCGCCATCACCGGAGGCGACGACCAAGGCGACGACCAAGCCGGACTCCTCGTGCGCGCGGAGCAGCGCGAGGTTCTCCGGGGCGCCCATCTGCACCGCGATCGTTCCCAAGGGGTACACGATCGTGGAGCGCAGCGCCATCAAGGGCAGCGTCGGGGGCAGCTCGGCGCGAAGAATTTCTTCCTTGCGCTGGCCGCGAGGCATCGGGATGCCGGGAAACCGCGGATTCGATCGTGACACGTGACGGGCGAAGAAAGTGACAGCGTGATCCGAACACAGCCAATCTAGGATGGGCTGAAAGGCTTACAACGCGTGATTCCGACGCAAGTTGCGTCATGGGTGGCCTGTTCCGTCACCCCCCTGGCACGAAACAGTTGTACGGCGCGACCCGGTCCGTTAGCCTTTCAGGTCTATGTTTGACGAGCTCTCAGACAAACTCGGGAACGTCTTCGCGAAGCTTCGCGGACGTGGCGTTCTCACCGATGCCGACATCAAGGAAGGGCTGCGCGAGGTTCGCCGCGTCCTCCTCGAAGCCGACGTGAATTTCTCGCTTACCCGTGAGTTCCTCGAACGGGTGGAGAAGAAGGCCGTCGGCGTGTTGCAGATCAAGACGATCCAGCCAGCTCAGCAGTTGGTGAAGATTGTCCACGACGAGCTCACCGCGATGCTCGGCGAACGGCGCGAGGGGCTCAAGATGAGCACCGTGCCGCCGACAATCATCATGATGGTCGGCCTGCAGGGGTCGGGTAAGACGACCACCGCCGGCAAGCTCGCCCGCAAGTTGATGCTCGAGAATCGGTCGACGCGACTGGTGGCGGCCGACGTCTACCGCCCTGCCGCTATTGATCAGCTCGAGACACTGGGCAAGGCGTTGAACGTGCCGGTGTACGCCGATCGCGACACAAAGGACGTGGTCAAGATCGCGAAGGCCGGTATCGACCAGGGCGTGCGCGCGCGCGATCGCGTGGTCATTATCGACACCGCGGGTCGTCTGCAGATCGACGCCGATATGATGGACGAGCTCAAGAAGCTCAAGGCCGCGATCAAGCCCGACGAAATCCTGTTCGTGGCCGACGGGATGACGGGTCAGGAAGCGGTGAAGATCGCGCAGGGCTTCGATGAAGCGCTCAACGTGACCGGCGTGATCCTGACCAAGCTCGATGGCGACGCGCGCGGTGGTGCGGCGCTCTCGATCTACGGCGTGCTCAAGAAGCCGATCAAGTACATCGGTGTCGGCGAGAAGCCGGATGCGCTCGAGGAGTTCCATCCGGAGCGCATGGCGGGTCGTATCCTGCAGATGGGCGACATCGTGTCGCTCGTGGAGAAGGCGCAGGAAACGTTCGATGCCACCGAAGCGAAGAAGCTCGAGAAGAAGGTCCGCAAGGAAGGCATGGACCTCGAGGACTTCCTCACGGCCATGCGTCAGATGCAGAAGCTCGGACCGCTCGAGAATCTGCTGAAGCTGCTGCCGGGCGTGAACTCGAAGATGCTGAAGGACGTCAAGATGGACCCGAAGCGCATGAAGCACATCGAGGCCATCGTGTTGTCCATGACGCCGCAGGAGCGCAAGAAGCCGGAGATCCTGAACGGCTCACGTCGTGCGCGCATCGCAAAGGGCTGCGGTCGCCCGGTGAGCGAGGTGAACAAGCTGCTCGAGCAGTTCCGCGAAATGCAGAAGATGATGAAGAAGATGGGCGGCGGCCCGGGCGGCGCCGGTGGCAAGGGGGGCGGTGGGATGCCCCCGGATGCCATTCGGCGGCGGTGGCGGGATGTTCGGCGGAATGCGGTGAACGAAACGGCGAGCGTTAGCTCGCCGTTTCTGTTTTCGCCAGCTCGGTATCGAGCCCTGGCCACGACGGCAGATTGTACACCACGAGGGTGCGCAGGTAGTGCCGTCCTTCGTCTCCGTGCTGCGTGAGCACGGCCGCGGCGCCGCGGGCGACCGCCTCGGCGTCGGCATACGGCGGCTCGAGATCTTCCGGGATCACACCGGCTTCGTGCTTCACGCCGGCGGTATCGAGGAAGGTGATCTGGATCTGCGGCTCGAGATCGACATAGAGCAGCTGCAGCAGTTCCAGCTCGTCCTGCGGCGTCTGCGCATTGAGGCGCACGAATTCACGGGCGAGCTTGTCGACCGGCCACGACATGAGCGTGGCGGCGCGGAACCCGCCGCCCTTGGAGGCGAGGCGCTGCGAGTACAGGGTGCGCGCGCCCTTGTGCTTGGCGAGGGCGGACGTGACGAGCGACAAGCGCCGCTCGGGCGTCAGTGCGCGATAGGGAGTAGGTGACTTGGCCATAGTCGCAACCTAGCGGGACGGGGGGCGCCGAGGGAAATCCCGTGAACCGGGCGAATGGTTCCGGCGGGCGCCCGAAACGCGTAACCTCCCCATATGACCCGTTGCATCCACTTTTTTCGCGTCGCCCATCACGTGGCGACCCTCCTGCTCCTGGCCGCCTGCGCGGCCACGTCCGAGTATGACGTCGTGATTCGTGGCGGTACCGTCTACGACGGTTCCGGTGGCGTGCCGATGACGGGAGACGTGGCCATTCGTGGCGATTCCATCGTCGCCATCGGAACGGTGAGCGGGCGCGGTCAGCTCGAGGTAAAGGCCGAGGGACTGGCCGTGGCGCCAGGCTTCATCAACATGCTGAGCTGGGCCACCGAATCGCTCATCGAAGACGGACGGAGCCAGAGCGATATCCGGCAGGGCGTTACGCTGGAAGTCATGGGCGAAGGCGACTCGATGGGGCCGCTTTCGGATACGCTGCGGGCGGACATGCTGTCGCAGCAGGGGGACATCACCTTCCCGATCACGTGGCGCACGTTGCGCGGCTATCAGGACACGCTCGTGAAGAAGGGGATCAGCACCAACATCGCGTCATTCATCGGCGCGACGACGGTGCGGATCAATCACGTCGGCTGGGATGATCGCGCGCCAACGGCGTCGGAGCTCGAGGCGATGCAGGCTGAAGTGCGCACGGCTATGGAAGAAGGGGCGCTGGGGGTGGGATCGAGCTTGATCTACGCTCCGGCTTTCTATGCGAAGACGCCGGAGTTGGTGGCGCTCATGAAAGCCGCCGCGCCGTTTGGCGGGATGTACATCTCGCACATGCGCAGCGAAGGCGCGCGTCTGGAACAAGCCGTCGAGGAGCTGATCACCATCGCGCGTGAGGCGGGTGTACGCGCGGAGATCTATCATTTGAAGGCGGCGGGTGAGAGCAACTGGCCGAAGATGGACAAGGTGCTCGCGCGCATCGAAGCGGCGCGCGCCGAAGGGCTGGAGATTACCGCCGACATTTACCCGTATACGGCTGGTGCAACCGGACTCGACGCGGCGATGCCGCCGTGGGTGCAGGAGGGTGGCTACGCGGCGTGGGCGAAGCGCTTGCAGGACCCCGCTACCCGTAAGCAAGTCGCGGAGGAAATGCGCGCGCCCACCGACAAGTGGGAGAGCCTGCTGCTGGCGGCGGGTTCGCCGGAACGCGTCGTGCTCTCAGGCTTCAAGGCCGATTCGCTCAAGCAGTACACGGGCATGACGCTCGCCGCGGTCGCGAAGCTGCGGAATACCACGCCGGAAGAAACGGCGATGGACTTGGTAGTGAAAGACGGCACGCGCGTCGGGACGATCTACTTCATCATCGACGAAGACAACATCGCGAAGGAACTGAAGAAGCCGTGGGTGAGCATCGGCTCCGATGCCGGTTCACTGGCGTCGGAAGGCAAGTTTCTGAAGAGCAGTCCGCATCCGCGGGCGTACGGCAGCTTCGCCCGCGTGCTCGGCAAGTACACTCGCGACGAACAGGTGCTCACGCTACAGGAAGCGGTGCGACGCATGTCGGCGCTGCCCGCGAGCAATTTGCGACTGGCGCGCCGCGGTATGCTCAAGCCGGGCTACTTCGCCGACGTGGTGCTGTTCGATCCTGCCACCATTCGCGACAACGCGACCTTCGAGCAGCCGCACCAGTACGCGAGCGGCATGCGTCACGTGTTCGTGAATGGCGTACAGGTGCTGAAGGACGGTGAGCATACCGGCGCAAAGCCGGGACGCGTGGTGCTCGGTGCGGGAGCGAAGCGATGAGCACCCGCCGGGAATTCCTGCAGGCGGCCGGTATCGTCGCGGCGGTCGCGACCAACGACGCGCGCTTCGGACTCAATGTGCGCCCGGGACGCCCCGCGCACGATCTCGTAATTCGCGGTGGCACCATCTACGACGGCAGCGGCGGCGACCCGCGCGTGGCCGACATCGCGATCAGTGCCGGTCGTATCGCCGAGATTGCCCCGCGCATCGTGGGCGCTGGTGAGGAGGAGATCGACGCACGCGGCCTTGCCGTGGCACCGGGCTTCGTCGATATCCATTCGCATGGAGACGGGTCGTTGCTGGACGACCCGCGGGCCGAGTCGTTAGTGCGTCAGGGGATCACGACCATCGTGGCGGGGGCCGATGGGAGTTCGCGCTTTCAAGGGGATGGCGCGCGCAGCTTCACGGCGTGGGCTGCCTCGCTCGAGGCGGCGCGCCCGGCGGTGAATGTGGCCGCGATGATCGGCCTGGGCAGCGTACGCGGCGCCGTAGTGGGCGATGATGATCGCAAGGCCTCCGCCGACGAACTGCAGCGGATGGTGCGCATGGTGGAGCAAGCCCTCGCCGCCGGCGCCTGCGGCGCGTCCACCGGTCTTG